>NZ_JACUZZ010000001.1:0-602020 GCF_014851595.1 Rhizobium sp. RHZ01
CAACGACGACTTCCGATCCGCTGCGCCGCTCGCCGTAGTAGCGTCGCACCTGCCGACCATAAAATGCATGCCAGCGGTAATGGATCTCGACTTCTTCCCCGATATGGGCAGAATGTCCGGAAGATTGGAATTGGAAGAAAAAATTGGCTCTTTGCTGGGTCAGACAAGGGCGGCGAGCGCATCGCCAATATCCTGACCATCATCGAGACAGCTAAACTCCATGGCCACAATCCAGAGACCTATCTGACAGACGTCCTGACCAGGATCCCGAGCCATCCGAAGGATCGACTTGATGAACTGCTCCCGTGGCAGTGGACTCCGGCAAAAGACCGGTACGAGGCTGCGTGATGGCACGCTCAAGGATCATCTATACCCTCAAAGAGGTCGCTGAGATGATAGGCGAGAACCTCGAGTTGATCGAAGAGGTGACCGCCAACTCGGATAATATCAGCGAAGGCGAATTGCTTTATATCCGCGACGGCAGCGAATACGGCACAAAGGGCCTGACCGAGAACGGCGTGGACGAGCTCCAAAATCTCCTCGCCGACATACGGACATGGGATGGTGGAATCCGCCAGTTTCTCGTCGATGAACAATGCGATCCGGATGTGGTCGAACGCGTTATGGCAGACGAGATGAAACGCGGCCTATAATATCGGCCTCTCGACCAAGCGAAAATGCCTTCGCCGGACGCTTACTTTCTTTTGTGAATGAGGCCGCGAGATAGTAAGCATTCGGGCAGGAGTTCCGTTTTTCCGTTTTTTGTCGTGATATGCTCTGGCGATGGATGTGAGCGCGACGAACAACCCACCTTTTCTTTTGTGAATGAGGCCGCGAGATAAGCTCCTTCATCGATAGGAGCGGAATGGAATGGTTGGAGATCGCGCTGATGCCATGCTTGAAGTCATGGATGAAGGCATGCATGAAGCCAGGCATGAGGGAAAGTATCGTCGGATCGAGGTGATCACCGGTCGGCGGCAGCGGCGGATTTGGACTGACGAGGAGAAGGCGCGGATCCTTGCGGAAAGCGCGGAGCCTGATGTGAACATCTCGGCCGTTGCCCGGCGCTGGGGCGTCAATCGCGGGTTGCTGAACGTCTGGCGTCGGGAAGCTGGACTGACGCCTCGTCGCTCTGCCAAGACCTGCGCGCAGCCGGCGATGTTCGTGCCCGAGACGGTGGTTTGGCGATCGAACGCCTCCCGGAAGCTCGCCGTCGGATGTCACCCACTTTGCCGCAGGTCGGATTGAGATCGAGATTGCTGGCGCGCGCATGACGGTTATCGGCCCGGTAGCGCCTGAGCTGGCACAAGCGATGGTGGCGGCGTTGCGAGGGCGCCGGTGATCGGAGTTTCGCCAAATGGCGTGAAGATCATGGTTGCGACGCAACCTGTCGACTTCCGGCGCGGCATGAATGGCCTGGTGGCTTTGGTGGCGTCAGCGCTTGCGGCCGATCCCTATTGTGGCGACGTGTTCGTATTCCGCGCCAAGCGTCTGGATCGACTTCGCTGCATTTACTGGGACGGATCAGGCATGATACTGGCAACGAAATGGCTGGAGGCGGGCAAGTTCGTTTGGCCGCCGATCCGTGATGGCGCGATGCAGATGAGTGCCCAAGAGTTCTCGCTTTTGCTGGCCGGCATTGACTGGACGCGCGTCAAACGAAACGCGGTGAGGAAACCCTCAAAAGCAGGCTGATCCCATTGGTTTTGCTTGAAGATTCAGGCTCATATGGTAGGGTCTGTCATGCCGCTTCGACCCGATCCCTTGCCCCAGGATGCTGCGCAATTGACCCGGATCATTCTCTCGCTCGACGAAGAGAATGCCGATCTCAAAGCGCGCGTTGCCTTCCTTGAGGGCCAACTCTTTGGCCCGAAATCGGAGAAGATGACGGTGCTCCACCCGACGCAGGTGGTGCTCGATTTTGGCGATCTCAATGAGATTCCCGTTGCTGCCAATGACGATGTCGCGCCTGTCGCCGAGGACAAAACGCAGGCACGGCGATCGCCAGCCCGCAATATCGGCCGTTTGCCCAAACACCTTCCGCGTTATGACGAGATCATCGAACCGGAGAACAAGCTCTGCCCCTGCTGCTCATTCGAACTTCATTGCATCGGCACGGATGTCAGCGAGGCGCTCGACATCGTGCCGGCGGTTGTCCGGGTGAAGCGGACGATCCGGCCGCGCTATGCATGCCGGGCCTGCGAAAGCGTTGTTGTGCAGGCGCCCGCGCCGGCACGCGTGATGGACGGTGGCATGGTGACCACGGCGTTTGCCGCGCATGTCGCTGTTTCGAAGTTTGCCCGGCATTTGCCGCTCCATCGCCAGGCGCAGATGCTGACCTCCTGCGGCGTGATCATCGATCGCGGCACGCTCGGCGCCTGGGTGACGCGGGTCGCCTGGTGGCTAGAACTTCTCTATGACCAGCTACTCGCCTTCATCCGCTTGCAGCCGAGGGTGTTCTGTGACGAGACGCCGCTTCCGCGGCTTGATCCAGGGCGCAAACGCACCAAGGTCTGCCAGTTATGGGCGCAAGCGATCGACGATCGCCCATGGAATGGTCCAGCGCCGCCGGCGGTTGCTTATATCTTTGCCGAAAGCCGTAGCGCGCGCGAGATTGAGGGGCAATTGGCGTCCTTTGCCGGCGTGCTGCAGGTCGACGGGTATCAGGCCTATAAGACTATGGCCAAGCGCCGGGGGAAGAGTAATGTCATGCCCATGCGACTGGCCTTCTGCCTTGCCCATGCCCGGCGCAAGTTCGTCGATGTCGTCAAGCTCACCGGCTCTTCGGAGGCTCTGTCAATCCTTGCCAGGATTGCCGAGATCTATCGGATCGAAGCGAGACTGCGCGGCGAAATTGACGATACCCGGCTCGTCGTGAGGCGTCGCGAGGCAGCTCCGGTCATGAGAGAACTGAACGTCCATCTCACTCACCGAATTGAGCGACGAGGTGTCGGCGAAATCGGCGCTTGGCAAGGCCGTCACCTACACGCTCAACCACTGGAGCGGACTGGCAGCCTTCCTGGAGGATGGCCGGATCGAAGTGGACTCCAATGTCGTCGAGCGCTCGATGAAATCGGTGGCCCTGACGAGGAAGAATTCGTTGTTCGTGGGCAACGAGCGCGGTGGCAAGACCTTCGCGGTCCTCGCATCGCTCGTCAACACGGCAAAGCTTAACGGCGTGGATCCCGAGGTCTGGCTTGCCGATGTGCTGGAACGCATCATCGCGGGCAAAGTGAAAGCCCGCGAGATGGAAAGTCTCCTGCCTTGGAACTGGAAGGCTGAGCGCGAGGCAAGGACAGAGCAGGAGCGACGGGCGGCATGACGCAGAACAGCCAAGAGACGACCGCACGACCGAAGCTTGATGATCAGGCGTTCGAGGCGTTTATCAGGGCACGTCGTCCAGCATCGCCAATCTGGTCAATGAGCGGTCTCGATGGTTATCTTACGGCTCTCATCATCGGCCCGAAGTTCATCGACCCACGCAAATGGATACCGGAACTGACCGGTCCGGATGCCCTCAACCTGCCGATGGAGACAACCGAACATCGGGCCGTGCAGACGATCGTTGCGGAGTATAATCGCATCTCGGCGAGCCTTTCCGAAACACCGAAAGACCACCGGCCCAGGTTCACCAGGATCGATGATCAGACCTTTGATCCGTTCGATTGGGACCTCTGCTTTTTGTTGGGAACAGGATACGCGCCGAGGCTTTGGCAGCCGGTTCTTCGAGGTCATGCCGGGACTGGCGATATCATCGCGCCCATCCGCAAGCTCGGCGAGACAAAACGGAAAGCGACCCGCCAGGATGCTACTGCCGTCGCCGAAGCACTCGTCAATATCCGAACCTACTTTATGCCGAAGCGGGCAAAGCAGAAGTTCTGAAAGAAAGTGCTATTGCGATCCCGTCAACGCCGAAAGCAGTGGGCTGTTCGTCGCGCTCACCGTCAGTGAGACGTGCCGATTTACATGCGCTTCCACTAAGCGACGCCACGTCGAGGCGCACGCAATTTCTTTTTCGTGTTAACTTCGCCTCGCGCACTTGACGCACTTCAGCGTTTAATGTTTCTGGGCGAACGAAAAGCAGTCCGTCATGCGAGCATTAGCTGTTCTGCGATCTCGTTAGAGTTATGCTGCGACTGACGCAAACCACTTAAGGGGTGACGAGTGCCTTCCCTATCGCACGCACACGTTCATTGGGGCGATCATAGAATGACCAATATCTGCGCGCTTCTTCCCCTGCGAGCGACGATGTAGGCGCCAGGCGATAACCTGGCGACCGATCGTTCGATCCTGGAGTGCCAGGAGGGAAGTAGGTTTGGCGCATATGCTCGATGAAGAATTGGATATTTCTCATGGCTAAACGTAAGGGTATTATTCTGGCAGGCGGCTCTGGCACGCGGCTACATCCAGCAACACTGGCGCTGAGCAAGCAGTTACTGCCCGTGTATGACAAGCCGATGGTCTACTACCCCTTGACCACGCTTATGCTGGGGGGCATGCGTGATATCCTGCTTATCAGCACGCCTCAGGATACGCCGCGATTTCAGCAACTACTGGGCGACGGTAGTCAGTGGGGCCTTTCCCTCCAATATGCAATACAACCGCAACCAGATGGACTCGCGCAGGCATTTATAATAGGGGAGCGCTTCATCGGGAACGATACCTCTAGCCTTGTTCTCGGCGACAATATTTTCTACGGCCATGACTTTCACCATCTGCTCGACCGCGCTAACGATCGCCCATTCGGTGCAACGGTGTTTGCGTATCACGTCCACGACCCCGAACGATACGGCGTCGCAGAATTCGACATGGAGGGCAAAGTCCTAAGTCTAGAGGAAAAACCACAGCGTCCGAAATCTCATTACGCGGTTACCGGATTATACTTTTACGATAATCATGTAGTTGATCTTGCAAAATCGCTTAAGCCGTCGTCGCGCGGCGAACTAGAGATAACGGATCTCAATCGCGCGTATTTGGCAGAATCTCAACTCAATATTGAGATAATGGGGCGGGGTTACGCTTGGCTTGACACGGGTACACATGACAGCCTTCTCGAAGCTGGGCAGTTTATCTCAACACTTGAGAAGCGTCAGGGCCTTAAGGTTGCCTGCCCTGAAGAGATAGCTTTTAGAAATGGCTGGATTACCGCAGACCAAGTTGAACAACTCGCTACGCCACTCGCGAAGAGTGGCTACGGTCAATATCTACTTGGTCTGCTGAAGGAAAAGGTCTTTTGATCTGTACAAATGAGTCTAGGAAGGTCCCTCTGAAGCAGCAGCAAACCATCCACAGGATTGATCCGCGCCTGATTACTGGGCTCGCGGTTTCAGTGCCTTATGAGCTCCGCAAGCAGGCTCTCGCCAGATCGCTTGCCGAAGCCGAGATCTTTATCTAAATGAAGCGGTTTTCTATTTCCCCTATCGAGATGACAGCTAGTTTCTGGCGCAATCGAGGTTTGATAAGAACTCTCGTTTGGCGTGAAGTAGTTGGTCGTTATCGTGGGTCTGTCCTTGGGATCCTTTGGTCCTTCTTCAATCCGGTTTTCATGTTGGCTGTCTACACGATTGTGTTCAGCGTCATCTTCAAGGCACGGTGGAATGTGGAGAGCGATTCAAAGACTGAATTCGCACTTGTCCTATTTGCCGGCCTTCTAATGTTCAATCTTTTCGCGGAGTGCTTCAATAGGGCGCCGGGTTTGGTTCTTGCAAACGCTAACTATGTAAAAAAAGTGCTGTTTCCGCTAGAAATCCTGCCCTGGGTCGCCGTACTATCTGCGATGTTTCACTGGGCTATTTCGTTATTTGTGTGGCTGCTAGCCTATCTCCTCTTCTTTGGATTTCCTCATTCTTCGGTTGTACTAATTCCACTAGCACTCCTCCCTCTAGTGCTTTACGTCACCGGACTTAGCTGGTTCCTATCCTCGCTCGGTGTTTATTTGCGCGATGTTTCTCAAATAATTGGCCTACTGACGACTGTTACTATGTTCCTATCGCCAATCTTTTACCCCATAACTGCAATTCCGGAAAAATATAGGCCGTTTCTATACTTAAACCCGATTACGCCGGCTGTCGAACAAGCGCGAGATGTCCTCTATTGGGGGCGTGGCCTCGATATAAACTTGGTAGTTCCAAATTTGTTGATCTCAATTGTCGTGGCGTGGCTGGGCTTTGCCTGGTTTCAGAAGACGCGTAAAGGCTTCGCAGATGTCATCTGAGTTCGCGATCAAAGTAGAAAACTTGGGCAAATTTTACCAAATCTACAAAAAACCGGGTGATCGCCTATTGCAAATGCTTGCGCGCGGCAGGAAGCAATACTTCTCCGAATTCTGGGCCCTACGAGATGTTTCATTCGAAATAGAACCCGGGGAAACATTGGGAATTGTTGGGCGCAATGGCTCCGGAAAATCTACGTTACTTCAACTCATCTGTGGTACGTTAAATCCGTCAACCGGTAGTCTCCTTACCAAGGGACGCATCGCTGCGCTTCTTGAGTTGGGAGCCGGGTTCAATCCAGAGTTTACAGGGCGCGAGAACGTATACCTTGCAGCTGCCCTCTATGGCATTGGTCGATCGGCAGTCGATGATCGTTTCGACCGCATAGCGGCGTTCGCAGATATCGGCGAACACCTTGATCAACCGGTTAAGACGTACTCAAGCGGAATGTTCGTAAGGCTGGCCTTTGCGGTCATCGCGCACGTTGATGCCGATATTCTAGTTGTCGACGAAGCGCTAGCTGTTGGTGATGCGGTCTTTACTCAAAGATGCATGCGCTTTATCCGTGCCTTTCAACAGCAGGGAACGCTGTTGTTTGTTAGCCACGACATGTCGGCAGTGTCCAATCTGTGTCGCCAAGCGATTTGGCTGGACCATGGTGAGGTTAAACTTGTTGGAAAAGCAAAGGCAGTATCGCATGCGTACCTTCAACAAACACTGCAGAGCGTGTACGGAGATGAGACTGAGCTAAGGACGATAGCGAGAACCACTGCTCAAAGCGCAGACGAGGATATCGTACCCGACGCGAGCCCAGATCACGATAGGAAAGGTCCTATCCTCGATTATTCAGCCAAGTACACTATTGAAAACAATTTGTCGGATGCACTTGGCTTTGAAAGCGGCCGAGCGGAGGTCCTTTCTGTCGAGATTTCGAACCTCTCGGCAAAGGGAGAGCGGGTATTTGAAGGCGGTGAGCTTGTCGTAATTACGGTCCGCGCGCGCGCATATCAGGCGCTCGACCGTCCAATTCTTGGGTTTGTATTCAATGATCGCCTTGGCCAAGCCCTTTTTGGGGAAAATACTTTGGCGTTTACAGATTTAACTTCAGTGCCGGTAGCCGCTGGCGAGACTTTTGCGGCGGATTTTACTTTCCGCCTTCCGATGCTTCCCAATGGCGACTACGTAGTATTGGCGTCCGTCGCCCAGGGCGAGCTCCACAACAACATTCAACACCACCTGTTGCATGACGCGCTGGTAGTTAGAGTCTCGTCAAGTAAAGTCCGTTGGGGCCTTGTTGGTGTGCCGTTTGAAGACGTAGTTATGAAAGTTTGTGAATGAACGAGCTGGTGAGTATGTACCGTGCCCATAAGGGTAAAGTGACCGATCGATGGGCGTCTTATCTTAGTCACTACGAGCGACTCTTGCTGCCGTATCGCGAAAGGCCGATCCGGCTACTCGAAATAGGCATTCAAAACGGCGGATCTCTTGAGATTTGGGGAAAGTATTTCCCCCACGCCAGCCTATTGGTCGGATGCGACATTAATCCACTTTGCAAGGGGCTCGCTTATGACGATCCTCGTATTGCCGTGGTCGTCGCAGATGCTAGCACTGACCGAGCCCAACAAGAAATTGAGGCGCGTTCAACCAGCTACGACATTATTATCGAAGACGGTTCGCACCGTTCCGATCACATCGTTGACGCTTTTGCACGCTACTTTCCGCTGGTCGCTGATGGCGGTATATTCATCACCGAAGACCTGCATTGTAGCTACTGGCAGGAATTTGAGGGCGGATTAGCAAATCCCTATTCTTCAATCGGTTTCTTTAAACGGGTGGCTGACCTCGTCAACCACGAGCATTGGGGCGTAGCAGTAGATCGATCGGCATACCTTGCGGCATTCGCCACTCAATATGGAAGCCGATTCGATCCCACATCGCTTTCTCATGTACATTCGGTCGAGTTTATCAATTCGATGTGCGTGATCCGCAAGCGCGTAGAAGCTGAGAACCAACTCGGACCCAGGCTCATTGTAGGCGAGATTGAGGAGGTTTCGAACGGCGCCAAGCTTTACAATGGCACTCGGAGCCTTGCACTGGATCAAACGAATAATATCTGGTCCAATTCTGCGGCCGTAGATCTGAGCAATCATGCAAACCTATCCGAGCGTTTAATTGAGTTGGAAGGACACCTAGCGGCACAATCCTCCAAAGTGTCAACATTGGAACAACATATAAGCGACCTGGCTGAGGACGCGTTGGAACAGTTGAACACTGTGGTTCAAGGCCGCGACGCGCAGCTCGCCGCCCTGATAGCTGCACAGAGTAGTCCGGCGGTACGCCTCGCGCGCCTAATGGAGCGGGCAGCCGCAAGACTGTTTCCTCTGAGTTCCATCCGGCGTCGCATGTTGCGCAGCAGCCTAAGGCTTGCAGAACGCATATATCGCTACGGTCTTTTTCGAGCTGTCGTCCCATCTCGAGGGGCACTAGAAAACGACGAGCCAACGGCGGGTGCTGTTGTAGGAAGCAATGCGGCGGCGCATCCGGCAGAATACGCGCAATGGATTCGGCTCAACGAACCAAGCGCAAACTCTCTAGAAAAGCAACGTAGCGCGTCGCCGGAGTACAATGCACTCGCGCCGTTATTTAGTATTATTCTGCCTGTTTATAAAATTCCCTCTGGGGTGCTGGCGGCCACCATTACCTCGTTGCAGCGTCAGACCTGGCAGAACTGGGAGGCCTGCATAGCATACGCTGACCTCGCGAATGAGGGAAATTGGGAGCTGCTCCAACGTCTAGCCGCGGTCGACTCGCGCATTAAAATTCATAAACTTGCCGAGAATGGCGGCATCTCCCGCAATTCAAACGCTGCGCTTGAGATGGCATGTGGTGAGTACGTTGCATTGCTCGACCACGATGACGAACTTACACCGTGGGCTTTGCACGATATGGCATCTCGAATTAAGCTGCGGCCCGATGCTGACTTTTTATACTCCGACAAAGACAGTATTAATGCTTCGGGGACGATCCGTAGAAATCCGCTGTTCAAGCCACAGTGGAGCCCGGAGATGCTTTACTCAGTTAACTACTTGACGCACCTAAACGTTATGCGCAGAACCTTGGTTCAGGAGGTAGGCGGCTGGCAACCCGAGACCGATGGAGCTCAGGATTGGGATTTATTCCTACGAGTTACTGAAAAGAGCCGTCGAATTGAGCATGTTTCTGGTATTCACTACCATTGGAGAACTATTGCTGGGTCAACGTCTACGGGAATCGGCGCAAAACCTTACGCTGCTTTAGGCCAACTCCGGGCGATCGAGACACGTATACAACGCTTGGGCCTTCCTGCAAGCGTTTTGCCAAGTCCGGAAAGTGGCTTCCGATTGGTTTGGCAGTTTGGCACACATCCCTGTGTTGATTTGGTATTACACGGGGGAAAATCTCCTCTGGCAGCTGTAGAGATTCTTAACGCGGTTCTTGAGGAGGCTGACGGGTTGCTGGCTTCGGTGTCTCTTATAGCTTCCTCGGATTTTGATTTAAGCATCATCCCCGACTGGCTGCCGGGTGGCATTCAAGTGCATAAAATAGTGGCTGACGGTGAAACTGCCCTGACCGAGGCTGTTGATCAAGCGGCTCGCGCTGGTGAGGCGCCGGTGGTTATGCTTCTAGATGCCAAGGTCAAGCGTTTGGGGCGTCACTCCTTGCGTGAGCTTGTCGGTTGGACGCTCCTCCATCCAGAGATTGCCTTTGCATCGGCCCTGGTAATGCTTCAGGATGACACGGTAATTGAGGCAGGGAGGGTGGCAGGCGACGACCTGCGCACACAGCCGCTCTTCCGGGGGATGCCGCTGCGGCATTGGGGGCCACTCGGCGGACCCCTTTGGTATCGCAACGTGTCTTCGGTCGCGTCAACCGCCGTTGCCTTTAAGCGTGATGCATGTCTATTCAGCAATTACATAGGTCGCTCATTGGCAGATGCTGTCGCCGGCTGTTGCGCCGGCGCTGTCTCGAGCACTCGGCGAGGCCTGGTGACGCCGTATGCGCGCGTCTATCTGGATAGCTTGCCGGATGAAGTAACATGCGATTGGCATGAATCGTTTCGTTCCGACCCCTTTTTCCATCCGGCTTTTGGCTCTGTCCAGCCGCTAACCTTGGCATAGATAGCTGAAATGAACATTAAGCGGATTGCGAAAAAGGCGCTGCGGCGATTAGGACTAGTCCCACTGTCATCGGTCCCGGCCACGTCCGGCATATGGGGTGGTTACGCTCACGATGCTATTGCGCTCGCACAATGGATCGATTGCGACCGGACTTCGCTAGCTCGGCCACAGCAGCATCCCGAACGCGTCGATCCTGAAATCCGGAATAGATCCTGCAATTGGTATTTGCCGGTATTCGACAACGCTTTCTACGGCGGGATAATGACCATCCTGAGGTTGGCAGCTCATTTGCAAGAGTCTGATTGCGTGGCTCAACGCTTTTTGATCTGCGGCGAGTGTGATGTAAAGGCTATTTCCAAACAGATTTCTGAAGCATTCCCCGTGCTACGTGGTGCGGAAGTCCGTTCCTTGGCTTCAGCCTCGGCAATTCAGCGGATACCCGCCGCTGATTATTCGGTGGCGACATTGTGGACTACCGCTTATGTGTTGCTGAACGTTACAAACACGGGCTACAAATTTTACATGATTCAGGACTATGAGCCGCTTTTCTATCCCGCTGGGAGTACATACGCGCAAGCCGAGTTGAGTTATCGTTTCGGCTTTCATGGTATAGCGAATACCCAGTCGGTCCGCGATATTTACGAACAGAAATACGGCGGCAAGGCGGTGACGTTATCGCCTAGCGTTGATACCTCAATATTCTATCCGGCCGGCAATTTGGAATCTGCAGGTCCGCGGCGCCTTTTCTACTATGCGCGGCCCGGCACACCACGGAATTGTTTTGAACTGGCCGTGGCCGCGTTCAAGTTATTGAAGCGCCGGATGGGAGATCGCGTGGAGATCCTATGCGCCGGCGCGGCTTGGGATCCAGCCGACTACGGATTGACGGATGTAGTCACAACCATCGGCATGCTGCCCTATCAGCAGACGGGTGATCTTTATCGTAGTTGCCATGTAGGTTTAGCTATGATGATGACACCGCATCCCTCATACCTTCCCTTCGAGATGATGGGGTGCGGCACACTTGTTGTGTCCAATCGAAACGAGGCGAACACGTGGTTTCTTCGAGACGGTGAAAATTGCCTTTTGTCCGAACCGACTGCTTCCTGTCTCGCAGAGACGCTGGCTGATGCACTTGAAAACTATGATGCATATGAGCATATTCGCCAGCGCGGGGCCGCACATATACATGAATCACATTCAGACTGGAAGGTGACAATGCGCGAAGTGGCCGCCTTTATGCATCGACCCGACGGGCTACTGAGCTGACATAATCCCGAGCAATTGAATTGATTGTCTTAAGACCTGCGGTAGAGAGCATCGCTTGACAGCCCTGCACCGAACCGGCCACTGCAACAACCGTGGAACAGTTCTGTACTCGACGCGCAGAACCCAAGCGTACAGACATTAAACTCCTCCGCTGCAGTTTCACCAGGCAAAGCGCGCGTCGTCGTGTAAGAATAAACGTTGTCTCTGTTCAGAACTTATGAAAAGCCTGAGCGATCACTATTGCGGCTGGTCTCGATTAGCCGTAGGGCAGAATTTACATTCCGAACGGAGCATGCGCCTATTTAGCGGGCAAGTTGATTAGATGCATCACGACCACAAGGCCGATTTCATCATTTTTGCTCATGTCTTCTACCCGGAAATCTGGGAAGAAATGGCCAATGAGCTGGATACTATCGTGAGGCAGCCGTTTGGCTTGGTCATCACACGACCAGCCTCGCTCTGTCAAATAGTGAAGCCCAAGAACCACTATCTCAAATTCGCCATCGAGTTGGAGGTAGAAAACAGAGGCCGCGACATTCTGCCGTTCCTGACCGCATTGAATTGCCAATCGTTGTGCCCATGGGAAATCGGCCTAAAATTGCATACCAAAAAATCGCAGCATCGGAATGATGGAGAGGACTGGCGACGCTTCCTTAGTGGCTCACTGCTGCGGGTAGGACGGCACGACCAGTTGCTTGGTTATAAGCTACTTATCTCCGAGCCTCGCATAGGTTTAGTGGCCCCCGAAGCGCATCTTTTGCCTCTTCGTGGACGAACTTCGATCAACGAAAGGATCATGTTGCAGACTCTGCGGAGGATGGGCAATGCCGATGACTTGTCGAGGCTGTTGGATAGTCGATTCCCTTCTGGATCGATGTTCTGGTTTCGTCGCTCCGCGATGCAGAAAGTTACTTCAGTTGACTTTGCCGATCTTTTTGTGCGGGAGGGTGGTCAACTTGACGGCACCGCTGCGCATGCACTCGAGCGCCTCTTTGCATTCATCGCGGAGCAAGAAGGACTCATCACGGCCGGCATCGAGAACGCAGAATCGATTTTAGGGTCGGATCACACGCGCTTGTCGCAGCTTGCCCTTACAGAATTGATAAGTAGTGGGTTAACACAAAACAATCCATACACGCTGCCCCTGGCGGAGTTCTGGCGGCGTCACCCTGCCCTCCTCAAATGTGCGCATGCCATCTACGCGAAACTGCCGAAGAACACAGTACGGCTACTGCGTCGAAGTATCGGACGCCGATGATGAACCTCCAATCCCGGATTCGCATCGCATTTATCATAACGGAGGACTGGTTTTTCGTATCGCATTTTCTGCCCATGCTGCGCGCCGCGAAAGCACTAGGCCTGGATGTGGTCGTCATTACGCGCGTCGGCAAGCACGCGCACATCATCGAAGACCTAGGCGCTCGCGTCGTGCCTCTCGACATAGAGCGAGGACATCTGGGCTTGCTGTCGATCGGTTCGTCGATCCGCCAGATTGCGCAGGTACTAAGACGCGAGAAGATCGACCTAATCCACTGCATCGCTCTCCGCTCCGTGGTCACCGGCAGCCTCGCGGCGTCGCTAGCTGGTGTCGAGGGCAGAATCCTCGCCGTTACCGGAGGAGGCCTGCTGGCCGCTGATAACAGTGCCACTGCGGCCTTAGGGCGATTCGTCCTCAGGAGTCTATTTCGCTTCATTCGCCGCTATGGCAAAAATCAGTTTCTGTTCGAGAACGCCACCGACCCGCACACGTTCGGGCTGGACTCAGCCGATACCGGCGTCACCGTGCTGGGCGGTGCCGGTGTGGATCCAAGCTATTATCGGCCGCTTCCGCCGCCAGCGGGGAACCGCCTGAAGCTCGCAATGGTCGGTCGTATGGTATGGTCAAAGGGTGCCGATTTGGCGGTAACTGCGGTATCGATGGCCAGAGAAAGAGGGCATGATGTCAGTCTCTCACTTTTTGGTCTTCCCGACCCTTCCAATCCGCGATCTCTATCTATCCAGACGTTACGAGCGTGGTCGGATCTTCCGGGCATCGAATGGCGCGGATCGTCTAGCGACGTGCGTGAAGTTTGGGCGGAGCATGATCTTTGCTGCATGCCGACGCGCGGCGGAGAAGGCCTGCCCCGAACCATTCTGGAGGCTGCGGCTTGCGGCCGGCCAATTCTCACGACGAACGTTCCAGGCTGCCGGGACTTCGTCCGCGGCAGCTGCGAAGGGTGGTTGGTTCCCGTGGACGATGCGGCGGCGCTAGCGGAGCGGATTTGTGCTCTGGCGATCGACAAGCCGAGCATTATCGCAGCAGGTGCCAAAGCTCGCCAGCGCGTGGTTGAAGGCTTTACTGAAGCAGTCGTTATCGAGCAGGTGCAAGACGTCTATCGGAATATCTGTACAGCGATCGGCCGGCAACTCTGAAGACCCAAACTCTCACGTAAATCCTACTTGAGGATCAGTCACATCTTGTTGTCGGCGGTTACATACAGCCATCCCGGCCAGATCTGCAGTTTGCACGTGCTCTCTAAACAACCATCAACCTCCTGCCTCCATGATGATCCGCTTGTGAAACCACTCCAGTCATTACTGTACCAAACAGCAACATTGATACCCAGCGCGGCGATAAGAGGTATCCGCATAACGCGCGGTGATGATTTGGAAGCGAACATAAATGCCGCAATGATCGCGCACGTTGAGATGAAATAGTATCGCCCCCCCGTCACCGGCTTCAACAGTTCGGCAGCATTTCCACCTGCTCCCAGCGTTTGCGTCATACTGGCGCAAAGCCCTACCACCACAGTAAAAAGAGTGAGGATCCGGGCGTTCGCAGCTTCCTTAATTGGGAAAGCTAGTATCATAGCGGAGACCGCGACGAGTGATAGCTTGTCCACGATTGACAACGACGCGCCGCCCATCGCTGACGTCAGAGTAGGCGTCAACCACAATCCTAAAATGCTTTGAAATACTGTAGGCAAGACGAGAATCGTAAAGCTTCGATCGAAATCCCTACTCACGATTGGCGCGCTTAGCATTGCGCCGATCTGTATCGCAGTACCAACTATAAGAATTGCTGCAATGGCGAAATGAGCTCGAGACGACCTAGCGAACGCCATCACCAGGAAAGCTGGGAACAACATCGCGGCTGGTATGCCGCTCCACCCGTACAGTAGGGCGAATGTGATCAAACCGACAGACGGGCGAGAATTTTCGAAACGCCAAAACACGGCGAAGAAAAGCGCAGCCCCCCCGTACCATTGAATATTGGTTGCAGACCCGAATATCTCAAATGACATGCCGACCGAAGCGACAAGCGCGGAGGCCACGATCGCTAAAATTGGATCGGTCCCATTGTCCTTCGCGGCCCTGCCGATGGCGTACGGAAGGGCGCAAGCCAAAACAATACCGCCATAGGTTGTTACAGACGGCGCGAGCGATAATGGAACCGACGTGGAAATAGTGACAAGGATATTGATAAGGAATTGAAAGTTACTATTGGCCGTGAATGTCAAGGAATTCAACCAGCCGAGGTGCTGTATCTGCTGAAAATAGAGCACGCCTTCCTCTGCCCAAAATCTTGGTGATATGAAAATCGACGGAGTGCGAGCGAATGAAAACGCGAGAAAGACGACTATGCAAATAGAGACTAGATAGCGCCCAATGAAATGATTTGCATCAGTTTGTTGTGTGGCCCCAATCGAACGATCATTCATCCTTTAATGTCCCTTGATTAGCTGCAAGCATATCGGGCCCAATATTCGTTCCGAGACAAAGCGAGTTTGACATTCGCGCGAATCTGGACAACACCTATTCCAATAGGTGTGCAGTCGGTGCTCGACGCCGAACGCCCAGGGTGCTGAAGCTGTCGGAAGGCCATGACAGCAGCAGCAGAGTGGATCGGCGTGGCGAATGTTCCATTATCTCCGACCTGGTTGCCTTCCTCAAACAGACTCAAGGGGCTTCGATCACGCATTATAACTACCACTAGCGCGCCCAAGCATAACGTAGAACTCGATCATGTATTTTGTCGGTGGAGTAAAGCCCACCCACTCATATTCGATGAGGCCAAGGCTCGCCACTTCATCCAAAATCTCCCGGAAACGGTCCGCGGTAAAAACCCAGCAGTGGCAATCCCGGTAAACGCCCGTGCGCAGCGCATTTTCGGCAAGCGAAAAGGCTTGCCTCTTGGTGAACATTATTTCGAAGGGTGCAGGGGGCTCGACACCCTCCCAGAGATACCATGCATCTGCATGTACAGCTTTGCTGAAGCCATCATAGATGGATGATACCGGCGGCCGGGAGCGCCGCTCTAAGTGCGCTTCAATCATATCGCCAGCTGTACTTTCTGTCCGGTAGCAATCAAAGGTGTAACGCTTATCCGGCAACGCTAACAGAGTCTTGGTCCAGCCTATAAAGTCGGGTACGTGCTCGCCCACATGGGAGGCTACGATATAGTCGAATGATCTGTCTTTATATTCAGGCATCAGCGCGAGTATGTAGTCTATCGTTGGTATAAGAGATGTATTTACGTTTGGATCTCCGATCGACGCTTGAACTAGAGCATCTCTGTGAGAGTAGTCCGCGTAAAAAATTTGCCGCCCGGATTCTCGTTTAACTAACGGCTTATCTAGAGGGCCAATCTCCAAACCAACCTGGTTATCGACATCGATTTCCATCAAGATGCGCCGAGCTCGGTCGTCCATTCCTGTAGCCCTCCCGTTGTCATCCCCGTGCAAGCGCCACTCCACCCGCCTAAGAAGAGTTGGAAAACCCTGTTTCTAGAGCAGGCGGTCTAGCACAACCCTGGCTGATACCCTCCAATCTGGGAGGACGATCCCGTAGGCCTGCTTCAATTTGTCGTTCGAAAGCCGCGAGTTGGCCGGGCGTGCCGCTGGTGTCGGATAATCCGCTGTCGTAATGCGGCGGACCGACACGACCTTGCCGCGCTTAACCTGCAGCCAAGCGAAGATCGCTTCGGCAAAATCGGCCCAAGTCGCCTCGCCGCTTCCGGTCAGATGGAAGACGCCACGTAGCTTCTGGTCTGAATCGGCACAGAGGCGCTTTGCTAGCGCAATTACTGCATCAGCGATGTCAAGCGCGCTGGTCGGCGTGCCGCGCTGGTCAGCTACCACGTTGAGCGCATCGCGAGTCTCCGCCAAGCGCAGCATTGTCTTCACGAAGTTGGCGCCAAAAGGCGAATAGACCCAAGCGGTTCGCAAAATAACATGGTTGGGATTGGCAGTTGCAACGCCTTCCTCGCCGGCCAGTTTCGAGCGACCATAGACCGACACCGGCCCAGTCGCATCCGTCTCGACATAGAGACCCGGCTTATCGCCGGAAAATACATAATCGGTCGACAGGTGCACGATCGGAACCCCGAGCTCGTTTGCCACTTCCGCTATTGCCGTTGGTCCTTCCGCATTGACGACGAAGGCCAACGCCTCTTCGCTTTCTGCCTTGTCGACCGCCGTATAGGCGGCAGCGGAGACGATCACGTCCGGCTTGATCTGCGAAAGGACTGCGCGGATCGACGCCCGGTCGACAAGATCGAGTTCCGGACGGCCTACGGCAACGATCTCGACACCGGCCACGGGACCGCGCTCCAGAAGGGCCGAGACGACCTGGCCCTGTTTTCCCGTCACGGCAATGCGCATGGCTCAGCCCCTGTTCAAGACACCAAGACGCTCACCGGAGTAGACGCCCTGCCGCAACGGCTGCCACCACCACTCGTTCTCCAGGTACCAGCGCACCGTCCGCTCGATGCCGGTGTCAAAGTTTTCCTGTGCCTTCCACCCCAGTTCCGTTTCCAGCTTTGTGGCGTCGATGGCGTAGCGCGCATCATGGCCGGGCCGGTCGGTGACAAAGGTGATCAGATCGGCATGCGCCTTTGCCTGTGGGCGCAATTCGTCCATCAGCCCGCAGATCCGGGTGACGACGTCGATGTTGCGGCGCTCGTTACGGCCGCCGACATTGTACTTTTCACCGGGACGGCCGCGCGACGCAATCAGGTCGAGCGCGCGGGCATGATCCTCGACGTAGAGCCAGTCGCGAATGTTGACACCCTGGCCGTAGACCGGCAGCGGCTTGCCATCCATGGCGTTGAGGATAATCAGCGGGATCAGTTTTTCCGGGAAGTGGTAAGGTCCGTAATTGTTCGAGCAGTTCGACACGACTACAGGCAGACCGTAGGTACGATGCCACGCAATCGCCAGGTGGTCGCTCGCTGCCTTCGAAGCCGAATAGGGCGATGACGGATCGTAGGCCGTAGCCTCCTCGAACAGTCCCTCGTCGCCGAGCGATCCGTAGACCTCGTCGGTCGAAACATGCAGAAAGCGGAATGCCTCCTTGCGATCAGCGGCGAGCGCGTTCCAATAACGTCGTGCCGCTTCCAGCAGGGTGAACGTGCCTATGACATTGGTCTGCACGAAGTCGCCGGCACCACTGATCGAGCGATCGACATGGCTCTCGGCGGCAAGATGCATGATCCGGTCCGGCTGGAACCCATTCATCGCCTCCGACATCTTTGGAAGATCGCAAATGTCGGCCTTCAAGAACCGATAGTTCGACGCGCCTTCGATTTCCTTGAGTGAAGCAAGATTGCCGGCATAGGTAAGCTTGTCGACGTTGAGCACTTCGGCGCCGACCTTCTTCACCAGATGCCTGACGAGCGCCGAACCGATAAAGCCCGCTCCGCCGGTTACGAGAATACGCATGAGTTTTCTCCGCTCGTCATCCGTTTTGGTGCCTATCAGTATTTGAAAGACGGCGGCAGATCCGCCAGCCTTGGTTGTACCTTATCCTTGTCTGACAAGACCACATTGTCGACCGGCACAGGCCATACGATACCGATCTCCGGATCGTTCCAGAAAAGACCGCGGTCGCTGACAGCGCTGTAAGGAGCCGTCACCTTGTAGGAAATGACGCAGTCCGGAACGAGCGTCACGAAACCGTGGGCAAAGCCTGTCGGGATCCACAGTTGTTCGCCGTTCTCCATCGAAAGCTCGCACCCATACCATTGGCCATAGGTCGGCGATCCCAGGCGGATGTCGACAGCGACGTCGAAAATGCGGCCGGCGATGCAGCGAACCAGCTTCCCCTGGGCAAACGGATCAAGTTGGAAATGCAGGCCGCGCACCGTGCCGACCGTCGCTGAAAAGGATTCGTTCTCCTGCACGAACGCTACATCCGCGACATTCTCGCGGAACCAGCTATCCTTGAACACTTCCGAAAAATATCCGCGATGATCGCCCAGCCTTGTTGGAACGATCTTGGCCACACCGGCCAGCGGCAAAATCTCGACTTTCATAACGCACCTGTCCGTTTCTTGAGGTCCTTTCTAGTTTGCTAGCTTCAGTTTGCAAGAGGTATCTTTTGAACGCCCAAAGTTGTCCCTGCGTCTGAAAGAAGCAAAATTCAGAGTGGCAGGTTGGCGGCTCATGCTGAGCACTATCCTCATTGAGATGAGATCAGGGCCGCGGTCATCTAGGCGATAGCGTCCCGCGCCGAGGCTGATGCTCGTTCCGGAAAAGGCCTGCTGCCAGATTTGGATGATGCTCCCAACGAGCCGAAACGCAGACCTCTGCCGGATGGCCCGCCAACTGAAGAGCGGGTGTACACAGCGCCCTGCAATTGCCCGACTTGTGGTAGCATGTCCTTTCTGAAGGCGGTCCAGGTGATGGAGCATGTGCTGGCTTCCGTGAAGGCAGTACGGCATATCTAGAATCGCATGGTCACTGCCTGCTTCTTACATCGGCTTTGCGCCAGGCCGCCCGGACTCGGTTGTACCGCGTATTCGATGGAAATCACCACCGATTTCCGTCTCCGAAAGGTGGGCTTGAGGGCCCCGTTGCCGTGAATCGTTGTGACGAATTTGGATCCTTAATTCTGCTAACACGGCGTAAGCATTCGCCGAGGGCCGCAGGGTCAGGTTTTTTTGCGCGATCGGCGCTTCCACTTTGCGGCTAGAGCCTCGACGTTTTTACGGAGATCAGCGGCGTTGACGTCGCTGGGATCGTAGTCGGCACTTCCCCACCATTCGAGCAATTCATGATGCCGCTCATGGTTGACGTCCGCAAGAGCCTCGCGGAACTCTTCATAACCCCATGGGCCGCCGAAACGTCACATCGGCAATTTTTTCATCAATCTATAGTTGAGTAAGGATAGATCGGTATCCCTGTAACTGGCGATGTCAGCGGCGCAGCTGTCATCGACAATCAGGTAGCCGCCCGTGCGAGCATCGATCGGGGTGAGGCTGATTTTGTAAGTGCGCTGAAGATATGTGTAGAGCACCCAATCCCGAGCCGCGGCACCGCAAACGGCGACCTTATCCTCGCATGCGTTCGGTGAGGAGCAAACCTGAGCTGCAATCTTTGACGCGTCGGCGATCGTTGCAGCATCGTGACCGGGTCGACCGAAATTGAAGGCGACAAGTACTACGCTGAGCGCAAGCAGTGCGAGCAGCCCTAACGACATTATATGCCGAATCCTCGCCGCCGATCCTCTGAGCGCCCGCATGATCGCGGGTACACAGGCGACCGCAAATGCGGATGCAAAGTAAGCCAGCGAAGGATTGAAGTAGAAGCTGGAGATGAGCGGACTGACGAGTAACGGTAGCGAGGCCGAAAAGCCGACAAGTGCCAGAAAGGTGGCGATCCGCAATCGAGATAGTTTGACGTCCCGTGTCAACACCGGCGCCTGTCCCCACCGTTTATCACAGAGTAAGATGATCAGCGTTATGACGGCGGGATAGGCGTTGACGCGAAAGAACGTCCGCACAGCACTCCAATGGCCGCGACTAATACCGCGCTGACCGGTCAGGCTGGGAAAAAGCTGAATGGACAGGTAGCGCGTGATTGCGTCTCGTGCGCCTTCAAACTGCCAGAGCACAACAAAGACTGCGGCGACCGTTGCCACCATCACAAAGCTATCAACGACGACCGACCAAATTCCGGGACGGCGGAATACGATCCAGTAAATGGCAGGCGTGGCGACCGGAAAAAGGCCGACGGGACCTTTGGTGAGCAGTGCCAGGGCGACCAGCAGTCCTGATACGATCATGACCAACGTCCGTGACACGGATGTTCGGGCACCGGCTTTGCCGTAAGCGCCGACCACACCATAAATGGCCAGCGATGTGAAAACGATCAGCAGGTTTTCAAGCATCCCGTTGCTGAAAGCCCAACTGACACGTCCCGCGACCAGCGCCATGGCAAGAGCCACAGGGCCGCCGGCACGAAGTTCAGGATCGTTGGCGTGCAGGCTCTGCCAGATTTTCAACAGGATAAACCCGCTGGCAACAAGGGTGAGAAACGTGAATCCCTTCTCGACGGCTATCGTATCGCCGAAGAGCCTGAAACCGATCGCTTCCAGCCACATCATGAGCGGCGGATGCTCAGAGAAAACCGAAAACATGGTCTGGGAAAACTGCAATTTCCAGGGAGAGCCGATACCCTCCGAGAGATTGCGCGCAATGCTGGCGTAAATCGCTCCGTCCAAGAAGAAAGACTGGTGCACCAACCGGCGCAGCACCAGCAGGCAGATTGCAATTGCGAGGATGGTCCACAGAGGCCTCGCGACCTCGCCGGCTCCAACAGCGTCTTGCTTTGGCTTTGTATCGATCACTTCCAATATGGACCCGCTAGCAACCACAATTTCAAGACCGCATCGGTGGCGTTGCCGGCCAGCGTAGCTACGAATACCACGAAACCATCTGCGCACAGGCGGTTTGAGCCAAACATGTTGGCGAGATGGGTGACGCCGCTCACATAATTGCATAAAGCATTTTAAGCAATAGTTGTGTGTAGCCGCAAAGTTAGAATGTCCTGTTTCTGCAAAGTAGAAATGTCACTCTCTCCCCGGTTTTGATGACGGCGGAGATTGCAGATGGGATTGATTGCGATGAGCGAGCGTGATCTGCAGCGGATCGAGATTTTATCGAAGGTGATCGCCGGCCGGATGACCATGGTGTCGGCGGCGCATGTGCTTGATCTGAGCACCCGCCAGGTCCGTCGGCTTCTGCAACGGATGTGCACGGACGGCGCGGCGTCGATCCGGCACAAGGCGATTGGCCGACCGTCGAACAACCGGATCAGCGACGGCGTTCGCGATTATGCGGTAACGCTGGTTGGCGAGCGCTATGCGGATTTCGGGCCGACCTTGGCGACGGAGAAGCTGGCCGAGCGTGATGGCTTGCGTGTGTCGCGCGAGACGGTGCGCGGCTGGATGGTCGATGCTGGACTGTGGTTGTCGCGCAAGCAGCGGCGGACGTTTCATCAGCCACGATTGCGGCGCGAGGCCTATGGCGAGCTGGTGCAGATCGACGGTTCCGAGCATCGCTGGTTCGAGGACCGCGGGCCGGCTTGCTCGCTGCTGGTGTTTGTCGATGATGCGACCGGCAAGCTGATGCAGTTGCGCTTCGTGCGTTCGGAGAGCACCTTCAGCTATTTCGAGGCGCTCGAGCTTTACCTGAAGGATCACGGTGCTCCGATCGCCTTTTATTCCGACAAGCATACGGTGTTCCGGGTCCCTAAAAAGGACGCCAAGGGTGGCCAGGGGATGACCCAGTTCGGGCGTGCGCTGTGCGAGCTAAACATCGAGATTCTTTGCGCAAATTCGAGCCAGGCCAAGGGCCGTGTCGAGCGGATGAACCGGACGCTGCAGGATCGGTTGGTCAAAGAACTGCGGCTTTCTGGCATCGACACCATGGAGGCCGGCAATGCGTTCTTGCCGGACTTCGTGGAGGACTACAATACGCGATTTGCGATCATCCCTGCCCGCCCAGACGACCTGCATCGACCGATGAATCTGGCGCCGGATCGGTTGACGGAGATCCTCTGCAAGCGTGAGCAGCGCTATGTCGGTGCGCAGCTGACGTTCTCGTTCGAGCGCGAGCGGATCATGCTGGAGGAGACAGAGGTGACGCGTGGTTTGGTCGGTCGCTATGTCGAGACCTATGCCTATGCGGACGGTCGGCTGGATGTGCGTTGGAAAGGCTATTGCCTGCCCTACTCGGTGTTCGACAAGGATCAGCGGGTGACGCATGCGGCGATTACCGAGAACAAGCGGCTGGGTGAACTCCTAGCCTATATCAAGGAGCGTCAGGATCAGCGACCAACGCCGAAGGTGAAGACCAACAGCGAGAAGATCGGCTACACGCCTCGCGGCGGCAAGCCGGGGCGGAAGACGGATTTTATGAACGATCCCGCCGTCATTGCCCGACGGCGACAAGCGCTCTCTGATCTCGATGCGGCGGAATGACTGACTGGTCCGACTGTCAAAGCTAAAGCCGAAGGGGTGCGTCTCACCCGCCCCCTCCCTTCCCTTGCAACCTGGCCCAGCCGGTCCGGTCGGGGGCTTGCCTCAGTGCAAGTGGACATGGTGAGTGTCGCATTTCTAAATGGCTGAAGACCCGCCCAAGGTGACATTTCTACTTTGCAAACCGGCGGACATTTCAACCTTGCCGGCACATTGTGCGCTCCCCGAAATCTGTTCTCTGCGATAAACGTCGCTCGGCGTGTCGACCTGAAGGAAATGCTCCGAAGGACGTCCGGAACGCCTCTAACCGGGCTATGAAGGCGAAAGGTCGTTCGTAACAGCGCGCTCGCGGCCTGGGGATATCAGGTCCGCATGGATTCCGCGTCAGTCGACATCGGGAACAATGAAAAGACGACGATCACCTGAACCGCCCGAATACCAGCCCGGGCGGCTTATCCTCCATCATTTGGAACCTGATCCATTCGCCATGCCTGGATCCAGCGATCGGGTTCAGCTCCGGGATGGACTGGCGACCGCCCTTTCTGACCTCTGCACCGCGACAGGTCGCTTGAGATAAAGCACAAAGAATTACGGGCACCCATATGGCGTTAGCGTCAAATCAGCTGTAAATCCCGCCATTGAACAAAGTCCGACCAGCCTTCCGCATGACAACAACTCCGGGCAGGCTCTCGGTAATCCCGCCGCCGATAATCAGTGAGATGAAAGCCCTGCAAGACAAAAAGTTCATTAGACGCGAAGATCTGCATGATCAGGAAAGACATGGCGGCATGGCAAAAATCTATCTAGGGCTACCCGCATACAACGAGGAAGCATCGATCGAACCTTTGTTCCAACGCATCCACAAGTATCAGAACATGACCGGAACATCTCTGGCCATAGTTTTTTACGACGATGGATGCCAGGACCGGACAAAGGAGAACGTGCTGTCGTGGAATGATCGTCTGGAGATTATTTACCTAGACGGCATCGTCAACAGGGGCCTAGGTGAGGGAATGAACGCTTTGATAAGTGAGTTTGTTCGCGTCGGCAGCCCTGACGATATCCTGGTCGTCATGGATTGCGACGACACGCATGATCCGGCCCAGATCACCGAGATGCTTTCGACATTCATACGCTATCCGCGGACAGATATCGTGATCGCCTCGCGATACCGGCGTGGCTCAACCATCTCCGGTGTCCCAATGCACAGAGTGCTTCTTAGTATTGGGGCTGCGTTGCTGTACAAGATCGTCCACCCCGCACGTCATGTGCGCGACTACACATGCGGATACCGCGCATATACATACAGCATTGCCGACAAAACGCTTCGCGCATACACCGCTCCGTTACTCAAGGAACGAGGGTTTGCTTGCATGGTGGAGTTGCTCCTTAAATGCAAGTATGCTGGGGCGCGCTTTCGCGAAATTCCATTACGACTTGCCTACGACAACAAACTCTCAGCATCCAAGATGGACGTCTCCGCAAACACGTCAAAACTTCTGAAACGCTTGATTTCTTGGCGAGTTCAGGGCCTGCAATGACAAAGCTACGAATAGCTTGCGTATTTGGCACGCGGCCAGAAGTTATCAAAATGGCGCCAGTCATTCGTGCGCTTAAGAGCCATGCTGACGCATTTGATGTCCAAGTCGTGTGCACAGGACAGCACCGCGATCTCATTGCGCCTCTAACGGATTGGTTTGATCTCGATATCGATGTAAACTTAGATGTTATGACCATTAATCAGGGGCTTAATGGGCTTACAGGCACGCTCCTGATCGAATTAGAGAGATTTCTTTCCAGTAATCATTTCGATGGTGTCGTCGGCCAAGGTGATACCACAACAGTTTTCGCATCGGCCCTTGCAGCTTTTCACCGGAAAATCCCATTTTTTCACATAGAAGCTGGCTTGCGAACCTTCGATATGAACTTCCCGTTTCCGGAGGAAATGAACCGGGTCATGGTCGGAAAGCTCGCCTCGTTGCACTTTGCCCCGACAAACAATGCGGCCAGTAATTTGCTTTCCGAGGGAATATCGGACGATAAGATCTTTGTGGTGGGCAATACGGTTATTGACGCCCTTAATTTTACGACCAACAAACTGCCCCCTCTTGAGATCAGAGAGGATGCCGGATCCAAGCTTGTCCTTGTCACTGCCCATCGGCGCGAAAACTTCGGCGCTCCTCTTGAGCGCATTTGCAATGCAATTCGTCGGATCGCGCTCGCTCGCAGGGACATCCATTTCGTATTTCCCGTGCATCCCAATCCGAACGTTCGCAAAGTGGTGGGTGAACGTCTCCTGGAGTTGGAGAACGTATCCCTGCTTGATCCGCTGCCATATCCGAAGCTAGTCAGTTATTTGAGACGCTGCGATTTGGTCTTGACCGACTCGGGTGGGCTACAGGAAGAAGCGCCAGCGCTCTTGAAGCCCGTCCTCGTATTGCGCGAGGAGACGGAAAGGCCCGAGATTGTCGAACTCGGAGGCTCCCTCCTTGTTGGAAGCTCCGAGGCAGCAATCTTTGATTGTGTAATCGAGCTTCTGACAAATGAAACGCGCTACAGGCAAATGATCATCGGCCGGTCGCCGTATGGCGATGGGCTCGCAAGCATCAAGATCGTAGACAAGATCAATGCATTCTTCGATCGAAGCTCAACCTCTTGATTTTGACGCACTCACTGTCCTTGGCCCGACAAATCCGTGATTTCACCTGGAAGGTTTTTGAGGCCCTTCCTGTGGCACAGAGTTCGCACGAACCTTTGGATTTTCCGATGCGATCCTACCCCTGCGTGCAATGGGCAATGCCGAGGAGCGGAATCCAGAGCGACTTCCGGCTGCTTAAGTTTGCGATTGCGGACATCGACTTCTCAGCGAGATTGACAGCCTAGGAATTATATGATGACCCGGACCAAAACAGTTATGCTCGCTGCCATCAAGGTCGCCATCACCGCCGGGGCAATTTATCTTCTGTTGCACCGCGTGGACATTCAGCAGGTTTTGACCTTTCGGGTTGTTAGTGTTGCCGCCCTGGTTTCAACTTTGGCTGCCGCCATGCTTCTGGTGTTTATTCAAGCAGTTCGTTGGTACCTCATCGCCAACGCGGTTGGAATTCCGATCAGAGTTTCCAAGGCCATCGTGGCCGTCTGGTTTGGTCACTTTCTGAATAACCTGCTGCCGACCTCTACCGCGGGTGATTTGGTCAGAAACTTTACGCTGAGATACGAGGGGGGACAACAAGGGCAGTGGCTGGCGATATTTGTCGCCGAAAAGTTCGCGGCGATGCTGACGGCGCTGATCATCGCATCTTGGTCGGCGGCAACAAATGCCTTGCCAGGAATGCCCTGGGAAGTGAAATTCTTGGTCGCAGCCGTCCTCGTTGCTATGCTTGTTGGATACGCAAGCCTTGCGATAGTAGGAAAGCTGCTATCTCGTCATCTTTCTCCTAGGCTCAGAATTTATCTTTCTGAGATCGTGTCTGCGATCGGAACACTCGTGGCTACTCCACTGGGACGTTACGCGCTAGTTTGCTCCGCGATAATAAATCTCGGCATGGCGATGATATTCTTCATGGCCTCGATAGTGGTGGGGGTACGGCTTGATATCGGAACCTGTCTCTTTGTGGTTCCCGTTTTTTCCGTTATCGCATCACTCCCAATTTCATATGGCGGTTGGGGCATAAGAGAATTAAGTGGCGTGCACCTGCTTGGTTTTGTCGGGATAGCATCCGACGCGGCTTTTGCCGTAACGGCGGTTTATGGGATCGTGAATCTTCTTTCATGCCTGCCGGGATTGTTCGCGGGCAGGATTTTTGTAAGAAGCGCAAAGGTTCAGCGATCCGCCCGGAATGCTGAGAGAGCACTTCATACCGACGACGCAAGTGTTGGAACATAAATATAGGCAAGACTAACGCGCCGCCGTCATCCCCAACTTAACGCATGTGCGCATCGCTCATTGTTTTCGCTTACCTCTACGCATTGAGGCTTTTGTCAGGTCTTGGAACGCGGTTATAGGCCGTGTATCCATCGATCTGCAGGATCGCGATAGCCCTCGAGGTGGCGAGCGACGCAATCGCCGGAGCGACTGTCTTCAAAGCGATAGGCCACCATAGGCGGACCACTCCCGATGCGATACTGCGCAAAGCGTCCGCTTATTTCGCGATGGCGGAACTCGACCGCCCATCGAAAACGATGATCCGGTTCATCGACGAACACCGCTGGTATTCGGGGTCGAGCCGATCTGCAGACTGCTGCCGATTGCTCCGTCAACCTATTAAGAGAAGTCGCCAAGCGCCTGGACGCGGACCGCCTGTCGGTCCGCACCCACAGCGACCTTATTTTGAAGATCGAGATACGCCGTGTGTTCGAGGCGAACTTCCGCGTCTGTGGCCCGCGCAAGGCGTAGCAGCTTGAAGGGGGAGGGCTTCGATGTCGCCCGCTGCACCATCGACCGGCCCATGAGGTCGATGGGGTTCGAACAGGTTTGCGAAGCTTGCGAAGAGTTGGCTGAACATTCTCTGCGCGCAGCGGCCCATAACCGCTGCGCGCAGATGGAATAACTCATGCCTTCACGGCTCGGGGTGCCTTCCGATTGGTAAGGTAAACCCCAGCGGCGACAATCACCGTGCCAACGATCAGTGGAGGTGTAAGTGGCTCGCCGAACGCGATGAGAGCCTGAACCGCTACCGTAGGCGGGCAGAGATAGATCAGGGACGCAGCGCGCGAGACCTGACCTCGGCGGATCAAATAAAGAAGCAGGGCAATACCCCCCACCGATATCCCGAGTACCGACCAGGCCAGAGCGGCGTAGGTCTCGAATGTGCCATCGAAGCGGAACGTCTCGAAGGCGAGCGCGAAGGGGGCGGTCAAGGCCAACGCACCAAGATATTGCAACGTCGCAATTGCGGTCAGATCACCATCTTGAAGGTGCTTCTTCTGATAAATCGTCCCGTAGGTGACAGCGAACATAGCCACCAGATTAACGGCGAGCGGAATGCCAGCATGAAGGAGATCGGACGCACCTGGTTGCATCAGCTTCGGTGAAATGGCGACAGCGATGCCGACGAAGCCGAGTGCCAGGCCGGCCGTCTGTGAAGGGCGCAGCCGCTCGCCAATGAGGACGCTGGCCGCCAGTGCCGTGAGAAGAGGCTGCATGGCGGCAACGATGCCGGAAATGCCGGCTGGCACCCCGTGCGCCACCGCCCACCAGACACCGCCAAGATAGAAGCCGTGCAGGAAAGCGCCCGAATAGACCGCCCGCCACGCCAAAGCGCCACTGGGCCATTTCGCCCTGATGGCAACGCAGATAGCGCAGAAGGCGACCGCCGAGAGCGCGTAACGGATTGTGAGGAACGAGAATGGCTCGGAGTGAAGCGCCGCGTACTTCGCAATGATCCAGCCAGTTGACCAGAGAAATACAAAAATAGCGGGAGCGAAACGGTCGAGGGTCATGAATATCTCTAGTGTTTGAAAAACGTTAGCAGTCGTAATTTCGGAATTTCGGCGTCTGAAGCCAGCTTTTGATGGTTGCGTCAACGCGGTTGATGCGCGTGCCTTTGTGCCTCGAGCAATGAGGCCGCGGCCGTATAGCCACCGCCCATCCCATCCAGGAAGTGCAGATGGGACCCGCAAGCACCGACTGGGACGAGGCAGGTCATCAGCGCATGAGATTGGCGATGCATGCCGAAGTAGACTTCGCCCCGATCGTGCGCCGGCGTCAGGAGTGCTTCGACGTTCTTGATCTGCTCCGGCGTACAGTCCAGGGTCAGGCGAAGGACATCGTCGTATCGTCTGTAGTCGGAATTCAGAACGACGTCCGTCCACCCCTTGCCGCCGAGATAGTCAGCAACGGAGCTGGTGATCACGACATCCTCGGGAACGGGACGTGATGAGCCATCCTCTACACCGAGTAGGCAAGCAGTCGCCTTGCCAGCAAGGTGAAGGCCTCGGGGCTGCTGTTGTCCTGTGGCTCCACAAGAAGGGAGAGGATTTCGCCACGCCGACTGGGGATCGGTGCCCACTCGCAAGTCAGCCCTCTCAGATCAGGCGTTGCGTATTCCCCGCACGGCAGGAGCGCGTGATTCCCAGCTTTGATCTCCCGGTCGGCCCAGTTCAACCCGCCGCCGGCGAACATGGCGTATGTTGCCGCCTCCGACGCCGCGTAACGCGCGACTTTCACGTCGCTTCCGGCCGCACGGATGTCTTTCACGGCCACCAGGCCGATCCTGAGTTTGAGCTGCAAATGGTCGCGGGCATAGCCTGCGACGCGCCGCAGGACGCCGATCGCGACTTCCTTTGCATCGGGATCAAAGGCAAACGCTGCACCATCGCCGCGGAAAACGAATGGAAAGTCGTAATTGCCGAACGCGTTGCCAAGCGCCGCTATCGCCGAAGCGCCCGCGTAATTCACATCCTTGTACTGCCCGCGGGCAATAGCTGAGGTTGAACCGACGACGTCGGTTACTCCAATCAGCGAGTCGTCGGGTAACGGCGTGTAGCCTGTCGTATCCAGCAGTTCGGCGAAATCGCTGCTGGCTTCGAGGTATCGGAATGCCTTGTCCATTGAAGCCTCCTACATCAAAGATTTGCTTGCCTGACCTGCCATCGTGGCAGGCCAGGCCAGGGGCTTCCGTTAGATGAGGGTTGTCACGACATCGACGTTGCCGTGCGTTGCCTTGGAGTACGGGCAAATATTGTGGGCGTCGTGCAGCAGCTCGGTTGCTACCGCGGGGTCGACGCCAGGAACGCTGACGTTCAAGCGAGCGCTGAGGAAGTACGAACCCTCCTCCAGGTTCAGATCGATCTCGGCGTCAACAGCGACACCGGCCGGAAGCTTGATGTGCTTCAACGATGCCGCATACTCGATAGCGCCCATGTAGCAGGCCGACCAGGCGGCACCGAACAGATTTTCCGCGGCTGGATGTGGCTGCGTCATCTTGATGTCCAGGTGGCCATCACTGCTGCGTGCGCCGCCATCGCGGCCATTTGTGTTGTGCGTCTTGCCCGTGAACAGAACCTTGTGTGTCATGGCGAAACTCCTCTGTGTTGGTTGAGTGTCTGCACCGTTGTGCTGCCAACAGAGGTACTGCCGCACGACCGAAATCGCACGTTAGGCGTTGTTAGACGTTGATTGCCGCAGCCCTCCAACAAACAAGGATTAACAACGCCTAACGTGAGCTTCACAGCTCCTCGGCGTAGCTTTTCGGGCAGCACAAGGGTGCAGACTCTCAACCGCCATTCTCGAGGAGAGAGACCATGACCACCACCAGAACCGAAGTTATCGACCTCGATCGACGCCGACTTTTGGGTGCCGCCGCAACCGGCATCGCCGCGCTCGGCATCGCAAACTTGTTTCCCGGGCGTTCAATCGCGGCGACCGATCCAGAAGCGATCCGTCCATTCCGGGTCAACGTGCCGGAAGCTGATCTTGAAGATCTCCGTTACCGGCTGGCCCATACCCGCTTGCCGGAAAAGGAAACGGTAAGCGATTTCTCGCAAGGCGTACCGCTCAGGACCATCAAGCAGGTACTGCGACACTGGCAGACCAACTACGACTGGCGCAACGTCGAGGCCCGGATCAACAGCTATCCGAACTTCATCACGCAGATCGACGGCCTGGATATCCACTTCATCCACGTTCGTTCAAAGCATGAAAACGCGCTGCCGCTGATCGTGACGCATGGTTGGCCGGGCTCGATCGTCGAACAGCTGAAGATCATTGGCCCTCTCACCGACCCCACTGCCTATGGCGGCAATGCCTCTGACGCCTTCCACGTCGTCATCCCGTCCATGCCCGGCTATGGCTTTTCCGGAAAGCCCGACGCCACCGGTTGGGGGCCGGAACGCATTGCGGCCGCATGGACTATCCTGATGCGGCGGCTGGGCTACAAGAACTTTGTCGCCCAGGGCGGCGACTGGGGTGCGGTGGTCACCGATATGATCGGCGTGCAAGCGCCACCCGAACTGCTCGGCATCCATACGAACATGCCCGGAGCAATTCCTGTGGAGATCAACAACGCATCCTTTGCCGGTGCTCCTGCTCCGGAAGGTTTGTCGGACGAGGAGCGGAGGTCGTACGACCAGCTCGTCTTCTTCTACAAGCACGTCTACTACGCCTTCCTGATGGGAACGCGGCCGCAGACACTGACCGGATTGGCCGACTCGCCGATCGCGCTTGCGACCTACATGCTCGACCACGACGCCCGGAGCCTTGAATTGATCGCCCGTTCCTTCGACGGTCAGAAGGAAGGTCTAAGCCCCGACGACGTGCTCGACAACGTCTCCCTGTTCTGGTTGACCAACACAGGCGTATCAGCCGCCCGCCTCTATTGGGAAAACAAGCTCGCTTTCTTTGCGCCCAAGGGCGTCAAAGTGCCAGTCGCGGTGAGTGTCTTCCCGGATGAGCTTTACCAGACGCCGCGCAAGTGGGCCGAAGCCGCCTACCCCAACCTCATCCACTACAACAAGGTGGCAAAGGGCGGTCACTTCGCCGCCTGGGAACAACCGAAGCTGTTCGTCGATGAGGTGCGGGCCGGGTTCCGCAGTCTGCGGAAGTCTGGCTGACCTTTCCGGCGCGCGCATATGCGCGCGCCTCCCTCCTTCCCCCCGGGGTACGATCATGCAACATGTGCATACTGCCAGGACAGAAACGATTGGCAGCCGAGAGAACGGCTTCGCGCGCAGTTCGGACGGGGCTCTCGATATCAGGCTTTCAAACCCTGCCGGCAATCGGCTAGGCACGAACCCGGAGCAGCTCGTCGCAATCGCCTGGTCGGCGAGTTTCGCAAGTTCATTGAAACATGTCGCCGACATCAGGCGGATCAAGCTCCACGCGGATGTCAGGATATATGCCAATGTGGAGTTATCCTCCGACGACCAGGGATACATTGTCGGCGTTCGCCTGGATATCTACCTGCCCGGCCTGGATCGGGAAATTGCATCTGCTTTGGTTGAAGCTGCTCGACTTGAGTGCCCATACTGCCGGGCAACACATGGCAACATCCATGCCTTCTACAATCTTGTCTGAGTCCCGAAGTGCGCAAACCGAATGTTGAGCCACCATGGCTCCGAAAAAGAGGTTGGAGTATAAACACCACGGTGGAGGTGGTCAGGGGGAATGAAATGACGCGCGCGACAGGCGATACTGCAGGTGACCTGTCCTTCGGCCCTTTTTGTCTGAATGTGGGTCAGCGCCTCCTTGCGAAGGAAGGGGTTCCTGTCGAGCTTGGCGCACGCGCCCTGGACCTTTTGATCGCGCTCGTATCCGCTCCGAACACTCTGCTGACCAAGCAGGATCTAATGTCGGCGGTCTGGCCCGACGTCATCGTTGAGGAAGGCAACCTGCGCTTTCACATGACCGGGCTGCGTAAAGCCCTTGGCGATGGGCGGGACGGTGCACGCTACATCACCACCATCCCCGGCCGCGGCTACTGCTTCGTTGCCCCGATTTCAGGCTCGTCCCCTGCGCTGGTCCGGAGTGATGACGCGGTGAAATTCAGGCATGCCAATCTTCCCAACCGCTTGGAACGTATGGTCGGACGTGAGAGTGATATCCTTGACCTTTCCGAGAGGCTGTCGAGATTTCCTGTCGTTTCCATCGTGGGAGGTGGAGGCGTCGGGAAGACTACCGTCGCAATAGCATTGGCCAATCAACTGGCGGGAGCGTTCGATGGAGCTGCGGTGCTTGCTGATTTCGGGACGCTAAGTGATCCATCGCTCGTTTCACCCGCGCTCGCGTCCATGCTCGGAATACCCGTCGGCTCCGATGACGTGCGTCCCAGTTTGCTCGCCTACCTCAGAGATAAGCGTATCCTCCTTGTGTTCGATACCTGCGAGCATCTGGTCGATACCATCGCAGATCTTGCGGCGAGCATAATCGATGCCGCGCCGCACGTCCGCATCCTGGTCACGAGCCGCGAAGCCCTCAGGATTGAAGGCGAAAGTATCTACAAGCTCGACACGCTGGCCTGCGCGCCGGTCGATCCGGAAATGACTGCCGAGAAAATTCTCTCCTATCCGGCTTCCCAGATGTTCGCCGAGCGCATCGCCGCGAGCGGAGTGCCGTTGTCCCTCACCGACGACGATGCTCGCATCATTGCGGCGATTTGCAGAAAACTCGATGGCATGGCGCTTGCGCTGGAACTGGCCGCAAGACGGGTCGAGGCCTATGGCCTCTCCCAGACGGCTGCCCTGCTCGATCAGCATCTTGCCCTGGCATGGGTGGGATCGCGCAACGCGCCGCCACGTCAGAAGACCCTGCAGGCGACGCTCGACTGGAGTTTCGGGCTGCTGTCCGACCTCGATCGTACCGTTCTTCGGAGACTGGCCATCTTCGTTGGCGATTTCACGCTTGATGCCGCCTGGGAGGTGATCGCAACACCGTCTCTTGACCGGCCTGCACTCTTTGGTGCCATCGACAGCCTTGTTGCAAAGTCTCTGCTGAGCGCGAACTCGTTCGGCGCGATGATGCGCTATCGGTTGCTCGACACAACGCGCGCCTACGCACTCAATAGCCAGATTGAAGATGAGCTTGCCGACCTGGCTGCCGGCCACGCCTCGTACTACCGACGTTGGTTGGAGCAGTTTGGCCCGGATTGGCCAAGGCTCTCGAGCGGACCCGAACGGCTGCCCTATTTTCTTGGCATCAATAACGTCCGGGCGGCCCTGGAATGGGCGTTCGGCGACAGCGGCAATGTCGATGTCGGTATCGGCTTGGCTGCCGCGGCTGTTCCGGTATTTCAGGCGATGTCGCTCTTTCCGGAATGCCAGCGCTGGTCCGAACGCGCTCTTTCTGCAATGGGCGACCATTATCGGGAAAGCCGTGAGGAGATGCATCTTCAGGCTGGCCTTGGAATCTCCCGCATGTATCTCCACGGTGGCCGTGACGCGCTCCCCGCGCTTACGAGGGGTCTGGAGATTGCCGAAGGTCGAGGGAATGCGGTCGATCAGCTGAAGGTTTTAGGCCCATTGAACATGTTTCATCTGCGAACGGGAGATTTCAAATCGGCACTCCAGTGTGCCTATCGCTGTTCTTCCGTCGCTGAGGCGACCGAAGAGCCGTCTGCGATTTCGCTTGGGCACTTCTTTCTGGGCAATTCATTGCACTTCGGCGGCGAACTTGGCCCTGCCAGGCTCGAACTGGAGGCTGCGTTAGCGAGCGATCCGCTCCCCAGCCGCGCGCCGGGAAGCTATGTCGGTTTCCAGGGACGCGGGCTAGCAGGCGGAATACTTGCCAGGAATCTCTGGCTTCAAGGCTTCCCAGACCAGGCGGTCGTCCGGGCGCGGCAAGCGATCAAGGAAGCCGCCGAGGCGGATCATTCGTTGACACTTTGCATCGCGCTGCTCGGTGGCATCGCCGTTTTCCTCTGGCGCGGCGACCTGGAGAGTGCACAAGAGCACATTGATTGGCTGATTTCGCGAGCCGGGCTGCACTCCCTGTCGCCATACGTGTCAGTAGCGAGAGGCTTCGAGGCGGAAATAGCTATCCGCCGGGGAGACCCTAGCGCAGGCGTCGACAGCCTCCGCCGATGCATTGAGCGGCTGCATGCCTCCACCTATGAGGTCTTCACCACCATGCTTGAAATCTCGCTGATAAAAGGGTTAGCGGCGCTCGGCAAAGTCGACGAAGGGTTGGAGCGGGTCGAGAAAGCCATCCAATCGGTCGAAACCAAAGGGGACTTCTGCTACGGCCCGGAACTTCTGCGAATAAAGGGGAACCTTTTGGGATCGATTTCCGCTTCGGATGAGGCGCGCGTTTGCATTGCAGGTGCCATCGCCGCCAGTCGAAAGATGCGCGCACGCGGTTGGGAACTGCGCGCCTCGTGCGATCTCGCTGCACTAGAAGCGGACCCGGGAAAGAAAAACGAAGCCGCAATGATCCTTCGGCTAGTCCTTGATGAGTTCGACGAGGGCCACAACACCGACGATCTGCGCGCAGCCAAGGAAATGTCGATGCGCGACGGTGATGTGCCGATCGTTATCGAGGCATGGAACGAGCGTCCAACACGTCGCCCATAAATCCGCGCTGAGTGGCGGCGGGAGGGTTCGCGCACCGCGCTACGTCCTCTCCAACTGCTCGACGAAGGCATACTGACCCAGCGGGGAGGATTGCCCTCTGTGGGTCGCCAGGGCGCCACTGGCAGTGGGCCAGACTCAATAGAGTCCGCGACCTGGCTTGTTCCAATGGCTATTGAGCCGGGGTTGGATCGCCTGTCCGGACCCGAATGGCCAGAACGACAGCGGTAGACAGGACAGCCACTACGGGATGGTGTGGGTGAAAGCCCGAAAATCGACAGACAGGAAGGCATGGGCGGATGAACCGCGGCACCGGCAGGTAATAGCTGTTCCCAGCCGCGGTAACTGCGAATACCTATTGCCGCCCTGCCCGAGCCAGCGACCGTGCGATGTCGACGATGTCGTCGCGGCCAGCGGTCGGGTCTTCTCTGTTCCAGGCGATCCCAAGCCCGATCCTAAAGTCGATCCCGCTTACCTTCTTCAGCTCGAAGCCGCGATTGGGAAGATCAAGCGTCCACTCCGGGGCAAAGCCGATGCCAAGCCCGGCAGAGACCAGCGACACCAGCGCATAGGTGTCATCGCAGCTGAAGGCAATGTTGGCGGTGAGGTCGTATTCGGCGAACTTCTCATTGAAGTAGCGTTCCGAAAACGACAGGTTCTGCCGGTTAAAGGCGATGATCTTCTGATTGCGCAGATCATCGATGCTGATCTCCTCTTTGGCTGCCAGCGGATTGGCATGGCCAACCGCCAGGTAGTAGCGCTCATGCGCAAGCGAGACGAAGCGCAAGGAGCCGATGTTTTCCACCGGGCGGATGAAGCCTAAATTGAGCTGGCCGGTCTCCAGGCCGCGGATGATCTCGCCGGTATTGCCAGACGCGATATGGATGCGGACATCGGGAAACTTGCGGGCGATCTTGGCAAGGAAGGTCGGCAGCATGCCCATGGTGGCCGGGTAGATACTGCCGATCCTGATCTGGCGGATGCGGCTGCCGCCGGCTGCCCGGGTCAGTTCGGTGGTCAGGTCGATGTCGCTCAGGATCCGCACACAGCGATCATAGAAGGTCTCCCCTGCCCTGGTCAGTTCCACCCTTCTGGTCGAGCGGATGAACAGCGGGCAGCCAAGCTCCCTTTCCAGCGACATCACATGATTGCTGAGTGCCGGCTGGGCAATGTGCACCCTGGCTGCCGCCCGGCCGAAGTGCAGTTCCTCGGCCACCGCTTTGAAATAGGAGAGTTGGCGCAGTTCCATAGGCCGCTCCGACGTCCAACCACGTATCATTTGGTTGCACGTCTGTTGCCTCACCCCTTACGGCGGAGCTAGGTTAGTTTTTTGAAGAATCAGTCTTAACGAGTGTTCGACCAGTAATGGACACATACTACAAGTCAAAATCGCCATGTCAAGGCGATTTCAATATGGGATAGCGATTTTGTTGCCCGTCCAGTGCAAAATGGCGCGCACCGCCCTTGGCATGAGCGTTAAGGAACTTGCCGAAGCAGCCAGTGTTTCGACAAATACCTTGGTACGCTTCGAACGCGGTGATGAACTTAAGCCGCGCACAATAGCCGCTATCCGATCCGTATTGGAGAATACGGGTATTGTTTTCATCGATGGAGACTATTCGGGCTCGGGAGGTCCAGGTATCCGGCTCTTGCACGATGAAGGAAACCTTCCGCGAAAATAACGCAGGTTCCGCTATCAAATCTAGCCGCCCACCGGAGGGCTGCGCTATTTCGAAGTCGAGGCAGAGGTCGGCGTTCCCGCGGTATTTATAGTCAAACCACCGATCCTATGGAACTCACACGACCGAACTGCGTCCGCCCGAAGGAGTCTTCACTCGAGCCGACTGCTTTAAGTATTACTTTCAGCCGAACGGAGCCAACTTAAATAAAAGCCGTTCAATAGCTTATCGATAATCCTATCGGGGTATGCCCTACGATACTACTTACCGCAGATTACTGTCGTTCTCTCTTGCCGCAAACATGACAGGATAATTCCCTGAACATGTGTCGCAGTGCTAGTGAGGGCGTTTGTCATGCTGAGGATCAACATCAAGGACCGCGACTATTTGAGCGCGTACGGTGGCACCTCAACTGTTTACAGCGCAGCGGCAACAGGTAGCGCCCTTTTCGTCAACGCAACAGTGAGTTCGTCAGCCAGCGACAGCGCAGTTGCCGATTTGAGTGCCGTCAGCTCTGTAAACCCGCTCACGGGATCGACGACCACAGCAACTCCTTTGACAAATGCAGCGGCGTCACAAACGTCAGGAGCTTCAACCGCCTCTCCCGCAGGCGATACGACGGGCGGAACGAGCTTGGCGCTTACTACCGCCACAACGCCGACCGCAGATTCTTCGACTTCCGACCCGCAGACGCCGAAACCACGCACCGTCCTGCCTCCAGATCCTTCCACGCTTATCGTCACGACGTCGCTGGAGCCGGCGCTGTCGGCTGCCCCGGAGCCTACCCTGCAGGGCTCAAGCGTGAGCGATACGTCGAGTGCTCCGGTCCTGAAGTTCTCGGTAGCAAGCGCGGGACCGACGGAGCCAGACAGTTCATCCCCGTCAACACCGGCAACTGCACCGGCGACCCTGGCCGCAACAGCCTCGTTAACGACAGAGACAGTTACAGTTACGCCTGCTGCCACCCCGACGCTCAACAAGATCGCCCTCGAAAACATGAAGCAGGGCAATCCGATCAGCGAATGGGGTCTCGACGGTGACGGCGGCGGGACCATTCAGGGCTTTGCGACAGAAATCAGCACCAACATCGGTCAGACAGTCGACTTCAAGATCGCAACGGATTCGACCCACTATCGCATCGATATCTATCGCCTCGGCTATTACGGCGGGGATGGTGCGCGCAAGGTCGCGTCGATCGACCAGTCACTGACGACGGCACAGATCCAGCCGCATCCGATCGTCGACATGTCTCTTGGCCTGATCGACTGCGGCAACTGGTCGGTATCTGCAAGCTGGCAGATTCCAGATGATGCGGTATCAGGCGTTTATATTGCCAAACTGGTCCGCGAGGATGGGACAGAAGACGCGAGCATCATTCCATTTGTCGTGCGTGACGACGCCTCAACGAGCGACATTGTCTTCCAGACGTCCGATACGACCTGGCAGGCCTACAATGCCTGGGGTGGGGCGAGCCTCTACTACGGAGAGGTTCCAGTCGATCCGGCAGACATGATCGGCTACCTGCCTCCGAACTGCAGTTGCGGCCTGACGGCAATTGGGCGTGCATCGGCAATCAGCTACAACCGGCCGATCATCACCAATACCAGCCCGGTTGGCGGAACCTGGGATTACATTTTCGGGGCCGAGCATTCCGCGATCCAATGGCTGGAGCAGAACGGTTACGACGTATCCTACATCTCAGGCGTCGACGCCTCCCGAAATGGCAACCTGTTGCTCAACCACCAGGCCTATCTGTCGGTCGGTCATGACGAGTACTGGTCTGCCGATCAGCGCGCCAACGTCGAGGCCGCACGTGACAGCGGTGTCAATCTCGCCTTCTGGAGCGGCAACGAGTGCTACTGGAAGGTCCGTTGGGAAAGCAGCATCGACGGAAATGGCCAGGCCTACCGCACGATGGTCTGTTACAAGGAGACCTGGGGAACCAGTTCGGATCCGAGCGATACCGGCACAGGGACGTGGCGCGATCCACGCTATGCCGACCCCGGACAGGAGCCAGAAAACTCGCTGACCGGAACCATGTTCACGGTCGACAGCTATCGCGCAGATACCATTTCCATACCCTACGACTATTCGAACCTGCGCTTCTGGCGGAACACCGATGTTGCCAATCTCCAGCCTGGAGAGACATACAATCTCGTACAGAACCTGTTGGGCTACGAATGGGACTCTGACGTCGAAAATGGCTTCCGGCCCGATGGACTGATCAACCTGTCCCTGTCCAGTGTGTCGGTCAACAGCTACCTGCGTGACTACGGCACAACTGTAGGCGACGCCGTCGTTGAACACAGCCTGACGATGTACCGTGCGGAAAGTGGCGCATTGGTCTTTGGCGCCGGCACCGTTTTCTGGTCCTGGGGGCTGAACGATCAGCATGAGGGGACCTACACGCCAACTGATCCGAACGTACAGCAGGCCATGGTCAACATGTTCGCGGACATGGGGATTCAGCCAACGACTCTGGATGCCAGCCTGATTCTGGCAACGCAGTCGACTGATACATTGAAGCCAACGTCGACAATCACCTCGCCCATCATTGGTGCAAGCTTTGTCGAGGGACAGCACGTGACCATCACCGGCACGGCGCAGGATTTCGGGGGTGGCATCATCGCCGGCATCGAAGTCTCCACCGACGGTGGACAGCACTGGTTCAAGGCCACCGGCCGCGAGAACTGGAGCTACAATTGGGTCGTCCAGGCCAGCGGCACTTACACGGTCATGTCACGCGCCGTGGATGACAGTGTCAACATGGAAACCCCATCATCAGGCAAGCAGGTCACGGTGGCCCTGCCAGCGACTTCAAGTCTCTGGACACTCGCATCAAAGCCGACTGAGGAAACCGCGATCGATCGCGATCCCGTGGAGCTTGGGGTGCGCTTCCAGGCGACAACGGGCGGGTTTGTCGAGGGGATCCGCTTTTACAAGGGCTTCTATAACACCGGCGAACATGTTGTCAGTCTCTGGACCAGCACTGGAACGCTGATTGCAACCGGCGTTTCGGTCAACGAGTCGCTCTCGGGTTGGCAGACCGTCATGTTCTCCAGCCCGATCGCGATTTCTGCCGGGACGACCTATGTCGCATCCTATCACAGCAACGGGTTCTTCTCCGTCACGGAGAACTATTTCGGTTCGACATACGCCAATGGTGCGCTGAAGGCAGTCGACGGTGGCGGTGTCTATGCCTACGGCTCGACCAGCACTTTTCCCGGCAACAACCCCGGCGGGTCGAACTACTGGGTTGACGTCATCTTCGACGCTGGGCCGAACAGCGTGCCTATTGCCAGCGATGACAGCGGCTTCTCGGTCTCACGCAATGGCACATTGACGATTTCGATAGCGTCTCTCGTTGCCAACGACAGCGATCCGAACGGTGACGCGCTAACCATCTCCGCTGTAAGCAACGCCCTGAACGGAACGGTTTCGCTGGATACCCAGACCGGCAATGTCATCTTCACGCCCAATGCGAACTACACCGGGCCGGCAAGCTTCAGCTACACGCTGTCCGACGGCCGCGGCGGCACTGATCAAGGCGATGTCAGCCTGACCGTCGAGGAAGGGCCGGTCGGCCAATCACTGTTCCAGGCCGGCGAAGGCCCTGGAAATACGGGCTACAACGACAATGCCCCACTCGAACTGGGCATGAAATTTTCCGCCTCGACAAGCGGAACGCTCACCGGCATTCGCTTCTACAAGGCGACAGGCGATACTGGGCCGCATACCGGTTCAATATGGACTGCCGACGGGACGCTGATCGCCACTGTCACATTCACAAATGAGTCCCTGAGCGGTTGGCAGACGGCCAAGTTTTCCTCGCCAATCCAGATTACAGCCGGAACGACCTACGTTGCTTCCTATCATACGACGGGCAGCTATGTCGCAACTGCCGACTATTTCTCGACTGCTCATACCAGTGGTGCGCTGACCGGCTTGTCCAGCGCTGCCAGCGGCGGCAACGGCGTCTTCTCCTATGGGGCGAATACGACGTTCCCAACCTCCAGCTACCAGGCGGCGAACTACTGGGTGGATGTCGTCTTCAATCAATCGACAGTCAACAGTGCCCCGGTTGCAGCAAACGATAACGGGTTTACCACCTACTCGAACACAGCCTTGTCAATCGCGGCAGCAAGCCTGCTTGCCAACGACACGGATCCTGATGGCGATGGGCTGACGATCACCGGGGCAGATGGCGCAACAAATGGCACGGTGACGTTTGATAGCCAATCCAACTCCGTCATCTTCACACCAACGACAGGCTACGTAGGCGCTGCAAGCTTCAGCTACTCCATTTCTGACGGTCGCGGCGGAACATCCACTGCCACGGTCTCTCTCAATGTCGGAGCTCAAGCCACTGGTGCCGGTTTGTTCACGAGCTCGGACACGCCAAGTGTTCCCGCTGGAGATGACTCCTCCTCTGTTGAATTGGGCGTCAAGTTCGTGGCATCCGCACGCGGCGAAATCACGGGCTTGCGCTACTACAAGAGTGCCCAGGACGTCGGCACCCATGTCGGCTCGCTCTGGAGCAGCACCGGCCAACTTCTCGCAACGGCGACGTTTACCAACGAAACGGCAAGCGGCTGGCAAACTGTGACCTTCTCGCAGCCGGTGACCATTTCTGCCGGTGTGACCTATGTCGCAAGCTATCATTCGAACGGCTTCTATGCGGCGACGCCCAACTACTTCACGACCGACCATAGCAACGGCGTGCTGACAGCACCTTCCAGTTCGACGAGTGGCGGTAACGGCGTCTATGCTTACGGGACCGGAACACTGTTTCCATCAGCCTCCTACAGTTCGGCCAATTACTGGGTCGATGTCATCTATCAACAGTCGTCGCAGAACGGTGCACCTGTCGCCGTCAATGACAATGGCGTGTCTACGGGCATCGGAACGCCGATTGTCCTGCAGGCATCGAGCCTCCTTGCCAACGATAGCGATCCGGACGGTGACCAGATCTCGGTGGCAAGCGTCAGCAATGCGATCAACGGCACGGTAGCATTCAATAGCCAGGCGGGCACAATCACCTTCACGCCGCTCGCAGGCTATACCGGCGCGGCGAGCTTCGACTACACGATCCAGGACACACAGGGGCAAACATCAACGGCCAATGTCGCGGTGAACGTGACCAATCAGGGCAGCGAGCAGAACGTCTTTGCTGCCGGCACCACGCCCGCCATAGCGTCCGTCAATGACAACAGCCCGGTCAATCTCGGCATGAAGTTCCAGTCGGATGCAGCTGGCTGGATCACCGGCATTCGTTTCTACAAGAGCGAGGAGAATACCGGACCCCATACGGGCTATCTCTGGACGGCAAGCGGCACGCTGCTCGCGAGCGCGACCTTCACCAACGAGAGCGCAAGCGGCTGGCAGTCTGTCGACCTTTCGCAGCAGGTCGCAATCGATGCCGACACGACATACGTCGTCTCCTACAGCACGAACGGCAATTATTCGGCGACCGGCAACTACTTCAGCGACACGACGACCAACGGCAATCTGCAGGCCATGTCGTCGGCGCTGAGTGGTGGCAACGGCCTCTATGCATATGGCTCCAGCGGGTTGTTCCCGACGAGCACATACAACAGCACCAACTACTATGTGGACGTGGCATTCAGGCAGCAGCTCGCAGCGTAACAGCGAGTGGGGGAGTATCAATGACAGGTGGCGACAAGCGCCTCCCAGTAACGGTTTTGGCGGGTTTCCTCGGCGCGGGAAAGACAACCATCCTCAACCATGTATTGCGTAACCGGGAAGGACGCCGGGTCGCCGTCATCGTCAATGACATGAGCGAGATCAACGTCGATGCCGAGCTCGTTCGTGGGGGCGGGGCCGACCTGTCGCGCACCAATGAAACACTCGTGGAACTGACGAACGGCTGCATCTGTTGCACGCTGCGCGACGATCTCCTGAGCGAGGTGCGTCGACTTGCCGCCGACGATCGCTTCGACTACCTGCTGATCGAGGGTACCGGGATTGCCGAACCTCTGCCGATTGCCGCCACATTCTCCTTCCGTGACGAAAACGGCAGCGCGCTTTGCGACGTTGCCAGGCTCGATACGATGGTTTCCGTCGTCGACGCCGCCAACCTTCTGGCGGACTACTCGGGCGCCGATTTCCTGAGCGACCGTGGAGAAACCCGGGACACCGACGACGAACGGACACTCGTTGACCTTCTGGTGGAGCAGATCGAGTTTGCCGATGTCGTCGTGATCAACAAGGTCTCGGAGGTCAGTCCGGAAACACGCGCGATGGTGCGCCAGGTCGTTGCGGCACTCAATCCCGATGCGCGTGTCATCGAGACGGACTTCGGTCGCCTGCCGCTTTCCGCCATTCTCGATACCGGGCTTTTCAGCGAGGCGAAGTCCTCCCGGCACCCGTACTGGCACAAGGAGCTCTATGGCTGGGGCGATCATGTTCCCGAAACCGAAGAATACGGCATTTCGAGCTTCGTCTATCGCGCACGCCGCCCCTTTGATCCTGCTGCACTCGATCGCTTTCTCGCGCAGCAATGGCCGGGCCTCATTCGCGCCAAGGGGCACTTCTGGCTGGCAACACGGCCGAACGAAATCGGACTGCTTTCGATTGCCGGCACACAGCGACGCATGGACACCAAGGGCTTCTGGTGGGCCAGCGTATCCAGGGCGCATTGGCCACGCTACCCGCAATTCCGCCAGTTGCTCGACCGGTATTGGGATGCCGTGTGGGGCGATCGCCGCCAGGAACTCGTGTTCATCGGCGCGGGATTTGATCAAAAGGCGATCAGCGCAGCGCTCGACGACTGCCTGATCGGAGACGAAGCAAGCTTCGACCCGGATCTCGGCAGACATCTGACGGATCCGTTCCCGGCCTGGCAACAGGCACAGCATCACCATCCATGACCACTCATCAAAACGAGGAGACGACAATGAGCAATGAACTCTATGCAGACGGAATTGGCGAAATCACTGTCACCGGCACCATCGTGCGCATCGATCTGATGTCGCTGTCGGCCACCGAGCGCGATCAGAACAACAACCCGAAGCCGGTCTTCCGCCAGCGGATCATCATGCCGGTCGACGCTTTCGCGAATGCCGTCGACCTGATGCAGAAGGCCCTTGGTGGATTGGTCGAAGCCGGTGCGGTGCGCCGTATCAACGATCTGCCATCAAGCGCGAAGGCTGAAATCATCCAGCCGTCGGGCAGCTCGGCAAACGCATCGCCGAACTTCAACTGACCAACGCCACTTCTTCAACCCAGACACCCGGGTGGGCCATGAGTACGTTTTTGCACACCAATCTACACTGCCTTGCTCTCGTTGCACGCCATCACGGCGTCGATCTGTCGCCCGAGCGCCTGCAGCACGACTATGCAGTCGACGAACGGCCGGTCGAAACCCGGCAGTTGCTGCGCATGGCCAAGGATGCCGGACTGCGCGCAAGGCAGATCAAGCTCTCCTGGACATCGCTGCTCCAGTTGGGCGAAGCCTTCCCGGTTCTGGCGGAACTCGACAACGGCAACTGGGTCGTCATTGCCGGCCCCGCCATGGGTGAGGAAGAGGCAAAGATCAGGGTTCTCGACCCGCTCGCCGAGCGCCCTGACTTCATTCTCCTGAACCAGGAGCAGTTCATCAGGTCCTGGTGTGGATCTGTGGTGATGATGAAGCGGAACTTCGGCATCAACGATGCCGACCAGCCCTTCGGCTTCCGCTGGTTCATTCCTGAAATCATCAAGCAGCGCAGTTTCTTCCGCGATGTCGCCCTTGCCGCCATCGTCCTGTACGGCCTTGGCCTGATGACGCCGATCTTCTTCCAGCTCGTCATCGACAAGGTGCTCGTCCATCAAAGCTACGCGACGCTGACGGTCCTGACCATCGGCATCGGCATTGCGCTCGTCTTCGATGCGGCCTTCAGTTTCCTGCGCCGCTACCTGTTGCTCTATGCCACGAACAGGATCGATATCCGTATTGCGACGCGCACCTTCGGTCATCTGCTCAATCTTCCCATTGCCTTGTTCGAGCAGGCATCGGCAGGTGTCCTCGTCAAGCATATGCAGCAGACCGGCAGGATCCGCGAGTTTCTGACCGGTCGCCTGTTCCTGACACTTCTCGACGGCGTCTCGCTGCTGGTCTTCATTCCGATCCTGCTTCTCTACAGCGTCAAGCTGACGCTCGTCGTCATCGGCTTTGCAGCCCTTGTCGGCCTCGTCGTCATGCTGCTTGTCGGCCCCTTCCAGCGCCGTCTCCAGGCACTCTACAAGGCCGAGGGCGACCGGCAGGCCTTGCTCGTCGAAACCGTCCACGGCATGCGCACCGTCAAGTCGCTGGCGCTTGAACCACGCCAGCGTCGCGCATGGGACGACTATTCGGCGCAATCGATCTCTGTCCGGTTCCGTGTCGAGAAGATCTCGACGGCCGCTCAATCGATGACCGGGTTGCTTGAGAAGCTGATGAGTGTCGCCATCATCGGCCTTGGCGCGCTCGATGTCTTCAACGGCGCGATGACGATCGGCGCGCTGGTCGCATTCAACATGCTGGCCGGCCGCGTCTCTGGCCCACTTGTCCAGATCGTGACGATGGTACACGAGTACCAGGAAGTTGCACTTTCGGTGCGCATGCTCGGCGAGATCATGAACCAGCGCCCGGAACAGGCCGGTCGCGGTCGTGGTATCCGCCCGCACCTTCGAGGCAACATCGAATTCGACAAGGTGACGTTCCGCTACGGGCCGGACGGCCCGCCGGCGCTCGACAACGTCTCCTTCAGCATTCCCGCCGGCTCCGTCTTCGGTGTCGTTGGCAAGAGCGGTTCCGGCAAGACGACGATCACCAGGCTGATCCAGGGCCTCTATCAGAACCAGCAGGGCATTGTCCGGATGGACGGCTATGACAGCCGCGAGATCGACCTCGTGCATCTGAGAACGAGTACGGGCGTCGTGCTGCAGGACAACTTCCTCTTCCGCGGCACCGTTCGCGAAAACATCGCGGCAGCAAAGCCCGATGCAAGCATCGAGGAAATCATGGAAGCGGCACGCATTGCGGGCGCCGAGGAGTTCATCGAGCGGCTTCCGCGTGGTTTCGACACGATGCTGGAAGAAAACGCCTCGAACCTGTCGGGCGGTCAGAAACAGCGTCTGGCAATCGCAAGAGCGCTCATTACCGATCCAAAACTCCTCATTCTCGACGAGGCCACCAGCGCGCTCGACCCTGACAGCGAGACGATCATTCGTCAGAACCTCAGCCAGATTGCGGCAGGAAGAACGGTGGTCATCGTGTCTCACCGGCTCTCCACGCTCGTCGACTCCGATGCCATTCTCGTCGTCGAACGCGGCAAGATCGCCGATATCGGCAGGCATGATCAGCTGGTCACACGCTGCATGACATACCGTCACCTTTGGTCACAGCAGATGAGGCAGGTAGCATGAACGCGCGCGCTCAAAAACCAGGAGAGAACCTGCCTGTTCCAACGACCGCCCCGGTCACGCAGCCAGCCCTCCGGCGCTCGCTGCCATCAGCGATTGCGGAGTTCCAGTCGGATGCCGTGGAGCTGGAGGAGCGCGCTCCGCCAAGGGTCGCCCGCATGACGCTCTATGGCATCACCGCGCTGATTGCTGCGGCCATCACCTGGGCGTCGGTGTCATCGATCGACGAGGTCGTCGTTGCCCCCGGCAAGCTGATCACGACTGAGCCGACCATCGTCGTGCAGCCGCTGGAAACATCGATCATCCGAACGATCAATGTGGCGGCCGGCGCGATCGTGCAGAAGGGCCAGGTGCTTGCCACGCTTGACGCGACGTTCAGCCAGGCCGACGCCGATCAGCAGCGGGCAAAATTTTTTGCACTCGACGCCCAGGTGAAGCGTCTGGAAGCTGAGCTTGCCGGTGCGGACTACACCCAGACGGCGGGCGGATCACGCGACGAGCTGCTTCAGATGCAGCTGTTCGGGCAGCGCCGCGCCTATTACATGGCACAGTTGCAGAACTACGATCAGCAGATTGCGGCCCAGGCGGCGACAATTGCTTCCAGCCGAAACCAGGAGGCAGTCCTCACCAATCGACGCGAAACGCTGTCCCAGATCGAGGGCGCCAGGGAGCGGCTGTATAATCGCGAGAGCGGATCCCTGATAACGCTTCTGGGGTCGCGTGACGCCCGCCTTGACGTCGAGACCACTCTTTCGGCCGTCCAGGGCAGGGCCGATGAGGCCGAGCATACCTTCGCCAAGCTCAAGGCAGACCGACAGGCATTTATCGAAGACTTCAGGCGCGCAGCCATGGAGCAGCTCGTCGACCTGCGCAGCCAGCGCGACACTGCGGCCGAAGAACTGAAGAAGATGGAGCTTCGCCGCGACATGGTGGTCCTGTCGGCACCGGCTGATGCCGTCGTGCTTGACCTTGCGGCGCGCTCCGTCGGCTCGGTGGTTCGGGAGGCAGAGCCGATCTTGACGCTTGTCCCACTGAATGTCCCGCTTGAGGCAGAGGTCAACGTCAATACGCGTGACATCGGTCGTATCACGGCGGGCAAGGATGCGCGGATCAAATTTGACGCCTATCCGTTCCAGAAGTTCGGCACCGCATCCGGAACGGTCAGGACGGTGAGCCGTGACGCTTTCACCCCATCCCAGCAGGAGGCAGCGACCCAGACGCCAGCGCCTTACTTCAAGGCACGCATACCGCTTGCGGATCCAAAGCTGAAAGGCTCGGACGAGCCCGTGCGACTGCTTCCCGGCATGACCGTTTCTGCCGAGATCATGGTGGGGCGTCGCACCGTCATCTCCTACTTCCTCTATCCCATCTTGCGAGGGCTCGACAGCGCAATCAGAGAACCCTGATACGACAGCGGTCTCCCTGTTGGCGGATACCTGATGGCTCCGCCTCAGCGCCTCGCGTCCAGCGGGGATGCAGCGGCCTCGACAATATGCTAGTCGCACTGTCACCATCCAGGGAGGAATCGGTGACGGCAGCGACAAATCCTGAAGATGCTCGGGCAAGCGAGTTGATACGACGCATTCTGGATGAAAGCCCGCTGAAGGCAGCGAGCTTCATCGTGACCATCTACGGTGACGTCGTCGAGCCGCGCGGCGGCATTGCCTGGATCGGCAACCTGATCGAGACCTGCGCGGACGTTGGCATCAGCGAGACGCTGGTGCGCACCGCCGTCTCCCGGCTCGTCGCCGCAGGCCAGCTTTCCGGAGAAAGAGAAGGACGGCGCAGCTACTACCGACTGTCACACTCGGCCGGCAGCGAGTTCGCGGCAGCGGCCCGCGTGCTGTTTTCTGCTCCCGAGGAGAGCGGGTGGCAGTTCGTTCATGTGATGGGGCCAGCTATCGAAGACGCCATGCAGGCGCTGAAGCGCGCCGGCCACGCGCGTCTCAACGACCGCCTGGCGGTCGGCCCTGCAAGGGCGACCGCGACAGTGCCTGCCCTGGTTTTCCGCGCAGAACCGCCACAAGATCCAAAAGCCCTGCAAGAATTCGCCTCCGAGTACTGGGATCTGACAGTGCATGCGGAAGCGTATGCGATTTTTCTGGCGCAGTTCGGCGCTCTGCTCGGCTCGGCTACCTCCGTCAGTTTTTCGCCTTCCATGGCGCTGACCATCCGCCTCCTCCTGGTGCATCGCTTCCGCGCCGTTCATCTGCACGATCCGAGATTGCCCTCAGGCGCACTCCCCGACGATTGGCCGGGAAAGGCAGCGCGAAAGCTGTTTGCCCGGGCCTACAGGCAACTTTCTCCGGCCGCTGATGCCCACGTGGCCCGCACCTTCGTCACGGCCTCCGGCCCGTTGCCCGCATCGACCGCAACGACGGAGCTACGGCTGGAGATGCTGGCGCACGAGGCTTTCTAGCAATCTTACAATCAGCTTTTCGGCCGCCGGCGCGGCTTTCGTGCTAAGGTTTTTCCTGCAGAATATTAAATATCACAAACTTTCCACAAAAATGCATTGCTCTGTGACATATCGCATGCTAATAGCATGACCGATCGGTCGGTTAATCAATACTGAATTGATCGGCTTTGCGAGAGCAGGAGGAAATCGCGCATGTCGGAAGCATTCATCTGTGATGCCGTTCGCACACCCATCGGTCGCTATGGCGGCGCGCTGGCAACGGTTCGCGCAGACGATCTGGCCGCCCTCCCCCTCACTGCGCTGATGGAACGCAATCCTGACGTCGACTGGAGCAAGGTCGATGATCTGATCTATGGCTGCGCCAACCAGGCGGGCGAAGACAACCGCAATGTCGGCCGCATGGCCGTGCTGTTGTCGGGCATGCCGATCAGTGTCCCTGCAACAACCGTCAACCGCCTGTGCGGCTCCGGCATGGATGCCGTCGGCATGGCAGCAAGAGCAATCCGCGCCGGCGACTGTGACCTCGTGATTGCCGGTGGCGTTGAAAGCATGAGCCGGGCGCCTTTCGTCATGCCGAAGGCAGACAGCGCCTTTTCCCGCGCCAACGCCATCTACGACACGACGATCGGCTGGCGCTTCGTCAATCCGAAGATGAAGGCGGGCTTTGGCGTCGATTCGATGCCTCAGACGGCCGACAATGTGGCTGCCGATTTTGGCGTCAGCCGCACCGACCAGGACGCCTTCGCGGCCCGCAGCCAGGCCCGCTGGGCGGCTGCTCAGGAGGCCGGTCTCTTCGCGGACGAACTGGTCGCCGTCAAGGTCGCGCAAAAGAAGGGCGACCCCATCATTGTCGATCGCGACGAGCACCCGCGCCCAGGCACGACGATCGACCAGCTTTCCAGATTGAAGGGCGTCAATGGCCCTGATCTCAGCGTTACAGCCGGCAATGCATCGGGCGTCAATGACGGTGCAGCCGCTCTCGTCGTTGCAAGCGAAGCGGCCGCGAAGGCACAAGGCATGACGCCGAAGGCGCGTATCGTGGCAATGGCGGCAGCCGGCGTCGAACCGCGCATCATGGGCGTCGGCCCGGCACCGGCCGCGCGGCGGGTGCTCGAGCGCGCCGGTCTTTCGATCGGCCAGATGGATGTGATCGAGCTCAACGAGGCTTTTGCCGCCCAGGCGCTCGCCGTGTTGCGCGATCTGGACCTCCCCGATGATGCGCCCCATGTCAATCCGAATGGCGGTGCCATCGCGATGGGCCATCCGCTCGGCATGAGCGGTGCCCGGCTGGTCACGACGGCAACCTACCAATTGCATCGCCAGGGCGGTCGCTACGCACTTTGCACCATGTGCATCGGCGTCGGCCAGGGCATCGCGATCATTCTCGAGCGCGTCTGACGCGCCAAGGCAAAGGAGACGAACCATGTACGCACAGATGGTCAAGACCGACAGCGCCCGCGTCAAGACGCTCGATGAAATGGATCCGGTCGAACGCGCCTTCCAGGAGCGCATCGACGCCGGCCAGAAGATCGAGCCGAAGGAATGGATGCCGGAAGGCTATCGCAAGACGCTGATGCGCCAGATCAGCCAGCATGCGCATTCCGAAATCGTCGGCCAGCTGCCCGAAGGCAACTGGATCACCCGTGCCCCGACGCTCGAGCGCAAGGCGATCCTGCTCGCCAAGGTTCAGGACGAGGCCGGCCATGGGCTTTACCTCTACTGTGCGGCCGAAACGCTCGGCATCAGCCGGGACGAGATGTACGAGCAGCTGCACAGTGGCAAGGCGAAATACTCCTCGATCTTCAATTACCCGACACTGAGCTGGGCCGACATCGGTGCGATCGGCTGGCTGGTCGATGGCGCGGCGATCATGAACCAGGTGCCGCTGCAACGCTGTTCCTACGGGCCTTACGCCCGCGCCATGGTCCGCATCTGCAAGGAAGAAAGCTTCCATCAGCGCCAGGGCTTCGACATCCTGATGAAGATGGTCAAGGGCACGCCCGCCCAGAAGGAAATGGTCCAGGACGCCTTGAACCGCTGGTGGTGGCCATCGCTGATGATGTTTGGCCCGTCAGACGACGCATCCGTGCATTCGGCCCAGTCCATGTCCTGGAAGATCAAGCAGAATTCGAACGACGAGCTGCGCCAGAAGTTCGTCGACCAGACAGTGCCGCAGGCCGAATATCTCGGCCTGACGGTTCCGGACCCGGATCTGAAGTGGAACGAGGAAAAGGGCGGTTACGACTTCGGCGAACCTGACTGGACCGAGTTCTTCGCCGTCATCGCCGGCAACGGTCCGTGCAACGCCGAACGCCTCGGCGCCCGGCAGAAGGCATGGAACGATGGCGCCTGGTTCCGGGACGGTCTCGTTGCCCACGCCGAGAAGATGACATCGCGTCGCGCCACTCAGCGCACCGCAGCCGAATAATGCGTCCGGACGCCTCGGCGTCCGCTCCAAGCAGTCGCAAGTCTTAACAATACGCGATTTCCGGGCCATGGCCCGTGAGAAACGCAAGACGGGAGAAATGTCCATGTCCAGCGAATGGCCTCTTTGGGAAGTCTTCATCCGCGGCCAGCACGGCCTCAATCACCGGCATGTCGGCAGCCTGCATGCGCCCGACGCCGAAATGGCCGTCAACAACGCACGTGACGTCTACACCCGCCGAAATGAAGGCGTGAGCATCTGGGTGGTACGCTCGAGCGACATCACCGCCAGCGCGCCTTCGGACAAAGGGCCACTCTTTGATCCCTCGAATTCGAAGGTCTATCGTCATCCGACGTTCTTCGACGTTCCCGAAGAAGTGGGGCATATGTGATGAGCACTGCCTCCAACACGGCCGTGAGCCAGACGGCACTTTTCGAGTTTCTGACACGCATGGGCGACAATGCGCTGATCCTCGGTCATCGCGTTTCCGAATGGTGCGGGCATTCACCGGCGCTCGAGGAAGACATTGCGCTTTCCAACACCGCGCTCGATCTGATCGGCCAGACACAACTCTGGCTCGGACTTGCCGGCGAAGTCGAAGGCCGGGGCCGCAGTGCCGACAATCTCGCCTATCTGCGTGATGCCCGCGACTTCCGCAACGTCCTGCTGGTCGAGCGTCCGAATGGCGATTTTGGCAAGACGCTGATGCGTCAGTTTCTGTTCGACGCCTGGCATTTCCTGATGCTGAAGGCGCTTTGCGGCTCGACCGACAAGCGCATTGCCGAAATCGCGGAAAAAGCCACGAAGGAAGTTGCCTATCACCTCGATCGCAGCCGCGATCTGATCATCCGCCTTGGCGACGGTACCGCCGAGAGCCATCGTCGCATGCAGGAAGCGCTTGACGATCTCTGGGCCTATACCGGCGAACTCTTCATCGGCGACGCGTCCGACGCGGAGCTCGTCGCCGCCGGCATTGCGCCGGAGCCGGAAAGCCTGAAGCCCGCCTGGGATGAGCTTGTCGGCGAGGCCCTGTCCGAGGCAACGCTCAAGAAGCCTTCCGATGGCTTCATGCACAAGGGCGGCAAGCGCGGCCTTCATACCGAACATATGGGCTTCATCCTGGCCGATCTGCAATTCCTGCAGCGCGCTTATCCGGGCGCGACCTGGTAACGGAAGGAGGCGGTCATGACGGCCGTAACTTTGCCTTCGACATCAGACGTCTGGCAGTGGCTTGCAGAGGTTCCGGATCCCGAGATTCCGGTGATCTCCCTGGTCGATCTCGGCATTATCAGGCATGTCGCATTCGATGACGACACGCTGGTTGTGACGGTAACGCCGACCTATTCTGGCTGTCCGGCAACCGCGATCATCAATCTCGACATCGAGCGGGCGCTGCATGAGAAGGGCATCGAAAAGCTGCGGCTGGAACGCCAGCTTTCGCCGGCCTGGACGACGGACTGGATCAGCGCCGAAGGTCGCGAAAAGCTCAAGGCCTATGGCATTGCGCCGCCTGTCGATGGCACCGCGATCGACGGGATCCTGCGCCAGCGCGTCGACCGGCTCTCTGGCCGCTCCAATCTGACGATCGCCTGTCCGCGCTGCGGATCGGCAAACACAGAAAAGATCAGCCAGTTCGGCTCGACGCCCTGCAAGGCGAGCTATCGCTGCACCGACTGTCTGGAACCATTCGATTATTTCAAGTGCATCTGACCCTTTGCCTAGTGAGGTCCGCAATATGGCACGTTTCCATTCCCTTCAGGTCACCGACGTCAAGCGCGAGACGCGCGATGCCGTGGTCGTCACCCTTGCTCCGCTGGACGAGGACCGCGGTGCGTTCGATTTCACGCAGGGCCAGTATCTGACGTTTCGCCGCCAGTTCGATGGCGAGGAACTCCGCCGCTCCTACTCGATCTGTGCCGGGCGTGACGAAGGTATCTTGAGGGTCGGCATCAAGCGGGTCGACGGCGGCTGCTTTTCGACCTGGGCCAATGAAGAGCTCAAGATTGGCGACACGATGGAAGCGATGCCGCCGATGGGCGCATTCTTCACGGCGATCGAGCCCGAAGTTTCCAAGAGCTACATCGGCTTTGCAGCCGGTAGCGGCATCACGCCGGTGCTCTCCATCATCAAGACCACCTTGGCGCGTGAGCCCCATTCGCGCTTCACGCTCGTCTACGCAAACCGGCAGATCAGCTCGATCATGTTCCGCGAGGAGCTGGACGATCTGAAGAATAGCTATCTCGGTCGCCTGTCCATCCTGCACGTGCTGGAAAGCGAAGCCCAGGATATCGACCTCTTCACGGGGCGTATTGATACCGACAAGTGCGCAGCATTGTTCAGGCACTGGATCGATCTGAAATCCGTCGACACCGCATTCATCTGCGGTCCGGAACCGATGATGTTGACGATCGCCGCTGCCCTTCGCGACCACGGAATGCGCGAAGAGCAGATCAAGTTCGAGCTCTTTGCGTCCTCGCAGCCAGGCCGGGCGCGCCGAAAGAGCGAAAGCGCTGCCTTGGCGGATCGCGACGCGGCGTGCGAGGCAACCGTCACCCTCGACGGTGCAACCCGTGTCTTCAAGATGCCGAAGCAGGGGCAAACGCTGCTGGAAGCCGCGCTCGAGAACCACATGGACGCGCCATACGCCTGCAAGGCAGGTGTCTGTTCCACCTGTCGGGCCAAGGTGATCGAGGGCGAGACCGAGATGGAGGTCAACCATGCGCTCGAGGATTACGAAGTGCGCCAGGGCTATGTTCTGACCTGCCAATGTTATCCGCTGAGCGACCGGGTCGTGGTCAGCTACGACCAATAAGGCGCGAAAGCGAGGGAGGAATAGCCAATGTCCGATACGATGCCGATCGAGGAATACCTGCTGAAGGGTGGCGTGCTGACGTCGCCTGACAATGTGACCCCACGCTATCGCGGCGAGCTTTTGCGCCTGATGGCAAGTTTCGTCGATAGCGAGCTTGCGGGTGCAGCCGGCTTTGCCGACACGATCAACGACGCGCCAGGGATCAAGGAGCGCATCGCCTCTGCCAAGATCGTGCTCGAAAAAACCGACCATGCCGGTCGGGTCCTCGAGATCATGGGCAGCTTTGGCGCCGACACCGGCCGATACGCCGTCCATCATCCCTGGGACGCCCGGCTGGAGCGCGACGCCGATATCGGTGCGGCGCGTCAGGGTGGCGACATGCGCCTTTCGGTCTTCCACTATCCCCTGCATGGCTGGATCGACGCGGTTGTCATGAACGTGCTGATGGGTACGGCAAGTACCATCCAGCTTCGCGAACTTGCCCGCGTTTCCTACCAGCCACTTGCCGAAGTGTTCCGCGCCATTCTACCCAGCGAGGCGCATCACACCGAACTCGGCATCGAGGGATTGAAGAAAATTGCCGAGACGGAAGACGGATCAACGGCAGCGCGCAAGGCAATCGCCTATTGGCGCCCGCGCGTTGCGGCAAGCTTCGGGCTCTCCGGCTCGGCGCGCTACGAAACGCTGGCTCGCTTCGGCCTTCGCCACACACCCAACGAGACGCTGCTATCCGAATGGCAGGCGGCCGTTGATGCGCAGCTTGCTGCGCGCAATCTGAACTGACCGGAAGGATAAGACGATGAACGTCCTGGTAAACCCGCCGCGCCGCCTCGAAAGCTATGTTTATGGCCGCTGGGTTCCCGGCACGAAGGATGGCGCCGAACTGCTCGACGCTTCGACAGGCGTACCGGTTGCATTGATCGATTCCACCGGCGTCGACTTTGCCGCATCTCTGGCCTACGGCCGCAAGAAGGCTGGCCCGGCCCTGCGTCGCATGTCGTTTCATGAGCGTGCCGCCATGCTGAAGGCACTTGGCCAGGCGCTGATGGAGAGGAAGGAAGAATTCTACGCCCTTTCCTCGGCCACCGGTGCGACGAAGGCAGACAGCTGGATCGATATCGATGGCGGCATTGGAACTCTCTTGTCCTATGCCTCAAAGGGACGGCGCGAGTTGCCGAATACGCGCGTGCTCGTTGACGGCGACGTGGAAAACCTGTCGCGCGACGGCACGTTTGCCGCCCGGCACATCCTGTCGCCGCTGCAGGGCGTCGCCATTCACATCAATGCGTTCAACTTTCCGGTCTGGGGCATGCTGGAGAAGCTGGCGCCGACCCTGCTTGCCGGCATGCCGGCTATCGTCAAGCCGGCGAGCCAGACGGCCTATCTGACCGAACTGGTCGTGCGCCGCATGGTCGAGACGGGCCTGCTTCCCGAAGGCGCCGTGCAACTTGTCTGCGGCTCCGTCGGCGATCTTCTTGATCATGTCGACGGACAGGATGCCGTCACCTTTACCGGTTCGGCCTGGACCGGCCGCAAGCTGAAGACGCATCCGGCAATCATCGAGAATTCGGTCCGCTTCACCATGGAGGCCGACAGTCTCAATGCCTCTGTCCTCGGTCTCGACGCGGCCCCTGGCACCGAGGAGTTCGACCTTTTCGTCAAGGAAGTCTCCCGCGAGATGACGGCGAAGGCCGGCCAGAAGTGCACGGCGATCCGCCGCGTCATCGCACCTCGCGCCTATTGCGACGCTCTTGTCGCCGCTCTTGGCGATCGTCTTGGCAAGACGGCGCTCGGCAATGCCGCCGATGAAAACGTCCGCATGGGCCCGCTCGCAAGCCTTGCCCAGCGCGACGAGGTCCGCGCCCGCATCCGCGATCTTCTTGCCGATGCAGAGATCGTTGCCGGCGATCCGGACAATCCCCACGTCGTCTCCGGAGACGCTGAGGCCGGAGCCTTCCTCAATCCAGTGCTGCTATACTGCGACAAGCCTTGGGACGCCCGGGCTGTTCACGACGTCGAAGCCTTCGGCCCGGTCAGCACGGTCATGCCCTATGACAGCGCCGAGGAGGCTGTCGACCTTGCCCGCCGCGGCAAGGGAAGCCTGGTATCCTCGGTCTTCACCAATGATCCGGCCTTTGCCGAAGAGGTGGTTCTCGGCATGGCGCCCTTCCACGGCCGCGTGCTGATCGGCAACCGCGTCAGCGCCAAGACCTCGACCGGCCATGGCTCACCGCTGCCGGGTCTCGTGCACGGCGGCCCCGGACGCGCCGGCGGCGGCGAGGAGTTGGGCGGACTACGTGGGGTCAAGCATTACATGCAGCGCACTGCGGTCCAGGGCTCGCCAACGCTTCTTTCCGCAGTCACCGGACGCTGGGTTGCGGATGCCGAGGTCCGCAAGGATGGCGAACATCCCTTCCGCAAGTCGCTCGCCGAACTGCGGATCGGCGACCAGCTTGTCACCGGAACACGCACCGTCACGCTTGAGGATATCGAGCACTTCGCCAACTTCACCGGCGACACCTTCTACGCCCATATGGACGAGGAAGCCGCCCGCGCCAATCCGTTCTTCGATGGGCGCGTTGCCCATGGCTACCTGATCGTCTCATTTGCTGCCGGCCTCTTCGTCGACCCGGCCCCAGGCCCGGTTCTCGCCAATTACGGCGTCGACAACCTGCGCTTCCTCACGCCGGTCAATCCGGGCGATACGTTGCAGGTGAAATTGACCTGCAAGGAGATCAATCCGCGCATCGGCGCCGAGCACGGCGAAGTGCGCTGGGACTGCAATGTGACCAACCAGAACGGTGCGACGGTCGCCCAATACGATGTTTTGACGATGGTCGCCAAGACGAAAGACTAAGACAAGGGACTGATCAGATGGCTATGGTCTATTCCTATGATGGCGTCGTGCCTGTGATCCATCCGGCGGCCTTCGTCCATCCGGCCGCGGTGATCATCGGCGACGTCATCATCGGACCGGCCTGCTATGTCGGGCCTTGCGCCGTGCTGCGCGGGGATTTCGGGCGCATTGTCATGGAACGCGGTTCGAACGTCCAGGAGACCTGCGTCGTGCACAGTTTCCCCAATGTCGAGGTTGTGATCGGCGAGGAAGGCCACATCGGGCACGGCGCCGTGCTGCACGGCTGCCGGATCGGTCGCAACGCCATGGTGGGAATGAATGCGGTCGTCATGGACGAGGCTGTCATCGGCGAAAATTCGATCGTTGCCGCCATGGCTTTCGTCAAGGCAGGGGCCGACATCCCGGCAAACAGCCTGGCGGTCGGCTCGCCGGCCAGGGTCGTCCGCGAGCTCAGTGAAAAGGAAATCGCCTGGAAACGCCAGGGCACAGGCGTTTATCAACGTCTCGCCCTGGAGGCCAGAGACAAGCTTCAACCGGCCGAACCGCTCAGCGAACCGGAGGAAGACCGGCGACGGATCCAGGCGCCTGAATATGATCCATTGATCCTGGAACGGCTGAAATTCCGCGATTGAGGCAAAGCACGCTTCACCCAAAAAGGGCGACGGATACTCGAGTGTCAGAAGCCTTTAGGATTGTCTTTGGCGGCGGGCAAGACATTGATTTCGCTTACTGCGCCGGGATAATCCTTGGCACCCTTCCAGATGCGTCCTACGCGTGATCGACAACATCCGTTGGATCGCCACCATGAGGAAGCTCAGAAGACATTGGCCAACATGAGCGCAATACTCACGACACCAGGCTCCAAAATCCCGACTTCCTTCCGTAGTCGCGCTTGATGTCCACCATATACACCTCATGTGGCCGAAAGCTGCCGAAATCCTCGATCTGACTCGCCAGGGACCGGCATTCTGCAAGGTGTCGTGCCGCGTGCTTGTAACGGCTCGATCGGCCGCTCTCCAAAGTAAAGTCGATCATTGATCGCAGCAAGATCGTCGCGGCCAGTGGTTGTTTCGTCGAAAGCGCTTCCGCAGCCGGCGTCATCAACTCATAGAGGTCGCCATCCAGTTCCGCCGCCCGCTTCGTAACGAGCTTTGACGCTTCCGCCAATGAAGGCCAGCGCAGGAAGAAGTAGAGAGCGCGATGAACGTCCGGGAACGCTTGGGCGTAGGCGAACGCCCTCTCCTCCGCTTCCAGATCGTCGAAGTCCGGCAAGCGGCGCGCATAGGCGCGCAGGTGGTCGTCGTTCAGGGACTGCTCGAAGCACTCCCAGCGAAACGCCTGGGCTTCGTCGTTGCGCCCCAGGGCTTCCAGTGCCTCGGCACGGGCAAGCTGCCATTCGAAGGGGACATCCGCCCGGCCTTTCGCATCAACCTTCTCGAGGGCTTTCAGTGCTTCCTCAGCCCGTCCCGCCGAGACCAGACGGTTGGCGATGTCAGCCGCGACCATCGGCGCTCCATGTGTCCTTTCCGGCTGCTGCGCAATATAGGCATCCACATCACCCTGGGCGTCGGCTATTTCCTGCAGCGCGATACGAATGGTCAGATCCTGGTGATTGCCGTAAACCTCGTCCTCGTAGATCGGGCCAGCGCTGCTCCAGCCGATGACCTGCTGATCTTTCTTGGCCGGCTTCTCCCTGGGCTCGTTCGACCAGCCGACAAAGAGAGCCTTGAGACGCTCCAAACCTTCATTCGCCAGCGCCGCCACCATTGCAGTAATCAGCCGGTCGAACTGGCCGTAAGCATTGCTTTGAACTGCCTTGAATATCTTCTCGGCCAGGACATCGGCATCGATATTCGCCGCCTTGGCGATCGCGCCGGCGTCGATGCAGGCTTGATGGAAGCTCTGGATCAACGAGCCGCTGCCATCGTCCGATCGCTGAAATAGAGGATCCGCAACCGCTAAAAACTGCCAGATTAGCTCAAACGCTCCTGCGGGATCGTTGGGCGCGACGGTTTCGACGATCGACTTGCGCTGGGTCTCCAGGTCGGTCCTGGTCGCCTTCACCTTTCGCCAATCAACGAAGGTCCTGGCGCGTGCAATGCTGGAAAGCCTCTTGCGAACCTCCCTGGCAACTTCGGCGCAGCTATGGTTGCCAGCAAGCTCCATACGAAGCCGACGCTTGTGCGCAGCGCTGCCGGTGCTGATTTCCATGAGAAGCTCGGCGAGGCGTTGCACGCCGAGAGCTTCAAGGTTCTTCGCATTAAGTGTCGTCTTGGCTGCCATGGGTCTTTGATGATTTGTGTCGCGCGGACGTTACCCCAGCGCACCACGAAGTCCAAGACGAGAGTGCCGGGATAGTCCTTGGTTTCCCTCCTGGACCTATCCTTTGATAGGCGATAGTCGGCTGACGGCCCCACTACAGTCTCTTGCCGCAACAGCGACCGTACCGTCTCATTTTCGGAAGAATCGGCAGTTGTGTGAGCGCAATATTTGCAAGAGAAGCGGAAATAATTTCCGCCCTCCGTGCTTTCCTGGCTATCCGCGACATTGGACCCGTATTCGCCGACACCGCTTTCGGACGGAATTGATAATCTTCTCGAGGACTCTCACCGGATCGCCAGCCAGAGCCTCGACTTGCGGCGCTACGTCGTCGCACGCGGCGCTGACACGCTCGGCAAGTTCCACAACGCGCCTCAACGTCGATGCACCGCTTAATCCAACCTCGTCTGCCAGGGCCTGCCAATCCGCTCGCCGTAGGTCCGGAGCGTTGAACCGGCCGGCGATCCCCTGCGGCAAACTTTGGTCAACCTGGCGGTACGCAGCCGCGCACATCAGGTCATAGAGCGGCGCCATCTTCGCTGACCCGCCAGCACCGATCAGGATGGAATAGTTCTTGGCATGGGAATCCGAATTGCAAATCAGCACGTTGAATATAGTCCAGTCGCCACTCGCCATCGAAGGTCAGGTGGGCGACGGGGAGGGCTTCGTAGAAGATCGTCGTCATCGACCGTCACCGAAGGTCGGCAGGAAGTCCAGGTCATCGTCAGGCGAGGCCGGGGCGGCTTGGGCCGTCCTGAGATCGCCGATCTCGATGCCGACAGTGCGCGCCACGATCAAGGACTTTTCAAGCTGGCAGCTTGGCTTGCCGGATTCGAGCTCGACGATGAAGCGCTCGCCGGTGCCGGACCGGGCGGCAAGCTCGGTCTGTGTCCAGCCAAGCGCCTTCCGATTTTCCCGGATGGCGGCGCCGAAATCGCGTGCGGACCTGAACATCGAGCATCTCCAGAGGTGGCTTACCGTACAGGAAGATTCCCGTTAGATCAACGCAAGACTTACCGATCGGGAAGCGCGTGTCCGAAGGCATAAAAATCACCCCGATCGGGAAGTTTTGCGCATCCGGATACTCTTGCGCGTGTGGTACAAGCCGAGGATGCGATCAAGCTCGCAGTGATAGAAGCCTTCAACGAGGCGAATATCTTGAAGCGAGAACTAGCCCGCCGCCACGGCAAGACCGAAAATGAAGCCAGACGGATCTTGGATCCTGACCATCATTCCAAGCTTGGTCGGCTGCAGGATGAGATGCAGGCGCTCGGCAAAACCCATCGTCGTTTCGGTTCTCGAAGCGTGCTTGAAACAGAAAAAGGCGCGGACCAGGAGCCGCGCCTTTTTTCCTCACAAGGCCTAATTATCAATATCCGCCTGCACCACCGCCTCTGGGAAAGAGTGCCTCAGGCGGCATCGTCCGACCGGCATTCCCGTTGACGTTTCCGATGCCGTTGATTTTCCGGACGCCGCGATCAATCGCCTCGAGAATTCTGCCGGCTATCGACGCCGCAAACTGGTCGCCAGCTGCACAAGTTTCGCTGCCAGCGCATTACCTGCCTTTGATCCGGATTGCTCGATCGCACTCCCAGCCTCGCGACCGCCTTGAGCAAAGCGACCCTCGATACCCTCGAAGACATTCAAGCTGTTCGCCCCGGACTGTGACGCTTTTCTTTCTCTTTGTGATTTCTGGCTCTTTGTGATTTCTGGGATATACTGGAAAATCATGAGCGTTCCGCATGTGGTAGCGCTGAGCTTGAAGCGTTGGCGGTGGGTGCCGCCAATCCTGATCTCGTTGTTCTTGCTGCTCTTAGCTCCAGGCATCTTCACGCTGTCGGCGTCGGCGCAATCCAATCGCGCTGCGGTCGTCCTCAAGGTGAACGGCGCCATCGGACCTGCAACGGCAGATTATGTCGTACGGGGCCTTCAGCGTGCCGACGGACATGCCAGCCTGATTATCCTTGAGATGGACACGCCCGGTGGCCTCGACACGTCCATGCGGGACATCATTCGCGCCATCCTTGCCTCGCCCGTCCCAGTCGCCGGCTTCGTCGCACCGAGCGGCGCAAGGGCTGCCAGCGCCGGCACCTATATTCTCTATGCAAGCCACATTGCCGCAATGGCGCCAGGCACGAACCTCGGAGCAGCCACACCGATCGCGCTCGGGGTGAACCCTTTTGGCGGCGATGCAAAACCCGGGAAAGAACCGGACAAGCAAAATGACAAGCAAGCCGAGCCTCCAGCCAGTGCCAGCGAAAAGAAGATCATCAACGACGCGGTGGCGTATATTCGCGGGCTTGCGGAATTGCGCAATCGCAACGCCGACTGGGCAGAGCGGGCGGTGCGGGAAGGCGCGAGCCTTTCATCGACCGCAGCGGTGCGCGAACATGTCATTGATTTCACGGCGGTGGATGTCAACGATCTCCTTGCGCAGGCACAGGCGCGCGTGGTGCGGGTCGGTCAGACAGACATGCGAATTGATACCGCCGGTTTGACGGTACAGGAATTCGAGCCGGACTGGCGAACACGCCTGCTTTCGGTGATTACCGATCCAAACATCGCAATCATCCTGATGATGGTTGGTATCTATGGCCTCATCTTCGAGTTTCTTGCGCCCGGGACGATGTTTCCCGGAACGATCGGCGGCATCTCACTCCTTCTTGGTCTCTATGCCCTGGCATTGCTTCCGGTGAGCTTTGCCGGCATCGGGCTCATCATCCTCGGCGTCGGATTGACGGTGGCCGAGATGCATTCGCCAAGCTTCGGCGCTCTGGGCATCGGCGGCGGGGTAGCCATGATCCTCGGCGCAACCATTCTGTTTGATACGGATATGCCGGGCCTTCAGGTTTCGCGCCCTGTACTTGGCGCAATCGCTCTTGCCAGCCTCGCTTTCAGCCTCCTCGTTGCACGCCTGGCATTTGCCTCGCGGTGGCGCAAAGTCGCGACGGGCGCTGAGCAGATGATCGGTATTTCGGGTCAGGTCGAGAGTTGGGCCGGGCCCACAGGCTATGTCATCACGCATGGCGAGCGCTGGAAGGCAATTTCCACCGAGGCGCTCGCCGCCGGGGACGCTGTCGAGGTGATCGCCCGCAACGGTCTGACCCTCGAGGTCGAGAGACGCCCCGACAAGAGCTAGCGGCCGGAAGAGAGCAGGAGAACGTCATGGCTTTGTTTGCAGATCTTGCCTTTTATCTTGTGGCGATCCTTATCTTGCTCGTGATCATTGCATCCGCGATCAAGATCCTGCGGGAATACGAACGCGCTGTCGTTTTCACGCTTGGCCGCTTCACAGGCGTCAAGGGACCCGGCCTGATACTCCTGATCCCCTACGTCCAGCAAATGATCCGGGTCGACTTGCGCACGCGGGTACTCGATGTGCCGAGCCAGGACGTCATTTCTCATGACAATGTCTCGGTCCGTGTCAGCGCGGTGATCTACTTCAGGGTCATTGATCCCGGAAAGTCGACGATACAGGTCGAGGACTTCATGATGGCGACAAGCCAGCTTGCCCAGACGACCCTACGCTCCGTCCTCGGCAAGCATGATCTCGACGAGATGCTGGCGGAACGTGACCGGCTCAACCTGGACATTCAGGAAATCCTTGACGCTCAGACGGATGCCTGGGGCATCAAAGTCGCCACTGTCGAGATCAAGCATGTCGACATCAACGAATCGATGATCCGCGCGATTGCCCGCCAGGCGGAAGCCGAGCGCGAGCGCCGCGCAAAAGTCATCAATGCCGAGGGTGAACAGCAGGCGGCTGCAAAGCTCCTCGAAGCGGCCCAAGTCCTCGCCAGGCAGCCAGAGGCCATGCAGCTGCGCTATCTGAACACCTTGAACGTCATCGCAAGCGAGAAGAGCTCGACGATCCTGTTCCCCTTTCCGATGGAGTTCGGCAATCTCATGGCTCCCAAACCGAAATGATCAACCTTCAGGCTTGGCCCGCCGGTCATGATCATCTCAAGGGGCTTTATGGGCGACCGAAGCGCAATAGGCGAAACGCCGCGGGCCCTAGCGGACCGCCTTGACGCCCTCGAGGATCAGGGTCGTGGCGATATCGGCATACTCGTCACGGCTGACCTGGCCGCCTGGGCGAAACCACATGTAGACCCAGTTCATCATGCCGAAGAGCGACATCGTCACTGGCATCAGCAGAGGCTTGCTGGCATTGAGGTCGGGGTTGATCTCGATGATGGTATTGGAGAAGCGCTTGACGATCCGGCGCTCGATGGCGCGCAGCTCGTCCAGCTGTTCTTGCGACAGCGCACTCGTGCCGTTCAGCTGCACCTTGTGCTCGTTGTCCGCATCGCGATAATTCTCCAGGACTTGCCGCACCAGCAGCCGAAGTCGCTCCTGAGGCGTCAGGCTGGGCTCGTCTGCGGCGGCAACGGCAGCTTCCAGTTCCTCGAGATGGTTGCGAATGATATCGAAAATCAACGCGTCCTTGCTCGGGTAATAGTGATAGAGGAGGGCTTTGGAAACATTGCTGCGCGAGGCAATGTGGGCCATGGAGGCTTTCTCCATTCCCATCTCCGCAAAGACGGCAGCGGCGCTGCTCAAGAGGCTGCGTTGTTTCTCTTCAAAATCGATCGCGCGCGTTCGTGCCATATTATCCTGCGTTCCTGTTTTTCCTCCGCGCCCCCACGCGATGAGCCGAAGGGCTCGTGATTTGCGCTTCCCGGAATGATCATCACGCCGGGAAGCAATCGCCTCTATTCCTTTGGCCTGTTGTCGACGACCCGCTTTGCCTTGCCCTCGGATCGTGCGACTCCACCCGGGTCGCGAATCTCGATCTTCGTGGTAACACCAACGACACTCTTGATGTAGTGGGCAAGGGATTTTGCCGAGGAGGCGCGTGCAGTTTCATCGGCGGCCTCGGGCGTGCACTCGACGTGAACCGTCATCTGGTCCATGCGGCCGGCGCGGCTGAGCTCGATCTGGAAATGCGGGGCAAGCCCCTGACACTTCAGAATCTGCTCCTCGATCTGGGTCGGGAAGACGTTGACGCCGCGAAGGATCATCATGTCGTCGGAGCGGCCGGTGATCTTTGCGATGCGCCGCATGGAGCGGGCCGTGCCGGGCAGCAGCCGCGTCAGGTCGCGCGTGCGGTAGCGGATGATCGGCAGGCCTTCCTTGGTCAGCGTCGTGAAGACAAGCTCGCCCATTTCGCCATCGGGAAGGACCTCGCCCGTCGCCGGGTCGATGATTTCAGGATAGAAATGGTCTTCCCAGATGTGCAGCCCGTCCTTGGTCTCGACGCACTCACTGGCAACGCCGGGACCCATGACTTCGGACAGGCCATAGATATCGACCGCATGCATGTCGAACGACTGCTCGATTTCCTGACGCATCGCGTTCGTCCAGGGTTCGGCGCCGAAGATGCCGACTGCCAGCGAGCTCTCGCGCGGGTCGATGCCCTGTCTGTGGAACTCGTCGAGGATGGAGAGCATATAGGACGGCGTCACCATGATGATGCGCGGCCGGAAATCCTGTATCAACGTGACCTGACGTTCTGTCATGCCGCCCGACATCGGCACGACGGTACAGCCAAGCCGTTCGGCGCCGTAGTGGGCGCCAAGGCCGCCCGTGAAGAGCCCGTAGCCGTAGGCGACGTGGACCATGTCTCCAGGCCGGCCACCGGCAGCACGGATCGAGCGCGCCACCATATCCGCCCAGACGTCGATGTCCTTCTGCGTATAGCCGACGACCGTCGGCTTGCCCGTGGTTCCCGAAGATCCATGGATGCGCGTCAGCTTCTCGCGCGGCACGGCAAACATGCCAAAGGGATAGGTATCGCGAAGATCCTTCTTGGTCGTGAAGGGGAACTTTGCGAGATCGGCCAGCGACTTCAGATCCGACGGATGGACGCCCGCTTCGTCGAAACGCGCCCTGTAGAAGGGCGAATTCTCATAGGAATGGCTCAGTGACCACTTCATCCTGGCAAGCTGAAGTGCGGCGATCTCGTCACGCGATGCTGTTTCTATCGCCTCGAGGTCGCCAGGGCGGGGTGAAAGGTCTTCCATGTCTGTCTCTCCTCCGAGATGAATGACCGGCGGCTTTACGCCTCTTCCGGCAAAAGGGTGCCCTTGACGGTGCGCGAATGGCCACGGAACTCGGCAATGTGCTCGCCGTTCTGATTGGTCACGTTGATATCGTAAATGCCGCCACGCCCGCGCCGTGAAACCTCCCGCGCGGTTGCCGTCAAGCGGTCGCCGGCAAAGGCCGGTGCGATGTAGGTAACCGAGCAATGCTGCGCGACGGCCCGCTGATTGTAGGTATTGCAGGCGAAGGCGAAGGCGGAATCGGCCAGCGTGAAGATGTATCCGCCGTGGCAGGTTCCATGGCCGTTGGTCATCTCCGGCTTGATAACCATCGAAATGACCGCCATGCCGGGCGCCACACGTTCCATCGCCATGCCAAGGCGACGGGAGGCATTGTCGTCGCGCCACATGGCGTCTGCGCAGGCGTTCGCAAGCTCCTCGGCCGTGAGAATGATCCTGTCGGTCATTGTCCCTTGAACTCCGGCTTGCGCTTTTCCAGGAAGGCGGCGACGCCCTCGGCATAGTCGGCACTGCGTCCAGCTTCGCGCTGCAGATCGCGTTCAAGCTCAAGCTGCTCATCGAGCGAATTGGTTGCCGCTGCCTGGATCGCGCGCTTGGTCATGCCGAGACCCTTTGTCGGTCCGGCAGCGAGTTTGGTGGCAAGGGTCCTGGCTTCATCGAGGAGTGCCGCATCGTCGACCGCCTTCCAGATCAGCCCCCAGCTTGCCGCCGTTTCCGCGTCGAGCGGCTCGGCGGTCAGCGCCAGCGCCTTGGCGCGCGCTTCGCCAAGCAGGCGTGGCAGGCTCCAGGTGCCGCCGGAATCGGGTACGAGGCCGATCTTGGCGAAAGCCTGAATGAACCGCGCCGAGCGCGCCGCCAGAGTGACATCGCAAGCAAGCGCGATATTGGCGCCCGCACCCGCGGCAACGCCATTGACGGCACAGACGACGGGCTTTTCCAGCGTCCTGATCAGCCGGATCAGCGGGTTGTAGAAAAGCTCGATCGTGCGTCCCAAGTCGGGGGCCGCCCCACCCTTGCGCGGATCGCGGTCGCCGAGGTCCTGCCCCGCGCAGAAGCCGCGACCGGCGCCGGTCAGAAGCACAGCCCGAACGGATGCATCCCGATGCGCACGTTCGAAGCCTGCCCTGAGCGCCAGATGCATCTCTTCATTGAAGGCGTTGAGCTTGTCTGGACGGTTGAGCGTCAACGTAAGGACGCCATCGGCAAATGCCGATTGGACGGTGTCGGATTCGGACATGTTTCCTCCAGTTCCGCCAGGATCGGGCGGTTCATGAAAAAACTCTTGCATAAACCGACCGGCCGGTCAATTATAAATCCACAGCATGAGAGGAACATGTGAATGGATGCCCTTTTCGACCGCCACCAGCCAACCCTTGCCGCAGCCCTGAAGGCTTCGCAGGAACGCGGTTACTGGTCGGCCTATCCTGAAATCCCGAGCGGCAAGATCTATGGCGAAACCGCCAAGGACGAGGGCCTGGCATCCTACAATGCCCGGCTCGGCAAGCCTTTTGCCTTGCCTGGCCATCCGGAGACGGCGAAGGTCGGCGCGGAAGTTTCCCCATTCGGCCCGACGCTCGCAATCACCTATCCGGCCGCAGATGCAGACACGCTGATCGCCGCCTCGCAGGCTGCGGCACCCGCATGGGCGGATGCGGCGGTCAAGACCCGCGTCGGCATCTGCCTCGAAGTTCTGGCCCGCCTCAATCGCATCAGCTTCGAAATCGCCAATGCCGTCATGCACACGACGGGACAGGCCTTTGCCATGGCATTCCAGGCTGGCGGACCGCATGCACAAGACCGCGGCCTCGAAGCCGTTGCCTATGCCTTCGCAGAGATGACCCGCACGCCGGCTCAGGCCATCTGGACCAAACCGCAGGGCAAGGCCGAGCCGATCGTTCTGGAAAAACACTGGCGGATCGTGCCGCGTGGGATCTCGCTGGTGATCGGCTGCCAGACATTTCCGACCTGGAACAGCTATCCAGGCCTGTTTGCCAGCCTCGCGACCGGCAACACCGTCATCGTCAAGCCGCATCCGGGCGCAATCCTGCCATTGGCGATCACGGTTTCGGTCATTCGCCAGGTGCTTGCCGAAGCGGGATTTGACGCCAATATCGCGCTTCTGGCAGCCGATGCGCCGGGCGCCGAAATCACCCGCGACCTCGTTGAGAACAATGCGGTACAGCTCATCGACTACACCGGCTCGAACAGCTTCGGCGATTGGGTGCGCAAGCATGCCGGAGACGCTCAGGTCTACACCGAAGAGGCTGGTGTCAATTCGATTGTCGTTGCCGGCACCGATGACTTTGCAGGCATGTGCGCCAACATCGCCTTTTCTCTCTCGCTCTACAGCGGCCAGATGTGCACCGCCCCGCAGAACATCTTCGTTCCAAGGAGCGGCATTGAGACCGATGAGGGCCACAAGAGCTTCGACGACGTAGCAAAGGCAATTGCCGCTGCCATCGACGACCTTCTTGCCGATCCGGCACGCGCCGCCGGCGTCTGCGGCGCGATCGCCAACCCGGCGACGCTTAAGCGCATCGAGACCGCCCGCAGCCTCGGAACGCTCATTCGCGACTCTGCCCCGGTCACGACAGGCGATGCACGCACGGCAACGCCCCTCGTCCTTGCCGTCGATGCCGACAAGACGGATGCGCATGAGGAAGAGCGCTTCGGTCCGATTGCCTTCATCGTCGCCGTTGCGGATGTTGCCGGGGGCATCGAAAAGGCAGCAAGCCTCGCCCGTCGCAAGGGTGCGATCACCGCGGCACTTTATGACACCGACAGCAGCCGCATCGACGCTGCTTGCGACGCCTTCGCCAGGGCAGGCGTCAATCTCTCGATCAATCTGACCGGCGGCATCTTCGTCAATCAGAGTGCTGCGTTCAGTGATTTCCACGTCACCGGCGCCAACCCGGCCGGCAATGCCAGCCTGACAGACGCGGCCTTCGTGGCCAACCGCTTCCGCACCGTCATGTGGCGCCGTCCGAAGGCGGCGTGACGACTTTGACTTAACCTTTGTTCTCTTGGGAGGAGACTGACATGAAATTTGCGATGACCACCGCGCTCGCGGGCACGCTTGCGCTTGGGCTTGGCTTTGCCGGCGAAGCCCTTGCCGACATCCGCATCGGAGCGACTGTCTCGGAAACAGGACCCGCCTCGTTCCTTGGCGACCCTGAAGCCAAGACGCTGAAGCTCTTGGTCGACGAGATCAATGCGGCAGGCGGCGTTCTCGGTGAAAAGCTCGAGCTTGTCATCTACGACGACGGCGGCGATCCGAACAAGGCACGCACCTTCGCAACGCGTCTGGTCGAGGACGACGAAGTCACAGCGGTCATTGGCGGCACCACCACCGGCACCTCGATGGCGATCATCCCGGTTGCCGAAGATGCCGAGATCCCATTCATCTCGCTTGCTGGCGCCATCGAAATCGTCGACCCGGTAAAGCCCTACACCTTCAAGACGCCGCACACCGATCGCATGGCCTGCGCAAAGATCTTCGACGACATGAAGAAGAAGGGCTTCACGAAGATCGGCATGATCTCCGGTTCCGACGGCTTCGGCGCCTCCATGCACAAGCAGTGCCTGGCCATCGTTGGCGACTATGGCATTGAAGTGGTTGCAGACGAAACCTATGGGCCGAGCGATGCGGACATGACCCCGCAGCTCACCAACATCAAGAACACGTCAGGCGTGCAGGCAATCCTCAACCCGGGCTTCGGCCAGGGTCCGGCAATTGTCACCCGCAACTACGCACAGCTCGCCGTCGGTCTGCCGCTTTATCAGTCGCATGGTGTCGCCTCCAACGGCTTCATCGATCTGGCTGGCGCGAGTGCGGCCGAAGGCATTCGCCTGCCGGGTACTGCCCTGCTGGTGGCCGACCTCCTGCCGGAAAACGATCCGCAGCGCGCGGTCGTTGCCGCCTACAAGAAGAGCTTCGAAACAGCGACGGGCAAGCCGGTATCGACCTTCGGTGGCTATGCGCATGACGCGCTGCGCATCCTCGTCGACGCGATCAACCGTGCGGGCAAAGCCGATCCCGCAGCCATTCGCGAAGCCATTGAGCAAACGAAGGGCCTCGTCGGAACGACCGGAACCGTCACCATGACGGCGGACGATCACCTCGGCCTAGATCTCACGGCCTTCCGCATGCTGGAGATCCGTGACGGTAGCTGGAAGATCGTCGACTAAGTGCTGAGCCGTGCTTTCGGGAGCGCGTGGCGCTCCCGATCAGGCGCGGTGCAAAGGGAGGCAGCCAATGGCCGAGTTCATGCAATTTCTGCTGTCCGGGGTGACGGTCGGTGCGGTCTACGCGCTGGTGGCCCTCGGCTTCACCATCATCTACAACGCATCCGATGTCGTGAACTTCGCCCAGGGCGAATTCGTCATGCTCGGCGGCATGATCACCGTCTTTTCCTATCAGGCGGGCATTCCACTGCCGCTGGCGGCGATCCTTGCCATCCTCGTGACGGCGGCGATCGGGGTCGCACTCAACAAGCTCGCCATCGAGCCCGCGCGCGGTGCCCCCGTGGTGTCCCTGATCATCATCACGATTGGCGCCTCGATCTTCATCCGCGGCCTGACGCAAATCGCCTTCGACAAGCAATTGCATCGCTTCCCCGCCTTCTCGGGCGAAACGCCGATCGCAATCGGCGGAGCGACGATCCTGCCGCAGAGCCTGTGGGTCGTTGCCGGCGCGCTCATGGTCTTCATTGGCCTCCGGCTGTTCTTCACCAAGACGCTCACCGGCCGCGCGGTGCTCGCGACCGCCAATAACCGCATTGCCGCGCAACTGGTCGGCATCAACACGCGCTACATCATGACGCTGAGCTTCGCGCTTTCGGCCGCGATCGGCGCCTTGGCAGGTGTGCTCGTCACGCCGATCACGCTGACCAGCTATGATGTCGGCATCTCGCTGGCGCTCAAGGGCTTTGCCGCCGCCATGCTGGGCGGGATGGGCAACCCCAAGGGAGCACTCGTGGGCGGCCTGCTTCTCGGCGTCCTCGAGGCAATGACCGCCGGCTACATAAGCTCACAATACAAGGACGCGGCTGCCTTCATCGTGATCCTTGCCGTCCTCTTCGCCATGCCGCAGGGCATCTTTGGCCGCAAAGTCACGGATCGGGTATGACGATGAAGCTCTCCTCGAAAACCATCACGCTGCTTGTGCTGACGCTCGTCGTCGTCGCCCTGCCCTTCCTGTTTCCCTCCTCCTACTATTTCCGCGTCGGCTCACTGATCTTCGTCAACGGACTTGCGGTGACGGGTCTTGTCATCCTCACCGGATATGCCGGCCAGATCAGCCTCGGCCATGCCGGCTTCGTCGGGATCGGCGGCTACAGCTGTGCGCTTGCGCCTCTTCACATCGGTCTGCATCCAGCCTTGGCCGTCATCCTTGGCGCCGTGCTTTCCGCCCTTGTCGCCTGGCTGGTCGGACGGCCCATCCTCCGGCTGAAGGGATACTATCTGGCCGTCGCAAGTCTCGGACTTGGTGCCCTGGTTGCCATGGTGCTTGCCAATGAAACTGGATGGACCGGTGGTCCTGACGGCATTGCCGTTGCCGACCTCGGATTGCGGCCGCTCCTGAAGTCACTCGGTCTCGACATGTCGAACCCGGTCTTCTGGTATGCCTTTACCGGTTTCATCATGCTGATCGGCGCCTGGCTCGCACTCAACCTCTTTCACAGCCCGACCGGGCGTGCGCTGCGCGCCCTTCACGGCTCGGAGGTCGCTGCCCGCACCGTCGGCGTCGATGTCGCCAAATACAAGCTGAGGGCCTTCGTGATCTCAGCCGTCTACGCGTCGGTTGCCGGTTCCCTGCTGGCGCTGCAGAACAAGTTCATCACCCCGGATGTTGCCGGCTACATGCATTCGATCGAGCTCGTCACCATGGCGGTTCTCGGTGGTGCGGGTTCCGTTGTCGGGGCGATCCTCGGGGCCGCCATCCTGACGACGCTGCCTCAGGTCCTGACCGTCTTTCAGGAATATGAGCAGCTCGTGCTCGGCCTCATCATGATGCTCGTGATGATCTTCATGCGCGACGGCCTGCTTCCGAGCCTTGCGCGCCTGATCAGAGGGAGGGGAGAATGAGCCTGCTTCAAGTCGAAGGCCTCGGGATCGACTTTGGCGGCCTGCGCGCCGTCAATGATGTGAGCTTTTCCCTGAAGGCTGGCGAAATCGTCTCGGTGATCGGACCGAACGGCGCCGGCAAGACGACCCTCTTCAACATGATTTCGGGCGTCTACCTGCCCGGCCGCGGGCGTATCCTGCTCGCAGGGGAGGATGTCACTGGCCTCGGGCCGCATCTGCTCGCCGAACGCGGTCTCTCCCGCACGTTCCAGAACCTGCAGATATTCCAGACGATGACGGTGCTTGAGAATGTCACCGTCGGTCATCATCTGCACGAACGGGGATCAATTCTCGCCGATCTCCTCGGGCTCCCGGGCTCGCGCCTGAGAAGCCAGGCCTCGGAAGCCGGAGCCCGCGAACTGCTTAAGCGGGTTGGCCTAGCCCAGGCAGCCGAGAGAACTGCGGGCTCCTTGTCCTACGGTGCGCTGAAACGGCTGGAGATCGCCCGCGCGCTTGCCTTGCAACCACGCGTGCTGCTTCTCGACGAGCCGGCGGCCGGTTGCAACGCCGTGGAAACGGATGAGATCGATCACCTGATCGCCGAGGTGGCGGCAGAGGGCGTTTCCATTCTGCTTGTGGAGCACGACATGAAGATGGTGATGCGCATTTCGAACCATATCGTGGTGCTCGATCACGGCGAGAAGATCGCAGAAGGAGAACCGGCAGCGGTCGCCCGCAACCCGCGGGTCATCGAAGCCTATCTTGGCGCGCAAGCGGTGGAGGCGGCTGATGTTGACGGTTGAAGGATTGCGCTCCCGCTATGGCCGCATCGAGGTTCTGCACGGCATTGATCTTGAGGTCGGCTCCGGCGAAATCGTCACCGTGGTGGGGGCGAACGGCGCTGGCAAGACGACGCTTCTGCGTTGCCTTTCCGGCATACAGCCGGTGTCATCAGGTTCCATTGTGTTTCGCGGCGAGAGCCTGAACAGTGTTCCAGCCTATCGCCGCCCGGCGCGCGGCCTCGCGCAATCGCCGGAGGGACGGCAGATCTTCACGAACCTCTCCGTCGAGGAAAATCTGCGCCTCGGCGCCTTCCTGTTCTCCGACGACAAGGTCGAACGGGACATGGAGGAGGCATTCGTCATGTTCCCGGTGCTGCGCGAAAAACGCAATCTGGCGGCCGGGGGCCTGTCCGGCGGTCAGCAGCAGATGCTTGCGATTGCGCGTGCCCTGATGGCCCGCCCCTCCTGCCTGCTGCTCGACGAGCCAAGCATGGGACTGGCGCCGATCCTCGTCGCCCAGATCTTCGAGGTGGTGAAGGGCCTGCGTTCGCTCAACGTCACTGTGCTCCTCGTCGAACAGAACGCCTTTGGCGCGCTCTCGATTGCCGACCGCGGCTATGTGATGGAGACTGGCCGTATTACAATGTCGGGACCAGCTCAGGACCTGATTGCCGACGAACGAATTCGCGAAGCCTACCTGGGAATTTGACATCATGACAGTGACCATCGAACGAAACGGCGACATTGCCATCGTCACCATCGACAACCCGCCCGTGAACGCCTTGTCGCAGGCGGTGCGGCAGGACCTGTGGAATGCGGCCGAGACGCTGGACGCCGACCCTTCGGTGCGCGCAGTGGTCCTGATCTGCGACGGACGGACGTTCATTGCCGGCGCCGATGTCAACGAATTCGGCAAGCCGCCGATGCCCCCTCACCTTCCCGATCTCGTTGCTCGTATCGAGGCAGCGGTAAAGCCATGGGTTGCTGCAATTCATGGCAGCGCGCTCGGTGGCGGCTTCGAAGTGGCGCTCGGCTGCCGCTTTCGCATAGCCGTGCCGTCGGCAAGCGTCGGGTTGCCCGAAGTCCGCCTCGGCATTGTTCCGGGTGCCGGGGGTACCGTGCGCCTGCCACGGCTGATCGGACCGGCGCTTGCAACCGAGATGGTCACAACGGGTACGCCCGTGGCAGCGCAGAAGGCGCGGTCTCAAGGGCTGATCGATGCCATTGTCGAGGGTGATCTGGAAAAGGGGGCGATCGACTTTGCGCGTTCTGCCATCGATCAGTCCCTTCCACTTCCGCTCCGCCAGCGCGGCGTGCCGGCCGTCGACGCGACGTTCTGGGAAACGACCTCAAGGGCGGTCGCCAGCCGCGCCAGGCGTGAGGAAGCACCGCTTCGCGCGCTCGCCTGCGTGAGGAAGGCGGCGGAGGCCGATTTCGACACAGCGATGGCTTTCGAGCGCCAGACATTTCTCGAATTGCGCGGCTCACTCCAGGCCGCAGCCTTGCGCCACGTTTTCTTCTCTGAGCGGGCAGCACCCCGGCCGCCTGAGCTTGCAGGGGTCGAGCCCCGGAAGATCCGTTCTGCCGCTGTCATCGGCGGCGGCACGATGGGCGCAGGTATCGCGGCCGCCCTTCGCGACGCGGGCCTGCCGGTGACGCTTGTGGAGCGCGACGAGGCTGCGGTTGAACGCGGCCTTTCCAACCTGCGTTCGATCTTCGAAGGCGCGGTCAAGCGCGGCAAGATCAGTCCAGACGTTGCGGCAGCCCGCCTGGCCGGTGTAACGGGCACGACCGACTACGGCCAGCTGGCCGCAACCGACCTGGTCATCGAAGCAGTGTTTGAGGATCTCGACGTGAAGCGCGAAGTCTTCAGCAGGCTTTCGACGGTCTGCCGCGCCGATGCGGTGCTTGCCACGAATACGTCCTACCTTAACCCCGAGCAGATCGCGGCAGGCATCAGGCACCCGGAGCGCTTCCTCGGGTTGCACTTCTTCAGCCCGGCACATGTCATGAAGCTGCTGGAGATCGTACCGACCGCCCATACCGCGCCCGCAACCCTTGCAACCGGCTTTGCACTTGCGAGGATGCTGAACAAGATCCCTGTGCGCGCCGGCATCTGCGATGGCTTTATCGGCAACCGGATCCTGAAAATTACGCGCGCCCAGGCCGAACGCCTGTTGCTGGCGGGCGCGACACCACAGGCGGTCGATGCAGCGATGCGCAGCTTCGGGCTGCCCATGGGGCCCTTCGAGGCCCAGGACCTCGGCGGCCTCGACATTGCTGCTTTCCAGCGCAAGGCGGCGCGTGCCCGCGGCGAGACGCCCTTCGCGCGGATCGCGGAACGGCTTTGTGCTCTGGAACGCTTTGGCCAGAAAAGCGGCGGCGGCTGGTACGACTACGCGAAGGGCGATCGCACGGCGAAGCACTCGGATATCGTCGCCGACATCATTGCCGGGGAAGCTCGGGAAACGCCGCAGCGAGGGTGGGATGAAGCCAGCATCATCGACTGCATCGTCCTGCCGATGGTCAACGAGGCCACGAAGATCCTCGACGAGAAGGTGGCGCTAAGGGCTGAGGACATCGACCTTGTGGAAATCCACGGATACGGCTTCCCGCGCTGGCGCGGTGGCCTGATGCATTATGCTCAAGGGCGGGGACCTGCCGAAATCGCTGCAAAACTCGAGGAACTTGCTGCAGATGGTCTGGCCGAACCGCCATTCAAATTCCAGGGTGTTTTACGCTAGCAGGGTATCTCCCAGCAAGGAGACGGGGAAGGACGGCCCTTTCTGCTAATATCCGTATTGCTCGTGGCTGTACTCGCTCTTGTTCAGAACGACGCCCAGCAGGTTCGTTTTCTCGCGCAGGCTCTGCTCGCAGATGTCCACCTCACTTATCGTACTTTGATCGGAAGCAGCGACGAGAATGACACCGTCCACATTCGGCAGGAACGCAAGCACATCATCGGTCGATAGCATCGGGGGCAAATCATACAGAATGACGTCCGGCCTTATCTTCTGACGCATTTCTTGCAATGACTGGGCAGCCGCAGCACTTTGAAGGAGTTCCGCTGAAAACTGAACCGGCTGCCGGTTTGGTCCAATTGCGAGGTTATCTCCGCAGCGGAAAAAGGTTTCGCGCAAGCCAGCCTTACCCTTCAGGAAACTCTCCATCGAGCCTGGATTTTTGATCGCAAGCGACCTGCCGATCTGAGGGCGCCGCAGATCAAGATCCACAAGAACAGTCCGACAATCTCTCTGATTGGCAAGGCTGAACGCGAGATTGAGCGCAATACACGTCTTCCCACACGCTGGGGTAGCCGATGTGATGGCAACTGACGACCAGTTATTTTCCTTCAGAAGACGAAGCAGCTTCGTCCGCATCATGTCAAAGGCTGCGTGGGCCGGCGACTGCCGATTCAAGGTGATCACACGATTGTTGGCTGCTGCATCGAGGTCGATGACAAGCTGGGAAAGACCCTCCCACGCCCCTCCCACAACCTCCAATTGTTCCGGCAACGCCAAACTCCGATCGTCCATTTCGACAATTCCTCTACCACGTGACGATCTGCCAACTGATTCCATTAGACGTCCTCATTGCCCGCGTCGATCTGTGACGCTGTACGGGTTTATTCCCATTGAAGAGAACCTGGTGGCAGGTATCGCTTCAAATACATCAGCGGTTCAGAAACACCCGTGACGCAATGTTCAGTTTCCGTTTCATGGGTGGCGTTCGCATTTCGTAGGGCGTGGCAATGAAGGGTATCACTGCCAGTGGCTGCGCCTGCAGCATCTGAACCAATTCGGAAGGTCGACGGATTGTCTTGTTCAGCATTTCGAGCAGTGCGATGATCGCGAGACTAAGCCCAAAGCCGCCAAGGGCACCGACTAGAACAGTAAAACGGCGTCGCGACCGCAACGGCTGCTGCGGCTCGGTGGCCTCTTCTAAAAGCGAGAACCGCCCGCCATCGGAACGCGTTTCAACTTGCTTTCCCAATGAAGCTTCCGCCCGTTTCGCGATCGCAGTGTTATACAGTGTTTGTGTGTTTGATAGCGTTCGCTCAAGGGCATTCAGGCGAATGTCGGTGGCCGGCGTGGCGGTTATGGATTGAGTGAGAGCAGCGATAGTCTCGGTTATTTCCGCGTGCTCTTTCTCGATTGCAGAAATTCGCCTGTCCACGTCGGACAGCTGAAGGTCAAGCCCGGATTGGGCCTTGGTATCCGCGCCCTCCTGTTTATTTGGCAGAACCTTTCCCCGCAGTGATGCTATGCGCGCTCGCAGCGAGACTATGTTCGGGCTGGTTTCCGAAAAGATCGTAAGCTGATCAGAAAGGGCCTTGTTAAGATCGAGAAGCATCTGTTGGTCCGCGGTCAACGGCTCGCCGGTCGGATATTTACCGGTCACCATATAGGTCTCGACCAAAAGGCTGCGCCTCGTGCGAAGATCCGATTGTTCACGCTCGAGCGATATCAGACGCTCCTGCAGCGTGCTCTGCTGCCTGCGCCGAAACTCCAGGCTCTCGGGAAGAGTAGCGCGGTTTTCGTTCTTGAATTTCAAGAGCTCCGCTTCGATCCGGCCGAGGTCAGCATCGAGCTTCTTCACCTCGTCATTGAAGAAATCGAGCGTGTCATCCGCCCGCTCGTTTCTTTGCTTCTGATTCCTAGTCACGATCGAGGTTGCAAGCTCGTTTGCGACCCGCGCTGCCAAGGCCGGCGCGCCTGCTTCAAATCCGATTGCGAGTACCGATGCACCATCGCCACTGCTGAGTTCGGTTTGCTCAAAGATAAGCCGGGATCTGAGATCCCTGACGAGGTAGTCGACCGGAGGTTTTTCCTTCGCGTCGGCGTAGATGTCGAGCTTGGCTGCCAGCTTTACCAGATTATCCCGCGTCGTCAGTTGCTCCCGGATTATCTGCAACTGGCCGAGCGAGCTTGTTGGCACCGTCGACTGAACTAGATTCACGGGAATCTGCGGCGCCTCAACCAGGATCTTCGCGGTGGCCTGATAGCTGCGTGGCATGAGGAGCGCCACCACAAGCGCGACTGCTGTTGCCAGAGTTACGCAGACTATAATGTACGGCAGTCTTCGCCGAAGGATGGAAAGATAAAAGCGAAAATCGATGTCACCCATTACGACTTCATCCGAACTTTAGAACTAGAGCGGCGTGGCGTGAGCTGCCATATTCAATCAGTTTTGGTTAGGTTGATAGTTGGTCGATAGTGTAGGAACCTAGACAGCCAAACTAGTCCGTTTGGTTAAAGGCACTACAAGTAGTAAATGCCAATTCTTACACCATTTCTATATATAATTCTCGCATGCATAATATACGACTCTCATCTTTATTAATTAACCTCGCAGCCTTGCAAACATAATACATCAAAAACTACAATTTAAGAGCACAGATGATGCAATACACCGATCGCTCGATGTCCAGCATCACCTTAAATGGAACCGATCAGACTCCGGAATTGGCTGATGCGTTACAAGGCACCACTGGCATGCCGCGGCAATCTACTGAGTGCAATCTCGAAAATTGCAGCGGCGACAATAGCTGCTTCGACGTTTTTGAGCGCCAGTGAGGCCTCCTGCACACCCCTTTTGCCAAACACAAAAATTCGGTTGACACTCGTACAATGGATGCCGACCAAGAGCAGCTACGAACAGTGGCCAACAGTCGGTGGTGAATATACGGTTTCGGAAGAAGGCATGATTTCGCTTCCCTTGCTTGGTGACGTCTCCGTCAGAGACAAGGATGAGGGAACATTGGCATCCGCCATTGCAAGGCAACTTAAGGAGAAAATTGGTCTGGTGGACGAACCGGCAGCCACGATTCAGATCCTCAGCTATCCGCCTATCTATGTCATTGGTGATGTCGCAAAGCCAGGTGAGTATGAGTTTCATACGGGAATTACCGCTCTTCAGGCGCTGGCAATGAGCGGAGGGCAGTTGCGCTCGCTTGACAGTTTGCAGAACTCGCAAGGCATCACGAAGCTAGTCGGTGAAATCAGGGAAATAAACGACTCAATCATCCGCAGTTCAGCGAAGATCGAGCGCCTTGAAGCGGAAATGGCGGGTGAGCGGACGATACAACCGAAAGAGGATCGCCCGAAGACGGACGCCTTTTCCAATGCAATCTATAAGCAGGAAGAGGTGATATTCTCTGCTCGTGCGAACGAACTGGCCCGACAGTCGAAGTCGTTAACGGATCTGCGCGATCTCTTGTCGGAGGAAATCGACGTCCTTCAGGAAAAGATAAAGAGCACTGACCTAACCATTAACTCAATACAACAGCAACTCGAGAGCACGATCAACCTGATCGAGCGCGGCGCGCTGAATGCCACAAGACAGGCCGACGTAGAGCGTACAATGAGAGATTACAGGATCAACCGTCTCGATTTGACGGTCGCAATTACGAAAGCTCGCCAGGGCATAAGCGAGGCGACAAGGGACCTTGAGGGACTCTACGATCGGCGACAGACGGAGGTTGCCACGGAACTGCAATCCGAGCGGGCCACCTTGACCCAGCTAAGACTAAAGCGTGATACTCTTCAAACGCTTCTGATCGATAGCCCAGCGATTACAGACGCAATGCACCAGGACAAAGAACCAAAATTGCAATTCGTCCTCGTGCGCCGTGCACCCGGCACCAACAATACCACCGAGATTGCGTCCAGCGAAATGACGGCACTGCTCCCCGGAGACGTACTGAAGGTCGTGCAGACGAACCCAGCGCGACCATCTCCACAAGCGATAGTTACCGGTATCAGCCAATGAATCCGCAGCGACATTAGGCCGCCACAATGACGCCTCCCCGCAGTGACGTTAGCAAGAGCTATACACAGATAATTAAGTCGACGACGCTTATCGGAGGCTCGTCTATCATAAATGTGATGTTTTCAATCCTTCGCAACAAGGCCATGGCCCTGCTTCTGGGGCCCGAAGGCATTGGAATGATTGCTCTTTACAACTCGATCGTGGACATGTCCCAGACTGTCGCCGGCCTTGGCATCAACGCGAGTGGGGTGCGGCAGATCGCTGCCGTCAATACGGAAGATACTGCCCGTGTATCCGAGGTCGTGGCGGTGCTTCGCCGCGTTTCCCTCCTCTTGGGCATCATTGGCACGACGCTGTTGTTCGTATTGGCCGCGCCTGTCGCTCAGTTTACATTCGGAGATAGCCGACACACATTGGGTGTAATGGCGCTGTCGCTGGCGGTATTCTTTCAGGTTGCCGCCGGAGCGAGAACTGCGCTGCTTCAGGGAATGCGTGACATTTCCAGCATTGCTTGGATCGGTGTCCTCGCAGGCCTGTTCAGCGTGATCGTGGGAGTGCCGATCATTTACTGCCTCGGAGAAACCGGAATCGCGATTTCTCTGGTGGTGGCAGCCTTTGTCAACTTCGTTGCCTCATGGTGGTTCAGCCGACGAATTCACCTACCACGCCCTTCGCTTTCTTTACGAAGGGCGCTGCTGGAAGCCAGCGACTTGTGCAAGCTTGGCCTTGTGTTCATGGCGAGCGCGTTCCTGAGCATGGGGAGCACCTACGCAATTCGCCTTATTGTGTCGTCGGAGAGCGGATTGCACGCGGCCGGCCTGTACCAGGCAGCCTGGTCATTGGGAGGGCTTTATGCAGGCTTCATCCTGCAGGCAATGGGCACGGACTTTTATCCCAGGCTCACGGCCGTTTCGGAAGACAACGCGGAGTGCAACCGACTGGTCAACGAGCAGACTGAAATCAGCATCCTGCTGGCGGGCCCTGGTCTGATCGCGACGATGACCCTTGCTCCGGCATTCATGGCGCTACTCTACTCCTCGGAATTTCAGGGAGCTGTTGAGATTCTCCGCTGGATTTGCCTCGGCATGATGCTGAGAATCGTGGCTTGGCCGATGGGGTTCATCGTGCTCGCCAAGGGCGTAAAATCCATATTCTTCTGGTCGGAGATTGCTGCTGCCGTCGTTCAAGTTGGACTTGCTTGGCTCTGTGTTCAAAAGTTCGGCGCCGCAGGTGCGGGCCTTGCGTTTTTCGGCCTCTACGTTTGGCACAGTGTTCTGATGTACTTTATCGCGCGCCACTTCACCGATTTTCGCTGGTCACCGGTTAATCGCAATCTGATCAACGCCTATCTTGCGATCTCGGCGCTTCTGTTTGGCGCCCTCCAGCTCTTGCCGCTGTGGCAGGCAACGACTCTTGGATTGGCAATTGCGGCCCTGGCTGGCCTCCACTCCCTGAGAAATCTCGCTGATCTGGTCCCAGAACACGCGTTGCCACGTCTGATCCGGCCACTCTTAAACATGTGTCGAATTTGAAACACATATGGGCCCGTTCCAATCTCCAACGGGGTATTATGATCTGCAAGCGGCCTCGGCCTGGTATCGGGACGCGAAGATATAAAACAATAGTGGCTTTGAGGCTTCTGCCTCTTCCCCTGCGCAATGGATTCTGCCGACGGGGATGTGGTCACATAGGTCGAATTCCAGTTTTGAGTGTCGGCGCTGAACCGGCCGAGATGCTAATTGACGACGCGCTCGCCAACTTGCTGAAAGGCCTTTGCTCGCCGCCACTCGCTGGCGATCAACACGATCACGATCCCAGCCATTTCCAGGATCCAGTACCATTTGAGGCCCAGGAGGCGGGTCCTAAGGAAGCTGTCCATATGATGAAACGACGCGGCTCGAATTAATACGTAACCGAGCACAAACGTCGAACCAGCTACCGCCATCCACGTTTGAAATGGGGCTTTCCTGAGCCCGAAAATCAAAACTGGTAAGATCGCCAGGCATACGGCGGTAATGCCAGCGATGAAATAGATCTGTACTGTCTGGCGGTGTTCATACCACCCGCCTGAGTAGGCGACCATACGGCCAAGCTCGGTCAGGCCAGACTGAAGGTCTAATTGCTTGTTTATCCCGAGAAGGAAAAAGAGAACAGAGATATTGCGCCAGACACGGGCATCGGCTTTGTCTTTGGGATCTTGTCGACGGAGAACCCGGACGGTCATCCAGCAGCTGCCGGCGGCAAGGAGGTACAAAACGACAGTAATCCAACCCCCGGCGGTCGGATCGCCGATGCCAGGATGCCAAGAGAACTCAAAGTTAGGCGCCATGTCCGATCTCCGTACAATGCCGGGTCTCCTGAAGGGCCAATCTTCGTGGGTTTCCTTATCGCGGCAAGTTAGCCTTTCGGCCAACTGCACCCTTATGTATTTTTGATCTTAGGTACTTGGCACGCGTTTCTTGGCCAGAGATTTGCAATCTGAGCCCAGCCCGGGAAAATCAACCTACTGCCTGCTCGATTGCCAATTGATGTCTGTGGACAGTCGACTTGACTGCATCCACGACCCAAATCAAATCGCTTGTTTCCATCTGCGCAAAGAGCGGCAAAATGATCGAATGTTGCTGTGCTTCAACACTTCGCCGCAAACTCACCGAGACGCGATGTGAACCCGGTTCACAATAGGCGCCCTCAAGGTGGATGTTCATGATCCCGCGTCTCGTCGACACGCCTCGATCAAGCAACTCCTGCATAACGTCTCGCTGATCAAGATCCGTGGCCAATCTCAGGCAGAAGCTCTGCCAATTGCTGCGTGCCCAAGCAGGCTCAATGGGCAGCATGACACTTGCCGTAGAACGAAGTCCCTGCCCGTATTGATCCGCGAGCTCGCGTCGCAGTGCAATGATCGTCGGAAGTCGCTTCAGTTGTTCACGCCCGACCGCCGCCTGCATGTCGGTCATGCGGTAGTTGTAACCCAACTCGGGATAGGATTCGAAAATGACCTGCTTCGAGCCGTGGCGTACTGCATCCGTCACACTCATACCGTGTTGCCGCCACAAGCGGAACTTTCGATCATATTCCGGGTTGGCCGTTGTCAGCATACCGCCGTCGCCGGTCGTCACCACCTTGCGCGGGTGAAAGGAGAAGCAGGCGATATCGCCATGAGGCTTGCCGATCTTTTCCCATCGACCCTTCCAGAGAATTTCGCTACCAGTTGCGCAAGCGGCATCCTCGATCACCGGGATGGAATGACGGGCCGCGATCGTAACGACGCGATGCAGGTCGCAGGGCATTCCGAGCTGATGGACGCAAATGATGGCCTTTGTTCGGGGCGTGATGGCCGCTTCGATCAAGTCGGGATCGATATTGTAGCCATCTTTTTCGATATCGACGAAAACGGGCACGGCCCCACAGTAGCGGATCGCATTTGCGGTTGCGATGAAGGTGTGGCTGACGGTGACGACTTCATCGCCAGCCTCGACGCCGACCGCCTTTAGGGCAAGGTGAAGCGCAGTCGTGCAATTGGATACGGCACATGCGTGCCGGGCGCCGACAAAATCGGCGAACTCTTCCTCGAACGCGGCCACCTCGGGCCCTTGCGTGACCCAGCCGGACAAAATGACGCGACGGACCGCCTCGACCTCCTGTTCGTCGAGAACAGGCTTGGCAACCGGGATCTGGCTCATGCTGCCTCTCCTGCGTTCAAGCTCTTTTCCTGGCGCCACCACTCTACGAGATCGCGCAGGCCTTCTTCCATTGTCACCTTTGCGCTGAAGCCTAGAAGCTTCTCTGCCTTGGCAGTTGAGGCGAGACGCCGCGGCACGGCATTGACCTTCCGCGCCGGCCCGAATTGCGGTTCCAGCGAAGAGCCCATGACCTTGGTCAAGAGGGCGGCAAGTTCGCGGAGGCTCGTCTCGCTGCCGCTTGCGACGTTGAAGACCTCGTCGGTGACATCGGACTTCGCGGCAAGCAGGTTGGCCCGCGCGATGTCGTGCACGTGCACGAAATCCATCGTTTGCATGCCATCACCGAGGATGATCGGCGGTAGGCCGCTGGCAATTCGCTCCATCCAGCGGATCAGAACTTCCGTGTAGGCGCCGTAGACATCCATGCGCGGACCGTAGACGTTGAAGTAGCGAAGCGCGACGTAACGAAGGCCGTACATTTCCGCAAAGCTGCGCAGCAGGCCTTCGTTGAAGGCTTTGGCAGCGCCGTAAATGGTCCGATTGTTGTAAGGGTGATGTTCCTCGGTGGTCGGGAAGGTGTCGGCCAGCCCCAGGACCGAGGCAGAAGACGCCGCCACAACTTTGGAAACCCCAGCCTGCACGGCCGCTTCGAGGACGTCGAACGTTCCGCCTGCCAGAACATCAAAAGCAAGCCGCGGCTCCTCGGCGCATTGCGTGATGCGGATGGCCGCCTGGTGGAAGACGACATCGATGCCTTGGCTGACGTCCTTGAGAAGCGCACGGTCCCTGATATCGCCCTCGACAATCGTCACCCGAGCCCGATCGATGGCGTCAACAAGGTTCTCACGCCTGCCTCGGACGAAATTGTCCAGGACCACGATTTCCCTGGGGTCCTCGCGGGCGACGAGATCGGCAATATGCGAGCCGATGAGACCGGCGCCACCGGTGATCAAGATCCGCTTGTTCTTCATACTCTAACACTCCGAATTTGGTCCGCTTGAATCCTGATCCGCTCGCCAGCGGAGGAATTTTGCAGGAACGCCGGCAACAACTGAGAAGGGAGCGACGTCGTCAACAACCACGGCGCCAGCGCCGACAATTGCACCCTTGCCGACGGTCACGCCGGGAAGAATGGTGGCATTGGTGCCGATGTCTGCCCATGCTTCGACGCGGACCGGCTTGATTTCCAGGTCGGTGCGGATGATCGGCATGTCGACCGGCAGTGCAGTATGGCTTGAACCGAGGACCTTAGCGCCCGGCCCCCATCCGACATGATCCTCAAGCACGAGGTCGCGGGCATCAAAATAGGCCTGCGGGCCGATCCAGACGTTGTTTCCGATCCGACAAGTTCCGTCGAATCTGCCCTGAATGTAGGCTTGAGCGCCGATAAACACGCCATTGCCGATTTCGAAGGTTTCCGGGTGCTTGAAACCGGCTCCGCTACCGACTTGCAAGCCGTCGCCACAGGTGCGTGCCAGGCTTCTCCAGATTGTCTTGCGCATGAAACTGTCGACGAATCCGTCGCCCGTCGCAAAGCGCGCGTAGAGTTCGACGAGGCCCGCGGTCCCATAGGATCGGGTCAGTTCCTCGGCCAGATGAACGGCATAATCAGGATCCACGGAGGTTTGCTGACGCCCATGCACGGCCAGGACAAGACGCACGCCGGTTAAGGGGTCAGCTGACATAGGCTTCCTGCTCCACAGCAGCTGCAATCTGATCGACTTGCGTCAATGTCAGCTCCGGATAGATCGGCAGCGAGAGCACCTCACGTGCTGCGGCCTCCGAGATCGGGAAATCTCCGGCACGATAGCCAAGGTCAGCATGCGCCTTTTGAAGGTGGATCGGGATCGGATAATGCAGGCCGGTATGAATGCCAGCCGACCGCAACGAATGCTGGAGATGCTCACGGTCGTGCGAGCGTACGGCGTAGACATGGTAGACATGGCGCCGATCCATCATCGCAACAGGGGCGCTCACCGAGCGCGAATCGGCGAAGAGGCTGGAGTAGCGATCGGCACGAACCCGACGTGCTTCGGTCCAGGTCTCGAGATGCCGAAGTTTGATGCGCAAGATCGCACCCTGGATCTCATCCATGCGATAGTTGTAGCCCTTCAGCGCATGGTGATAGCGCTGCTCCTGGCCCCAGTCCCGCAGCATCCTGATCGTCTTGGCGTGCTCATCATCGTTGGTGACGACGATGCCGCCCTCGCCACAGGCCCCGAGGTTCTTGCCGGGGTAGAAGCTGAAACAGCCCGACACGCCGATACTTCCCGCACGGCGTTGCTTGTATTCTGCGCCATGTGCCTGGCAGGCGTCTTCGATGACAGGAATCCCATACTTGTCAGCGATGGCCTTGATGGCGTCCATGTCGGCCATCTGCCCATAGAGATGGACCGGCATTATGGCCTTGGTCCGAGGCGTTATCGATGCTTCGAGCTTGGCCGGATCCATTGTGAAGGTTACCGGTTCGACATCAACGAAGACCGGGCGCGCGCCAGTATAGCAGACCGCGGATGCGGTCGCGACGAAGCTGAAGGAAACGGTAATGACCTCGTCGCCCGGGCCGACGCCGGCGGCGAGCAAGGCAAGATGCAAAGCGCTTGTGCCGGTGTTGACGGCGATCGCATGCCTGGCATCGCAATAGGCCGCGAACTCCTCTTCGAAGCGAGCGACTTCCTCGCCAAGGACATAGTGGCCCGACGCCAGCACGCGCAGTACTGCGGGCTCAACCTCGCTTCTGATGGCGGCGTACTGAGCCTTGAGGTCGAGAAGGGGGATCATGCAATCAGCCTCGCGGGCTCGAGTTCGATGACACGTCCGCGCTGGGCGAGCGACTGGGTGGCAGCCTCGAGAATGCGCACCACGCGAAGCCCCGCATGACCGTCGGCGATCGGCTGGCCGTTTGTCACGACACAATCGACAAACTGCTTGAGCTCACGTCCAAGCGCTTCCGTCATATCAAGTTGTGGCGCGTACATATCGCCGGTGCGGTAGCCGACGCGCATGTCGTGGACCTTCTTGCCGTCGGCCTGCGGATTGCCGTTGAGAGTGATGCCCTTGTCATAGACCTTGATCTTCTCGCTCGGCTCCAGATCGTCGTAGACGATCATCTTGCTGCTGCCGCCGATCAGCGTACGGCGCACCTTGACCGGTGCCAGCCAGTTGACGTGGATGTGGGCGATTAGCTTGCTCTCGAAAAAGAGCGTCAGATAGGCGATGTTTTCGGGCTCACCGGCAACATGGCCCATGCCCGTTGCCGAGACCGCCACCGGCTTTTCCGGCAGCACGTAGTCCATGATCGACAAATCGTGGACGGCGAGATCCCAGATGACGCTGACATCATGCTGGAAGAGGCCGAGATTCACGCGAACGGAGTCGTAGTAATAGATGTCTCCGAGGCCATTCTCGATAATCTCCCGCATCTTGCGGACCGCACCTGTATGAATGAAGGTGTGGTCAACCGCGAGAATGAGCCGGCGCCGCGCGGCCTCGTCGACCATCCGGCGAGCTTCTTCGGAGTTCGAAGCCATGGGCTTTTCGACAAACACGTGCTTGCCGGCCATGAGCGCTTTCATCGCCAGCATGTAGTGGGCCGACACAGGCGTCGCGATTGCGACGGCGTCAACACGGGGATCACGCAGCACCTCGTCGAAATCATCTGTGATTTGGACGGTTGGGTAGCGCAGCTGGACACCTGCAAGGCGATCCTTCTTGAGATCGCATACCCAGACAAGTTTTGCACCGGGCGTTTCGGCAAGATTTCGGACCAGGTTGGGGCCCCAATACCCATAACCGACGACGGCAACTCCGATCATCTTACTCTCCCGGATGAAATGACTTCGACTGGCGCATCCTTTGCGCGGCCGATGATTCTTGCCGGCACGCCAGCAACAATTGCGTAGGCAGGCACGTCTTTGGTGACGACCGCGCCCGCACCAATCTGCGCGCCTTCGCCAATGGTTATGCCTGCGACAATGGTGGCGTTGCTGCCGATCGAGGCGTAGCGCTTGACGAGTGTCGGCACGACCGACCAGTCCGCGTCGGACTGGAGGGAACCATCAAGGTTGACGGCACGTGGATGGAGGTCGTTGGTGAACATCACCCCGTGACCGACGAAAACACCATCTTCGATTGTCACACCCTCGCATATGAAAGTGTGACTGGAGATTTTGCAGTTTTCAGCGATCGACGCATTCTTCTGGATCTCGACAAACGTTCCGATACGTGAGCCCCGACCGATCGAGCAGCCGTAAAGGTTCACGAGATCGGGATGGTGGATCACCACGTCGTCGCCCAGCTTTACGCTTTGTGCGATCATCCCATCCGCCCCGCGCAGCAGCCGCTTGATCCCAGCGGATTGTCAATTACGTCGAGCATAAACGCGCCCCCACTGAACAATTCCTGAAGACAAAGAAGTCTTCTTTTATCCTTGGAGTAAAGAAAACAAAAATCGGTATTCGGTTAATCAAAAGTAGTATGTTGAGTTCAGTTTGAGAATTTTACATCGGGCAGCAAAGTATTTAATAGAATATTCTAGAATTTCCGCGTACGACCGAGCACAGACGGGCAATGAGGCTTCTCACGGTCGTCGCTGGCGAAAGTGAAACCGCATTGGGCATGGGGACTGCGCGATTGTCTCTTAAATCAAAGAAATTTCCGACCAGCAGCTTCCTGACGTTTGCTGCTGCGAACGTGTCAACGACGCACAAGCAACTCGGCCGCTTCAGGCGTCAGATCAAACGCATTATTTTGGATGGGGGCCTGAAGGCGCTCACAAACAAAATAAGAACCAAGCTATCGGATGCAATTCACCCCAAGACATTCTTATGGCATGTTTTTCCATCTGACGTCCTGAAGGCCGACCTGTCGAAGCCACCAAGCCCTACCATTCCAGTTCTGATCGATGGAGAGCCTATCGAGTTAAACTGGATCGTCGGTCCCGCCGGACCTGGATCGGGCGGTCATACGACCATATTCCGCACCCTCAAATATCTTCAAACAGCGGGCTACCGAAACCGGGTATATTTCTATGACCCCTATGGCGGTGACGGCAAATACTACCAGCACGTCGCACGGTCCGACTATGATCTGACTTGCGACATTGAAGATATCAGTCTTGGCATGAAGGACGCTCATGGCGTCATAGCAACCTGCTGGCCCACTGCCTACGCAGCATTCAACGCTTCTTGCGCCGGCAAGCGCTTCTATTTCATTCAGGACTATGAGCCTTCGTTCTACCCTGTGGGGACGAATAGCGCCCTGGCGGAAACAACCTACAGGATGGGATTTCACGGCATTACTGCAGGTCGCTGGCTCTCCGAGAAGCTCGCGCGAGAGTTCGCAATGGAAACCGATTGGTTCCCGTTCGGAAGCGATACGGCTCGCTATCGCTTTGATGCCACTTCACGACGCTCCGGTGTTGCATTCTATGCCAGGTCGGGCACGCCGCGCCGCGCGGTTGAGATCGGCCTGCTAGCGCTCGAGTTGTTTGCCGCCAGACGGCCTGACATCGAACTGCACCTTTTCGGCCAGTCTATGGGGAGCCTTCCATTCCAGTTTATCAATCACGGCCTCGTCTCTCCGGACAAGCTCAACCAGATTTACAACAAGTGCTTTGCAGGGCTCAGTCTATCATTGACCAATGTCTCGCTCGTGCCTCATGAAATGCTTGCATGCGGCTGCATCCCGGTTGTGAACGACGCCGACCACAACCGCTTGGTTCTGGATAATTCGCACGTCAGATATGCCTCACTTCTTCCACATGCGTTGGCCGATGCAATGGAGAGTATCGTTACCATGCCTGGCTTTCACGCTGCATCCTGGCGTGCTGCTGAAAGTGTGGCTGCAATGTCCTGGGACATCGCAGGCTCGGCGGTGGATAGTGCGCTGCGCAAGGCGCTGCGCAATGCCCCACGTCGAGCCGCGAGTTGACTCCTGCTGTTAACGGGCCGGCGCAAAAGCCGGTCTTCATTTTGCGGAAATCACGCTCCCAAGGGAACTGCGGGTCAATTGCGCAGACTAAGATCCCAGCGTCGCAACGACCCCGGAGCGTCAGGAAAGACTGGCCGGATCGTGAGGTCTAAAACCCTCTCCGGCAGCTCGAATTCATCTCACGGCTTGGCACACATCATGGAGCTATCCACCTAAGAAGCCACATCGTGAAAAATATACACCAGTCCGTCGTGACCAATGATACTCGACTCGATTAAAGATCTCGACTTCGATCAGTCGACGAAGGCGAGCGTTCCAGCGAGCTGTTGATCGTCGTAAGGCATTTCGCTCGCTGCCCGCGGCTGCAAGAAGGGCGTGATAAGCGCGGGTGTTGACAATTGGGGGGAAGACCGACGCAGCAAAGTCGCAGTAATCACTGACAGGCACCGGATCGTCGCATGAGAGGTCGCAGACCTGTCGAGCGTAACGAACCGCAGTGAATGCCAGTGCCTGCCTGGCCAACTCATGAAGTTCCTCGCTAGCGGACAGGCCAGCGCCCTCCTTGCGGAAGACAGATTGAAAGGCCTCCCGCCGACCGACTAAGTCGACGAGAAAGCCAGCGTGTACGGTTCTTTGCATGCTTTGTTCGTGAACACGGTAGAAGGCCTGGTCAACTCCGTTTACGCGGCCAATATCGGACACTGCGGCGATGCGCAGCCACATCTCCATGTCACCAGAATGCGGAAGCGCTGGATCGTATCCGCCGATCTGCCTTTGAACACTCGATCGGACGACTGCCTCCGGACAAATGAGGAAATTTTTACCAGAGCGGCACACCTGTCGGATCCACTGCTCCCCAGTCCAGAGCGATATTCCCGTCATTGTCGTGCGCGCCTTGGGCGGGTGGTCGGTGAAAAAGGATATCGCCTGACCATATGTCATACCCACATTCGGGTTTGCGTCCATTAGAGACGTGGCGCGGCGAAGTGATCCGGGAGTCAGACAATCATCCGCCGAAAGGAGTACAAAATAATCGCCCTCAATCTGTCCGATACCCTCATTGTAGGTCGCAATGTGCCCGCGGTTGGTTTCATGACGAATGAAGCGGATGCGCGAATCCCCTGATGCAAGCTTCTGGCAGACTTGAGGGGTGTTGTCGGTGGAGCAGTCGTCAATAATCAGGACGTTGACGAACACCCCCTCTTGGCTAAGCGCACTGGAGACGCACTGTTCAAGATATCTCGCGTAATTATAGCACGGGATGAGCACCTGAACTGTCGCCATGCGCTGTACTCCAAACCTCAATCATATACTTTACACTATTTAAATGAATACTTGAATCAAGGGGCTGATCCATGATCATTTGGAGGTACGCCAGAACGATTTCTAATCCAAACGGCAATCTGTATCCGTCGTCGAAACTGCAGTAGAACTCAGCTCACCAGAACGGAGATGCGCATGTTTCCCGCCCCTTCGATCGCAATTGGAGTGGAGCTCTTTGAAGTTGGGCAGTTGCTTCAAGGACTGCTCCATTATCAGGGCGGCTTAGCAGGAACGTCGGTCTACGCTGCCGTCACTCATATCATTGCTCTATCGAACGACCGATTCACAGGCAGGTGGAACTCGTCAAGATTCTTCGCACACGTCGAAGCAATCGCCGTCAATGAAAGATTGACCGCCGGTCGAGATTTTTCGTGCGACGCCCCGACCTGCTGGATCAGTGGACCACCGAAAACGAAGGCATGTTCGTACGTTCATTCCGTGTTGCCGAGAACGGCTCTGTCTTTTCTTCACACGACCCTTATCGAAGGCGAGCGGACCAATGCGATCTCCTCTTGCATCAGTGCCTGCCCAAAGATCGAAGTGGTCGCGCGATGAGTTCCCCAAACTATACAGCGTTAATCAGAACTTTTAATTCTAAGAGGACGCTCGCATCGACCTTGTTATCGCTTGCGCAGCAATCAGTTCCTCCCAGCCAGTATGTCTTCGTCGACTCTGGATCGACCGACGGTACGCTAGAGATCGCCCCCAAGAATTCGATCATTCATCATTACCGGGCAAAGAAATTCAACTATTCGGAATCTCTGAATGAGGGAATTGCCCACATCGAGACTCCCTATACAATGGTAGTGAGCTCCCACACTTCCATAGCGAATAGCCAAGCGCTGGAATACGCCCTCGCGACGCTCGAAGAAAATGACGATATTGCAGCTGCCTATTTCGTCCAGGAATTTGCACAGAATATGAGATTTGATCTGATTGGCCCGAAGAACTTTTCGGGTTTCAACGGAGTTTGGAATACATGCGCCCTTTACAAGACGCGTCATCTAAGACAGCGCTCTTTCCGTCCGGAGGTTTTTTCAGCGGAAGACCAGGACTGGTCGAATTGGGCCATCAACTTCGAAAGGAAATACATCGCGAAGATATCCGGCGCGGGCATGTCCTATAACAATCCTGCCGGAAACAGCGTATTGAAAAGCCGCAACGAATGCTTGGCTGTTGCTATATACGTCAAGACTGACATGCTTCGTTTCGAATTTCTAGCAAGAACACTCTACCGCGCGTTCAGGCCAGTTTCGTCAATGAGGGAGCGCGCCCTAAATATGAGCCTACTTTATTCACTGATCCTGCAGAATATTTCCCGCTGCACGGGCCGTGATTAACAGGTACCGCCTGAGGCTGAGCCGTCACTGAATTTCCTGGCAGCAAGAGCAGGTCCGATCAACGCGGAATCGGAAAAAGTAGCTCGCCCGAGTTTTATTCAGTTTTGATCCAGTGGTTCTATGAAGTGAATCCCGATTGTGGCTCGCGTACCGACGTTGCTGCGGAGATTGGGGGCAACCTTTCGGGAGGCAATTTTGGTACGTGGCTAGCATTTGAAGCGATGCCGCGTGGCGCATCATGGATGCCAGTTTACCAACGGAGTGCGAACGCAAGTCACGTCTTTTTATAAGCAAGCGATAGACAAGAATAAATGCTATTTTTGAATAGCAAAAACGAAAACACCTGTTAGTCTTCGCCAATAACTGGAGGGTGATTTAATGGAAGTACATAAGCTAGGCTGGTCTAGGACGCTTGCCAAAAAGATATTTCCGACAATCGGACCTGCCTTCAGCCCAAGGCCCGCTCAATTGGCTCTCTCTCTACTCGAGACGAGCGTTGCAATACTGCAAGGCAAGGGGGCCGGCACGGGTTGGGACGCTGGCGCCGAAACGAAGGTCGCCCTGCCATTCCTTTCCCCCGGCGCAGTTGTTTTCGACGTGGGGGCAAACATGGGCACGTGGACGACGGAAATCCGCCACGCCTACAAGCAGCCACTCAAAATATACATGTTTGAGCCTCAGCCGTCTTGCCAGCGTGAGTTGGCCCCGCTAGCGGCCGATGGATGCGTTTTAGTGTCTAGCGCCGTTGGCAATGAGAAGGGCACGGTGACGTTCCATTTCTCGATCGAAGGAGCGGGTAGCGCGTCGATCTACCAACGGAAGGAGAGCTATTTTGCTGATCAGGTGGGCAGCATCGAGGTGCCAATCCTCAAGCTTGACGACTTTGCAGCCGAAAACTCAATTTCCAAGATCGATTATATGAAGATTGACGTGGAAGGGCATGAGCTCGCTGTCCTGAAAGGCGCTTCCGACCTCATTTCGAGGGGCGCGGTTCGGGCAATCGCTTTCGAATTCGGTTCCGCAAATATCTATTCCGGCACGTTCTTCCGAAGTTTCTGGGATTTCCTGACGGGATACGGCTACAGCCTGAGCAGGATTACGCCTGGCGGTCGACTGTCCAAGATTGAGTCCTACTATGAGGATCTTGAATACTTCCGAGGGGTGTCCAACTACCTAGCCGTTTTGCGGTAAAAGCCATCGCCTATCATCGCATGTTGAAGGAGCGGCTGGTTTCAAAGACCGGAAGACGTGCTTTGATGCGGGTAACCGAGGAAGCGGACACGGACTAGCTGGAGCTCGGAGCCGATCAGCGCCAAGGTGGATAGCCGATCTTGCGCCGCAAGCGATGTGCCGGTCACACAGGGCCAACCAGGCAGAGTGCTGGCTCAGGCTTAACTCAACGCGCTGACCGACACCGGTGGTGACAGCTTTAATCGCGGCGGAAAATCCGCTTGGCGAAACGTCCGGAGCTGTTCAGGCAAACCCCTGTCGCCTCTAGCGTGAAGCTGCCATAATTTGCAGCGCTTTCCGATATGCTCGTTTCGGATTTCTAACGACCGCGAGGGCTGGCGCAATCACGTCCCGATAGTTGCCGTACTTATTGATCGGTATCTCGGAAATTTCCTTCCACGTGCGTTCTATCTGCCGAAAGTAGATCTCACCCTTTCGCCTTAAGTCAGGCGGCAGTGAAAGCATATCCACGTAGTTGGCCCTCGATATCATCGGATGTAATTCGCACTGGTTGGGTTTGACGTAAGTGTCGCAAAATCCCCAGGAACTCATTCGCAATTCGATATAGGCAAGGTCCAGTATCGTCAGTGCATCAAAATGCGATATGGGTCTGATCCAGTCCTCAACAGACTGCAATATCTCATCGCTCTGCGGTAGCTTCAGGCGGCTCACTAGGCCTTTTGCGTCGATGACCGTGTCCGGTTTCGCGTTCAGCCAAAGAAAGCCGCGGCCCACTTCACCGCCGAGGCCACCGACAAAATAGCGGCCTTCCAGCGCACGCACGCTCGGGTGCATCTTGACGTTGTTTCCGCCAACACAGTGGCCAGCCCTGAGCCGCCACAGCTCCGCCTGTTCGTGTGTGGCTTCGCAGTAAGCCAATGTCTCATGGGCCAGTTTGAACTTGAGAGCGAGACGCTTCGCGCAGTTGGTGTCAACGTCGGCATTTGGAGCTTTTACCGTCACAAAGGAGACTTCCCTCAGGAGGTTTTTGCAGCAGGAGAGCAACAAGCGGGAATCGCTTCCCGCGGTCAAAGCCACACTGGTCTTTCCGGTGCGAGCAAGGATCTCTATTGTCTGTCCCACCCGCTCGAAAATCCTTGTGCAGGTTGAGGTCGGATCAAGCGAGACTGTAATAGGCGACGCGGGCCAGTGACGGTTCGCCGTCCACGTGTCGAGGTCAAGATAGTGGTTGCAAAGCAGGCGATTAACACCGGCATGAGCTGTCAGGTCACCGGTAAACCAGCCAGCATTTTCAACATCGAGCGACTTGTAAAGCTTCGCTCGAAACCGTTGCCGATATTGATCCTCACTCAATAGCGCTGCAGCGGTCGCGCCCGCCAGCCGAGCCTGCGCATCATAGACAAGCGACATCGTCCCGTTTGCGTCGAGATAGACCCGCCTCTTCGTCGGCGTGGACAATATGAAAAGAAAACTGCCTGCCAGGCTGTAGATGTGCGTTTCAATAAAATCGTCGACGTCATCCACGTCCTCAAGCTTTTCAGAAATGCTGTAACTATCCGCGATCACACGACGTTGTGCTAGATCAATCGGAGTTCCAAGGAGCACCCCTAGTTGATTTCCTTCGGCATCGACAACGGGCACAGATTTGGCGCCCGGCGCCAGGGCAAGGTGGAGAGAGCCTAGCTCACAGTGATCCCAGTTGAGGAAGCGAGGTATAGGTTCGCTTGCAAGAACGAACTGACCGGCGAGTTGATCAGATTCTAACTGCATCTATCATCCCCTAGCTTTCTTCAGCGTATCGATGTGCATTGGACCGAAGTGTTTGTCAGTCTATCCAATCACGCATTGTCTAGTAAGCGCGTCACTGTCGTCCAATGGAGTTAAGAGACTGCTTCAGAAGAGTTAGACCACCAGTCAGTCAGCGCGACCACGCGATTAAAGGCAGTCTTTTGGGTGTCCCACTTGTTCTTGGCCAACGAATAAGGAAATGCGCACTATTGTGGACCTTCCTATGACTGCGGCTGGGCACTATCACTCCCTTTGCCTACTGCGATGGAACCGACTTCTGTATCTTATCGCCAGGCTCGAGCGCGATTGGCGTCCGGTCGCATTTCACCCAGGCGCCCCCTGGCTGGATGTCTGGTGCCCCCTGTACAGATATCCCTCTTCGAGTTTGCGTGGGGTCCGAGGCTTCATCAAGGTTCCCGCCCCTGGAACCTCCTGTATTTGGAGCTCAACGTCGGCCTCGTTGTATCCAAGATCCAGACGCCGGATCCACCAAGGAAGAAAAACCAAGCGTAAACAGCTCCCCAGAAATGCACGGTTGATCCAACAAACACAAACGTTGTCATACAAATCAAATAGGCGATCCGGCAAGCGTCGACCGTGGGGTCGAGACTCTTGTGCTTCGCGACCGAAAACCAGATATGAAGCCACGATAACGTCATCAGCAAAAAAGCTGGTAGGCCATGGCGCATCGCCATTAGCAGCCAAAAATTATCGACGCTGCTCTCCGGCATCCAGACGGGTCGCTCCCAATCACCCAGCCCAATTCCGAACAACGGATGATTTGCTACCGATGCAGAGCCGTAGTCAAAAATCCAGATTCGGTACCAGCCTGTCTGCTGCTCAAAGGTGAAGTGGGAAATATAGAACTGGACGGGTGTCTGGTTTGAGCCAAACTCAATGAGGAGATATCCTGCAAACACGATCGCCCACAGTAGCTTCCATCGGCCAGCAAATCCGCCCAGGGTCTTGTTCCACATCAGCAACATCAGTTGAAACAAGAGGCCGCCGATGGGCGCCGAAGACATTGACAACAGAGCGGTAAACCCAACCAGGCCAGCGAGTATGACGCGCGCCTTGGGCGAGAGCCTGCCGATAGTTGCCATGCCTGCAAGTGCAAGCATGCTTCCACAGAAGGTTCCAAACAGGATCGTATGGCTAAATGGGCCCTGCACGCGCCAGAGGCCCATTCTTGGTGGCATGACAACGATTGTCTCGGTCTTGTACACCGTCCCAAACATGAGAAGGATCAAGTTTGTCCCGGTCAACCATTCATAAATCGCGAATGGCATCATGCAAACTATCGCCTTGGCGACAAACAGCACCATACGACTAAAATCCTGCGGTGTACGAATACACACGCGCGCCAACATGTATGCTCCCATTGTTTCAATGAAGAGGATGCCGGCTGGCTCGATCGACTCTTCAACGCCTTGAACGACAAAGAAGGCAATTGCCGCCCATGAGCAAAACAGGAGGAAGCCAAAGTCGGCGAGTCTTTTGGGGCCGGCCCGGCCCCGTAGCCAGGCCAAAAGGCATGGAATAACGGCTATGAGCAGGACTATTCTATAAACAGAGAGTGCGAGCGGCCCAATCGGAATTGCCCACGGAACCATAAGTCCAATCAGAAAGAGTTTTAACGGCCAGGCCAGCCGTTCCTGTTTCGCCTCTGGAGGAAGTAGTGCCTTGTCACGCTTTGTGCCGCGTATGCCTGAACGACGTGCATCATCCGCCTCCTTAAGGGTGCGAGGTACCAGCCGTGCATCACCTGGTTGCGAACGTGTAACCGCGTTCATGTTTTAGGGCTCCGCCAAAAAACGCTGTGGCATTTACGGGACCATTGACATGCAAGGTGAGTACGACGTTCGAGCGTTTGGATCGTCGCCCCGGTTCGCGCTCGGAATGTTGAGATGGGAACCAACCTAATCCCAATGCGACGATAGACGTGATGCCACATCATCTGAATTTCCGATCTCTGTTGATCAGTTCAGCAAAGATCTCGTTCATCCGCTCGAGTTTGGCGGACCATAGCGCAGTCTCCATGGCATGAGCATGAGCGGCTGCTCCCATCTGTCCGCGCAACTCGGGACTAGTGACAAGTCGCCGCGCGGCAACGGAGATATCATTGGCCAGCACGTCGGGTGTCGAGACTGCGAGCTTTATTGCGCAATTTTCGGTTGTAGCGCTTGCCGGCCCGCCGCGATCAACAATAATCAGCGGCAGCGAATACGCCATAGCTTCCAGAACAACCCTCCCGCCGGGCTCCCGATAGCTAGGAAAGACAAACACATCAGCCTGTCGGTAAAATTTCGAAACGGTTTCCTTCGCCACCCAACCATAAAGGTGAACGCGATGTTCTAGTCCGAATTCTGCTATCAGTCTCTCGCATTCAGTACGATCTGGTCCATCACCCACGATGTCCAGTTCAACTGGCAAATCGAGAAGAGATGTCATTGCCCGAATGAGGTCTCGAGCGCCCTTTGTTCGAACGAGACGACCGACGTAGAGCAGCTTAACCGAACCCGACCGCGGTTGTCGTCGAATGAGAGCCGGAATGGCGTCAAGGGCATTGTCACCCATTACTTCAAACCGCTTCAATGGGATATTGGAGAGCTGATCCCTTACGTAGTCGGCAATTCCGAGGACACAATCTGCACTCTGAAACGACCCGCGCAGGATGGGATCGAATTTTTGACGATATGTGTCCAGACGACGTAGACTCATGAACCATGGGGCTGATCGTTCATCCGCTTCAAATCCTGGCGGGGACGATAGCCCCCCTCCTACAGGACCTATCACCAGTGGCAGACCAAGGTTTGCCGCTGGAGACGGGTAGCGCATCGCGACGGGAACAGGTTGATGCGCCAAATCGAAGTGTTTGCCTTCGGAGAGCGCTTTTCTAATCCAACGTCGTGCCCGAAAATAGAATGGGATATACCCGGGTTTAACGATGCTATTCAACCGCTCCGCCCGTCCGAGCAGCGGCGGCTCACGCCACTCGATGACGTTGACATTCCTCAGTTGTTGCGAGGCGGGTCTGGCTCCAATCTTGTGATACGTGAGCAATGTGACCTCGTGGCGCTCGCCAAGCCGCTGCGCCCATTGGTATGCGATGGAGGCCTCCCCCACATCTTCCCCATTACACGTAGGCGCGACCAGTAACAGCTTTGCCATTCTAAGATCTCCACCTATATTCGGAAGCGCGCCCGAACCTCGCTACGAACGCTTCGCCAGATCGGCATCTGACCTGTGAGAATGCGAGCGAGGGTGGCATCGGTCGTGTCAAATCGAATGGAAGTCCGTGGTTTCAGAAAACTGCCGGGGGCTGCATTGCCTCCACTGCTTGAATAAGCCGCGATGTATCCGGCTCGTCTTATTTCCAAGAGAACGGCGCTATTATACCAGCCAAAGGGCAAGGAGGCGGACTGAACATCAACCCCGCAAATCTCCTGTAGCCGCGTGCGTGATGCTTCAAGCTCGTGTCTAAGCGCGGGAGTTGGAATCTTGGTCCAGTCTTTGTGATCAACGCCGTGGCTTCCTATGCGCATCCCCATGGCCGTAAGTGCCTCGATGTCGTCAGAGGCAAGGGATCCCGGGTGCCCGATGCGACCGGTCAATATGAAAAACTCTGCGCGAAGACCACGCCGTCGCAATTCAGGTGCGGCGATCAGAAGATCAGAGGCGTTACCGTCGTCGAAGGTGATTGATACGCTTTCCCGTTGGGGATGGGATGCAATGCTATCAATGATCGTCAGAAAGCGATCTCGACTGAGCCAATAATCGGCTTCGCCGGGCTCAAGTTCACGTCGCGGTTCTCCAATCCCATGGAAGTTGATGATGCGGTATTCCCCTTCCCTCGCCATGCTAACCCCGTGTACTTTCAACAAACGCGGCAGCTGATCGACCTGGCGTCAGCGCGCTCACCAGCGCTGCACGATGTGACGCGCCACGCCACAATCTGACGGCATGTTCGATAATCACGCCCAATTTGAATATTGAGGTTTGCAGCGCCCCATGGTGGCGACGGTAATAGCGAATTCTGTTGGCTGTCAGCAGTGCAAAGAGCCGAGGGCCGGCACCGCTTCCCCCACTCGCATGCATCACCTTCGAGCGCGGCTCAAAGACGATCTCAAATCCTGCTTCGCGGATCCTGCGCTGATATTCCACTTCTTCGCTATAGAGAAAAAACGACTCGTCCCATGCACCGACAGCTTTCCGAGCCTCGGTCGTTACGAGCAGAGCCGATCCTGTTGCCCATTGGACGGGCCTGCGTTGATCGTAATGGCGGCGCTCACCTATGATTTCACCGACCCCAAGACGCGCAGCCAGCCTGCCCCCTAAAATAGCATCCGCCCACGCGGTGATAATCGAGGGCTCGCGTCTTAAGGTCGGGTCGACCGACCCGTCTTCTTTATAATTGAGTGGAACGACGACCCCAACCTTTGAGGTTGTTCCCCGCTCAATGAGCGGTTTGACCGCACCCGGATAGAGCCGAAGGTCGGGATTTAAGATCAGAAGATGGGATGCGGTTGCCGCTTTGCTTGAGGCAATATTGATCGCTGCCGCGTAGCCAGCATTTCGGCCCGTGCGGATAACTGTGGGGCGGACCGGATGTGCTTCAGCGATTTCTGCCGAGCCATCCCGAGAATTATTGTCGACGACAATGACTTCAAAGTAATCCACACCTTCAAGACCGCCGACAAGGGAATCCAGTAGCGCCGGCAAGGCGCTGGCACTGTTGAAAGTTACGATGACAACGACCACGCTTGGCCGAGTTTCGCCAGGATCCAGTTGATCGAAAACATTTCCCGCGAGCACCGTCATGTTCGGCTCCTCCGCTTTCCACTTTCAAACTTGCCGACAGTCATCGCGCCAGTTACCGCCTTGGATGCTTTGTTTCCTGAATTTTCTAGCCGAGAGGGGCATCGGTTTTCGACCGGTGCAGGTCCACGAATGATGCCAGCGATCCCACGGTTTCGAATAGTTCGGCGCTGAAGTTGTCGTCATCGATTTGAATTCCAAATCGAGATTCAATGGCCGCCATCAGGCTCAGCACGGCAAATGAATCAAGTTCGGGGAGACTCCCGAACAGTGGGGTTGAGGGGTCGGCGATGCGACCCTTGTCCTCGATTTCGAGGGTTTCGGCGATGACATCCTTGACGGATTCAAATGTTGAAGAATTCATGGTGCCTCACAACGATAGCAGTATTGATGACGAGGTTTCAAACGAGCACCTCCAGCGGCATTGGATGCCCCAAAAATGCTGTTGGACTGGCAGTCAGGCCGTATGCGCCGGCCTGGAAGACAACGACGAGATCGCCCGCCTCTGCACGTGGCAAACAAACATTGTCACCCAGCAGATCCAGGGGCGTGCAAAGGCATCCGACCACAGATACGGTCTCCAGCTCGGGCGCATTCATCTTGTTGCCGATGGCGATTGGATAGTTGCGCCGGATCACCTGACCAAAATTGCCTGATGCGGCCAGTTGATGATGAAGACCTCCGTCAACCACCAGATAGACCCGTCCGCGTGATACCTTCCGTTCGACCACTTTCGTTACATAGACGCCAGATTCACCGACGAGGTACCGACCGAGTTCGATGACGACTTTCGCATCGGGCAATACAGGCAGAATCGCGCTCTCAACCAGCTCGCCAAGCCTTTTTCCGACAGGAACGAGATCGAGAGGGCGATCTTTCTCAAAATACGGAATTCCGAAACCACCACCGAGATTGAGGTAGCGAACGACGTGTCCGTACTTCCCGGAAAGATCCAGCAGCAGTTCGACGTTGCGGGAGAAAGCTTCGCAGAGAATATCTGCGTGAAGATTTTGCGATCCCGCGAACACGTGAAACCCGAGAAACTCCAGATCTGCGCCCGCAAGCTTTTCAAGGAGTGACGGCACCTCTTCGGCATCAACGCCAAACTGCTGTGGGCCACCACCCATCTTCATCCCGGATCCCTTGACTTGGAAATTCGGGTTCACCCTCAACGCCACCCTCGGTCGGATACCAAGGCGATTTCCGGCTTCGACAATACGCAAAGCCTCAGTTCCCGATTCCATCTCGATCGTTACACCAGCGGCAACCGCCTGGATCAGTTCAGCCGACGTTTTGCCGGGCCCGGCAAAACTGATGCTGGAGGCAGGCACTGTCGTATCCAGGGCTGTCTTCATTTCGTAGGCGGAAGCAACATCGAGTGAATCGACAAGGCCCGACAGATGCTGGACCACCGCTGGCATTGGATTGGCCTTGATGGCATAGCTCAGCCGAACCTCCTTCGGCAGAACCGAACGAAGATACCCGACCCGTGCAGTGATCAATCGGCGATCATAGGCGAAGAAAGGTGTGCTTCCGACCCGCTCGGCCAGACGATCAAGGCCTATCCCTCCAACTGCCAAACAGTCTTCGGTCACGTCAAACATGTCAATGGAAGGATGTGCACTCACTGTCCCAATTGCTCCCTCAAGAGTACGCGGTCGAACTTGCCGTTTGGATTGGTCGGAATGGACGCCATTTCGATGACTTTCGACGGCACCATGTACTGCGGCAGTCGATGTCTGAACGCCGTTAACAGTGCACCCACGTCGAGTGTCTCGGCAACCGGGCTAGCAACCAGTACAATCCGTTGACCGAGCGCCTGATCATCGATTCCCATAGCCACTGCGTCACGGGCCAGACCCGTGGCATATGCAACTTCCTCGATTTCGGTCGGGCTGACACGGTAACCAGACGTCTTGATCATTTCATCCCGGCGACCGACGAAATACAGGAAGCCTTCCTCATCACGAACCACAGTATCTCCCGAAAACACCGCCATTTCCGGTTGCCGCCAGGTTGAACCCGTCCCGGGCAATGGCCGAAAGCGCTCGCTGGTGCGGGCAGGATCGTTCCAGTATCCAAGCGCCACGAGCGGGCCCCTGTGAACCAGTTCGCCGGGTTCGCCAGGATCGCAAAGCGTCCCGTCTGGCCGCACGACGAGAATTTCCGCATTGGGAATCGCCTTGCCGATCGAATCCGGTCGACGGTCGATCTCGGTCGGATCGAGATAGGTTGATCGAAAAGCCTCCGTCAGGCCATACATCAGATATGGAAGCGCATTGGGGAAGGACGCGCGCAGCCGGTCGAGTGTTGCCTTCGGCATCCTCCCACCCGTATTTGCAAAGTAGCGTAGCCTAGCACCGACTTCCGTTGGCCAGTCGAGAGCTCCAACTTGGATCCAGAAAGGCGGAACGCCGGTAATGCCGGTCACTTTGTGCTTCTCGCAAAGCCGTACGACATCGCCAGGCAGAAGATAGTTCATGAGAACGACGTGTGCACCCGAGTTGAAGGCTGTCGTAAGCTGACTTAGTCCCGCATCGAAACTCAGTGGTAGAACTGACAGAATCGTGTCGTGCGGACTGTTCCCGAGATAGTGGCTTACGCTCTCAGCGCCGACGATCATATTGCGATGGCTGAGAACGACCCCCTTCGGCTTGCCGGTACTTCCAGATGTGTAGAGAATGGCGGCAACGTCACAATCAACGCCTCTTTGCAACGGAGGCGATGCCTCCGTCGGAACGATCTCGATCCAAGAGTGGATGCACGGGCAGGTGCCGTCCTTTTGTGCTTCTGTGTTTGTGCCATCGACGAGTATGACATGTTGGAGCGATTGAACTCCGGCAAGGTGTCCCTGGAGTAGGGCCAGGCGATCTGCGGACGTGACCAATATCCTGACATCGCAGTCCGCTAATATATAGGCGACTTGCTGTGGCCTGAGAATGGGGTTGATTGGCACCGTTACGCAGCGAGCTGCAGCAGTACCGAATATCGAGACGGCGGTCTCTGGCCGCTTGTCGAGGAAAATCGCCACCCGGTCACCCGGGGCCGTCTCGATGGCATCCAGGGCTGATGCGAATCCGCAGGCGTTTTGCCAAAGCTGAGCGTAGCCAGTAGTGGTATTCTTGTATGTCAGGGCAGGAGAATTGCCGAACGAAGCTGCCCCGTGGCGAAGCAGATCGGAAATGTTGATCTTGATCGTCGGCTGCATTGATCTCGAAACTCCTCGCTACCAGGGTACGCAGGTTAGTTCGCTGTAGAGGTAATCGACCTCGCTTGGAGACACCCGATCACTCAAGAACATCCGTGGGCGCGGGGATCGAAGCGAGATGGAAAGCCTTGGGTGCACGTCGGCAAAGCGCTCTTCGACAAAGGTCGCGACGATCCCAAAGCGCGTTAGCAAGTAGCTGTAGACGTGGTGAGCGGTCTCCGCGAAAAGGTCGCGGTCCCCGACATGCAAGATCGACGCAAACACCCTCATCCGTTTGCGCGTATCCTTGCGAAAGATGACGTAGCAGCAACGATCGCCCTTTATCACAGCGAGATGATGCGCGGCGGGCGCAAGAGCATGATCCCTGTAGATACCGAGATTGCGAGCGTCGAGATAACGCTCGATGAGATGAGGATCGGTGACGATCGAAACGCCGCTTCCCCAACTCGGCCGAGGAAGATTTATCACCATCGCAACGGCAGTGTTGATTAACTGAAATTTGAGCCGTCGGTTGAGCGGAACGACATTGCCACTCGGCGAAAGGTCCGTGAACGTGTAGCCATCCTGGCCGAGAAGTGCCTTCAGGAGTCGTAGACCATGGGCCCGATAACCATCCAGGACGCACCAGGCACTCAGGTTGCAGAACTTCTCGACGGTTTGCCCAACCCGTCGGTCCGAATAAAAAGCAACATACACACCGACGATTTGCTCGCCTGCAATCAGCATGTACCCGTGATTGGGGGATGTCGACTTCCAAGACGGTCGTATCGCTGAGGCCCACGTCGCTGGCGACAATTTCCCATTTAGTTCCGCATGCAGGAAGTTCGCCACTCGCTGCACGTCGCCAGAAGAAATTGGACAAAGCAATGTACTTCCAACTTTTTCTTTGTAAACACCCTCCGGCACCGCCCATTTCCCTTTTGGAACTCATGTACACTTGGAAATTACTAAAGATTTTTACATATAATACTGAACCGATTCATAGATACCCATATGGGTGAACCACAGATCAACTAAAAGCCGCCTTTTTTAACCGGTTTGCTAACTGGAATGCCGTCCCGGCAGGGCCGTATCTTTGAGCCTTGATGTGTTTTCAACACGCGGGAGGCCGCCATTCCTAGCAACCATCACATTCTGATCCTGGTCGAGAATCTGCCGGTCCCGTTCGATCGCAGGGTATGGCAGGAAGCCCGGGCCCTAAACGACGCCGGTTACGAGGTGTCCGTGATTTGCCCCAAAGGAAAGGGGTACGACAAAAGCTATGAAGTTCTGGACGGCATCCATATTTACCGGCATCCGCTTCGGGAAGCCACCAGCGCGACTGGCTACTTGAGAGAGTATTGCCTCGCGCTGTTTCATCAGACACGTCTTTCATTCCGCGTCCGGCGGCGCCAGTCAATTGACGCCATTCAGGCATGCAATCCCCCGGATCTGATGTTCCTCGTTGCCCTGATCCACAAATTGCTGTTCGGCACCCGCTTTGTATTCGACCATCACGATCTCAGCCCGGAGCTCTACGCTACCAAGTTCGGACGCAAGGACATCTTTCACCGATTGCTCTGCTTCTTTGAACGGCAGACCTTCCGGTTGGCCGATGTCAGTATTGCGACAAACGAGACGTTCCGCGACATTGCAATCTCTCGCGGTGGAATGGCCCCCGATCGTGTAGTTGTCGTCAAAAGCTACCCAGAAGCTTCACGGTTCCGGCGCACAATTCCTGATCAGTCGCTCGTTGTCCCCGGCAAGCACCTGGTCGGCTATCTCGGCATTATGGGCGAACAGGACGGGGTTGAGACCATGGTCCGCGCCCTCGCCGAGATTGTCCATCATCGCAAGAGAGACGATGTCCACGGCCTCATCATTGGTGACGGTCCGGAGCTTAGCCGACTGAAAAAGCTCGCGACCGACCTCAACCTTGGCGATACCGTTCGCTTCAGTGGCTATTTGAGTGGCCAGCCCCTCATGGCTCACCTGTCTGCACTAAACATTGGAGTCATTCCTGACCCACCCAATGAATTCAACGACAAGCTCTCAATGAACAAGGTCTTTGAATACATGATGTTGGGCCTTCCCATCGTTCAGTTCAATCTTCGGCAAGCCACGCGTGATGCAACAGAAGCGGCGCTCGTGGTTAAGGAGCATTCGCCAGAAGCACTCGCAACCGGAATTCTCGCGCTTGTGGACGATCCACAGTGCTGCGCGGAGATGTCAGCCGTCGGGCGATCTGTCGCCGATCGTGAGTTCCAGTGGGCGAACGAAGCTCGTCGCTATCTGACGGCCTATCGCACAGTATTTCGCAGGAGATTGGGCGTCGATGATAAGCGTCATTATCCCGCATCTTGACCAGCCCGAATTGCTTCGACGCTGCTTGATGTCGCTGACACTCAAGAATAACCCTGGGCTTTCGTTCGAGATAATCGTGGTGGACAACGGGTCCAGAGAGATGCCAGCGGAGATTTGCGCTGCCTTTCCAAATGTCAAACTGCTGTCGCAACCAGTTCCTGGTCCGGGCCCCGCCAGAAATCTTGGTGTAGCAAACGCTGCGGGAGACACCTTGGCTTTCATCGATGCTGACTGTGTTGCCGCAGACGGTTGGCTAGATGAAATCACGCATCAGTTCTCCGCTGATAGAAGCAAGTCCATCCTTGGCGGAGACGTACGGATCGGGTGTGACGATCCAAAGCATCCGACGCTTCTCGAAGCCTACGAAAGCGTATTCGCGTATCGCATGAAAGAATACATCGAAAAGCAAGGGTTTACGGGAACGGGCAATCTGGCAGTACGCACGGAGATTTTTGCCTCGATTGGCAATTTTGGTGGCATCGATATTGCTGAGGATCGTGATTGGGGACAACGGGCGTTGGGGAAAGGCTATCGGACACATTATTGCGAGAGAATGATTGCCTACCATCCGGCTCGCAAGAGTTTTTCTGAATTGGGCCTGAAGTGGCAACGACACACTGCCCACGACTTCGCCCGTGCAAAGGGACAGCAGGGCTGGAGGTTGCGCTGGATATTGCGAGCCGTCGCCGTTGCTCTTTCTCCCGTTGCAGAATTAAGGCGAATCTGCGTTTCAGACCGATTGAACGGTTGGAGGGCGCGCGGCCTTGCCTTCGTCGGTCTCGTTCTTATCCGTAGCTACAGAGCCGCAATCATGCTTTCGCTTTCCTGTGGCGCGACCAATGCGACGACGCTGAGCCAACGTTGGAACCCGCGGTCCGTGTCTGGAACTCCTTCGAAGAATACGTAAGCACCGATCAAGTTAATGCCCGTCGAAAGGTAAGGGGCCATGCAGAGGCTACTCAAAGAAAAGATTGCCCTGCTTGGTCTGTCGGTTCTAGTCGTGTTTGTGCCGGTTGCCCGCAGCGCGCTGGCAATCGATCGCAACTCGTTCCCTGGCCCGAACAATACGGGCGTGCCCAAGGGCACCGAGCTTGCGCCCTATACCGGTCCGTGCGGCATAACGGAACCGAATACAGTGATTGATTCCAAACGCGTGACCTGCGACTTGTACATCAAGGCGCCCGGCGTTCGAATAACGCGAAGCACGACAAATCGGATCGACGTCGATACCCCTGGCGCCTCCCTTACGATCGAGGACAGTGTCGTCAATGCCGGAAGCTGGCAGAGCGCTGCCCTTGGTTATTCGAACATGACCGTGAGACGTGTCGAAGTAAAGGGTGGGGGGGCAAGCATCCATTGTTCGCCGAACTGCCTCATTGAGGATTCTTGGTTGCATGGCCAATACATGCAGCCTGAACAGCCGCAACACCTCGGCGGCTATGCGGCCTTTGGTTGGGGTGATGTCACGCTTCGTCACAACACGATAGGATGCGACGTGCCGGATAATGATGTTGGAGGTGGATGCTCCGGGAGCGCTCAGATCTATGGTGATTTTGCGTCACTATCGAGATTCACCTTCGAGCATAATCTCTTTCTGGCAACACCGGGTGGTTTTTGTACATCGTTCGGACTGAACCATGGCAAACCATTTGGCGACAATCCCACCTATATTGTGGTTGTCGACAACGTGTGGGAACGAGGACCAAATGGCAACTGCGCCGTCTATGGACCAACCACCTCTTTTTACGATGGGGGAGAGGGCAACATATGGCGGGGCAATGTCTGGGATGATGGGACCCCGCTGGAGGCTCGATAACCGCCGGCGAATGACAATCAGGCTCCGAAGCCGCCGCCCGTTGGCGTCGTGACCGTAATGGCCTCGCCGGCTTCCAAGACCGTTTGATCGCTTGCCTTCAGCGTCTCCACGCTGCCATCCAGGCGAAGCACTCTCGTTGCGCCCAGACGACCGTCACCGCCCCCGCTTATGCCGCGAGGCGGCTGGTTGCGATGGGAGGACAAGATAGCGCATTCCATCCGCTCGAGAAAGCGAATGGTTCGTTCCGTTCCGTCGCCCGAGTTCCAGGTGCCTTTGCCGCCTGAATTCGGCCTGATGTGGAAATCTTCCAGAAGAACCGGGAATCGAAGCTCCAGGACCTCCGGATCGGTGAGCCGCGAATTCGTCATGTGCGTGTGAACACCAGCGGTTCCGGCAAAGCCCCGGCCATCATTCATCTGTCCTGCCGGAGAGCCCGAGCATATTGTCTCGTAGTATTGGTATTTCGCATTTCCGAAGGTCAGATTGTTCATCGTTCCCTGCGCATTGGCCATCGCCCCCATGGCGGCGAAGAGCGCGTTGGTGACATGCTGCGATGTCTCGACATTTCCGGCGACAACCGCTGCCGGATAAGCCGGTTTTAGCATGCAGCCGTCGGGGATTATAATCTTGATCGGCCTCAGGCAGCCGGCGTTCATCGGAATATTGGCTTCGACCATCACGCGGAAAGCATAAAGAACGGCAGCGCGGGTGACCGGCTCGGGCGCATTGAAATTGTTGGCCTGAACCGCCGAGGTTCCAGTGAAATCCACGGTCGCTTCACGGCTCTGGCGATCGACTGTAATCTTGACCCTGATCAGCTGACCGGTGTCGGTTGGATAGTCGTACTGGGCGGTGTCCGGCAACCGCTCGATGACGCGGCGCACGCTTTCAGCCGCATTGTCCTGGACGTGTCCCATATAGGCTTCGACCACCGACAGGCCGAAATGAGCAACCATTTTACGCAGTTCCGCCACGCCCTTTTCGTTTGAAGCAATTTGAGCCTTTAGATCGGCGATGTTCTGTTGCGGATTGCGCGCCGGATAAGGATGATTTGTCAGGAGCTCGAGCAGTTCGGATTCACGGAAGCGACCGCGTTCGACGAGTTGAAAGTTATCGAAGAGAACACCTTCTTCCTCGACGGTCGTTGCAAGCGGGGTCATTGAGCCCGGCGCTGTTCCGCCAACATCGGCGTGATGCCCGCGCGAAGCAACATAAAACAGGATCGTGGATCCTGCGTCATCAAACACAGGCGTGACGACTGTTATGTCGGGGAGATGTGTTCCGCCGTTGTACGGGGCGTTAAGAGCAAACACATCGCCCGGGTGGATGTGCCCTGCGTTCAACTTGATTATTGTCTCTACTGACCGGTCCATGGATCCCAGGTGAACCGGCATATGCGGTGCATTGGCTACGAGCGCGCCGGTTCGGTCGAAGACAGCACACGAAAAATCCAATCGTTCCTTGATGTTGACGGAATAGGCGGTGTTTTGAAGTGTGACACCCATCTGTTCGGCGATGGACATGAAGAGATTGTTGAATATCTCCAGCATGATCGGATCGGCATCGGTCCCAAGGGCGGCTACGTTCTTCTTCGCTTCAACACGGCGGAGCAGCACGTGGTTATTCGCGGTGATCTCCGCCCGCCATCCCGGCTCGACGACGATTGTTTGATTGGCTTCGATGACAAGTGCCGGGCCGAGTGCCTGGCAACCCGGAAAGAGATCCTCTCGCCTGAAGACGCCGGTATCACGCCAGGAGCCTTCGAAGAAGACTGGCCGAGTTTCTGAGGCACGGGCAGGACTTGCCGCCGCCTCGTGACTTGCCTCCTGATTGCGGCCCTCGGATCGGTCGGTTCCCTCGACGCTCACGGATTCAACGACGACCGTTTTACCGTCATAGACGAAGCCGAACTGCGCCTTGTGCGCCCGCTCGAAGTCGGTCCTGGCATCGGATATCGAACCAAGGCCAAAATCGACCGGGAGCGCAGTATCCGTACCCTCGTATCGCAAGGCGAGGACGGGCCTGAACTCCATTGCATCGGGCGAAATGCCTTGCGCCTGCAATTCGTCACGAACACCGATCCTCAGGGTTTTGATCAAGCGGTCAAGTTCTGGGAGCGACGCTTCCGAAAGAGGCTCAATGAACGCTTGTTGACGGGATGCGAAGATCGATGACAAGCCCATGCCGTAAGCAGACAGCAGACCGGAAAAGGGGTGAACCAACACCATCGACATGCCGAGGGCATCGGCAACAAGGCAGGCGTGCTGCCCACCCGCACCACCGAAGCAGTTCAGAAGGTATCCTGTCACGTCGTAGCCACGCTGCACCGAGATTTTCTTGATGGCATTGGCCATATTCTCAACCGCGATCTTTATGAAGCCTTCCGCGACGCTCTCCGGGCTGTGTCCGCTGGCGGCTTGCGCGGACATTGCCTCGAACTTCTCGCGCACGGCCTCGGTATCGAGTGGTTCGTTCTGGGCCGGCCCGAAGATTGCGGGAAACAGATCCGGCTGCAGTTTTCCGAGCATGACGTTGGCGTCCGTTACCGCCAACTCTCCGCCACGACGATAGCAGGCGGGTCCGGGATTGGCGCCCGCCGAATCGGGACCGACGCGAAAGCGACCTGTTTCAAAATGAAGGATGGAGCCGCCGCCGGCAGCGACGGTATGAATGCGCATCATCGGCGCGCGCACTCGAACGCCTGCAACTTCGGTATCGAAGACGCGTTCGTACTCGCCATCATAATGGGCCACATCGGTTGAGGTGCCCCCCATGTCAAAGCCGATAACCTTATGGAACCCCGCAAGTTTCGCGGTCTCCACCATACCAACCACACCGCCAGCGGGGCCCGATAGGAGTGCATCCTTGCCCTGAAACATATGGGCGGCGGTCAGGCCTCCCGAGGACATCATGAAATTCAGTCGCGGCGACGTTTTCCCGGCCTGTTCTACTCCAAGTTCGCTTGCCACCTGTTGAACATACCGAGATAGAATGGGCGAGAGATAGGCGTCGACGACCGTCGTATCGCCCCGGCCGATGAGCTTGAGCAGCGGCGAGACCTCATGGCTTACCGAAATCTGTTTGAATCCCGCTGCCCGGCAGAGATCGGCGACCACTTTTTCGTGCTGGGGATACTTGTAGGAGTGCATGAACACGATGGCGACCGCATCAATCCCATCAATCCTTGCTCTGGCAATTGCCTGCTCTACAGCGCTCGTCTCGAGCGGCACCTCGATCGAACCATCCACGCGAACGCGTTCGTGGACTTCCACGACCTGCTCGTAGAGCTGTTCCGGCAGAATGATCTCCTTGGCGAAAATGTCGGGGCGTGCCTGATAGGCAATCCGAAGCGCGTCGCGAAAGCCCTTGGTAATCAACAAGAGGACCCTGTCCCCCTTGCGTTCCAGAAGCGCGTTGGTCGCCACGGTCGTGCCCATGCGAATGTCGCCAATGCGATCGGACGGTATTTGCTCCGTCGGCCCGAGACCGAGCAGGCCGCGAATCCCGTGGATCGCAGCATCGCGATAAGATTCCGGATTTTCGGAGAGAAGCTTTCGCGGATGCAAACTGCCATCAGGTGCACGGCCAATAATATCCGTGAAAGTGCCTCCTCGATCGATCCAGAAATCCCAGGCCCCATCAGACATGTTCCACGCTCCCGTGCCGGACGCCAAAAAAATCGCAGTCGGTGCCGCGCTCGCTCATCCAGACAATGTACAATTTGCCTTGCGCATTCAATGTGCAGGCATCCGTGTTTGCGATAACGCAAGCTATATCGCTTCGGGCCTCTTTCAAATTGCCGCATTGGGATCTATTGCTGTGCTCCGTAGAGACGTTCGCGTCAGCGAAGGAGAAACGGTTGCAGGCGAGATACGCGATGATCATGCGGTGGATGTTGCGCATGACCTGCGCCATCGCGCTGCTGTTTGTCGGCTTCGCCCATCAAACGCCGTCTTTTGCCAAAGGCGCCTTCGTTCCCTCCGAACTTGCAGAATATGTTCTGCCAGACGGCACGCTTCCCGTAATCTGTATAGCGGGCAAAGCAGACGGGATGAGCAAACATGGCACGGCGCAGCAAGCGCAGGGTTGTGAGGTATGCCGGATCGTCGCCTCGGCCTTGCTCCCCGTTCCTGACGATTATCGTGGCAAGCGTCCACGCATCGCGACCGCTGCCATGCGGCCCTACGACGTGGACGTTACTTTCCGGCGGATCCTGCCGCCGAACACAGGTCCGAGGGCACCTCCGGCCATTTCTGCCTTTGCTTGAACCAGCATTTCGGCTCATGCCGCGATGCTTGTCACAGTGGCCACCGACCTGCGCTTAGTTACTGTTGGGTTGAAGCAGATCGCACCCGCATCCAATTATCCATTTCGCAATGACGTTTTTCTCTCTGCCGTCGTACATCGCCGCGAGAGATGATCCTGTCAGGAGCACCCTATGAAGAAACTGATCATACTCATCACAGGCCTGATCTTTGCCGGCCTGTTTGCTGCCATCGCTACCGCCAATGATATCAAGGTGGGCGCCATCGACATCGGCCACCCCCGCACTCGAGCCATGGTGCCGGGTGCCAAGGTCGGGGGTGGCTACCTGAACCTGACCAACACCGGTTCGGCCGATGACAGGCTCGTCAGCATCACATCCGACCGGGCGGCAAAAACCGAGGTTCATCAGATGAGCGTCAACAACGGCGTGATGACGATGCGACCCGTCGCCGGTGGCCTCGTTATTCCCGCCGGGCAGACCGTCGAGCTGAAGCCGGGCGGCTTCCACATCATGTTCATGGACGTCGCGCAGCCATTCAAGCAAGGGGAGACGATCAAGGCGACCCTGACCTTCGAGAAGGCGGGATCGGTGGATGTCGAGTTTACAGTCGGCAGTGCTGGCGGGGCGAATGCGTCCGCAAAGGACGGCCACTCGGATATGGGTGGCATGGACATGTCCAAGCCGCAATAAGGGCAGCGACCACCAGGCTCGCATGCGCTACCGCATCAGAACCGTGACCAGAATATGAGATAGAAACATGCCTAAACATTCACGCTTTGCCGCATTGTCAGCCCTTGCACTCGTCATTTTTGCTGGCCAAGCTTTTGCGCACGCTCATCTGACCGAGAGCGTGCCTGCCGACAAGGCGACGGTCGCAGTCTCTCCCGACGAGCTCGACCTGCACTTTTCCGAAGAGCTGGATCTTAAGTTCTCCGGCGCGAAAATCATCGGCCCGGACAAGGCTTCAGTGAAGACCGGTGACGCCATGCTGATGGATGACGGAAAGACCCTGATGGTTCCTCTTCCGGAAAAGCTCGATCCCGGCGTCTATGAAGTGGAATGGCACGTTCTTTCGACAGACGGCCATAAGACCACGGGCGCATACGGCTTCACGGTCAAGCCGTGACACCAGACGCCGCGCTCGTCCTGTGCCGCTTCCTGTTCTATGGTTCCGCCATATTTTTGTGGGGCGCATCAGCCTACATCTGCTGGATTGCGCCAGCAGATCTGGCGGCACAGGTGGGCCGACGGATCCGTCATTGCTATGGCCTCTCAACGCTTCTGATCATCGGCACGACCACCTCCCTGCTCCCGCTGCGAGCGGCTGCGATCGGCGAGGGCTGGGCCGACGCGTTCGCGCCGCAAATGCTATCCTCCGTCCTTACAGGGACCAATGTCGGGCAGGCCTGGATTACCCAGGCTTGCGCCGCCGGTCTTTTGATCGTGTCTTGCATGGCAACGGGCCGTTTCAGATACGGTGCCCGTGCGGCTAGCGCCGCATTCCTGCTCGTCAGTCTCACGCTCAGCGGCCATGCCGCCATGCACAGCGGCTGGCTACGCATGATGCATCGTCTCAACGATGGGGTTCATCTCCTGTCTGGTGGCGCCTGGCTTGGCGCTTTGGTCCCCATCGTCGTCACCTTGCCGATGCTGAGAGATCCCCGATGGCAGGGGGACGCACGGACGGCGTTGATGCGATTTTCAACCGCGGGTCATGTTGCCGTGGCACTCGTCATCACGACCGGCGTCATCAATACAGCACTGATTGTCGGATCCGTTCCACTGGACTGGCAGCTCGAGTATCAGCTTCTGCTCAGCATCAAGATCCTCATCGTGTTCGCCCTGATCGCGCTTGCGATAGGCAATCGTTACCTTCTTGTTCCAAGGCTTGCTCGCAACCCCTCGCTCGAGCCCCTCAAGTGGGCGACTGGCGCCGAAATAGTCCTGGGGTTTGCAGTGCTTGGCCTTGTCGCCGTGTTTGGCATGCTGCAGCCGACTTGAGCGGCCGATGCTGAACTACGTCAAATGACGGTGTCGCTGATCTTTTTGCTTTATCCCCCTGATCCCGCGTGCCATTTTCCGGACAACTTGCACAAAGTAGGGGCCTCCCATGTTTTCAAAGATTTCCAGATTTAACGCCGCGCTCGCGGTTTGCGTCCTTGCTCCATCGCTCGCCTTCGCCCACACCGGCACTGGCCAGACAGTTGGGTTCGCCCACGGCTTCACGCATCCCGTCTCCGGGCTCGATCACGTGCTGGCGATGATCCTCGTCGGCGTTCTTGCCTGGCAGCTCGGCGGCCGTGCGCTGTGGCTGGTGCCGACCACCTTTGTCTCGGTCATGGCGATCGGCGGCGCACTCGGGATGATGGGAATTTCCGTTCCATTTGTCGAAGCCGGCATTGCTTTTTCCGTGATCGTCCTTGGTGCCGTCGTCGCGCTGGACATCCGCGCTTCCCTCGCCATCGCAGCCGGTGTCGTCGGCCTTTTTGCTATCTTTCACGGACATGCGCACGGCTCCGAAATGCCCGCGGCTGCCGCCGGCATTGCCTATGCAGCGGGCTTCATGCTGGCAACCTCAGTGCTTCACATTGCCGGCATCATCATTGGCTACCTGATCGGCAAGATCAGCGAGCAGCAAGGAGCAATCGTCATGCGTTCGGCTGGCGGCATTGCCGCACTCGCGGGCATCGGGCTGTTTACCGGTCTCATCTAACAAAGCGCCTGCCCGGTCAAAAGGCCGGGCATGGCCCTCAGCGCACCCCGATACCGGCCGTCAGACCTCCATCGATACGGTGATCCGATCCGGTAATGAACGCAGCCTTGTCCGAGGCCAGGAAGGCCGCAAGTGCGGCCACCTCTTCGGGTTCGGCAATGCGGCCAAGCGGATGCGCCTTTCCGAAACGCCGAAATACCGCATCGATATCGGCATCCTCTCCTTCGAATGTGCGCGCTGCCAGCTCCAGGATCGGCGTGCGCACGGAACCGGGGCTGATCGATACGACGCGTATATTTTCTGCCGCAAAGTCGATCGCCATCGCCCGCGTCAATGCGTGTATCGCCCCTTTCGACGCGACGTAGGCAGAAACGCCAGGTTGGCACGCAAAGCCTTGAACACTTGAAATATTGATGATCACGCCACCGCCGCGCTTGCGCATCTCGGGCACGCCATGCTCGGCTGTCAGATGGATCGAGCCGACATTCACCGCCATGCAGCGCATGAACGTCTCGAAGGGTGTGTCGGTGGCGTTGCCGTAGGGGTGCACCGCCGCCGAATTGACGATGATATCCACGCCACCAAACGCTGCGACAGATTCGGCAAAGGCATCAGCCACGCTTTCGGGGGCGGAAACATCCGTTCGGATAACGCGCAGGGCCAGACCGTCCTCCGCACCGATCTCCGCAAGCTTGGTGTTCGCCTTTTCATCGATGCCAAGGCTGGCAACGGCCGCACCCTCGCGCGCCAGATGCAATGCGATCGCGCGTCCGATTCCGGTTGTCCCAGTAACGATTGCGATCTTTCCGGCATATTCTCCCATCAGCCTCTCCCGCTGTTCGGCATGCTCATTCAGAAATGAACTCAAGACCGGCGCTGAGATGCCGATCCATGTGATAGACAAAGGCAATCCGGTCGCGATCGCGCAGGGCCTGCAGAATATCGCCGTGCTCGGCTACAACCGCCTCCAAAGTCAGTCGCTGCGATTTTCCGGCGAGCATCAATCGCTGGATGACAGGCTTCAGCATTCCATAAGTTTCCGACAATGTGCGATTGCCGGCAGCGTCCACAAGTAGGCGGTGGAACTCGAAATCGAACTCGGAGGCACGCTCGGCGTCTTCCGCTGTCAGAATGGCTGCGTTGGCTGCTTCCATCTCGGCAAGAGCCTGATCGGCCAGACGGTCAGCAAGCAGATCGAACAGGTTCATTTCCGTCAGTCGCCGATAGCCCTGGATATCGCGGAAGGCATCGACCGAAATCTCCATGGCAAAGGAAAAGAGATCGCGCATGGCATTTTGATGCTGGTCAGTCAGCACGGCGCCGACCTTCTGCCTGGATTCGGCGACTCCGTACGCCTTCAACGTACGGAAGGCTTCGCGCACCGTATTTCGGCTGGAATCGAACATCGCGGCCAGCTCGACTTCGCTCGGCAGGACGTCGCCCACACCAAGCCCCCGCTCGCGGATGAGACCGCGGATTTGTCGGACGACATCATCTACCGCCGAGGCGCGATTGCTGAACTGCACAGTGAAAAGCTCCGTTCTCCGGAAAATCTATTATGTTGGCCTTATTTTGGCAATCGTCGCTTTTGGCTTGCGAAGATCAAATAAAGTGCGATTAATTGTCCAACATATTAGGGAGGTCGTCTGTAATGCTGGAAAGTTGGCGCTGGTTCGGACCGCAGGATCCTGTCACATTGTCCCATGCCCGTCAGGCCGGTGCGCACGGCATCGTAACCGCGCTCCACCATATTTACGACGGCCGAGTCTGGACGCCGGACGACGTTGCCGAACGCATGGCCCTGGTAAGAAACGCCGGCATGGTCTGGTCGGTGTGCGAGTCGATCCCTGTCAATTCGGCGATCAAACTGCGAAACGCAAACTGGCGCCGTTATGTCGATGCCTGGAAGCAGAGTCTTGCCAATCTCGGCAAAGGCGGCGTGCCTGTGGTCTGCTACAATTTCATGCCCGTCGTGGACTGGACGCGCACCAACCTGCTCTACCCGACGCCCGTTGGCGGCCTGGCGCTTCGCTTCGACATGATCGATTTCATCGCCTACGACGTCTTTGTTTTGAAGCGTACTGCGGCCGAAGAGAGCTACAACGCTCCGCTCGTCGAAGCGGCACGAGTTCGATTGGCAGGCATGAGCGAGGAGGATGTGGATACCCTCGAGAGGAATATTATTGCCGGCCTTCCAGGCGGCGAGGACAGCCACACGCGGGAAACCATCCGCGGGCAAATCGCGGCATTCGACGAGCTCTCGGACGACGACATGCGCAGCAATCTGGTCGAGTTTCTAAAAGAGGTCGTGCCGGTAGCCGTCGAAAACGATGTACGTCTTGCAATTCACCCGGACGACCCGCCCTTCTCGCTGTTCGGGTTGCCGCGTGTCGTCTCGAAGTCGGAAGATATCGAGACCATCCTTGCAGCGGTCGACCATGCTGCCAACGGCATAACCCTCTGTGCCGGATCCTACGCCTCGCGCCACGGCAACGACGTCGTCGGCATGGCGAGCCGCTTTGCCGAGCGCATCCATTTCGCGCATCTGCGAAATGTCAGCAAGGAAGCGGACGGCTCCTTCATCGAGTCCGAGCACCTCGGCGGCGACGTCAACATGGTCTTGCTGATCTCGGTGCTACGTCGGGAGGAGCGCCGCCGGGCCGCGTCCGGAAGGGCAGACAGCATCATTCCGATGCGCCCCGACCATGGCCATCTTCTGATCGACGACCAGACAAAGAAGGTCAATCCAGGCTATTCCTGCATCGGCCGGCTGAAGGGCCTGGCGGAGCTCCGAGGCGTGATTGCAGCGGTGGATCAGTTGGACGTTCAGACTGCATAGCTCTGGCCGCATGGCGACACGGACAGCTGGCGGATATCGCGGATTTTCTGACTTACAGCGTCCTCACGCACTGCGGCGCGCATCGAGGGCATGACGCAGAGAGTTCTGCACGATCGATGGCGTTGCCGGCTTGCTGACAACAGCCAGTGCTCCGTGAACACGGCCAACGACCGCCGCGGGGTTGCTGGTCATGAAGAGGACCGTTACGCCAAATTCATCGACGAGCCGTTGACCAATCTCTGGGCCAGTCGCGCCGTCAGCCAAGTTGACGTCGACAAAGGCGATGTCGGCCTGTGCGGCTAGTGAGAAAGCCTGCCTTCTGTCGGTTGCGACACCGACGACATCGAGCCCCATTTCCCTGACTGTTGTTTCAAGATCCAGCGCAACGAGATAGTCATCTTCAACGATCAAGACGCTTTCACGGATGGCGCCACCTGTCCGCCGTTGTGTTTCGACATCGCTGTCCATGATTGCCCCTTGTTTCTGCTTATTTTGCAACACTGATTACGCTCAACAGCATGTTGGCGAGCGGATAACGGCATTGAGGACAATATGTTCCGCGCTGAGGCGAATTCGCTCGCCAATAGATCGCTGTTAACGGTAACAAACCGTTAACGACAAATGTGAGGAGCGAGCAGAAGTGGCCGATTGGGAATTCATGGGCCACTCGGATGGTAACCGTGTATAGCAGCGTCCCCAACTATCCTCGCCCACTCTTGGTTCCTTCCGAAACAACGCTCTGGCCAAGTTGACAACCGGTTGTGGAGTGCGGAGAGTGCACTCTGGACCAGCGCCAGTCACCTTGGGGGGACCTATGTCTGTACGCGCGTTTTTCGCCATAGCCGCAGTTGCTCTCGCCTCAATCACTCCAAGCCTTCCGGCATTTGCGGCAGACGCAAAACGTGAAATCCAGACAATCCAGGACGCCGATTACTTCGGCTTCGATCTGCGGACCGAACAGAACCTTACGCTGGATCAATGCAAAACATCCTGCATCGGCGACAAGTCCTGCAAGGCCTTCACCTATAATCCGAAGGTGAAGTGGTGCTTCCTGAAGTCCGACTTCAAGACGATGAACGCCTTCCCGGGCGCTATCGCCGGCAAGATCGTCGAAACTGCCGCCGCAAAGCCGGAGCCGGATATCGGGGCCGCGCCCCGGCTCGGCTTTCTCTCCGGAGATGTGATCCAGCAGGCGCGCGATAACAAGGCCAATCTTGAAGTGGCCGACGACCAGCAGGGCCAGAGCGCCGACAGCCTGATCGCCAACGGCCGTCTCGACCTGACGGCAGGCAATGTCATTGATGCCGTGAAATCCTTCCGAAGTGCGCTCGCACTTTCCCCCGACAATGCCGATCTTTGGCTGGAAACGGCGCGCGCCGGTGACAGCTTTACCAAGACCGACGACAACGATGGCAGCGAGATCTACGGACAGGCTGTGCTGGACGCGGTCAATGGCTATGGGTTGACACGAACAGCCTCGGCCCGTGCCGAGGCGCTCTCCGTGCTTGCCGCCGCGCTCGACAAGAACACCAGCTATCGCGCCGCACTCAATGCCTACAAGGCAAGCCTGGCACTCGTGAACTCGAAGGAGGTCCAGGCGGCCTTCCTGCAGCTGAAATCGACGCAAGGATTTCGCATTACCGAGCATACTGTCGATGCCGATAGTGCAAATCCCCGTATCTGCGCGACATTCTCCGAAACCCTGGTCAAGACGCAGGACTATACGCCCTTCGTGACGCTCAACGGTGCAGCCCCGAAGGCGCTCGAGACCAAGGACAAGCAGGTCTGCATCGAGGGGCTGACCCACGGTGAAAATTACAAGATCACGTTCCGCACCGGCCTGCCCTCTTCGGTCGACGAAGTGCTTGAGGCCCCCGTCAGCCTCGATATCTACGTCAAGGACCGCACAGCCAGCGTACGCTTCACTGGCGACAGCTTCGTTCTGCCGTCGACGGCCCGCCGCGGGATCCCGATCGTTTCCGTCAACATGCCTTCCGCCAATCTGAAGCTCTATCGTATCGGCGATCGCGGCATCGCTCCGCTTTTGACGAGCTCGCAATTCCTGACGCAGCTCGACGGATACAGCGCACAGCGCATCGAAGACGAGAGCGGCGAACTTGTCTGGCAAGGCTCGATCGAGATGACCAACGACCTCAACAAGGATGTCGTCACCAGCTTCCCGGTGGATGAGGCGCTGCCCGAGCGCAAGCCTGGTGTCTATGTTCTGACGGCAACGGCGCCAAACGCCCCGGACCAGGATTGGAATGCGCAGGCGACGCAATGGTTCGTGGTTTCCGATATCGGCATCACGACATACGCGGGTACCGATGGCCTCAACGTCTTCACCCGCTCGCTCGCCTCGGCAAAGCCGATTGCCGGCGTTGAGCTCCAGCTCCTGGCGAAGAACAATGAAGTACTCGGCACGGCAACGACCGATGAGAACGGTCGGGCGACGTTCACTGCCGGCCTGATGCGTGCGACGGCTGCCTTGACACCGGCTGTCATCACCGCCAGGAAAGGTGGCGCCGACTATGTCTTCCTCGACATGACGCGCGCGGGCTTTGATCTCTCCGATCGCGGCGTCACCGGGCGTGCTTCTCCCGGTGCCATCGATGTCTTGAGCTGGACGGAGCGCGGCATCTACCGCGCTGGCGAGACGGTGCACGCCGCTGCCCTTGCTCGCGATACCGATGGCAAGGCCATCGAGAGCCTGCCGCTGACCTTCATCTTTCTGCGCCCCGACGGTGTCGAGGACCGGCGGATCGTCAGCCAGACCAGCAATGTCGGCGGTTATGCCATCGACCTGCCCGTTCAGGAAAATGCCATGCGCGGCACCTGGACGATGAACATTCACACCGACCCAAAAGGCTCGCCGATCGCGACAAAAACCTTCCTGGTCGACGACTTCGTGCCGGATCGCACCGACATGGAGATCAAGACAGAGGCGAAGGTTATCGGTCCGGAGACGTCAGCGACAATCAACATATCAGGCAAGTATCTCTATGGCGCACCGGCAGCGGGGCTGTCGCTCGAAGGCGATGTCGTGATCAAGCCGACCCGCCAGGCGGACGCCTTCCCGGGCTATTTCTTTGGGCTTGCCGACGAGGAAGCCAGCGAAGAGACGCGCCAGACCATAGAAGGCCTGCCCGACCTCGACGAAGATGGCGAAGGTATCACCGACCTGACTGTCGGCGATCTGCCGGCGACGACGCAGCTTCTGAACGCCACGGTCTATATCCGCATGCAGGAAGCCGGTGGCCGCGCCATCGAGCGTTCGCTCGTGCTTCCCGTCAAGAACCAAAGCCCGATGATCGGCATCAAGCCGGAATTCTCCGGCGACCTTGGCGAGAATTCGATCGCGAACTTCACCATTATCGGCGTTGATGCAGACGGGGCGAAGCAGGCGATGAGCGGCCTGCGCTGGAAACTCTACAAGCTGAACCGCGACTATCAGTGGTATCGCGATGGCACGGCCTGGAAATACGAGCCGATCTACACCGCCGAGCAGGTTGCCAACGGCAATGTCGATGCGTCCCTGGACGGAGCGAAGATATCGTCTCCCGTCGCCTGGGGGCGCTACCGCCTCGAGGTCGAAAGCACGCAGACCGACGGCCCCGCTTCGAGCGTGGAATTCGATGCGGGATGGTTCGTCCAGGCAACGTCGACGGAGACGCCTGACGGGCTTGAGATCGCGCTCGACAAGGAGAGCTACAGGATCGGCGAGACGGCGAAGCTGAAGGTCTCATCGCGCTACGCAGGCGAATTGATGATCGCGGCCGGTACGGAAACCCTCGTGGCCATCCAGAACGCATCCATTGGCGAGAACGGTGGCGAAGTCGATATTCCCGTCACTTCAAATTGGGGGGCTGGCGCCTATGTCACCGCGACATTGTTCCGCCCCGGCGATGCTCAGGACAGCCACATGCCGATGCGCGCGATCGGCGTGAAATGGCTGAAGGTCGATCCGGCGGAGCGGGCATTGCAGGTAGCGATCGATGCGCCGGAAAAGATGCTGCCGCGCGCACCGCTGCCGATCACCCTTGCCGTTGCCGGCGCGGGCGCCAACGAGGACGCCTATGTGACGGTTGCGGCTGTTGATGTCGGCATTCTCAATCTGACCCGCTACGAGCCACCAAACCCTGAAGACTGGTATTTCGGCCAGCGCCAGCTCGGTCTCGAAATTCGGGACCTTTACGGACGGCTGATCGATGGTTCGCTCGGCACTACCGGCAAGCTGAGGACCGGCGGCGACGGAGGCGCTGTGGCTCTTCAGGGAAGCCCGCCGACGCAAAAGCTGGTTGCCTTCTTCTCAGGCCCGGTGAAACTGGATGCCGAGGGCAAGGCGAATGTGAGCTTCGATATTCCCCAGTTTAACGGCACTGCCCGCGTGATGGCGGTCGCCTGGTCGAAAGCCGGCCTTGGCCATGCGACGAAGGACGTCATCATTCGTGACCCTGTCGTGGTGACGGCGAGCCTGCCGGGCTTCCTCGCCCCCGGAGATACCTCCGAGCTTCGGCTCGATATCGCCAACACGGACGCGCCGGCAGGCGACTTCAAGCTGACCGTTGCTGGCAACGATGCCGTGCGCATTGGCGAGGCGTCACAGACTGTTCATCTCGAGGCCGGCGCCAGATCAGCCGTGACACTCGCTGTTACTGGTACGCAACCGGGCCATGGCAGCGTTTCGATCAATCTCGCTGACGCGGCCGGCCTGTCGCTGGATCAGACGGTTGACGTCCCTGTTCGACCAGCAGTTCTGCCGATGACCGAACGCCGCGTCCTGGCGCTCAATCCAGCCACCAGGCTGACCGTCGACAAGGCATTGCTGGCAGACAGCGTTCTACAAGGCGCCTCCGTCAGCGTCAGCGTTACGCGTTCGGCCGCCTTCGACATTCCAGCTCTGCTGATGTCGCTCGACCGCTACCCATTCGGCTGCGCCGAGCAGACGACCAGCCGTGCCCTGCCGCTGCTCTATCTGAGTGAGCTTGCCCATGAGGCCGGTCTGGAGGATGACGCCGACGTCAAGAAGCGCGTTCAGGACGCAATCTACCGCGTTCTTTCCTATCAGGCGTCCGCCGGAAGCTTCGGTCTCTGGGGACCGGATAGCGGCGACCTCTGGCTCGATTCCTATGTCACCGATTTCCTGACCCGCGCACGCGAGCAGAAATACGACGTCCCGGATCGGGCATTCGCGCAAGCTCTGGAGAACCTTCAGAACGCGCTGAGCTATGACGTCAATGTCAAGGATCAGGGCGACCAGATTGCCTATGCGCTCTACGTTCTCGCCCGCAACAAGAAGGCCGCGATCAGCGATCTTCGCTATTATGCCGATACGATGATCAACGACTTTCCGACGCCGCTCGCAAAGGCGCATATCGCAGCGGCACTGGCGCTCTATGGCGATGCGACGCGATCGAAAAACATCTTCGTTGACGCATTGCAGATGTCGGAACAGTCCATGGTCACGCGCGTCAATCTTTCGAGAACGGACTATGGCTCGATCCTGCGCGATGGTGCCGCAATCCTTGCTCTTGCCGCCGAAAGCCGTCCGGTCCCGCCGGTGGTTCCGGAATTGGCCAAAGCGGTCGCCAAGGAATGGAATCGCAGCAAATACACAAGCACCCAGGAACAGGCCTGGATGCTGCTTGCCGCGCGCTCAATTCAGGGCGGTGATGACTCTATCAAGATCGACGTCAACGGCGCGCTGCACAATGGCGCCTACATGGCGAAGATGACCGGGGATGCCTTGATGGGCAATGCGCTCACGCTCACCAACCAGACCGGCGAGCCTGTCTCGGCGGTGGTGACGACATTTGCTGCACCTGTCGTGCCGCCGCCCGCCGGCGGTGACGGCTTTGCCATCGAGCGCACCTACTACACGATGGATGGCGAGCAGGCGAATGTGACCGAAGCCAAGCAGAACGAGCGCTATGTCGTTGTGCTGCACGTCACGGAAAGCAACAACTGGCCGTCGCGGATCGTCGTGACGGACCTGCTTCCGGCCGGTTTCCAGATCGACAATCCGAACCTGGTCGACAGCGCCCAACTGACGAACTTCGACTGGATCGGCGAGGTGACGGCGGCCCACACCGAATTCCGCAATGACCGCTTCGTGGCCGCGTTCAATCGGTCGGCGGACGACAATCGCGAAATCAATGTCGCCTATGTCGTGCGCGCCGTGACCCCAGGCACCTACGATCATCCGGCCGCCGTCGTCGAGGACATGTATCGACCGCAGCTCTCCGCACGCACCGCGACCGGCAAGATGGAGGTTACCGCAGCGTCGAAATGAGACTTGCAACGAAGCTCGCGATCGGAGGTGCTGCCGGGATCATCCTTGCCGGCACCGGGTTGGTCTTGCTTGACATCGCCGACCGGGCCTATCCGCCGCCGCTCGACAAGGCGGAAACGGTCTCTGCGGAAGTGGTCGATGCGGATGGTCAGTTGCTGCGTGCCTTTGCAACGCCCGAAGGCCTCTGGCGTCTGAAAACCACAACCGCCGATGTCGATCCACAATTCCTCAAGATGCTAATCGCCTACGAGGACCGGCGTTTTTACAGCCATGCCGGTGTCGATCTTCAGGCAATGGCACGTGCCGCCCTGCAGTTCGTTACCAATGGCCGCATCGTCTCCGGTGCATCGACGCTGTCGATGCAGGTCGCCCGGCTGATCGAGCCGCGTCAGGGCCGCTCGCTGTCGGCAAAGCTCCTGCAGATGGCACGCGCCATCCAGATCGAGCGGCGGCTATCCAAGGCGCAGATCCTCGATCTCTATCTCACCCATGCACCCTATGGCGGCAATCTCGAGGGTGTACGGGCTGCGAGCCTCGCCTATTTCGGCAAGGAGCCGCGGCGGCTGACGGTCGCGGAAGCCGCTCTCCTCGTCGCGCTGCCACAGCTGCCTGAAAAGCGTCGCCCGGACCGCAACCTCGCGACAGCCGAGATGGCGCGCAAACGGGTGCTAGAGCGTGTCGCGGTCGCCGAGGCTGTCGGTGAGGGTGAGGCGCCGCGTGCCGAAATCGTGCCGGTGCCGTCTCAACGCATGCAGCTTCCGGCCCTTGCAGCCCATGTTGGCGAGGTAGCACGACGCAGGGACCCGAAAGCACGGCAATACGAGACGACCCTGAAGAAACAGGTGCAAGCAGGATTGGAGGCCGTTGCGCGCGCCTCCGCATCGAAACTGGGTCCGAAGCTTTCAATTGCCATGGTCATGGCCGATGCACAAACGGGCGACATTGTCGGCGAGGTCGGCTCTGCCGACTACTTCGATGCCAGCCGTTCGGGCTGGATCGACATGGCGCGCGCCAACCGTTCGCCAGGCTCCACGCTGAAGCCATTCATCTATGGCCTCGCATTCGAAGAAGGCCTTGTCAGCCAGGAGACGATCATCGAGGACCGACCTGCCGATTTCTTCGGCTATCGGCCCCGGAATTTCGATATGAGCTATCAGGGCGACGTTACGGTGCGCGAGGCGCTGCAATTGTCGCTGAACGTCCCGGCGGTGAAGCTGCTCGATGCAGTCAATCCGGCCAAGCTGCTGATCCGTTTTCGCCGCGCCGAGGTGCGTCCCCTGCTGCCCCCGAACGAAACGCCCGGGCTGGCAATCGGTCTCGGCGGCCTCGGCATCACGTTGAAGGATCTGGTCCAGCTTTACACGGCGCTTGCCAATCGCGGCCAGCCTGTTCGCATCGGCGATGGCGTCAGCGACCGCCCCGGCAAGATCGATGGCGAGGGAATGCTTGATCCGGTGGCCGTCTGGAATGTCGCTGATATCCTATCGGGCGTCATTCCACCGGCCGGCGCTCCGAAACGCGGGATCGCATACAAGACCGGCACCAGCTACGGCTATCGCGATGCCTGGTCCGTCGGCTACGATGGGCGCTATGTCCTCGGCGTCTGGGTCGGGCGCCCTGACAATGGCGCTGTCCCGGGATTGACGGGTTACGGCACTGCCGCGCCGATCCTCTTTGAAGGTTTCGCAAAGTCAGGGATTGCGACGACGCCCCTCCCGCGCCCGCCCTTGGGAGCAATACGGATCGCCCAACCAGAACTGCCGATCAGCCAGCGTCGCTTTGCCATCAATCCAAGCGGCCTGCTGGCGACCACAGGCCGTGAACCGGCGCCGCAGATCGTCTATCCACCGGAGGGCGCACATGTCGACCTTGGGGCGAAGAGCGGCGATCTCTCGCCGTTGATGCTGAAGCTGCAGGGCGGACGCGCGCCCTTTCGTTGGCTCGCCAATGGCAAGCCTTTGCCCGATATTTCCCGGCGCCGCACCAATCAGTGGGTGCCGGACGGCGGCGGCTACTCAAAGCTCACGGTGATTGATGCCATGGGCCGGGCCGCAAGCGTCGGCGTCTTCATCGACTGATCATCTGCAGAGAGATCCGTCATATTTTCTTCACGTATGCCGAACCCAGAACGCGTTGACGGCCCAGGCGTGGTTCGCCGAACAATCTGGATAACCATCGCGGTTCGTGAGACTAATTCAGTCCGCGCGCGGCCGGAGGACCCAGTTTGCCGCATACCCCAGGCCCACGCCAATCGCTGCACCGACCGCTTTTACAGCAGCGTCCTCAAGCCGTGCATGCCGGGTTGGTGAAAGATACTGCAGGAACTCTATTGCGGCCGCTCCGAATATGACCAGGACAGCGCAAACCCAAAAACGGCGGGGATAGGCTACGACGAACAGGAAAGCCATTGTCGTGAAGGCGAGTGCCCGGTCATCGCGCACGGACATGACGTCGTGCGGTCGCAGACCGATCGGCGAAACAGTCACAAACAGGATGGCGGCAAGCGATAACCAAGCGGCGATCTTCAGGAGTCGGTCGAGAAGCATGTACCCAGGATAGCGAAGTGCTCCGGCTGTATCCAGTCGGGTTGGTCGGCTAAACCATGCATTTCATTGCACCAACAGGTGTTTTTGCCAACTGGATGGAGAATTCCGGCTTCGAGCATGGCGGCGCTACGGGATATGTTCTCTTTGTTTTAATATTACTACATCTGAATGTACAACTTTTGAGCGATAAAATCGGCCAATTTGGGAAGTAGCGCGTTCCACCCCACACGTTCAGAATTGCAGGTGTCTACAAATGGGGATTGTCGATGGCTGAGGAATATAGTCTCCGTACTGAAGACTCAGGTTGGTCTATCATCGATCGGGCGACGCACGAGCCAGCGCGCCTGGACGGTATCCCGCTGTCTGCGATGGATGCCGAGGAAGCCAAGCACATGTTGGCCATTCTCAGAGGCATTGATCGCGTGCGGACAGCTTCAAAAAGAGCGGCATCATTCGCGAACAAGAAACGCGCCAATGCGGGCCAAACCGCGGCAAGTCCTCAAATCAACGCAGATTTTGGAATGTTGAGACCCTTCAGAGGCGACTGAGCGCGCTGCGGCAGCTGCAGGCAGATATGCGGACGAGCATGAGATGAAGTCGGTGAGCCAATCGACTGAAACGTCGATGGATCGTCAGATCGCGCGAAGGAAGCTGCCATTTTCGTAGGTAATGAAACAGTCGTAAAATAAAGCCCGAAACATGTGACTTACGAAGTCTCTTCCCACTCGGACCCTTCGGTTTCAGTGCGCCAGCCTAGAGATGCGACCCCATCAGCTTTGACCGGCCGATGCTGGTTGGCGCAGAGCGTGGCGATACGAGCGCGCAGGGCCACGGAATGTACTTGCCTGTGGCTACACCCAACGGAGTACGTGCCATCAAAGGGAAGTTGCGACACTATTGGATCATACCAGAACGATCGGTTGTCTTGGATACCCCATCACTCTTCGTCGGCTTTTCCTTGTTTGCGTCGTCGGCAAGCCAAGTCTGCATCCCGCAGTGCGATCAACAGGGACGTGAACATGAACAACAGCAAAGAACCTCAGTGGGAGCTCGACGACGAGTTCAAGACGTTAATGATCACGTTTCCGACAGATCCACCCGTCGCTTTCGTGCTTGACACCGAGGCCGTATCAAAGCTCATTGAAGGCGCCGGCCAGATCAGGGCGGAGATGCCGCCGCCTCACGACGAGACCTGGGAAGGTGGGCAAATGGTCGACGCCGTGCTTGATCCACGCTGGTACTCGGAAGCCGACGCATTGCTTGGCGAACCGCTTCTGCACATTCGCGATCCTCGCTATGGATGGCTGCACTACGCCCTGCCACGAGAGTCTGCCAGAGCGCTTGGAACTCTTCTGATCCTTCAGGCTGATGAGGGCCCGGCGGACGATCAGGAGCAGCCTCGCAAGAACTGACCTCCTGACCAAATGACGGGCCTCGATACTACTTTTTCCTGCGATGCGACCCTTAGCCGGATGTGGTGTTATGTCTCGCAGGATGCGGAATTTGTTACTAGTCATATTTCAAAATCGGCCATTATCTCATGCAAGGCCTGCCTCGCGGCAGGCCTTTTTGTTTCACGACGCCGTTTCTTGAGGCGATGATCAGGGGCGCGCCGACCGCAGCCTCAACTGTCGCGACCGCTGTCTTTGCCGTGAGGCGGTCCGCTACCCGGGTCATGTTTTCCGTTTCGCCCGGGCCCCCTGACGACAGGCGGGTCAGAAGCACTTCGACGGGCGGCCGCAGGTCCGATTGCGCTATTCTATCCACATTCGTCGCTGCGCAACTTTCCCCTTGACCTTCCAGTTGCTGGAAGGTTCATAAGGATGTCTAATGCCGTATCAGGGCAAAGGAGAATCGCATGGATAGCACGCACGACCATCATAACCACGGGCATCATGGCCATGACCACCATGAGTACGGGGCGCCCTCTGCGGACGACGTGGTGCGCGATCCTGTGTGCGGCATGACGGTCGATCCCGAGGCAGGCAAGCCCTCGCTCCGGTATGACGGGCATGCCTATCATTTCTGCTCGGAAGGCTGCCGGCGAAAATTCGAGGCTGCGCCACAAGACTACCTGACAGCGAAGGATCCTGTGTGCGGCATGAGCGTCAACCGGGCGAACGCCCGGCATTTCCTGAAGCACGAGGGCGAAAAGTTCTATTTCTGCTCGGCCGGCTGCAAGGCGAAGTTCGAAGCCGATCCCGCATCCTACCGCGATGGAAACCGGCCCGCCCCAAAGCCGATGCCGAAAGGGACGCTCTATACCTGCCCGATGCACCCCGAGGTCATCAGCGATCATCCGGGCGACTGCCCGAAGTGCGGCATGGCCCTGGAACCGATGGGTATTCCACCTGTCGATGAAGGTCCCAACCCCGAACTCGTGGATTTCACCCGCCGGCTCTGGGTGAGCGGTGTGCTCTCGATCCCGCTGCTTGCAATCAGCATGGGGCCGATGATCGGCCTGCCACTGCGTGACTGGATTGGAGAGCCGCAGGCGACGTGGATCGAACTCGTTCTTGCGACACCTGTGGTCCTTTGGGCCGCCCTGCCCTTCTTCCGCCGCGCCTGGGCTTCGCTTGTCAACCGCAGCCCGAACATGTGGACCCTGATCGGCCTCGGCGTCGGGACGGCGTATCTTTATAGTGTCGTGGCGGCGATCCTGCCCGGCATTTTCCCCCACACTTTCCGCGGCCATGGCGAGACGGTTCCTGTCTATTTCGAGGCCGCCGCCGTCATTGTCGCTCTGGTATTCGTGGGTCAGGTTCTGGAACTGAAGGCCCGCGAGAAAACCGGTTCGGCCATCCGTGCATTGCTTGATCTTGCGCCGAAGACCGCGCGCCGCATCAACGAGGACGGTTCTGAAACCGACGTACCGGTCGACGATGTCCGGGTTGGCGATCACGTGCGAGTTCGCCCGGGCGAGCGCATCCCGATCGACGGATCCGTCAGTGAGGGGCAGTCGACGGTCGACGAGTCGATGATAACTGGAGAACCCATCCCGGTCGAAAAACAGAAAGGCGACGCGGTTACCGGCGGTACCATCAACAAGAATGGCACACTGGTGATGGTGGCAGAAAAGGTTGGCGCCGACACGACCCTGTCGCGCATCGTCGACCTGGTCGCAAAGGCACAGCGTTCGCGCGCGCCGATCCAGGGCGCAGTTGACCGCGTTTCTGCCGTCTTCGTACCCGCCGTCGTTGCCGCGGCTGTCGCTGCCTTCGTTGTCTGGAGCCTTGTTGGCCCCGAGCCGCGCATGGCGCATGCGCTGCTCGCCGCCGTTGCCGTGCTCATTATCGCTTGCCCATGTGCGCTCGGTCTTGCGACCCCCATGTCGATCATGATCGCGACCGGGCGCGGCGCTCAGGAAGGCGTTCTCATCAAGGATGCAGAAGCGCTTGAGCGCTTCGCGCGCGTCGACACTCTGATCGTCGACAAGACAGGCACGCTGACAGAGGGAAAGCCGAGGCTTACGGATGTCGTCGCGCTTGGCGGCATAGGAGAGGTTCGCCTGCTGCAGCTGGCCGCCAGCCTGGAGCGTGGATCCGAACATCCGCTGGCCGAGGCGATCCTATCGGGTGCCGAGGAGCGTGGCATTGAGCTCAGCGATGTCACCGACTTTGAAGCACGAACGGGCAAGGGTGTCGTGGGCAAGACCGGCGGGATAGTCGTTGCTCTCGGCAACGCCGCAATGATGGATGATCTCGGTATGGACGTCACGCCGCTCGCCGAGCAGGTTCGGTCACTGCGCGACGAGGGCAAGACGGTGATGTTCGTCGTCATCGATCAAGGTCTCGCCGGTTTCGTGGCCGTTGCCGACCGGATCAAGCCAACCACGGCGGCTGCGATAAAGGCGCTGCACGAGCACGGCCTGAAAATCATCATGGCCACAGGCGACAACGAGCGCACTGCGCGCGCCGTTGGAAAGAGCCTCGGCATCGACGAGGTGCGCGCCGACATCCTGCCCGAAGGCAAGAAGGCTCTGGTCGACGAATTGCGCGGCAAGGGTGCCGTGGTCGCAATGGCAGGCGATGGCGTCAACGATGCACCTGCGCTTGCGGCAGCCGATGTGGGTATCGCGATGGGCACCGGTGCAGATGTGGCCATGGAGAGCGCCGGCCTGACCCTGGTCAAGGGCGATCTGACGGGGATCGTGCGCGCCAGACGCCTTGCCATGGCCACCATGCGCAACATCCGCCAGAACCTCGGCTTTGCCTTCGGTTATAACGCACTCGGCGTGCCGCTCGCCGCTGGCGTGCTCTATCCGGTCTTTGGATTGCTGCTGTCGCCGATGATTGCCGCGGCCGCCATGAGCCTGTCGTCCGTTTCGGTCATCACCAACGCGCTTAGGCTGCGGCTCGCCAAACTATAGGAGATTGCCATGAACATTGGGCAAGCATCGGAACACTCCGGACTGGCTCCGAAGACGATCCGCTACTACGAGGATATTGGCCTGATCCGCCCCGACCGGGGCGGAAATGGCTATCGCGACTATGCCGAGGCCGATGTTCACAAGCTGCGCTTCCTTCAAAGGTCGCGCGGCCTCGGCTTTTCCGTCGAGGAATGCCGCCAGTTGCTGGCACTCTACGAAGACAAGAGCCGGGCGAGTTCGGATGTAAAGGAACTGACGCAGGCGAAGCTGACGGAGATCGATCGGAAGATCAGGGAACTTACCGAACTGCGCCGGACATTGGAGCATCTGGTCCACGCATGCCACGGCAATGACCGGCCTGATTGCCCAATCCTTGAGGAGCTGTCGGACGCTCGGCCTGAATAAGGTCCCGCAGCTCCTTCATGTCTTTGCCTCAGCGTCATCGCGACGTCAGCCCTCCGGAATCCTACCGATCCGCGGAAAACCAAAATTTTTTGGCGCCGGCTGGAATAACTCTTCACTCGCATCCGTATACTCAGTCATGGAACGGAAAGAACGCCCATTCGATGTCATAAGCCAGCTTGCCGCGCTTCGGCGCTACGCGCGCTCGCTCGTGCGCAATTCGGATGATGCGGAAGACCTCGTTCACGACGCGCTGATGCGCGCCTATGAGAAAAAGCAGAGTTTCCGTCGTGGCGGCAACCTGCGTACGTGGCTGCTGTCGATCATGCACAATGCTCATATCGACCGCATCCGCCAGGACCGCTCCCTGGCACGCCGGCACGACGAGGCAGCGCTGGAGACCGAACAGTCTTTGCAGGCCGGCCAGGAACACGCCGTTCGCCTCCAGCAGGTGCGGGACGCGTTCTTCCATCTTCCGGAAGAGCAGCGAGAGGCACTGCATCTCGTTGCGATCGAGGACCTTTCCTACCAGGAGGCGGCAGCGGCCCTCGGCATACCGATCGGCACCTTGATGTCGCGCATATCACGCGCGCGTGCCCAGCTTCGCGAGTTCGAGGAGAAGACACCGCGCGCGGTACACCTGAGACTAATCGGAGGGAACGGCAATGAAGGCAATTGATCCTATCGTCGACGCTGATCTCGATGCTTATGTCGACGGCGAACTCGACGTGGCGCGCCGCATTCAGGTGGAATCCTTCCTGTCAGAAAACCCCGCGATTGCCGCCAAGGTCATGGCTGACCTCAGCATGAGGGGCGAGTTGCGCCTTGCGCTTGCCAGCGAAAACGCCTTCGGCCGTCCAGAGACCCGCGACGCGGCTCGACGCCTGGAGCGCGGCCTCACCTATGGCCGGATCTTCCATTCGATGCAGCGGATTGCGGCTGTCGCCGTTCTCATCGCCGCAGGCTGGGTCGCCCACACTTCCTTCGGCGCGTTTACGGCAACCGAAGTAGCCGCCTCTGTGCCAGCGCCGGCCTATGTCGAAGATGCAGTGCGCGCCTATCAGACGGCGCTGCTTCGCCAGTCCGTGCCATCTCAGCCCGTCGCGAGCTACAAGGCCGAGGACATTCGCGCAGCAACTGCGATCGTCATGCCGCAATTGCCCGAGAACTGGAAGATCTCCGACGTACAGATCTTCCCGTCCGAATTCGGTCCAAGCGTCGAAATGGCGATCAAGACGCCTGAGGACAAGCAGATCTCGCTTTTTGCCGTCCGGCCGGGTGCATTTGCCGTGCAATCCGTAAAGCATGTCGCCCTCGACAAGGCCGAAGCAGCCTACTGGCAGATCGGCGAAGTGGCTTATGCGCTGGTGACCGGCGATCGCGGCATAAATCTCGATGCGGAAGCCGATCGGCTTGCCCGCACCCTCTACTAGTTCGTTCAACCGAGGAGATCAGCATGAACCCCACCAATCCGCGTTTTGGCTACGGCTCGGCCGCCGGCTCTCAGGCGCTGTTCGACGAGGGCCTGCGCCTGCATATGCTGCGCGTCTACAACTACATGGGCCTCGGCCTCGTCATCACGGGCATCGTCGCATTCATCGTCGGCAGCACACCGGCGCTCTACGTGCCGATCTTCCAGTCCCCGCTGAAGTGGGTTGTGATGTTTGCGCCGCTTGCCTTCGTCTTCTTCTTCTCGTTCAAGCTTCAGACAATGTCGGCCAGTGCGGCCCAGATGACCTTCTGGGCCTTCTGCGCAGTCATGGGCCTGTCGCTCGCATCTGTCTTCCTGGTGTTTACAGGCACGAGCATCGCACGCACCTTCTTTATCGCCGCGACCATGTTCGGCGCGACCAGCCTTTACGGCTATGTGACCAAGCAGGATCTCTCGCGCTTCGGCTCGTTCCTGATGATGGGCCTGATCGGCGTCGTCATCGCGAGCATCGTCAACATCTTCCTTGGCTCGAGCGCCCTGCAGTTCGCCATCTCGGTGATCGGTATCCTCGTCTTCGTCGGCCTCACCGCCTACGACACGCAGAACATCAAGGAACAGTATTCCGAGAATCATGATCAGGAATCGAACCAGAAGCTTGCCGTCTTCGGCGCGCTGTCGCTTTACCTGAACTTCGTCAACATCTTCCAGCTGCTGCTCAATTTCACGGGCGAGCGGGAATAGGGCTAAGCGCTTCTGGGGGCAATGGAAGCGCTAGGCACCCGGTTCGCACTCTGTGACAGGATGCGCGGATCGGGTGCTCACTAACGACAGCGGCCGGGTCTCCACGCCCGGCCGCTTTCGTTTCTTCTGAGATCAGAGGATGCCCCAGGCGCGGTAGCGCCCTCGCCCGGTGATTTCCCGGATGCCGATATCATTCAGCAGATTGAGCGCGCCACGGCTCGTTATCCGCAACTCGCGGGCCACCATTGCCGAGGAAACCATCGGCCGCGACAGGACAAAATCCGCAAGCTGCGGCAGGCTGCTGTTCGAGCGACGGTCCCTGAAGCGGATTTCCATCTGTGTACGTGCCAGCGAAAGCCGGTCCATTTCCTTCAAGCCCGCAGCCGCGCTTTCCGCCATCGCTTCAAGGAAGGCCTGAAGTCGCGTCAAGCGATCGCGCGAACGTCGTCGCTCATAGCGTACCGTCTTGAGGCCGGCATAGAAGGCGAAAAGGTGCGATGTGACTTTGCCGCGGGCGCGCAGATAGCTAGCAACAAGAAGCCCACCAAGCCAATGCTGACGACGAAGTGGCTCCATCCGTTCCCACGCATCAAACAGTAAAGCCGCACCAAGCGCTGGGGGCAGGCTGTCGGCGATCGAAATGGTCTTGCGCCACGCGCGAAGGCGCGCCGCCTCATCCCATTCTTCATCGTCGAAGAGACCGAGAGGGTCGTCGCTCCGCTTCTCGCGAACGCGGTCAGGCGCCTCATGCGGCTCCGGCGCACCAGGACTGCCATGGCTGTCCAATAGCCGCTGCGATCTCTCCAGGATCGCATCAATCTCGGCCAGTTCAGCGGAGAGAAGCGCATCTGCTTCATTTTCGGCATCGTCGTCTTCGACCAACGCCTTTGCGCTCCTGGTTTCTGGAGCAGCCCCCTCCCCTTGAGTGTCGCCGCCGAGGATCGACAATCCTGAACCGCTCAAGGCCCAATCCGGCGCTGCCGTCCAGATGCGCCGTCGTGCGCGCAGGATCGAATGGGCAATCGTCAACTCGTGGCTTGGCGTTCGTGTGTCCATATGTGCGTCATGCAGGACAAGGTCCTCGACGTGAACCAGCTCGCCTGCGACCCACAGAGCACCGACCGCATCAAAAAAATTCCGGCGCTCGGCAAAGCCTTCAGCGATCGCTGCGCGTGCCGCACGCTCATCGAGCCTCGCCAGGCCATCTTCGGCCTCGACAATCGTCGGCAACAGACTGACCAGCAAAGGACTGTCGATTTCATAGCGCATTGTTAGCTATTTCGATTTCCCCGCAACGGAACCCAAATCACCGTTAACTTCCGTCATGTATGACATGAGTGGAGAGCACATTCAAATCGCCGGACGGGTAAATTCTCGCCTGATACTGAAGATCCAGAGCTTATTGGCAGGTTCAGTGCTGTCGTCGGCCTCGGAAGGTTATTTTCCGCCCCTGAACGCGTCGTAGAGATCGTCGAGGTGCCGCGAAATATAGTCGCCAAAGTCTGCTGCATCGCCCGTCTTCAGCGTGATGGTGAACGAATCACCGGCGCTCCTGATACGGCCCTTGATCTTGCCCGGCTGCTTCGGAGCCCATTCATACTCGCTCACCGCTTGCCGCTCCGGCTTCCTTGCCAGTTCGGCGACAACGAGCTCGAAGCGTCGATCGCTGTCCTGATCGGCGAACTCAGTGGAGCCAAGGAGCTTGCGCAGGCGCGAGGTCGTCGCATTCGTCCAACCTTGCGCAAGGGCAATCCATTTGCGCCGTCCAGCAGCCGGCGCCGCACCGATCGCTCTGATCACGTCCATCGGGATCGTCCTGGCGACCGAGATCAGTTTCGACAATTCCGTCTTGTCGGTTGAAAGCGCCTTCATGATGACGGATCGCTCGAAGCCCTTGCTCTCGAGATTGAAGGCAAAGACGGCCCGCTCGACATAGGACAGGTTGCGCCTCGCAGAGTTCTCGATACCTTGTGCAATGACGACATCAACATCGTCGAGCGTCCTGATGATCGCCTGTACCTTGCGCCCGAGCAGTCGTAGCGCCTGGAGACGTCGATGGCCGTAGACCACCTGGTAACGCGCATCGTCGTCAGGATGCTGGCGAACGAGAATAGGGACCTCCTGCCCATTTTCCTCGATCGAGCGCACCAGTTCATCGGCGAGATCTTGCGGTAGGTCGGTAAGACGATCCCTGACGAAGGACGTGTCCACGAGTTCAGGATCGAGCTCGACGACGCGCTCACCTGACAGCAGCGCCTCCTGCATCGCCCTGCTCTCTTCTTCCATGCGTCCGAGCGTCAGCGCCATCGAGCGAACCGGACCGGCCGGACCGCGCATGGGCGCTTCATCTTCCGGGTTGGCCGCGGCCAACTCCTGTGCGGTATCGTCGAACAGCCCCTTCAGTCGATCTCGTCTGCTCATGTCCGGCCCCATGCCTTGTGAATTCCGGCAAGCACCTCACCATTGGCGGCGTTCACCGACTCCAGCGCTCTGTCGTAGGTAGAACGCCGGACCTGACCCCTCTCGATCTCATAGAGCGACTGCTTCGTCAGCCCGGCATCGGCAATCGCCGTGGACTTGAGGATGGTCGCCGTCAGGACATCGTCGCCAAACAAATTGCGCAGTAGCGCAACAATCTGTGATTGCGGCGCATCGAAGGGCTCATGGCGCGTGACCACGTACTTGATGAAATCATGCTGCAGGTCACCGCCTGCCTTTCGTACGACCGACAGCAAATCGGAGGTCATGAGCAGGAATTGCGACATCGAAGCCACGTCGACCATCTGCGGATGGATGGTGATGAGAAGCGACGTTGCGGCACAGACGGCGCCGAGCGTCAGATAGCCGAGCTGTGGCGGGCAATCGATGACAACGACATCGTAGTTGGCCTCAACCTCTGAAATGGCAACGCCGACGCGCCGGAAGAACACCTCACCGGTCCGCTGGCGATCACCGAGCGCGCGAGGAGTCTCGTGCTCGAACTCCATCAATTCGAGATTCCCGGGCACCAGATCCAGACCGTCGAAATAGGTCTTCCGAACGACGTCCTTTAGCGAGCGGCGGCTGCCGTCATAGCGGATCGCACCATACAGCGTATCGCCATCGGCAAGATCGAATTCCGGCTGGACGCCAAGCATCGACGACAGCGATGCCTGTGGATCGAGGTCGATTGCCAGCACGCGATAGCCGTTCAGCGCCAGATACTGGGCGAGATAAAGCGTTGTGGTGGTTTTCGCCGAACCGCCCTTGAAATTCGTCACCGCGACAGTCTGAAGCTTTTCACCCGGCCGACGCCACGGCAGATAGGACAACGCGTCCTTCGGCTTGATCCTGGCCATATGCTGTCGCAACTCGCTGATCTGACCGAGCGTATAGGAACGCCGACCGTTTCCGGAGAGCTCCGGCTGCGGCCCCTTGCCGTCGAGTGAGAGCTGCCGCAGGTATCCGTCCGATACGCCGATCATCTGCGCTGCTTCCCCTGAAGTGAATGTCCGCAACGTCTTTTGCGACAATGGAGGGAAGAGCTTTTCGCGGAGGAGCTTCAGCTGACGAGAAAGCTGATTGGCGTGCCGCTCGATGCGGACGTCCGTCGTCGATACGCTAATGTTGTCCAAAACACCCGATCCCTATCAATGCGCTTTTCTATCAACATCGCGCTAAAAAGCGTATCGAAGATGCCATGATTCGCGAATCGCGACAACAACCGCCACGCTGGCCTTTGCCAAGTTGGCCGCGGCCAACTCCATGCCCTACCCCTTGCGGAGACAGGCTGACTGCGCCAGAAACGGACAGAACCAAAGAGGAAAAGGCGTGCGTCATATCCACATCATCGGCATCGGGACAGGAAATCCCGAGCATCTGACCGTCCAGGCGATCAACGCGATGAATGCAGTCGATGCGATCTTCATTCCGACGAAAGGCGCTGAAAAGGAAGGACTTGCGGCCGTGCGCCGGGAGATCTGCAGCCGATACGTCACAAACAGCCGCACCGCCATCATTGAATTTGCCGTACCGAAACGCGCCACCACCGACCGGACTTATCTTGAGAGTGTGGATGAATGGCATGCCGCCATTGCCGAGACCTATGTGCGCCTCATCGGAGAGCTACCGGAAGCCGGCGAGGGTGCATTCCTCGTCTGGGGCGACCCCAGCCTCTATGACAGCACGATCCGCATCCTCGAGCGCGCCCGACAAGCCGGCACCCTCGCCTTCGAATTCAGTGTCATTCCGGGTATTACGAGCGTCCAGGCACTCGCCGCAAGCCACCGCATACCGATCAACCTTGTTGGAAAGCCGCTTGAAATCACCACGGGCCGACGTCTTCTCGAACAAGGCAGTCAAGCCGAGAGCACAGTCGTGATGCTCGATGGCGAAACCGCCTTTTCGAAGATCGATGACCCCGACGCGGAAATCTTCTGGGGCGCCTACCTCGGAACGTCGGACGAGATTACCCGGGCCGGCCGATTGGCTGACGTTGCAGAGGAGATAGTCCGGCTCCGGGCTGAAGCACGGGCGCGTCACGGCTGGATCATGGATATCTATCTGCTTCGCAAGGGACATGATTTCGACGATCTTTGACACGGATCAGGTTTTGCGATGATCACGCCGGCTATATAAGGACGTAATCGAAGGAACTGGCAGTGATGACATTGGGCGAACAGACGGCGCATAGCGGCCAGGAAGAGGCACCTTCGACCTGGCAGCGCCGTGGCGCCTGCCCGACGCTGCTGGAACCGATGCAAACCGGCGACGGCCTCCTGGCGCGGCTGCGCCCCACCGGCGGCATTCTGACTGTCCGGCAATTCATCCGGTTGGCCGAGGCCGCAAAAAAGCATGGAAACGGGATCGTCGAGATCACGGCCCGCGGCAGCCTGCAGATCCGCGGCCTTCGATCAGGCTCGGTCCAGCTGCTCGCGGCCGATCTCGCGGCATCAGCTATCTCGGTTCCCGCCGGCCCGGTCATCGAGCTCTCGCCGCTGCATGGCATCGCACCCGACGAGATCGGGAATCCGGCCGAGATCGAAGCCCGGCTTCGCGAAGAACTCGCTGTCGAACTGCTCTCGCCGCTACTGGCCCCGAAGCTGTCGATTGTGCTCGATGGCGGCGGCATCGGTGGCCTTGCTACGGTCACCGGCGACATTCGCGTGAGCGCAGTTTCTGTTGGTGTCTGGCAGGTTGCGATCAACGGTGACGAACGAACGGCGCTGCCGTTACTGACAGGAAATGCCGTTGAAGCAGTTCGGGCGGTCGGTGAGCTTCTTCGCCTGCTTGTTCTGCTCGGCCGGCACAAACGATGCCGGGATATCGAGCGTGAATCTCTACTGTTGGCCTTTCCTTCGTTGGAGGATATGTCGCACGCAAGGGCGCCCGGGCGCAGAAATCCTCTCCTCGGCACCCTCGCCTTGCCTGACGGTTCGGCAATCCTTGGCCTCAGACCGCGCTTCGGCCAGATGCATGCCAGCGAGCTTGTCTCATTTCTTGAACAAGCCGAAGCGCTGGGCGCAACAGAAGTCCGGCCTGGCCCCGGGCGCATTTTCTTCCTGGTGGGGCTCGACGGCCAGTCAGCCGCAACCGTTGCGGAGATGGCGCCCCGGTACGGACTATCAGTCGACGGCGACGATCCGTCGATGCACATCGCCACGTGTGCCGGCGCCGGCGCCTGTGCTTCCGGCCGCTTTCAGACCAAGGCCTGCGCCGAGAGATTGGTCGGCAAAGCACGGGAACTGCTGGACGGCTCGATGACTGTTCACCTCTCCGGCTGCGCCAAGGGCTGCGCCCATCCGCGACCCGCTCTTTGCGTTGTCGGCGCGGACGATGGTTATCATCTCATGTTGGACGGCGTGGCATCGGACATTCCCGATGCACAGATTGCTGGCGGCGATATCGATTCCGCTATAGAGAAACTCGCTCGCCTCATCAAAAACGAGAGACAAGCTGGCGAATCGGCTGCCGCCTGCCTTAGACGGATCGGCAAACACGACGCCATAAAGGCGCTGCGACAGGAATAAGAATGCCTGACTACGACTACATTCACAGCGGGGACGCCATCTACCAGCGGTCCTTTGCGATCATCCGCAGCGAAGCCGACCTTTCACGGTTTTCTGTCGAGGAAGCCGATATTGCCGTGCGCATGATTCACGCATGCGGGCTCGTTGAGGCGGCAGAGCATTTTGTGTTCTCGCCAGGCTTCGTCAGCGCCGCACGTGCTGCCTTGCATGACGGCGCACCGATCTTCTGCGATGCGCAAATGGTGGCGCATGGTGTCACCCGGACACGCTTGCCCGCCCAAAACGACGTGCTCTGCACCTTGCACGATCCGCGCACCGCGGAGCTTGCGAAACAGAACGGCAATACCCGCTCGGCAGCGGCGCTCCATCTTTGGCTGGACCGGCTGGCCGGCAGCGTCGTCGCCATCGGGAATGCTCCGACAGCCCTCTTCCATCTGCTTGAACTGCTTCGAGATGGCGCACCGAAACCGGCTGCGATCATCGGCATGCCGGTCGGCTTCGTTGGTGCGGCCGAATCGAAGGATGCGCTGGCTGAAAACTCCTACGGCGTGCCGTTCGCGATCGTGCGTGGCCGTCTCGGCGGCAGCGCCATGACGGCCGCCGCCCTGAATGCCCTTGCGAGGCCCGGCCTATGACGAATCCTGGCCGTCTTATTGGCGTCGGCACCGGTCCCGGGGACCCGGAACTCCTGACGGTCAAGGCCGTCAAGGCGATCGAGGCCGCACATGTCGTTGCGTATTTTGCCAAGCAGGGCAGGGGCGGCAACGGCAAGGCGATCGTCGAGCATCTCCTGACCGCGGAAAAGATGCTGCTGCCGCTCTACTATCCGGTGACGACCGAGGTCGAAAAGACGGACGAGGCCTATCGAAACCAGATTACCGCCTTCTACGATCAATCGGCCGCCGCCGTGGCGGCTCACCTGGAGGAAGGCCGCACCGTTGCCGTGTTGAGTGAGGGTGACCCGCTGTTCTACGGCTCCTACATGCATCTGCATGTACGCCTGGCGAACCGTTATCCAACCGAGGTGATCCCGGGGATCAGCGCGATGTCCGGATGCTGGTCGCTCGCCGGCCTCCCGATCGTTCAGGGAGATGACGTGCTTTCCGTACTGCCGGGTACGATGGCTGAAGCCGAGCTGCAGCGCCGACTGTCAGACACACAGGCCGCGGTGATCATGAAGGTCGGACGCAACCTTCCCAAGATCCGCCGCGCACTGGAGGCATCCGGACGCCTTGCCGAGGCCGTCTATGTCGAGCGAGGCACCATGGTCAATGCGGCGATGACGAAACTCGCCGACCGGCCCGACGGCGACGCACCCTACTTTTCACTGGTGCTCGTGCCCGGCTGGGAGTCTCGCCGATGACCGGCAGGCTCTTCGTGATCGGGACCGGTCCCGGCAATCCGGATCAAATGACACCGGAGGCGGCTGCGGCGGTTTCTAAGGCAACCGAGTTCTATGGATACGGACCCTATCTCGACCGGCTGAACCTCAGACCCGATCAGCGGCGACAGGCCTCCGATAACCGGGAAGAGCTGGATCGGGCATCGGCCGCATTGCGGGCGGCGGCAACCGGCGCAACCGTCTGCGTCGTGTCCGGCGGAGACCCGGGAGTCTTTGCGATGGCAGCCGCAGTATGCGAGGCCATAGACAACGGTCCGAAAGAATGGCGCACGATCGACCTCGTGGTGCTGCCGGGGATTACCGCCATGCTTGCGGTTGCCGCGCGAATTGGTGCGCCGCTTGGCCACGACTTCTGCGCCATTTCGCTGTCTGACAACCTAAAGCCTTGGAATATAATAGAAAACCGTCTTGCAATGGCGGCAAAAGCGGGCTTCGTCATTGCGCTCTACAATCCGATCAGCAAGGCACGGCCCTGGCAATTGGGCAAGGCGTTCGAATTGCTGCGCTCGGACCTGCCGGCAACGACTCCAGTGATTTTCGGTAGGGCTGCAGGACGTCCCGACGAACAGATCACCGTCCAGCCGCTTGCAGAAGCCGACGCGACGACGGCTGATATGGCAACCTGTGTCATCATCGGTTCGCCCGAGACAAAGGTGATCACTCGAGACGGAAAGCCGGACCTCGTCTACACTCCGCGGTTCATCGCAGGGGGAAACAGGTGATCGACCGCCGCCAGCATCGCTTCAACAGTGGCAACCGTCTCCATGGTGGCGGCTGGCGCCCGCGCGACCATGAATACTTCGATGCCGAGCTGGCGTGCAGCCTGGATCTTCGCATAAGTCGCCGAACCGCCGCTGTTTTTGGTCACAAGGGCATCGATGCGATGGGTACGGAGCAGCGAAACTTCGCTTTCAACACAGTAGGGGCCGCGATCGAGAACGAGCTGGACGTCGGGAAGAACAAGCGGCGGCTCGACAGGATCGACGCTTCGCACAAGGTAAGAGTGCTGGGGGGCGGCTTCGGCGCGATGGGCTTCCTGGCGCCCGATTGCCAGGAAGACCCGGCGAGGGGAGGGGCCAAGCCGCTCTATCGCTTCCACGATGGTCGCAACAGGCGTCCACCGATCACCCGGCTCAGCCATCCATTCCGGCCGGCGCAAGGCCAGTGCGGGAATGCCCGCTGCAGCTGTGGCCTCACTGGCGCTTCTGGAGATGCGAGCAGCGAACGGGTGCGTTGCATCGATCAAAAGGTCGAAACCACCATCACGCAGAAAGGCGGCCAGACCTTCGGCACCACCAAAACCGCCTATGCGCAGCGGAACTGGCTGATTGGAGGGTTTCTCCGTTCGGCCAGCAAGCGAGAGCAAAATATCGTACCGGCCAGTGCGATCAAGCGCTTCAGCGAGAGCTCGCGCTTCGCCGGTGCCTCCGAGCATCAGGATGCGGATTTTGCCCATGTCTGATATGCCTTCCGCTCCCGGCCAACGCTGGCTGACTATTATCGGCATCGGCGAAGATGGTCCAGCCGGACTGGGTGACGAGGCGAAGCGGCTAATCGCTGCCGCGCCCGTCGTCTTCGGTGGCAAGCGGCATCATGAGCTAGCGGCGGGGCTCATCACCGGCAAGAGGCTCGCCTGGGAAAGCCCTTTCGAGAGGTCGATTGAGGCAGTCGCCACGTATCGGGGCTCACCGGTCGTCGTCCTCGGTTCAGGCGATCCATTTTTATACGGTATTGGCGCGACGCTGTCGCGCCGCATAGAAGCCGAGGAAATGCGTGTCATCCCGGCGCCATCCTCGTTCAGCCTGGCTGCCGCCCGCCTTGGCTGGCCGCTGCAAGAGACGGCGACAATTTCGCTGCATGGCCGAGCGCTGGATTTGATCCGGCCACACCTGCACCACGGCAGGCGGATCATCGCACTGACCTCCGACGGCGAGACGCCGGCGCAACTTGCGGAGCTCCTCCGCGTCACCGGCTTCGGCGAATCCCGCCTGCACGTCCTCGAGGCGCTTGGCGGGGATCGCGAAAGGCAGCGCAGTGGACGTGCAGATCGTCTCGACCTGGGGGAGATTGACCCGCTCAACGTTTGCGCAATCGAGATCGTGGCAGGGGAGGGGGCGCGAACGTTCGCCTTCACAACAGGACTGGACGACGCGCTTTTTGAACACGACGGCCAGATCACCAAACAGGAGATCCGTGCAATCACGCTTGCGGCCCTTGGCCCGCGCCATGGTGAACTGCTTTGGGACATTGGCGCCGGCTCCGGCTCGATCGGCATCGAATGGATGCTCGCCGACCCGTCACTGCGCACAGTCGCCATCGAGCAATCGAGTAAGCGAGCCGCGCGCATCGCAAGAAATGCGGTTGCCTTTGGCGTTCCCGGGCTTGCGATCGTGGAGGGAATCGCCCCGGAGGCGCTTGCGAACCTGCCCGAGCCCGACGCGGTCTTCGTTGGCGGCGGCGGCAGCGAGGAAGGTGTACTCGAGGCAGCACTTCACGCCTTGAAGAGGGGAGGGCGTCTCGTTGCCAATGCCGTTACCCTTGAAATGGAATCCCTGCTGTTTTCGCTGCAGCGGCAGCATGGCGGCACATTGACACGTATCGAAATAGCGCGCGCGGCGCCCCTTGGCGGTATGACCAGTTGGCGTCCGGCCATGCCCATCACGCAATGGCGCTATATAAAGAAGTGAGAGAAAGCAGATGACGACAGTGCATTTCATCGGCGCGGGGCCGGGGGCAGCGGACCTGATTACGGTGCGCGGCCGTGACCTCATCGCCAAATGCCCCGTTTGTCTCTATGCGGGTTCGATCGTCTCCCCGGAACTATTGCAATATTGCCAGCCCGGCGCACGCATCATCGATACGGCACCGATGTCGCTTGATGAAATCGAGGCCGAGTACCTGCGGGCCGCCGCAGCCGGGGAGGACGTTGCACGATTGCATTCGGGCGACCTTTCCCTCTGGAGTGCCGTTGCCGAACAGATCCGCCGGCTCGAAAAGCACGACATTGGCTATACGATGACGCCTGGCGTGCCTGCCTTTGCAGCGGCAGCGGCAAGCCTTGGCAGGGAACTGACCATTCCAGCCGTAGCGCAGAGCCTCGTGCTCACGCGTGTTTCCGGCCGTGCATCCCCAATGCCGAACGAGGAAACCCTGGCGAGATTCGCGGCGACAGGCTCGACGCTGGCGATCCACCTTGCCATTCATGCCCTGGAACAGGTTGTTGCGGAACTGACGCCGCTCTACGGCGCCGAGTGCCCGGTTGCGATCGTCGCTAAGGCGTCCTGCCCGGATGAGCGGATCATCCGGGGGACGCTCGGTGACATCGAGGAAAAGCTGGCCGCCGCGCCCATCGAGCGAACGGCGATCATCTTCGTCGGCCAGACGCTTGCTGCCAGCGGCTTTCGCGAGAGCTCGCTCTATGATGCGTCCTACCAGCGACGCTTTCGCGGCCGGAAGTAGGGGAGGGGACTGCGCGCCTCAGACCTCTGCGGAAAGGTAGTCCATGCTCGCCCGCAGCGCCTTTGCCGGATCGCTGAGGTCATGCACCTTGGCCGCGAACGGTTCGAAGGAAAACGGTCCGGCGTAGCCCGCCTCCATAAGGGCACGCATCTGCCCGGCATTGTCCAGGCGATCATCTGCCGCAACCAGAACGCGGTGAGGATCGCGCATATCCGCGATCGAGACGGCGGGATCGCTGACACCGGAAATATGAACCAGCCCGGTCAAGTCAGCAAAGAGTTGTTCCTCGCCGGCAAGGTGATGATGGAAGGTGTCATGAACCAGCTTGAACGTGGATCGTCCAGCCACAGCGTCGATTGCCGCAACAGCCTCCGCCTTTGACCGGAGCGAACAGATCGCAAAGCCCAGGGGTTCGACAAGACCCATGATTCCGGCGGCATCGAGCATCGGCTTCAAGGCAGCCAGCGACTGGCGGAGATTTTCCTGCCGCTCGCCATCAGCACGACCGGTGCCATCGTTTTTCGGGACAAGAACAAGTGCGCGCGCGCCGCAAGCCTTGGCATAGTCGATCAGTTCTCGGGCTTCGTCCGCACGGGTGGCGTTCCACTCGTTGAAGCGCTGCAGCGCATTGATCGAGAGGATAGTCAGCCCGTGACGCTCTGCAGCCTGGGCAACGGTCTCGGGCGAGGTTCCATCGAGGATCGCATTGCCCGCAAGGTCGTTGCGGATCTCAACCGCATCAATGCCAAGCGACGTCGCCAACGCAAAGAAATCTTCGATCGGCAGCGACGGGGCTGCCATATGGTTGAGGGCAAAACGAACCGGCGGCATTCCTGGTCTCCTCCTAAACCTTGGTATTCACGGCGGGTGTTAGGCACCTCTCTACCCCAATCGGCTTCCTGATCCATCCACGTCGAGCAGCGAGGCCCTTTCATTCGTGACAGAAAATAGGCCAGCCATGAGAGATGCCCCTCATGGCGAGGCAAACACGGCAGCACAGGAATAATATCGGTCGGGAGCGCGCAAAGAACGTCATATAAGAATAGTAGGGCACCCTCTGTATTACCCGTCAATTCTTGGAAAACTAAACAGTTACTTAGGCACAACCAACGGCGTTAAGAGTATACAAAATGCGATTTTCGGGCGTATTTTTGGTTAAGAAAGATCCCGTCTGTAACATAATTCAGGATTTTTATTCTAGCGCCATTCAGTTGATATGGCCTTTTAATACTGCGTTTTTCTTTTGGTGAAACTGCATTTCAAGATTTAACAAAGATAGGTATAAATTTGTATGTCCGCCTTTCGTGCGTTAACCTTTGGAAATATTTTTGTATTGCTTATTAGCATGTATGTATGTAGCTTCTGGATAAAGTAGAAATTCGACAACAACAAAATAGTTGTTGGGCACAAGTCGAATATCTACTTTGTTGCATACTAAAGGGGATCATCACAGCGTTCAGGGGACCGTCGCAAAGTATTGCGTATACTTGATGCGTACCGTCCCCCAGCACTATAGGGTATGAGGGCTAGTATGAATTACGTACCTTCGGAATTCGAAAATGGCAAAATCGCATTGAACAGGCTCCGGCCTGTACCGACACTCTCCAAGGCAAGCACGGAATTCGAGCATACTGAAAGGGAGCACGGCGATGACCAGTGCCTGCTGATTATCGACGCCAGAACGCTCGAACGCGAATGCCTTGCGGCGACCTTGAAAGCGAACGGCCTCAGCATGGGTGCTATTGCCGTCGGCTCGATTGCAGAGTGGCAGCGCAAGAAGGATACCAACCTGCCCGTAGGCGCGGTCCTTCTCAACATTGCCGGCCGGAAGGCCGACGATGCCGCCCTGTCCGAAGAAATCGCGACGATCACCGCAGAGCTTGCACCGGCTCCGGTCGTTATCCTGGCCGATGGCGATGACCTCAACCAAACCTTGAAGATGCTCCAATGCGGCGCGCGCGGTTTCATACCGACGTCCGTCGGAATTGAGGTATGCGTCGAGGCACTTGCTCTTGCGGTTGCAGGTGGCACCTTCATCCTCGCGGGGAACAACTTTTCTCCGTCTGCAGCAGAAACTGCTTCGATCGACATGAGCCAGAAGCAGCATCAGCCGAAGGAGCTCACGCGCATCTTCACGCTCAGGCAAGCCGAGGTCGTGCAGGCACTTCGCAAGGGAAAGGCGAACAAGATTATCGCCTATGAACTCAATCTGCGCGAGAGCACAGTCAAGGTTCACATCCGGAACATCATGAAGAAGCTGAAGGCCACCAACCGGACGGAAGTTGCTTATAAGCTGAATGATATGTTTCAGTAGCGATAGAGGCTGGGCGACCTCGACCGAGTAATTCTTGCCGCTCGTATCTCCCAGTACATAGACTCTACGTCCCGACAGATGGCGCTCAGCAAATGGCTGAGCGCCTCTGCAAATACCTTGTCCCACCTCATTCATAGCAAAAGCCGGAAATGTCGGCACTTGCCGGTGGATATCAGGCTTCAGCCCTTTCCTTTTCAGGCGTGGCGCTCATCTGTGGCTCTACACGACGCCCCAGAATCTGCCTGAATCCCTTTGCCGAAAACGGCTGCACAAGCTGAGCCAGGAAACCCTCGGCGACCCTTCCACTGATTCCGATCTCTGCAGGCGGCCTGCGCGCGGGATTGAAATAAGTGCCGAATATCTGATCCCACAGTACAAGGTTTTCGCCGTAGTTGGTGTTGCCCTCAGCCAACACCTTGGAATGATGCCATCGATGCAATCGGGGTGTGCTGAAAATCCGGTCGAGCGGACCTGTCCTGACATCGATGTTGCAGTGGGTGAGAAGACCGATGAAGGCCGTGACGGCACTGGTCCAGAGAAAGACCGGCAAAGGCGCGCCCAAGAGATAGAGGGGGATCTGGCTAAGCGCGATCTTGAACAGCGAATCGACGACGTGAAAGCGGCCGGTGTTGACGACCCACAGGCGCTCGACGCTGTGATGCAGGGCATGAAACCGCCACAGCGAAAGAAACTCGTGCGCGGCACGATGCGCAACGTAAAGACCGAACTCAGCGATGATCAACCCCAATACAGCTTGAAAGAAGACAGGCCAGTGATCCGGCCATATAGACGTTGCCGATGTGACTGCCGGCTGTACGACGGTGGCAATCGCCATCGGGGCGGACGCGCCGATCGCCGCGGCAAGCTGCACGCCCCCCTTTGTCAGGAGCGTATGTGCGATGTCGTTGAATGTTTCGCGATCATGCTTCAGCCATTCCTGTTCATAAGGCATCAGCCGCTCGAACCCTGCGATCGCCGCCACGATCGTCAGATAGACGACGTTGAACCACAACAGCGGTGCCTCTGTGTGAAAAGCCCAACCCGCCCCGATCAATCCAGCCGCAAAAAGTGCGGGCCATAATGCCCACGACGCCGCCAAGTAAAGCGCCGACTTGCCTTCATTCATCACACGCACCCTTCTGCCTTGCGTCAGACGGCGCATGATACACCGCAGTTGCGCCCGCGAGGCAAGGCCCGATGCGACGTTCTTCCCACATCAGGCAGCGCGTTGTGTATCCAGGAAGGGCCACGACCGCATAGGCCGACGCAGCTTTGCATTACGATTTCTTGCGATTGTCACGAGGCGAGCTTCTTGATAGGCGTCACGCACAAGACGTAACTCCCGCCGCAGGCCAATGCTCCAACGATCCCCTGACCACGCCCCGAGCCCGCTCGTCGGAATTGCGCTCGCATGTTCGGGTTATTCACTTTTTGCCATCCAGGACGCAGTCGTGAAGTGGCTCGTGGCGGACTACGCTGTTCCGCAGATCCTCTTCATGCGCAGCATCATGATTGTTGTTATCGCCGGCATCATGGTCCGCCGGCTGCGCCATCCGTCAATACTCAAGAGCCCGCACCGGAAATCGCTGCTGTTGCGGGCAGGGCTCATGCTTTCGGCATGGATGGCCTATTATACGGCTGCACGCCATCTCGGTCTCGCCGAGATCACGACGATGTATTTCTCAGCACCCATCATGGTCGTGGTGCTGTCGATCCTCATTCTCAAGGAAAACGTCGGGCCAATGCGCTGGCTCGCGTGCATCGGCGGCTTCGCCGGCGTGCTGCTTGCCGCCAATCCGGCAGAAGCGCCAAGTCTCGTGCCGGCGGGGATGGTCATCTTCGCAGGCTTCTGCTGGGCGTGGAGCACCGTCCTGGTTCGTCTTGTCAGCCGCACTGAAAGCACGCTGAACCAGATGACGGCAACAAGCTTCCTGTTCGTTGTCGCCTGCGGCGCGATGCTGCCATGGCTGTGGAAGACGCCGGATCTTTTCGGTTGGGCATTGATGATCGGTCTCGGCATTGTCGCTGCAGCCGGCCAGTATCTGCTCTATGAGGGCTTCCGCCATGCCCCGGCATCAACGCTTGCGCCGATGGAATATAGCGGCCTCGTCTGGGCTTTTCTCTACGGTTATCTGATCTGGTCGGAAGTCCCGACCGTCAATGTCGTGGCAGGCGCAGTCCTCATCGTCGCCTCCAGCCTCATGCTTGTATGGTGGGAGCGCCGACAGGTGCTCTCTGCCCGCCGCCTGACGGCATAGATCATAGCCGCGCTGTCATTGTAAGCTTCTGCGCACCTGCCTCGTTCGCCATTCGCGTGTCTGGACTGGCAGAGACAAGCTATTTTCGAGCCACTGCGTCAGGACGGTCAATAGCCGGGCGATCCGCCGCAGCAACGGGCGCCGGTCGCAATCACCCTTCTGCCCTCAGGCGGGGCTTCCGAAGAACCTTAAGAGGTGCAGCGCCATCATGCAATTCGAGAGCAATTGCATGACCGGCATAATACCAGTATAGCTCCAGATGCGATTGCCAAGAATCTTTTTGGCAATCGATCTGTTACGGGGACAGGCATGCCAGATATGAGCTTGATCGAACTCGTAGCCAAGGAACTGGGCCTGACGGCGCCCGATGTGCCGCTTTACAAGCGGCTCAAATCGGCCATTGAAGCTGCCATTCGCTCCAATGCCGTGAAGGCCGGCGCCGTTCTGCCGGGCGAGCGGGTACTTGCCGAGAGCCTGTCACTCTCACGTGTGACGGTTCGCAAAGCCCTGGCATTGCTTGAGGAAGAGGGTCTTCTCAATCGCCGCCACGGCTTCAAGACGGAGGTCGGATCGCGCGTCGAGAAGTCGATGTCGACCTTGACGAGTTTTTCGGAAGACATTCGCGCTCGCGGCATGGTGGCCGGATGTGTGTGGATTTCCAAACACATAAGCCGACCTTCGCCAACGGAGATGATGGCGCTCGGGCTGTCAGCCAATGCAAATGTGATCCGCATGAAACGCGTCCGCACAGCCGATGGCGCACCGATCGCGGTCGAAACGTCAACCGTGCCGACGCGCTTTCTTCCCTCGCCCGATCTGGTCGGGGATTCACTATACGAAGCGCTTGCGGCGCGTGGTTTCATGCCGCAACGGGCAATCCAGCGCATGCGTTCGAGAGCAGCAACCAGCGAAGATGCGCGCCATCTTCATTGCGAGGTCGGCGCACCACTCTTGATGACCGAAAGACGCTGCTTCCTGCCTGACGAGCAGATCGTGGAGTACTGCGAGACACGCTACAAAGGGGACGTCTACGACTTCGTCTTCGAACTGCAGCGATAAGACCAGATACAAACTGGTTGTAATCTGGTATTTTCCTTTTATCGTGATACCGAAATGGAGTGTCACGAGTGCAACGGGAAGACATCAGGAATAGCCTTATCGTATCCTGCCAGCCGGTTCCCGGCGGGCCGATGGATCGTGCCGATTTCGTCGCTGGCTTTGCGAAAGCGGCACTGAACGCCGGTGCCAAGGCACTGAGGATCGAGTCGGTTGCCTATGTGAAAGCTGTTCGTCCCGTCGTTTCCGCTCCGATTGTCGGCATCGTCAAGAGGGATCTTCCAGACAGTCCGGTCCGCATTACACCTTTCGTCTCCGACGCCGAGGCGCTTGCCGATGCTGGTGCCGACGTCATCGCCTTTGACGCGACGGATCGGCCTCGCCCGGCTTCGATAGAAGAACTTGTCCGAATCATCAAGGCGAGGGGCAAGCTGACTATGGCGGACTGCTCATCTCTCGACGACGCCAAGCGGGCCCTTGACGCGGGCGTCGATTTCGTTGGCACAACACTCTCGGGCTATGTTGGCGGACCGGAACCCGTGGACCCGGACATTGAGCTCATCACGGCGATGCGACAGCTCACGCCCTATGTCATCGCCGAAGGTCGCATCCGTTCGCCGGAGCAGGCTCTGGCGGCCGCGCAAGCCGGGGCGTTTGCGGTCGTCGTTGGTTCTGCCATTACCCGCACCGAGCATGTGACCTCATGGTTCAATGAGGCGATCGCCAAGGCCTATAATAGAGCAAACCGCGAAACCGTCCTCTCCATCGACATTGGCGGCACCAAGACGATGGCCGCACTCGTCAGCGGCAGTACCGTTCTGGAAGAGATCGTCGTTCCGACCGCGCGCGACGCTGGACCGGACGCCTGGCTTTTAAAGGTGGCCGAGAGCACCGCAAATTGGCGGAACCGATACGAACGGATCGGGATTGCGGTGACCGGCTTCATCGAAGGCGGTAACTGGTCGGCGCTCAATCCGGCAACGCTTTCAATTCCTGATCGCTACCCTCTGGTCGATCGCGTTGCTGCACTGTTTGGCAAGCCCACTTTTGCCGTCAATGATGCGCAGGCTGCAGCCTGGGGGGAGTACAGATTCGGGGCGGGGTCGGGTGATGATCTGGTCTTTTTGACGATCTCGACCGGTATCGGAGGAGGGGTTGTCGTCAACGGCAAGCCGCTGTCGGGGCTTGCCGGCCACTTTGGCCTGATCCGGTCACCATCGCAGGGGCAGGCTCCCTTCGAAGATCAGACGTCCGGCAGATGGATTGCGAGCGAGGCCCTGAAGACCGGCCACCCGATCGACGCCGTCGAGGTATTTGAGCGCGCGCGCAAGGGTGAAACGTGGGCAGCCGATATCATGTCCCTTTCGGCCCATCGCGCCGCGACGCTCTGCCGGGATATCAAGCTGATGTTTGATCCCGATGTGATCGTGATCGGCGGCGGCATCGGCCTGGCCGAAGGCTATCTCGACCTGATGCGCAGCCAGCTGTCTGGCATGTCGCCTCGGCTCACTCCGCGTCTGGTGGCTGCAAAGCTCGGCCGCCGCGCCGGTATCATTGGCGCTGCAGATCTTGCTGGTGAGGGCAAGTAGCGGCGAGCGAATGGCATGAAACCTGATAAAAGAAAGGGAACGACGATGAAATTCAAAACCAGGTCTCTTCCGGCACTGGCTGCGCTCGTTGCGAGCGTTGCACTGCCGGGTATTGCAAACGCGACTGTAACGGTGCTCGGCTGGCCCGGTGGCTCGGAGGAAACCGCGCTCAGAGCTACGGTCGAAGCCTACAATGCTAAGGCCGGCATCAGCGACGCCGACAAGGTGCAGTTGCTGTTCTTCAACCGCGATGGCTTCTTCGACAAGCTGCAGGCCGACATGGCCGCCGGCTCCGATGCTTTTGACGTCAATCTGGTTGCCACTTATTCGATCGGCCGTTACGCGCCTTACATGGAGCCTGTCGAACTGGGTTCGGACGCCGCAAAGGTGTTTGGTGAATCTGTCCTCAAGACGATGCAGTTCGATGGCAAGCAGTATGGCGTGCCGACAGACCTCTCCCTGCACTTCATGTACTACCGCAAGGATCTCATCGACGCCCTGATGAAGGACGAGGCGGCAAAGAAGACCTACGGGGAAATCGCCCAGAAGTACCTCGGCAAGGAACTCCAGCCGAAGGATCCCGACAGCTGGACCTGGGACGATTGGGCAGCAACCGCGCTCTATTTCAGCAAGCAGGCGAATTCGGCAAGTCCCGTGCGCTACGGCACTGTCCTGCAGATGAAGAACCTGCTTTTCAACATGATGGTCTTCCAATCCCTGCCACGCTCCTACGGCGGCAACTGGATGGACAAGGACGGCAAGATCACGGTCGATTCTGATGCGTACAAAACCGGCCTCGAGCTCTACAAGAAGCTCTATGATGCAGGCGCTTCCCCGAAGGATTCGCTGAGCTACGAGTACGCCGAAACCAATGCCGCCTATGGCTCCGGCCAGGCTGCAACTGCGCTGCAATGGAATGCAGCAGCGGCCGATCTGACCAACGCTGAAAAGTCGCCGGCCGTTGCCGGAGTGACCGGCATCGTCGCGCCGCCCGCTGGCCCTGACGGCCGCGCGGACCACATCCACGGCCTCGGGCTTGGCCTTAACAAGAATGCCAAGAACAAGGAAGGTGCGACCAAGTTTCTGAAATGGCTGGCAAGCGAGGACGCCGCACTTCTCTATGCCAAAAGCGGTGGTTCTCCCGCCCTTTCGCCCGAAGTCGTCGCCAAGGTCGCCAGCGAGCGTCCTGATCTCGTCAAACTCGGCGAATTCGCGAGCAAGTATGGTTATGTGATGAACGGCGCCACCTCCGCCAATGCCTTGTCGGTCTATGAACTTCAGGCAAAGGAATTCACGGGCTACTGGGCGGGACAACAGGGGCTCGACGACGCGCTTGCCCATGTGAAGACGGGCATGCAGGATCTCCTGAAGAAGTAGGACGAACCCGGCGTCAGGTTTCGCCTGGCGCCGGCACACCCGGCGGACCATAATGGCTATTGTAAAACGTGCCGAAGGCAGAGCTTATCTCGCACCGCTTGTGGCATTCCTGCTTCTCTTTCTGGGCTTTCCTGCGCTCGTCAACCTCATCTACTCGGTCTCTACCGTCAGCTTCGAGAACCTGCGCAGTCCGAGCCTCAGCGGGCTTGGCAACTACGCATCAGTGCTGGTAGACCGAGAGTTCTGGCAGTCTGTATCTTTCTCGATGCGCTTTGGCATCTTGACCGCGCTTGCCGAATGCCTGATCGGCCTGTTCCTTGCGATCTTCCTTGCGCCATTGCTTGCGAAGCGATCGTTCCTGATGGCGCCGTTGATGCTGCCATTGATGGTCGCTCCCGCCATGATCGGCCTGATGTATCGGCTTGTGCTGCACGAGTTTGCCGGACCGGTGCCCTATTACCTTTTCCTGTGGTTCGGTGACAGCCCGGCCTTCCTCGACATCAATAATGCCTTTCGCACGCTGATCGTCGTCGAAACGCTGCAGTGGACGCCGTTTGCCTTTCTGCTCTTTTATATGGCCTACGTTGCGATACCGCTCGATGTGCGGGAAGCGGCCGAGCTCGACGGCGCCCCGTGGTTCAAGATCCTGTGGTGGATCGAACTGCCGCTGATGCTTCCCACACTCGTCATCGCCTTCTTCATCCGCTTCATCGATGGCTTTCGCGTGTTCGACAACGTTTATGCGCTGACCGGCAGTGGTGCCGGGGGATCAACGACATCGCTTTCGATCTACATCTACCAGGCCTTTTTCAAGGAGGGCGCCATCGGCAAGGCGGTTGCGGCATCCGTCATGCTGTTCGTCGCCTCGCTTGCGGTGCTCTATGGTCTCAACTGGCTTGCCGGTCGCAGGAGGAGATAGCGATGCTGAACACTGCTCGTTGGCTCGTCTTTGCAATTGCTACGCTCGCAATGAACTTTCCGGTCATCGTTACACTCGTCACCTCGTTGAAGAGCGCGAGTGAACTGTCAATCAATCCCGGTCTCTGGATAAGCCAGCCGACACTTGAGAACTACCTTCGGGTTCTGACACACACGGATCGGTTCAACATTTACTCGTATCTCTTCAACAGTACGATTGCCTCGCTCATCGGAACGAGCCTTGCGATCCTTCTGGCCTTCCCGGCGGCCTATGCCATTGCTCGAAGCGAGGCGGGCAAGCGCACCCTGTTGCCTGTGATCATCAACCTTCGAGCGGTGCCATTGATCATTTTTGCGATCCCGCTTTATATGATGTATCAATGGCTTGGCCTTCTCGATACGCGGCTTGGACTGGGTCTGATCTTGACGATTGTCAATACGCCACTTGCGCTCGTCATCATGGTCAATGCCATTTCCGACGTGCCCCTGGAACTTGACGAAGCAGCGAAGGTGGATGGTGCCAGCTCCTGGCAAATAATGGTAATGATCATCCGGCCCGTCGTCAGGCCGGCATTGGTGACCACCTTCATCTTCGGCTTCATCACCGCCTGGAACGAGTTCCTGTTTGGCCTCATGCTGACGACCAGCCAGGCCGTTCCAATGACCGTCGGCGCCTCCTTCTTCTTTGCCGCCAGCGGAGGCGGGGTGCAGTGGGGAACCGCATCGGCCGTCATGATGCTCGGCGCGCTGCCGCCTGCGGTGCTCGGTCTCGTCATGTACAGGCAGATTTCCGGCTCAATGACCGCCGGCGCCGTGAAGGGGTAGGGACACCTGCAAGCCCCCAAGATCTCTTCCGAAACCCGGATGAATCTTGTCGATCAGTGTTTGCTAATATACCTTTGCAGGGTTGGCAACGAAGGAGCCGGGCCATGCTGAGACTATCTCTTGTCGCCTCCGCCCTGCTGTCATTATCCGTGCTCAGCGCTTTCGGTGACAGCCCCTGGTATCGGATGGTTCCGGTACCAAATGCGCCAGGCTGCAACGTTCTTGCCGACCCGGGCGGCCGGCCCATTTTGCAACGTTACGAAAAAGGCGGCACGCGCATGTATGGCATCGGTGGCAAGGCATGCCCGGAAAAATTCCCGGGAATAGACTCCGCCAAGATTTCGATCGCGCGGTCGATCACGACAGACGGGAATTTTGCGCGTATCACAACAAGGACACGCAAGTTGGTGGTCACCCGCGCGGGCACCGGCAGCAACTATCAGTTCGCTGTCAACAAGCTGGACGTGCCGAGATAGGCGGGGCCGGCGGTTTGCCCGGCAGACTCACTATTCTCAGGTGGGGCGGCGATCCCGGCATTAAAGACTTGGCTTCCGCTCGTAAACATGGCGCAGGTCGGCGACGAATTAGGCGCACCCAAAGCCGATCTCACATAACCACAGGCGAAAGTGAGCCGATTAAAAACAACAGATCTGGATTAGCCGACTGGCACAAATACAAATTAATAGAAACCCATTCGAAAAATACAATCTGTGCTGCGTATTACGAAACTATACTTTCCGTGCTTCGATATATATTCTGGAATTGTCTCAACGTTACGCAATAAGGCGTATCTGAGGATAATTGTTGGACACGTTTAACCCATGCTAACTATACGGCAGGGTTGAGGGTGTGCTTCATGACCATTCCAGTCGAACAGAACTGGGGCCCGCATCTTTCCGTCAAGAGCGACCGGAAATGGTTCGGCCTCCACAGCATAGCGATTACCTGCATCGCAGCAGCGTTCGATTTTGTCGTCCTCCTTGCGGCAAGCGCCGCAGGGCATTTGTTCTATGAGCAGATGACCTACGGCACCCTGGCTGACCCGTTGCGCTACATCGGGATCGGTTTGCTTGTGGCAACGGTTTTCGTACTGGCGATGTTCAGCGTCCACGCCTATCGATCGAGCGAGATGTTCTCCTTCCGTCGCCAGTTGTTACTGATCGTCGCGTTTCTCCCGGCCGCCCTATTCTTCCTTCTCGCCGTCATCCTGTTCCTCAAGATCGACATGGCGATATCGCTGGGTTCAATCGTCACAAGTGCGGCCCTCTCTTTGAGCGGACTGGTGGCTTTGCGCTTGCTCTGGTATCGCCACCTTAGCAGGGCGATCGCGCGCGCCGCGTTCCGCACCCGCCGGGTCCTGCTTGTTTGCCCAGGCACGATGTCGACGGAACCGGTCGTTCAACGTGCCGCCCTCAGCGGTCTCTCCGTAGAGCATACGATGCGAATTTCCGAGGGTGATCATTCGCTGGCTTCCACGAGCGACGCTTATGTGAAGAGCGGCATAGGCGAAGTCGACGAGGTCTTGGTTGCCTGGAGCGACTACGGCAATTTGCGGGCACTCGAGGAGTGTCTGAACACCCTGCGCCAGTTCTGTGTGCCGGTAAACGTCATGTTCGGCGGAGTGGTCGGTGATGTCGTCGAGGGCTTCGCGCAGACTGTCGGAGAACGGCGCGTATTTCAGACACACCGCCCACCGCTCGAGCTTTACGAACGCGGGCTGAAGAGAGCGTTCGATATCGCCTTCTCGATCGCGGCGCTGGTGGTCATGTTCCCGATCTGCGCTGCGGTTGCCGTCGCCATCAAGCTCGACAGTCCGGGACCGATTTTCTTCGTGCAGTCCCGAAAAGGATATAATGGCCGGACGTTTCGCATCCTCAAGTTTCGCAGCATGTCTGTCATGGAAAATGCCGCCGACGTGCGTCAGGCGACACGCAATGATCCTCGCGTGACCCGCGTTGGCGGCTTCATTCGATCAACGAGCCTGGATGAACTCCCTCAATTCTGGAACGTCCTTCAAGGTGACATGTCGGTGGTTGGCCCGCGTCCGCATGCGTTGGCGCACGATGACCTTTACGGATCGCTTATTGCCCAATACGCATCCCGCCGCCACGTCAAGCCAGGCCTGACAGGCTGGGCCCAGATCAACGGATGCCGAGGCGAAACCCCGACCGTGGATCGCATGGCTGACCGTGTTCGTTACGACATCTGGTACATCAATAACTGGTCGCTGTGGCTCGATTTGAAAATAGTCTTCATGACGATGGGCACCGTGATTGGCCGCCACAACGCCTACTAGCTCGTCATCGTTTGCAAGTGTTTGCAAGGTGCGTGCGCGATACGTCCGTTTCGCCCACGGCTTTCCTGCACACTCCGATTCTGCGCAATTCCTCTACAGATGAAGGACGTCTATTGGCCTGAGAACGAGCGTACAGTCATACAGTCATCTGAATGACGCCTCGCTGAATATTTGCTGGCGATGGGTGTGATGCGTGGTTTTTAACGAAAGGACGGTGTTTGTCCCAAAATGCCGAAGGATTGCGGATGCACGGTGTTCTTGAGGCTTTCGCTTTCTTCACATAGTTGTAATTTGCGCTTCCTCGCAAACCGGTGACGACAGGATGTCCGACGTGTCCGACCAAATTGCCATTGGGCTGACCTTCGTCGTCGTTGCCCAAGCAATCGCATGGGTACTGCTTGTCTTCATCCTCTTCGTGACGATCGCTCCCATAAGGCTGCGTCCGCGAACGATCACTCACGTCAATCTCGACAGGAGCCTCGCTTTCGCGGCGATGGCCTTCTTTTTTGTGCTTGGCTATTCGCAGTCTCCGGTGCTGATTACGATCAGTTGCATTGTTGGCGCCGGCCTTTCGGAATTACTTCAACTGCTGTCGCCGTCACGACACGCGCGACTGCCAGACGCCATGGCGAAATCCGTCGGAGCCGCCGCCGGCGCTTTGGCAGCGATAGTAACGCTGTCGACCGCTGCCTGAGCAAGAATTGACGCTACGGCTGCGGGTTGCAATCGCGCTTTCCGGAAACGTTTTTGTATGGCAGATAAGGACCTGACGCGTTCAATCCGGGAGGAAGATTGCCGCAAATGAAGGGAATTCGCCAACTCGCCAAGCATCTCGACATTTCGATCGGGACCGTTTCGCGTGCGCTGAACGACAGGCCCGACGTCAACGAGGAAACCCGCAAGCGCGTGCTCGCGGCGGCCGAGGAGCTGGGTTATGTGGCAAACCAGTCCGGCCGGAGCCTCCGCCAGGGCACGACCAATGTCATCGGCCTGATGATCGAGTCCAGCAAGGAAACGGTCGAAAACAGCGACAACTTCTTCCTCGGCGTTACTGGTGGCCTGCAGAGTGTGCTGTCCCGTCACAAACTTGATCTGTTGATGTTGCCGTGCCCAAACGACGAGGATCCGCATGAATACCTCAAGCGCATGGTCGCGCGGCGCATCGTCGATGCGATGATCATCTCGGCGACGCAGCGGGTCGACAAGCGCATCGATCTTCTGGTGAAGGCCAAGATCCCCTTTGTCGCGCTTGGCCGCAGCACCTCCGGCGGAAGCCACCCCTGGATCGATCTGGACTTCGAGGGCGTTGCAGCCTGCGCTGTCGATCGTCTCGTGTCGAAGGGACATCGCCGTATCGCGATCGCGGCGCCATCCAATGACATCAACCTCGGCTATATTTTCGTCGATGCCTATCGCCAATCACTGGAGCGCCACGGCATAGCCTATGATCCGTCGCTGGTGATCCGCGTCAAATCGAGTGAGCAGGGCGGCTATCAGGCCGGTCATGAGATGCTACGGCTCGACAGCAAGCCGACGGCCATCATTCTGATCTACGAGTTGATGGCGATTGGTCTCTACCGGCGCATGAACGAGGCGGGCATCGTTCCTGGTCGAGATCTGGCCGTTATCGGCTTTCGTGAGGAACCTCGCGGAAAATTTCTGCAGCCATCGCTAACCTGCTTCCGCATGTCACTGCGCGATCTCGGCGTCGAGCTCGCCGAGACCTTGCTCGCGACGATGCCGGCTTACGCTGAGCATTATCCCAGGGGTGCCCGCAACACGATCTGGCCCCTTGAGCTCGTCCCGGGCGAGAGCGACGCCTTTTCGCTGGAGGCATAGTCTCCAGCGTGGTCGGAAGGCCCTGCTCATCGCTTTCCAGTGCAGGCCGTTTTTGCCACCGCGCATCGGCTTGGTTGGCCCCTAGTGGTTCGAGCCCTGCAAAGCCCTTCCGAAAAAATAAAAAAATCTTCACAAACGCTCTTGCGGTTTCCCCGCGATCCGCATAAATCACGGCCACCGACGCGGCGGACCAAACGGGACCGATTTCGCGAGGGCGATTAGCTCAGTTGGTAGAGCGCCTCGTTTACACCGAGGATGTCGGGAGTTCGAGTCTCTCATCGCCCACCATTCTTTTCCCTTACGTTTCAAATACCTAAGTGATATCAAGGTCTACCTGAGACCCGAGTCGTGTACACGGGTTACGTACATGGTGCATTTGATCACGAATCCGACCAAAGGCCCGAACGGCGTCTACTACTACGTCAAGCGAGTTCCCAAAGACCTGATCGCCAAGATTGGCAAAGAGCGCTACTCGATTTCCCTCCGAACTAAGGACCCAAGAGGGGCCAAACGCCTGTGCGGGGAAATGGACGTTCAGAAGGATAGAGAGTTCAGGGCGCTACGCGAAGGACCACAGCCGCTGGCCTTCAAGGTATCGTGGGCCTTGCGGGGCTGGCCTCATTTACCGCGGCGAAATCAGGCAGATTTTTTCCGTGCTGCGGCGCAGCACGTATTTATCTAAAGCCCTAGGTTTGCAGGTGTTTTCCGCAGCATTTCGCACTGTTTGAACCACTATTGACACCAAGAAACGTTTCCGCTTAGTATCGTAAACGTTTACGGGATGCGTTTCGGGAGGAAAACCGGAAACGACCCACCGGAGGAAATCGTGATTTTGAATGCCGTTCTATGCGGGTGCGGAGCCATGTCCAAAGGCTGGTTGCGCGCCATCAAGGAAACCCCGGCTCTTGCAGCCGCGATCGAGGTCAAGGGCCTCGTCGATGTCAATCCGGCAGCCGCTGAAGCACTTGCCGCCGAGTTCGGTCTTGAGGGCGCCGTCATCGGCAGCGATCTTGCCGACGTCATCGCCAGGACCAAGGCCGACATCGTATTCGACGTCGTCATACCGACAGCCCGTTTCAATGTCGTCTCGACGGCGCTGAAGGGAGGTTGCCATGTTCTCAGCGAAAAGCCGATGGCGACCTCGCTTGCAGAAGGAGCCGCGCTGATCGATCTTGCCGCCGAGACCGGCAAGATACACGCCATCATCCAGAACCGCCGCTTCATCTCAGGTGTGCGCCGCATGCGCCGCTTCGTCGAGAGCGGGGCAATTGGCGACCTGACCGCCATCCATTGCGACTTCTTCCTCGGCCCGCATTTCGGCGGTTTTCGCGAGGAGATGGACAATGTGCTTCTGCTCGACATGGCAATCCATACCTTCGACGCCGCACGCTATGTCGCTGACAAGAAGCCGCTTGCCGTCTATTGCGTCGAACGCAATCCGACCGGATCCTGGTACAAGCACGGCGCATCCGCCAATGCCACCTTCGAATTTTCCGACGACGTCGTCTTCACCTATCGCGGCTCCTGGTGCGCCGAAGGTGAGCGCACGAGCTGGGAAAGCGAATGGCGTCTCGTCGGCTCGAAGGGCATGCTGACCTGGGATGGCGGCGATACATTCAATGCAGCTGTCGCCGGCAAGGATCCCGGCCTCCTGCACGGCTTTACGCCCGTAAACGTTCCCGAGCCCGCGCACGAAGAAGAAACGCACGGCCATGCCAGCGTCATTGCAAGCTTCGTCGAGGCGATCAAGACAGGCAAGCGGCCAGAAACCGCAAGCTCCGACAATATCCGAAGCCTCGCCATGGTCTTCGGCGCGATCGAAAGTGCCAAGACCGGCAAGCGCATTGAAATTTCAGCATAAGGAAAAGCGATTGTGAGCAACCCCGCCAAGTCCATTCGTATCGGCACCATGGTCAGCGCCTCCAAGGGCGGCGCCGACAAGCGCATCGGCCAGATTGCCGATATGGGCTTTGAAAGCTTCGAACCCTTCTTCTGGCAGACGACCAACGGCCAGGATCTGGCCGAACTCGGCAAACGCTCGCGCGACGCCATCGGTGACCGTGACATCACGATCTCGACGCTCGGCATGTTCGGCAATCCGCTGGAAACGACCGACATCGACCTGCAGACGCTGCAGGGCTGGAAGGATTGCATCGACAATGCTCACCATTTCGGCGCAACCTGCGTTGCCGGCTTTACCGGTCGAATCCGCAACAAGCCGCTGACCGACAGCCTGCCGCGCTATAAGGAAATCTGGAGCGAGCTTTCAAAGCGCGCCGCCGACAAGGGCGTCAAGATCGCGTTCGAAAACTGCGCCATGGACGGCAACTGGGCGACCGGCGACTGGAACATCGCGCACAACCCGGATGCCTGGGAACTGATCTTCAACGAAACGCCGGACGATCATATCGGCCTTGAGTGGGAGCCCTGCCATCAGATGGTCTATCTGATCGAGCCGCTGCCGCAGATCCGCAAGTGGGCCAAGAAGATCTTCCACGTGCACGGCAAGGACGCGACGATCCGCTGGGACGTCATCAAGGAACATGGCATTTTCGGCAAGGAGAAATTCGTCTTCATGCGTACGCCGGGCTTCGGCGACAGCAACTGGACGGACATCATTTCCGAATTGCGGCTTGCCGGCTGGTCCGGTTCGATCGATATCGAAGGCTGGCACGACCCGGTTTATCGCGACGCGCTGGAAATGACCGGTCAGGTCTATGCGCTGAACCATCTCAAGCATGCCCGGGGCGCCGATTTCGTCGTCGATCCGGTTTGATGACATCGCGGCCGGCGAGGAGGAATCGCCGGCTTCCGACAGGATAACCACAAAGGAGGAGAACTATGGGTATCCGCAAGTTTGCAATGATCGGCGCCTTGGCGCTCGCAGGCGTTTCTCTCTTCGGCCTGGCCGCCAAGGCCGAAGACGTCACCTTGACCCTCTGGTCGCTGGACAAGGACATCCAGCCGGCGCCGAACCTCGTCAAGGAATTCAACGCCCAGAACAATGGCATCAAGATCGAATATCGTCTGATCCAGTTCGATGATGTCGTCACCGAGGCCATGCGCGCCTATGCCACCGGCCAGGCCCCTGACATCATCGCCGTCGACAACCCCGAGCACGCGATGTTCTCGTCGCGCGGGGCCTTCCTCGACATTACCGACATGATCAAGGGATCGTCGGTCATCAAGCCGGAAAACTACTTCCCAGGTCCGCTGAAGTCCGTCGAATGGGACGGCAAGTACTACGGCGTGCCGAAGGCGACCAACACGATCGCGCTCTACTACAACAAGGACATGTTCAAGGCGAAGGGCCTCGACCCGAACAAGCCGCCGCAGACCTGGGACGAGCTTGTCGAGGATGCCCGCAAGCTGACCGACCCCGCAAAGAACGTCTATGGTCTCGCCTTCTCGGCCAAGGCAAACGAGGAAGGCACCTTCCAGTTCCTTCCCTGGGCCCAGATGGCGGGCGGCGGTTATCAGAACATCAATGCCGAGGGCGCGGTCAAGGCGCTTGAAACCTGGAAGACGATCATGGACGAGAAGCTTGCTTCTCCGGACACCTTGACGCGCGGCCAGTGGGATTCGACCGGCACCTTCAACTCCGGCAATGCCGCGATGGCGATCTCCGGTCCTTGGGAACTCGACCGAATGACCAAGGAGGCGAAGTTCGACTGGGGCGTTGCCCTGCTTCCGGTTCCGAAGGAAGGCGCTGAGCGTTCCTCGGCAATGGGCGACTTCAACTGGGCTATTTTCTCCAGCACGAAGCATCCGGCCGAAGCCTTCAAGGCACTGGAGTTCTTTGCCTCGAAGGACGACAAGATGTTCAAGAACTACGGCCAGCTTCCGGCCCGTTCCGACATCACCATCCCGGAAACCGGCGAGAAGCTCAAGGATGAGGCGCTGAAGGTCTTCATCGAACAGCTGAAGTACGCCAAGCCTCGCGGCCCGAATCCGCAATGGCCGAAGATCTCGAAGGCGATCCAGGACGCGATCCAGGCTGCCCTGACCGGCCAGATGAGCCCGAAGGACGCGCTCGATCAGGCTGCCGACAAGATCAAGGCCGTGCTCGGCTAATCCACTCTGCATAACCGGATGGCTTTCGGGCCGTCCCTACCATTTCCTCCCGGCAGGGGCTGTCTTGCAGCGCAAGCTTCAGGCAGCCCCGTTCGGAGTATTGGAGGATCGATGAAACGGATTCTTTCAAGCGTCAGGGACGGCCGCGGCTTCGACATCACCCTGGTCGCCTTTCCGCTGGCCTTCCTGTTCCTGATGGCGGGACTGCCGCTCATCTACAATGTGGTGATGAGCTTCCAGGAGGTTGACATGTTCAGCCTCGGAACCTTCTCGCGCCCCTTCGTCGGCTTCAAGAACTATACCGATCTCTTTGCCCAGCCGGAAACCTGGCCGATCCTCGGCAATACGGTGATCTTTGTCGTCGGCTCGATCGCAGGTCAGTTTCTGATCGGATTTGGCCTGGCGCTGTTCTTCTGGGTCAATTTCCCCGGCGCCTCGTGGCTGCGCGGCCTGTTTCTCGTCTCTTGGGTCATGCCCGGCCTTGTCGTCGGAGCGATCTGGAACTGGATTCTCTCGGGCGATTTCGGCGTCCTCAACTTCATTCTGAAGGAGAGCGGCATCATTAGTAGCAACATCTTCTGGCGCTCCGATCCGCATTTTTCGCTCTATGCGGTCATCATCGCCAACGTCTGGCTGGGGACTGCCTTCAACATGATCCTGCTGTCGGTCGGCCTGTCCGGCATCCCCGGTGACCTCTATGAAGCCGCCGAACTCGACGGTGCCAATGCCTGGCAACGCTTCTGGACGATCACGCTGCCGATGATGCGTTCCACGATCGGCGCCATCATCGCACTTGGGCTGATCTTCACGCTGCAGCAGTTCGATCTCTTTGCCGCCATCACCTCAGGTGGTCCGAACAACTCGTCCAACGTCACGCAATACTGGGCCTGGGACCTGTCCTTCCGCCAGTATGATTTCGCCAAGGGCGCGACCATCTCCGTCATCATGATCATCTTCGTCATGTTCGCCTCGGTCGTCTATGTCCGCTCCACACGTCATGAGGTGCGCGGATGAGCGATACGACACGCAACCGCCTTATGCTCGTGATCGCCATCCTCATGGCGGCGATCTATCTGTTCCCGCTCTACTGGATGTACATCACGGCCCTCAAGGGCGGGTCCGAGATGTTCGCAACGCCCCCGAGCTTCTGGCCGGGCGACCCGCAATGGGGAACCTTCGGCTATGTCTGGGAAAGCCGCGGCATGGGCCGGTATCTCTGGAACTCGCTGGTCATCGCCGTCGGCGCCGTTACCCTGATCACCGTACTCGGCGTCGGCTGCGCCTATGTTCTGGCGCGCTACCGCAACGTGTGGGTCGATATCGGTCTGTTCATGATCCTGATGCTGCAGGTCCTGCCGGCATCGTTGATGGTGACCCCGATCTTCGTCGGCTTCTCGCAACTGGGCATGCTCGACTATCCGCGCCTTGCCGTCATCATCGCGATCGCCGCCAAGAGCATGCCCTTCTTCGTCGTCCTGGTGCGCGCCACCTTCATGGCCGTGCCGATGGAACTCGAGGAAGCAGCGCTGGTCGACGGCAACAGCCGCGTCGGTGCCTTCTTCAGCATCGTGCTGCCGCTTGCCCGCAACGGCATCCTCGTCAGCGCCATCCTCATCTTCATGCAGGCCTTCGGTGAGTTCGTCTACTCGAAGTCGATGATCCAGGCTGCCGAGCTTCAGCCGGCGAGTGTCGGTCTCAACTCCTTCATGGGGCCGAACACCAACGAGTGGAACAACATCATGGCCTACGCCACGATGTATGTGACGCCGATCCTCGCCATCTTCGTTCTCTTGCAGCGCCGCATCGTATCCGGCCTCACCTCTGGAGCCCTTAAATGACCAATCAGATCGAGCTCAGCGGCGTCAACAAGCACTACGGCGCGTTTCATGCCCTGAAGAACATCAACCTGTCGATCGCAAAGGGCACCTTTGTTGCACTCGTCGGTCCGTCCGGCTGTGGCAAGTCCACACTGCTTCGTTCGCTCGCAGGCCTTGAGAGTATCTCTGAGGGTGAGTTGAAGATCGCCGGCGAGTTGATGAACAACGTGCCGCCGCGCAAGCGCGATGTCGCCATGGTCTTCCAGTCCTACGCGCTCTATCCGCACATGACCGTCGAGGAGAACCTGACCTACAGCCTGCGCATTCGCGGCGTCGCCAAGGCGCAAGCCAAAAAGGCGGCGGAGGAGGTCGCTGCTACAACTGGCTTGTCGCATCTGTTGAAGCGTTACCCGCGCGAGCTTTCCGGCGGCCAGCGCCAGCGCGTTGCAATGAGCCGGGCCATCATCCGCCATCCGAAAGCATTCCTGTTCGATGAGCCCCTCTCCAACCTCGATGCCGCACTTCGTGTTCACATGCGCAAGGAAATCCGGGCGCTGCACGACCGTCTGCATGCCACCTCGGTCTATGTCACCCACGACCAGATCGAGGCCATGACAATGGCCGACCATGTGGTCGTCATGCGCGAGGGCGTGATCGAGCAGCAAGGCAAGCCGCTCGATCTCTACGACAAGCCAGCCAACAAGTTCGTTGCAGGTTTCATCGGCTCACCGGCCATGAACTTCATCCCGGCGGTAGCAGGCGAAGACGGCAGGAGCCTGACCATCGATCTCGGCAGCGTGAAGCACAAGATCGCGATCGACCATCAGATCCAGCCGGGCCGCAAGGTGACTGCCGGCATTCGTCCCGAGCATATCGGCGTAACCGCACCGGGGCAGGGCACCTTCGATGTGCCTGTCGCGGTGGTGGAATCCACCGGCTCATCCACCTTCGTCACGGCGGCGACGACCCCCGAGCTAACGATCGTCGAGACGGGCCGCGGTACAGCACGCGCAGGCGAAACGGTCGGCGTGACCGTCGATCCGTCGCAACTGCACCTCTTCGACGACGCGAGCGGCGTGCGCCTCTGAAGAACAAGGCGGCCGGAAAATTCCGGCCGCACACCAATCCTAACGCCCGCCTTCGATCTTGCGATGGCGCTGGTTTGTGCCGCCAGCCCCATAGGGATAGTCGGCCACATGCGGCTGGCTGACATCGCTAAGCTTCGTCATTTCCTCTTCGGAAAGCAGAAGCTTTGCAGCAGCGAGATTGTCTGCGAGCTGCTCGCTCGTCCGGGCTCCGAGAATGACGGATGTTACCGCCGGTCGCGCTGCCGTCCAGGCAAGGGCGACCTGTGCCATGCTCACACCACGCGCCTTGGCGATCGCCTCTACCGTCTCGATGATCGTCCATGTCCGCTCCTGCGCATTCCGCTGGGCGTAGGATTCCATGCCGCGGCTGGGGTTTTCCCCGAGGCGGGTAGCACCGGTCGGCATCTGGTCGCGCCGGTACTTGCCCGTCAGCCAGCCGCCGCCGAGCGGCGACCACGGCAGTAGCCCCATGCCGGCATCCTGGCATGCCGCGACGATTTCCAGCTCGATGTCGCGCACCAGCAGATTATACTGCGGTTGCAGCGTTACCGGGCGAGTGTAGCCGCGGGCCTTGGCGATTTCGGCTGCCTTGGCGATCTGCCATCCGACATAGTTGGAGAAGCCGTAGTAGCCGATCTTGCCGGCAGAGACGGCGTCGTCGAGGAAGCGCAGCGTCTCCTCGATCGGGGTTAGTGCGTCCCATGCATGCATCTGATAGAGATCGATATGCTCGACGCCGAGCCGCAAAAGAGAGGCGTCAAGCGCCTGGTTCAGGTGGCGGCGCGAAAGGCCGATGTCGTTCGGACCTGACCCCATTGGAAACCGTCCCTTGGTCGCGATCACGGCTTGCTTTGCCTCGCTCGGGCGCGCCTTCAGCCATCGCCCGATGATCTCTTCCGATTTGCCGGCACTGTAGACGTCGGCTGTGTCGATGAAGTTTCCGCCCCAGGCGAAGTAATCGTCGAGGAGCTTGTGCGAGGAAGCTTCGTCGGCCTCTGCGCCGAACGTCATGGTGCCAAGGCAGTAAGCGGTTACAATTGCTCCACTATGGCCAAGCTTGCGGTAATCCATGGAAGATCCTCCTCTTCGAATAGTGACGTTGCTTGGAAGGCTTGATTTTAAGTCGCTGAACCGTTCGCCGTCGTCTCTTCGAGCACGGCATCCGGAATATCGTCGAAGGACGCGTAGTTCAGGTTATAGAGCCGCGAATAGAGCTTGCGGTTTTTCATCAGCTGCTGGTGGTTACCGCTTTCGATCAGCTCGCCATTCTGCAGGACGATGATGCGGTCCGCCTCTCTGATGGTGGCGAGGCGGTGTGCGATGACCAGCCCTGTTCGGTTTTCGAGCAGCTTGACGAGCGCCTTCTGGATCAGCATCTCGGTATAGCTGTCGATATTGGCGGTTGCCTCGTCCAGCACCAGGATCTTGGCATCGGCGACCAGAGCACGGGCAAAGCTCAAAAGCTGGCGCTGGCCGAGCGAGAGATTGCCGCCGCGCTCGCCGAGCATGCTGTCATAGCCCTGTGGCAGGCGCATGATGAAGTCATGAGCGCCGACCGCCTTGGCCGCCTCGATGACCTGTTCGCGTGTCGCTTCCACCTTGTGATAGCGAATGTTGTCGAACACCGTGCCCGTAAACAGGAACGGCTCCTGGAGAACCATGGCGATCTGGTTGCCGAGCGAATCCTGTGTCAGGTCGCGCACATCATGCCCGCCGACCAAAACCTGTCCCTGCTGTACATCGTAGAAGCGATGGATCAGCGACATGCAGCTCGACTTGCCGGAACCGGTTGGCCCGACAAGGGCCACGGTTTCGCCTGGGTTCACCTTGAAGCTCACATGCTTCAGGACCGGGTGCTTGGGATGATAGCCGAAAACCACGTCGCGGAACTCGACGGAGCCATCCATGTCGGCGGAAAGCTCCTTTGCGTCAGGCGCGTCCCTGATCTCGACGGGAACATCAAGAACCTCGGTCAGTCGTTGTCCGGAGGCCATGGCGCGCTGCATGACCGAATATTGCAGCGTCAGCGAGCGAATGGGGTCGAAAAAGCGCTGGATGTAAAACAGGAAAGCGACGAGCACGCCGACATCGAGCGCCTGATTGAGAACGCGTGCACCGCCAACGACAATGACAAGCGCCATGGCAACGCCGGTCAGGGAATCCACGATCGGCACCATCACCTGGGCGTAGCGCGCTGCTGTGAGGTGCGTCTTCAGGTTTGCCCTGGCCTTGTCGTCATAGAGCGTGAAATTGACACCCTGGCGATCCATGCTCTGGACGGCGCGCACGCCGTGGATGGCCTCGGCCAGCGCCCCTGCGGCAACGGAATTGGTCTCATGTGCTGCCATGAAGGACTTGCGCGCCAGCGGCAGCCAGAAGAGGCGAACGACAAACAGGATCGGCAGTACCGAGAGCGTCAGAAGACCGAGCTTGAAGTCGAGATAGAGCATGACGAAGACGATGCCGAACAGAAGCGTGATATCGCCGACAGATAGGACCGACGTTTCCAGGAACTCCTGCATCGAATTGACGTCGCCCTGCAGGCGCGACATGAGACGGCCGACCTCGGTCTTGTCCATGAAGGAGAGCGAAACCCGCTGGAGATGCGAAAACATCGCCTTGCGGATGTCGAAGAGCACCTCTTCCGCGACGTTGCCCACCAGCGTCTCTTGCCAGTAACTGGCGCAGTAGTTGATGAGGATCGCGGCGAGAAAGGCGATCATCGCGAAGGTCAGCGCCTGATGACTTCCACCAGGCTGCATGCCGTGATCGATGGCGTAGCGGATGATCAGCGGGATCAGCAGCTGCATGGCCGTGAACGTCAGGACGGCAGCGACCGATAGCAGAACCTGCCTGCGGTATGGGTGCACGAACGCCCAGATGCGCTTGATGATGTTGCCATCGAAAGCCTTGCCGAACATCTCCTCTTCAATGCGATGCGAGCCAACGACGGCGCGCGGCGGTCGGCGCCCATCCTCGCGAACGTCGGAGCGTTCGGTTTCCAGTTCCTCGGCCATTTCATTCCTCCCTAGGCGCTAAGCGCCTCATCGCCCGGCCGTACCTGCAGATCGTAGAGCGCCTTGTAGCGCCCGCCCGCGGCCAGCAACTCCTCGTGCGTGCCGCGTTCGACGATTTCCCCGTTCTCGACGAACAGGATCTGGTCGGCATGCATCAGCGAGCTCAGGCGATGCGCAACAATGATGGTCACGCGATCAGCCGCGTACTTGCGCATCGCGGAGCGAATGCGCTGTTCGGTGGCCGCATCAATTGCCGCCGTTGAATCATCGAAGACCATGACGGCGGGTTTCAACATCAGGGCACGGGCGATCGACAGGCGCTGGCGCTGTCCTCCCGAGAGCGACACACCGCGTTCTCCAACGACCGTGCCGTAGCCAGTCGGCAGGCCGAGCACGTAGTTGTGCAGTTGGGCACTTTCACTCGCGCGCTCGATGCGGCTTTCCTTTGCCCAGGGGTCGCCATAGGCGATGTTGTTTTCAATCGAGGTTGTGAACAGGAAGGAGTCCTGCTGGACAACGGCGATCGCACGACGAAGCGACTGCAGCGTCGTCTTGCGGATATCCTGTCCATCAATGGTGATCTTGCCCCTGGTGACGTCGTAGAAGCGCGGGATCAGATGGGCAAGCGTCGACTTACCGCTGCCGGGCGGCCCGACGATGCCGATCGTCTCGCCGCGCTTTGCCTCGAAGGAGACGTTGCTCAGGACCTCGTGCATCGGTGAGCTCGGATAGGCGAAGCTTACATTCTCGAAGCGCAGCGTCCCGTCGCTGAGCACCAGATCCCTGGCGTCAGGGGCATCCCGCACGGCAATTTCCAGGTCGAGCAAATTGAACAGCCGGGTGCCGCAGGTGGAGGCGCGGGCGAAAGCATTGACCATCAGGCCGAGCTGGCGGACAGGCATCTGCAGGATCGTCATGAAGGTCAGGAACGAAGTAAGCGTACCGACCGTCATCTCGCCAGCCATCACCTTGCCACCGCCAACCCAGAGGACGAGGCCCATGGCAGTGAAGAAGGAGAAGGTCATGGCGCTGGTATTGATGACACGGATGCCGACGCGTTGGTGGGCGAGCGCCAAGGCGTTCTTGGAAGCGCCCTCGAACTTCATCATCTCGTGCGCCTGGGCGGCAAAGGCCCTGACCACGCGGATGCCGCCGAGATTTTCCTCCATGATCCGGGTCAGCACCGACAGCCGCTCCTGAAGGTCGAGCCAGGTTGCGCGCAACCGCAACTGCGTGACCGAGGAACGCCAGGCAACGAAGGGCACGAAGCTCAAGGCAAGCAAGCCGAGGACGACATCGGTGGAAAGCAGCATGTAGGCGCCGATACCGATCAGCATGGTCAAGAGCACCATGCGTACCAGCGCCGTCGAAAAATACATGCGCACGCCTTCAAGGTCGAGCAGCCCGACGGTGATCAGATCGCCGGAGTGGACGCTGTCATGAAAACTGAAGGAAAGGCGCTGGATTTTCTCGTAACAGGCAAGACGCAGCTCGTAGCCCATGTGGTGGCCGACGCTCTCGCTGTAGTAGTTCTGGATCATCGTGAAGATGCCACGCAGAACGCTGGCGCCGAGCAGCATCAGCGCCGTGGTCAGCAGCGCATCCTGTGCGATCTGTCCCGCCTGGCCGCCTTCCATCGCAACCTGCGTGTGGTCGACCGCCCGACCGAGCAGACGCGGGATCATCAGCTGGAAGGTCGAGGCGACAAGGGTTGCGCCGATGGCGAAACCGGATTGCCAGGGATGGCGGAACGCCATGACGGTGATGCGGACGAGCGTAAAGAGGCCCTTGCCCCAGCCTGCCGCAGTCGCCTTCGCCATCGAAGCGGATGGCTTCGTCGTGCGTGTTAAAGCATTGCTGCTCACGGTCATATTCCAAAACAGAGGTGTGGTCGGACGTTGGTCCGGAAAGACGTCGAATCCATGAAGGGATTGATTAGCGCCCTTACTTTTGCCGATTCCTTTCGGCCCTTCAAGTCAAGAATTCACCAACTGGTTATTTTATCGTGAGTGCAACAAAGACTAGGAAGCACCATTTTGACCGCCCATGGCGTCTCGAAATGTCGAAACGGTTTCAGACACTTATCCGCTCCAGACGCCGGCACTCGGAACAAAGGCTTGCCTAAATCATCTTTTGGCGCTTTGATACACGACCAGTTTGATAGACTATAGGGCGGTTCAAAACCGCGTGAACCAGCTCAACGCGCGAGCGTTTTTTCCCGCGTTGAAATCAATCGAGACACGATGCGCAGACGGTCGCAAGGGAGTTGAGATGACGGTTCAAGGCCTGTTTTCTTCGAAGTCAGCGGCGGCAGCAAAGATCTCCGCCGTGCCGCGTTTTGCCATTGTCGGCCGCGGCTTTTCCGGAATGATGATGGCGATCGCGCTGATGAAGACAGTGCGCCTGCCTTTTCATCTGCAACTCTTCGACCCCAACTCTTCGGTGAGCGGGGGGCAGGCACTCTCGTCGGCGCGGACCTCGACGATCCTGAATACGCGTGTTCGCGATCTTTCCGTCTCGGTGGGCGATACGGATGATTTCAACGACTGGCTTTGTAGCAACGCGGAATTCCGCGCCGCCGTGCATGCGGCGATCCCGGGATTTCGCCAGATCTTCGTGCCGAAAGACATTTTCAGCGACTACGTCTACCAGCGCTTCTCGGAAGCCTTGTCCGCCCGCAAGGACATTACGGTTCAGGTGTGCCATGAACCGGTTGTGGCGATCCGCAAGAGCCACGGCAACCGTTTCCTCCTCGAAAGCGCCAATCCAGCCAATCCCCTGTTCGACACCGTCATACTGGCCACTGGCTATGGTCTGCCTGAGACCGAGGAGACTGAGCAGGAGCCGTCTCAGGTGAGAGCCCAGCGCCTGGTCGCGCGCCCACACACGGTCCTTCTCGGCAGCGGCATCAGGGTTGTCGATCAACTTTTGCAATTGCGCGACGCCGGCTACGCGGGGCAGGTTACCATCCTTTCCCGACATGGCTTCCTGCCGCAGAGCCACACGCCGAACTCCGCCGACCCGGTTTTTCCGGCCGACGCGCTGCCAACAAACCTCCCTGACATCCTGCGCTTCATCCGCACGGCCTGCCGCGAGGCAGAGGAAGAGGGCAGAAGCTGGCAATCCGTCATGAACGGGCTGCGCAAACACGCTCGCTCTCTGTGGCGCGCACTGCCAGCCCATCAGAAGCATCAGTTCAACCGGCACTTGCGGGCGATCTATGACAGCCACCGCAACCGCTTGCCCGAGGCCATCTACGCCCGTCTCCAAAGCGAGCTCGCCAGTGGCAATACCGTACTGCGTCGTGGCGTCGTGGGTCGGCAGGGCCTGAGCGGTCTCTTCTTCCGGCCCGCCGGCTCGCACGCCGACGAGATCGTTCATGCCGAGCGTATCCTGGATTGTCGCTGCCGCGCGCCGCAACTGACCTCGCCATTGCTGGCAAGCCTTGTGAGCGGAGGTTTGGCCCTCGCAGATGAATTGTCGCTAGGACTTGCCGTCAATCAGCGGGGCCAGCCCTGTCTTGAAGATGGATCAATGGTCGATGGACTGTTTGCCGTCGGGCCCCTCGGCCTTGGCAGTCTGCCTGACATCGACCTCGTGCCCGAGATCGTCAGCCAGGCCTATGCGGTCGGCGAACATATGGCTGAGCGCTTCTATCCCCGGAGCAAGGCCGTCTGATCAGGATCGACGCGCGCGCAACTCGCCGCGGACGACGAAAGCGAGCAGTCCAGCGGCCATGAGCGCAAGTGCAAACCAGGTGATCGCGTAAACCAGATGGTTGTTGGGGAAGGCGATCTGCGTCAGCCCACCGACCGGCAGGCCGCCTGGGTTTGGCGTCGCATCAGCATCGATAAAGTAGGGGGCGGTATCTGCGACGCCGCGACGATCGGCGATCGCGGCGACATCGCGTGAATACCAGCGATCATTGGCCGGATCATTGGACTTGACCAGCGTGCCTCCAGGCTCGGTAATCCGCAGCAGTCCGGCGATTTTCACCGGGGTTGCAATCTGCCCTTCGCTGCGTGTTGCCGGATCGCGCCTTTCCGTCGGGACGAAACCGCGGTTGATCAGGACCGAGGTGCTGTCGGCCAGCTTGAGGGGAGTGATCACCCAATAGCCGGGCCCGAGCGACGTCGACGCGTAGATCAGCGTTTCCTCGTCGTTTTGCAGGATCCCTTCGGCAGTCACATGGCGATATTCGTCATTGGCGCGGCTGACCTGTCCCCACTGTGCGCGCACTGGCGCGGGAACCGGCTCCGCATGGACGCGCTGATCGACGCGGGCAATCAGATCCTCTTTCCATGAAAGCCGTTCGACCTGCCAGACACCAAGCGCAAGCAGTGCTGCAATCAGCACCAGCAGGAGACCGCAGAATATCGCAAGCCCGGCGGAAGTATGCTGTCTTTGTGCTTTCTCGGAGGGGATGTCGGCCATTGCCAGAAAACCTTGGCGGGCGGCGTCACCACCGCCCGCTCTTGCCTTTAGGGCATATTCTTCATCATTTCCGGGCTCATCGGCATCATGTTCGTATTCAGATGATGCATGACCCAGAGCGAGCCGGCCAGCGCGATGGCGACGAGCAGAAGCGTGAAGATCAACGCCATCATCGTCCAGCCGCCTTCCGAGCGCGGGTTCATATGAAGGAAGAAGATCATATGAACGACGATCTGGACAGCCGCGAGCCCCATGACCCATGCAGCCGTTACCGATGGATTTTCGAAGACGCCGGCCATGACCAGCCAGAACGGGATCGCTGTCAGGATTACCGACAGCACGAAGCCGATCATATAGCTCTTGAAGGTGCCGTGGGCGGCCACATGACCATGGCTGTGACCATGATGGGCTTCGTGGGCGTCCTCGGTTACTGGTGCGTTAGAGGTCATCCGAGGACTCCCATAAGGTAGACGAAGGAGAAGACGCCGATCCAGACGACGTCAAGAAAGTGCCAGAACATCGACAGGCACATCAGGCGGCGGCGGTTTTCCGGGATCAGGCCACGGATCGACACCTGCACCATCAGGGTGATCAGCCAGACGATACCAAAGGTGACGTGCAGACCATGTGTGCCGACCAGCGTGAAGAAGCCGGACAGGAAGGCACTGCGGGTTGGACCTGCGCCCTCGTGGATCAGGTGCGAGAACTCGTAGAGTTCAATCCCAAGGAAGGCCAGGCCGAAGAGGCCGGTAATGGCCAGCCAGAAGAGTGTGGCACCCTTCTCCTGCCGCTCCATCTGCAGCATCGCAAAGCCGTAGGTGATGGAGGACAGAAGCAGCATCGAGGTGTTGATCGCCACCAGCGGCAGATCAAAGAGATCGGCCGGCGAGGGCCCCGCGGCAAAGTTGCGGCCGAGGACGGCGAAGGTTGCAAATAGCACCGCGAAGATGAGGCAGTCACTCATCAGGTAGAGCCAGAAGCCCAGCATTGTGCTGCCTTCCGGATGGTGCTCTTCGGTGAGGTAGAATTCAGGCTTGTCTGCCTTGTCGATCACAGCATCGCTCATGGTCTTACACCTGCTCGGCAAGCAGCGCGGTACGCTTGCGTTCCGTTTCCGTGACTTCTTCGGCGGGGATATAGAAGTCGCGATTGTAGTTGAAGGTATGGCCGATCGCGACGGCGATCATGGCGACGAACGAAAGCACGACCAGCCACCACATGTACCAGATGAGGGCAAATGCCAGCACGACGCTGATCGCGCCGAGGATGACACCGGTTCCGGTGTTCTTCGGCATGTGGATCGGCTTGAAGCCTTCCAGCGGACGGGCATAGCCGCGCGCCTTCATGTCGTACCAGGAATCATGGTCATGGACGACGGGCGTGAAGGCGAAGTTGTAGTCCGGCGGCGGCGACGAGGTCGACCATTCCAGCGTGCGGCCATCCCAGGGATCACCGGTCGTATCCCGCAACTCCTCGCGCTTGAAGAAGCTGACGACGAGCTGGATGATGAAGCTGGCGATGCCAATCGCGATCAGGACGGCGCCGAAGGCGGCAAGGATGAACCAGATCTGCAGCGACGGATCTTCGAACTGCGACACGCGGCGCGTGACGCCCATCAGGCCGAGCACGTAGAGCGGCATGAAGGCGAAGTAGAAGCCGATCAGCCAGAACCAGAAGGACATCTTGCCCCAGAACGGATCGAGCTTGTAGCCGAACGCCTTCGGGAACCAGTAGGTGACGCCAGCCATCAGGCCGAACACCACGCCGCCGATGATGACGTTGTGGAAGTGGGCGATCAGGAAGAGCGAGTTGTGCAGCACGAAGTCGGCGGGCGGAACGGCGAGCAAAACGCCGGTCATGCCGCCGATGACGAAGGTCACCATGAAGCCGAGCGTCCACAGCATCGGCACTTCGTAGCGAATGCGTCCCCTGTACATCGTGAACAGCCAGTTGAACATCTTCGCCCCCGTGGGGATCGAGATGATCATCGTGGTGATGCCGAAGAAGGAGTTGACGCTGGCACCCGAACCCATCGTGAAGAAGTGGTGCAGCCACACGAGGTAGGACAGGATCATGATCACGCAGGTGGCGTAGACCATCGAGGCGTAGCCGAAGAGACGCTTGCCGCAGAAGGTGGCAACGACTTCCGAGAAGATGCCGAATGCCGGCAGCACGAGGATGTAGACCTCCGGGTGGCCCCAGATCCAGATGAGGTTGACATACATCATCGGATTGCCGCCGAGATCATTCGTGAAGAAGTTCGTGCCGGCGTAACGGTCGAGCGACAGCAGCGCCAGCGTCGCCGTCAGGATCGGGAAGGTCGCGACGATCAGGATGTTGGTGCAGAGCGCGGTCCAGGTGAAGACCGGCATCTTCATGAAGCTCATGCCGGGTGCGCGCATCTTCACGATCGTCGCGATCAGGTTGATGCCCGATAGCGTCGTGCCGACACCGGCCACCTGGAGACCCCAGATGTAATAGTCGACACCGACGCCCGGGCTATAGGCGGCTCCCGACAGCGGCGGATAGGCAAGCCAGCCGGTCTGGGCGAATTCGCCAATGAAGAGCGAGATCATGATGATGATCGCACCGGCGGTCGTCATCCAGAACGAGAAATTGTTCAGGAACGGGAATGAAACGTCGCGGGCGCCGATCTGCAGCGGCACGACGAGGTTCATCAGGCCCGTGACGAACGGCATGGCCATGAAGAAGATCATGATGACGCCGTGGGCCGTGAAGACCTGGTCGTAGTGATGCGGCGGCAGGTAGCCGGCGGATCCGTTGAACGCGATTGCCTGTTGCAGACGCATCATGATCGCGTCGGAAAAGCCGCGCAGCAGCATGATGAGCGCCAGGATGACGTACATGATGCCGATCTTCTTGTGATCGACGCTCGTCAGCCAGTCGCGCCAGAGATAACCCCAAAGCTTGAAATAGGTAACAACACCCAGAAGCGCGATGCCGCCAAGTGCGACTGCCGCAAAGGTCACGACCAGGATCGGCTCGTGATAGGGGATCGATTCTAGGGTCAACCGACCGAAGATGAACTTCAGGAGGTCAGGATTGGAAAACATGGATGAACCCGTTCATTGATGTCGTATCGACGCAAAGCGCCAGGTCTAATTGCTGTTTGATTGCGCAGGCGCCGGGTCGCTGCCGGTGCCGTGGTCCATGCCGGGCATTGTGTGCCCGTCATGCTGCATTCCTGGCATCTGCGTGCCGCCAGACTGGCCGGCGCCGTTTTGAGCGTCTGCCGGCTTGGTTTCGCCGGCATCGGGGCTTTCGCCCGCAGGCGTTTCGTGACCGCCACCGGCCTGATCGGAGTGGCGGTTGTCGTAGAGCAGCTTCTCGCGATTTTCGGCGCTTTCCTTGCCGCCGCCACCCATCCGGTCGATGTGCATCATTTCGTTCATGCACATCTGACCGGGGGCCGCACACATGTTGAGGATCGCGTTGAAGAGATCCTTGTCGACGGTCGAGAAGTAACGCACCGGCTCCCTCTCACTCGGCCGTTCGAGCTTGAGATAGGTATCTCTATTAAGCGCAGTTCCCTTTTCCCTGACCTGCGCAACCCATTGGTCGAAGCCCTGCTGGTTTACGCCATGGAATTTGAAGCGCATGTGGGAGAAACCCGCGCCGCTATAGTTGGCCGAAAAGCCGTCGAAGATGCCTTCCTGGTTGATGACGGCATGAAGCCTGGTCTCCATGCCGGGCATTGCATAGATCTGGCCCGCAAGCGCAGGCACGTAGAAGGAATTCATGACCGACGAGGAGGTGATCCTGAAGCTGATCGGAACATCGACTGGCGCTGCCATTTCATTGACGGTCGCAATCCCGAGTTCGGGATAGAAGAACAGCCATTTCCAGTCGAGTGCGACGACTTCGACGGTCAGCGGCTTGGTATTGGCCGGGATGGCGCGCTCGGCATCAATCCGATCGAGCGGACGAAATGGGTCGAGCTTGTGCGTGCTGATCCAGGTGATGGCCCCGAGCGCGATGATGATGGCCAGCGGTGCTGACCAGATGACCACTTCGAGACGGGTGGAATGGTGCCATTCCGGATCATAGGTGGCAGCCGTATTGGAACGGCGATAACGCCAGGCAAACAGCAGCGTCAGGAAGATCACCGGAACGATGATCAGCAGCATCAAAACCGTCGACACGATAATCAGGTCGCGTTGCTGCATGGCGATATCGCCCGAAGGCGACATGACCACCAAATTGCATCCCGCCAGCGTCAGAAGCAGGGGCAGAATGAGGAGATGGCGGGAAAACTTTGGCAGTTTTTGCACGTCTCTATGCTCTTGTTGTTTCGTCCAGACCGCGACTAAAGCACCGTACCTGATAGCAACATGAGGTGTTTGGTCGCAGTGCAGCAGAAATGCCGCACTGCGGGATAAGGCACGTGGCGCAGGATGTCAAAATCCTGAGGAAAATTCGAAGGATTCTTGCGCACAATCCATTTTGAGGGGCTAATATATCCGTACACGCCGATCATGCCAGTCTTTTGCAGACCGATTTCGCGGCATGACCGTGATTTTTAATCCACATCTGATTTTCAAGCCGGATGATGAACTATTTGCGTCGATCGGACTTGATAAGCGCAGTGGTTTGATCAAGATCGCTAGTGAGGCGCTTTGCCACAGGGTGCCTCAATGAGGGAGGCATTTAATGGCAGGCACAACACACTACGGACCATCGTCCACATCGATGGAGCAGGACGCGCGGCGAATTCATGCCGACAAGCCGATATCAGCCGGCAGCATCGCGATGGGCGTCGTCATCGGGCGCGCGTCCGAATTTTTCGATTTCTTCGTCTACGGCCTGGCATCCGTGCTGGTCTTCCCTCAGCTTGTCTTTCCTTTCGCGCCCGATCGACTGACGGCAACGCTTTATTCCTTTGCGATCTTTTCGCTCGCATTTCTGGCGCGCCCGGTGGGATCGCTCGTGTTCATGACCATCGACCGTTTCTATGGCCGCGGCGCCAAGCTGACCATTGCATTGTTCCTGCTTGGGGGCTCGACGGCTTCGATCGCTTTCCTGCCCGGCTACAGCGAGATTGGAGCCTGGTCGATCGCGTTGCTTGCCCTGTTCCGGCTCGGGCAGGGCTTTGCGCTCGGCGGCGCATGGGACGGCCTGGCGTCGCTGCTGGCACTCAACGCGCCGCCAAACCACCGCGGCTGGTATGCGATGATCCCGCAGCTCGGTGCCCCGATCGGCTTTGCGCTGGCAAGCGCGCTTTTCGGCTATTTCATCGCCAATCTTTCCAGTGAGGACTTCCTGAGCTGGGGCTGGCGCTATCCGTTCTTTGTCGCCTTTGCGATCAACGTGGTTGCGCTGTTTGCGCGTTTGCGTCTGGTCATGACGCCCGAATTCGGCTCCGCACTGGAACAGCACGAGCTCGAGGCGGCACCGATCCGCGACGTGGTGCGTATCCATGGTCGCGACATCCTGCTCGGCGCCTTCGTGCCGCTCGCGAGCTTCGCGATGTTCCACCTGGTGACGATCTTCCCGCTGGGTTGGGTGTATCTTTACGGAACCCAGCCGATCGGCGGTTTCATGGTTGTGCAGATCATTGGCGCCGTGGTCGGTCTCGTCGCGATCGTCGTCTCCGGCATGATCGCAGACCTAATCGGCAGGCGTGCCCAGCTTGCGATCTGTGCCGTGCTGATTGCGATCTTCAGCTTTGTCGGTCCGCTCCTGATGGCAGCCGGCTCCGGGGGACAGAGTGCATTCGTGATCATCGGCTTCGGCGTCCTCGGACTGTCCTTTGGCCAGGCGACCGGCTCGATTTCGTCGCGCTTCGGCAGAGGTTATCGCTATACCGGTGCGGCCTTTACCTCCGACCTTGCCTGGCTCGTCGGCGCCGGCTTTGCCCCGCTCGTCGCGCTGACCCTGTCCAGCCACTTTGGTCTGCCTTTCGTTGGCTACTACCTGCTGTCTGGCGCGGTCTGTACGCTTGCGGCATTGGCCTTCAGCAGAGCGCTCGAACAGCGCGAGTAGAGAAGATCCGTTCAATCCGGGTCTATCCTGCAGCTCTAAAGTAGGATGTGCGTTCTGCACGTTGTGACGGGGATCGCCCTACCGCGTCCCCTAAACATCTACGCTGCGCATGGTCCTCATCTCGATGAAGCGGTTTCATCTCCCAAGCTCAAAATGCGAACGCCACTGCTGGGGAGATGAGGGACGCCGCCTGCGACCGAACAGGTGCCGATCACCAGCATTGAATGCCTATCGATCCTGCCCGCGAAACGCTTCATGCGACTGCACGCGCAAAGCGGAGCAGTCCCTGGGAGCAGCCGACGCTGACGAGATTGCCGTCGACCTCGTGCAGACTTTAGCTATTTTTTAAGCTCGGAGAATGGGGAGGCTGTTTGCGCACTAACCTTGCCCGCCTACATTGACCACAAGGTTGACAACGGCGCAGCCTGAAGCTTTTCCCCGAAGGGTGTGATCCGGTCGTGATCGTGTAAGACGAGGCCACGCAGGAACCGATCCCCCACAGCGCCCTGCAACTGACGCAACCCGCGAAAGTCGTCTGCCTTCACGGTCGCTGAGGCCTTGATCTCGATACCAATGATCCGGCCCCGTCGATCTTCAATGACGACATCCACCTCGTCCTGGTCCTTTGTCCTGTAGTGCGAGAACGACAATCGCCGCTCAGACCATGAGGCAAGCTTCATCAGTTCCGACACGACGAAACTTTCCAGGAGTGGGCCAAACCTGGTCCTGTCCTCATGTAATCGCCTCACCTCATCTTCGCGCAACGCGGCAAGCAATCCGGTATCGATGAAATGAAGCTTCGGCGTTTTGACAAGCCGACTCAGGCGATTGTTCGACCACGGGGCAAGGGTCTTCACGAGAAAAAGGCGTTCCAGAATGGCAACGTATTTTTGTGCCGTTGCGCCTGAAAGTCCAAGTGCCGAACCGAAGCTGCTGTTGTTGATCAATTGTCCCGCATGTTCCGCGAGTATCAAAAGGAGCCGCGGCAAGCGATCGAGCTGATCTATATTGGCGATGTCGCGTACGTCGCGATCCAGAATCAAGCTGACATAGTCCTCGAGCCATGAGACGCGTCTGGCTATGGAGGATCTTCTGAGGACTTCAGGATAACCGCCGGCAAGCACGACGTTCATCATGTCCTCGCCGAGGAGCGCAGGGCTCGCGTTCTCCAGTTCCTCTCCCGCGAAAAGACGATCCAACATTCGGCCAGGAGTCGACCGGATTTCGGCCTGTGCGAAGGGGAGGAGCGGGATGACAGCCATGCGGCCAGCCAGAGAATCAGCGATTGCAGGTATGGTAGCGAGATTGGCAGAACCCGTCAGGAGAAACCGGCCGGGCTCCTCGTCAACATCGACACTTGCCTTGATCGCGAGCATAAGATCGGGAGCTCGCTGAACTTCATCAATAACCGCCCGTTTGAGTCCCCTAACAAAGCCTATGGGATCCGCCTTGGCAGCACTCAGGGTGCCGACATCATCAAGAGTAATATAGGGACGGTCCCTTCCCGAAAACATCCGCGCGAGGGTCGTCTTGCCGGCCTGTCGTGGCCCCGATATCAAGACGACGCGCGTGTCCGCCAGCGCAGTTTGCACCAAGGGAAAAGCTTTGCGGTCAATCAGGGCTCTGGAGGCAACATGCTCGCTCATCCGACCATCTTTAACGCATATTCCGGCCAATTTAAAGTGAGCGCCCGTCTATTCTAAAATCAAAGCGCGTCCGTTCTAAAACACCGGCCGGCTTTCGCACCCGTCGAAGTCCTGGATTCCGGCCTATTGCATCGGCTTGCGGAATACGAAGGGCGGAGGATGATATTGGCGAGCGTTGACCACGATGTGCTGATCGCGACCCCGATCGGCTGAAGCTGAGAGCGATCCGCGACCAGCTCGACACGTGGCTGCGCTGGTTTACGAGGTTCGTTCGTTGTGCCGCGAACGCACCCCAGCAGCGTCTGGACGCCTGCAGAATGCGCAAACAGCCGGGGGCTGCAGATATGACCCGGATTGAACAGGATCTGTTCCAAAGTCACGAAAAACAGCAAAGGCCACTCAGGTTTCTTTAGGCAGGCCTTTGCATTCATTGATGATGAAATCGCTACATCGCGGCTACCTGCGGCTGCTTCGCCGCGCGCGCTGCGGTCAATTCCGCTGTTGTATGGTTCAGACGGTCTGCCAACACGCGCATGATCTCGACAGCCATTTCGGGGAAATCGCTGAGCAATTTAAGGAAGTGCTCCTTGCTGATGCGCAGCACTTCCAGCGGCGAGGTGGCGCGAATCGTCGCGGTACGCGAGACGTCGCACAATATGGCGATTTCACCGACGATGGAGTTGGGTTCCACATCGGCGACCTTGATGTCGCCTGCAGGTGAATGGACAAGAATGTCGGCCGTTCCGGACAGGACAACATAGGCTGCATCCCCCGGATCCCCCTGATGGAAGAGGTCCTGCCCGACGTTGTATGTCATGCGATCGGAAGTGAAGGCCAACAATTTGAGTTTTGCAGGTGCAATTCGCGAGAAAATCGGCACCCGCCGCAGCATTTCGACTTCGTCTCTCAACAACATATACGTACTACCCCCGTCACGCTTTCCGGTGCGCGACGCTTGACCGTGGCACCTCGCAAGGGGGCACCATCTTTATTGTCCCTCTTTAGGATATTACGATAACAGTTCCTTGAACATACCGTTTTGTTCGGAAAGCTCCGGAAAATTGCCTGCTTCGGCCAGCGCACCGCGGTCAAACAGCAGGATTCGATCAAACAATTCCGCAAGTTTTGCGTTCGAAAGCACCCAGATGATGGCCGGCTGTTCGCCTTCCTTGTGCAATCCCTCGACCACATTTCGGGTAATCTGATCCTGAACACGCTGGTCGAGCGCGGATAACGGCCGGTTGAAGACAAAATAGTCAGACCGTTTGAGAAGCGCACGGGCAAGGTTCAGCTTCTGCCGTTGCGCCATCGTCAGGCGCTTGCCGCCAGAACCGACATCAAACTCAAGCCCAATCGACAAGACGTCGTCGAAGAGTTCGAGAGAGTCGAAGAGTTCGCCCATGATGGCCCGGATGCGATCGGACGCGTCAGCCTGCTGATAGGCGATGCGCCCGAACAGGACGTTGTCCATCAGGCTTGCCGAGGAGATGAAGTCCTCCGGATCATACCGCTCGATGACGGCGGAAAGATCATCCGGAATATTCTCATGGAACTGTTTGCGGGCGCTGACGATCTTGGCCATCAGCGCGTCGGTCAGAAGACCGAAACGGTGCCGCGGCTCGATATAGGCAAAGCTGAGACGGATGATTGCAGAGCGCTCTTCGGGCGTTGCGTCATCAAACCGTCGGCTCTGCAATTTCTGCAGCAGCGCCTGATAGGTCGGGATATCGTCAGCCGTCATGAAGGTCAGCTGCTGGAAGAACGGGTGATCCGGCGGCAGATCATGGAAGAGTTCGACGGCATTCTCCGCGATCTCCAGACCCATGGCGTAGAGATCGTCGCTGAGGCCGGTGTCGCGGAAGAGCGCCTGGAAATAGGGGTGGGCCGCCAGCCGGCGATTGTTCATCATCGGCCGTTTCATCGAGCCGAAGAGCAAATTCTCGCCGACGGTGGCTTGCGGATTGAACGCATCGAAATCGAACGGTACGACGATATTGCCGAGCTCCGACTCCTGCATGCGCTTGCGAAGTGCCGTACGCAGATCGACGATATGTCCGGCAAGCGTCACATGCACGCTCGTGTTGACGGTCGATCGAAGCGCCAGGTCGAGAATGTCCTGTGAAATGAGGACCGCATCGAGCACAGGACGGATTGCCGTCAGGATGTCCTCGGGGCCGGTTGCGCCGGCGGCCTGGTAGTCCACCCAGTCGCTGTTGATATCCATTGTCGGGTTGCCGGCCTTGACGGCCTCCTCGGCATGCCACTTGGCTTCAAGAGCCTCCTTGCCGTCGTACTGCGGGTCGCGCATCGGGGCATGCTTCAAGCCGTAAAGAAGATTGTCCCTGAGCGTCCCGTGGAAGAAGTAGGCGTCAGCGGAGGCGTAGGACATGCGCCTGCCGGTAATGGATTCAGGCAGACCGAGAAGGTCATGGCCATCGATCGTCACGCGGCCGGAATCCGGCCACACAAGCCGGCCGAGGGCTTCCGCGAAGGCTTCGGCACCACTCGAGTTCGGGCCGACGACCGCGACCGTTTCGTTGGGCTTGATTTCGACCGAGACGTGGTCGACCAGCCGCGCGCCACTGTCGTCACTCACAGTGAGGTTTGTGACCACGAGCGGAGCTGTCAGGGCGCCGATCGTTTCTGACGAGATGTCCTGTATCTTGCCGTCGATCAGCGGCTCGACGTTGAACTGCTCGTAGACCTGTTGATACTTGACCTGCACATCCTGGCGCATCTGATCCCAGTCGATCAGTTCCTTGAGCGGACCCGGCAGATCCTTGTAGGCGCTGATGACCGCAACGAGCTGACCGATGTCCAGTCGGCCCTGCAGCGCGAGATAGCCGCCGATTGCATAAAACAGGAATGGAGTGACCTGGGCGAGGAAATTGTTCAGGAATTTGACCAGGAACTTCCACTGGTAGAGGTCATAACGGATCGAGAAGATCAGCCCGAGCCTGGTGGCGATGTCAGCACGCTCGAAATTCGAAGTGTCGTTGCCGTGAATCGTGCCGATGCCATCGACGATTTCGCCGACACGTCCGGACAGCTCGCGGGCTGTCAGCTGACGCTGGCGGCCAAGCTCGAGCAGGCGCTTTCTCATGCGCGGGATCACCACCGCCTGCACGCCGACGATTCCCGCGGCAATCATCCCGAGCCAGAAATTCTGCACGATGATGAAGGCGAGCGCCGTCAGCGCCTGACCGCCGAGCAAGGCAGGCGAAACGAAGGCATCCCCCGTGAAGCCGCCCATCGGTTCGACTTCATCCTTGATCATCGTTGCGATCTCGGCGGACTTGACGCGCTTGAAATGCGACGGCGGAAAGCGGAGTACCCGGTCGATCAACTCGAAACGGATGCGGCGCAGCATGCGCTCGCCAAGCCGTCCCTTGTAGGTGTTGATGTAGAATTTGAAGAGGCCGTTCAAGACGACCAGCGCGAGGAAGACGAGGCTGAGCCCCATCAGCATTTGCAGGCGGTCAAGCTGCAGGCCCTTGAAGAACTCTACCTCGCCGATGACCGGAAAGGTGTAGGACAACCGCATGAACGTCTGCGTTGCGCCTTCGCCCTCGAAGCCAGAGCCCTGAATCGGTCCGTTGACGATCTGCTTCGGCAGGTCGAAGGACAGAAAATAGGGGATCATCGAGACTGCAACGACTGTCAAAATCCAGAGCTGCTGCAGCCGCGTGTTCGACCAGATGTAACGCGCGAGGCTTTTTTCCATTGCTAACCGTCAGTTGCCTGGGAAATCTGGGGGCAGTGAACCTGCGGCGAAGCCAAAGGGAATGCCGAAAACAGGATCATGCAACCGGACCGCCGTATCTCATAACGAAAACAAGGCGCATCGGATTTCCATCGTCATGCCGATTCTCGCCGGGACGTTGTTTATATCACATCATTTTTGCAAAGTGCGAGGCTTTCACCCAATCATGGACCGAATGATTGATGCCGTTTTGCCGGCCCCCCCGAGATCGAGAAATGCCGAGGCTGCCCGCGGTTTTGCGAGTGCCGTTGTGACGGCATTGGCAACGATTTCGGGCGTCAGACCGGCCTCCGGCAGGATATCCGCGAGCCCGAGTGCCCGCAGCCGTTCGGCGCGGACCGTTTGTTCCGTCTCTCCACCGGCAACGAAGGGAATGAGGATCATCCGGCAGTCGGTCTGAAGCAGATCGCCAACGGTGTTATAGCCCGCCTGCGAGATGGAAACACGCGCGCCGCGCAGCAGCGATGGGAAATCCTTGCGAAACCGGGTCAGCGTAACGTTCGAGGGCGTTGCCTTCGAAAGGCTGGCGAAGTCGGCCTCGGGAAGGTTCGGCCCGCTGATCAGCAGCCACCGCAGGTTCCCCGGCAACATCGCGGCCGCGCCATTGGCCGCGCGAAGCAGGTCGAGGCCGACGGCTCCGCCACCAGCGGATGCAACAATGTCGAAGGTCTCTTCAGGATCAGCCGCCCGCGGGGCCGCCACCAAGCCGGTATAGAGGAGCTTGGAGGCAATCTCCGCCGTCAGGGGAAAGGTATCTTCCAGGCGAACGAAGCTCGGATCCCCGTGCACCAGGACGCCGTCGAAATGGTCTCTGACCAGCGCCACGGTCTCCTCGTCGCGCCCGGGCTTCCGGTTCTGCTGCAGGATATCGCGCACCGAGCTGAAAAGCTTCGGCCGTGGATGCGCTTTTTCGATTGCATCAAGAAGCGGGAGCAGCTCGAACCGCATCTGCCGGCGGCCAAAAGGAAATGCTTCGATGATGACGACGTCGGGCGCTGTATCATGGAAGGCTTCGAGCAGCAGATCCCGGCGTTTGCTCAGGAACGCCTCGTCGGCGGCAACACCATTGCTGTCCGCAAGTCCGGAAAAACCGGCATTGCTTGCCACCACCGCTGGAAGAGCCACCGTCCTGATGCCGTCTCCCGGGAAACCCGGAACCGGCAGCCCACCGGTCACGACGGTGACGTCGAACCCGTCGCTGCCAAGCGCGCTCGCGATGCGGCTTGCCCGGGCAATATGCCCGATGCCAAGCAAATGCTGGACATAGAAAAAGACCCGGGGCGCGTTCATGAGGCTTTCTGCCATTCCTGTTCAAACAGATGGCCGAGCTCGGTGATGCTCACCTCGTGGTCAAAATGCTCGCGCACGCGTCTTTCGGCCGCATCTCCCAGCCGCGACCGCAAGGCAGGATCGCGGATCAGTGCCTCGAGTGCCGCCGCAAACGCCGCAGGATCCTCGGGTGGCACGAGCCTGCCGTTTTCACCGTCGACAAGAAGCTCCGGCACGCCGGATACCGACGTCGAGATACAGGGCAGGCGCTGGCTCGATGCCTCCACCAATACGTTCGGCAGGCCGTCGCGATCGCCATTGGATGCAATCCGGCAGGCAAGTGCGAAAATATCGGCCTGGCGGTAGTGATCGAGCACGTCCTCCTGTGCGAGTGCGCCCTTCCAGCTGATCCGATCCGTCAGATTGAGATCTTCAGCAAGTGCCTTCAGCTTCGGCAGCTTGTCGCCGCCGCCGATATGCTCGAAACGCCAGTTCAGGTCGCCGGGCAGCAGTGCGAGTGCCTTGAGCAGCGTCTCGTAGCCCTTCTTCTCGACGGCACGGCCGACACTGAGAATGACGACAGGGTTCGCCGGGTCGCTGCCGTTGCGCTGCGATCGCTGGCCGCCGAAATGCCCGAAACGTGCCAGATCGAGGCCGTGATAGCTCAGATGAACAGCGTCCTTGCGGGAGGTCAAGGTGCGCATGTGCTCATAGCCGCTTCGCGTGCAGGTCACCGTCCAGCGGGCGCTGCCAAGCTTCTCATGCAACTCCCAGTCCGGCGATGTCCAGATGTCCTTGGCATGGGCCGAACAGGTCCAGGGTACATCGGTGAGAATGCTCGCATATTCGGTCACGGAGGCAGGGGTATGGATGAAATGTGCGTGCAGCCACTCGCCGCTATCCGGCCATTCGCGTGCGAGCACCATCGCCTGTCCAAGCCGCCTGAAGCGGTTGCGAGAGATGTCACGTGGGAGGTCCTTGAGGAAGCGCTGCCAGAGAGCCTTGATCCCGGGCCGCCGGAAGCTCGCAAACAGCCCCTTCAGCACGCGGATCGGCTCTTCGTGAAGATACTCGGGGAGATAGACGACGCGTGCCCTGATCTCGTCATGCACGGGATGCCGCTTCTTGTCGGTTGGCCGGCGCATCGAGATCAAGGTCAGGTCAAACCCGGCCTTCTCCAGGCCGAGCAGTTCCTGGGCGATAAATGTCTCCGAAAGGCGCGGGTAGCCTTTCAGCACAACGAGAATCTTACGACGCTTCGACAAGATCTTGTTCTTCACTCGGCTCCGACGACGGACAGATGCGAGCCCCGGCCATCCAGCCAATGTCCGACCGTCTGCGAAATGTGATCGAGGCCCTGCAACTGCAAGGTACAGCCGCTTTTGGACGGCGGTGCGCGTTCGGGAAGTCGTTTCAGGGCCTCGGACATCACCTTGGGATCTGCCGACTGGTCCGGCAGCAGCATGTCGATCAGGCCAAGCTCACTCGCTCGCCTGGCGCGCAGCAGCTGCTCTTCGCGTGGCTTCACCCGGGGAACAATGAGTGCAGGCTTGTCGAATGAAAGGATTTCGCAATAGGTGTTATAGCCACCCATGGCCACAACGCCGGTGGCCCCCACGATCAGCTCTTCCATATTATTGTCGAACTCGATCACCTCTATGTAGGGAATGCGGGACCCTTTGGCGACCAGCTTTGAGCGCTCCGCAGCCGGCATATAGGGGCCGAGCACGACAAGCGCCTTTTGCTGCAGGGAAGGGTCTTGCTCATAGGCGTTCATGACATCGTGAACGAGATCGGACCCATCGCCGCCACCGCCGGTCGTGACCAGAATGTAGTTGTCCGAGCGCGCATTGATCGAGGTCTTGTTCGTCGAGACACTGCGCTGCAGAAATCCGACGAAATCCATCTTTCTGCGCACACTTGCCGGCACGTCCAGGCCGATCAGCGGATCATAGAAATCAGGCGGTCCATAGACCCAGATGGAATCGTAATACTGGTCGATCTTCTGCATGATGCCGTTCCGCTTCCATTCTGCATCAAGCAGGTGGGGGGCATCCATGATCTCGCGCAGGCCAAGCACCAGAACGGTGCCCTGCGCCTTCAGATAGGCCAGCGTCTCCTCGACTTCGCCCTTCAGTCCCATCGGTTCCTTGTCGACGATGAAAATGTCGGGCTGGAAGGTCTCTGCGGTGTGTCGGATACTCGATTCACGCATCTTCAGCGTTTCATGCAGATCGATATGGCTTGCCATCGACGTATATTCGCCGTTGCGAAGCTTGATGACACTCGGGATCTTCACGAAGTCGACGCGCGCCCGGTAGTCGAACGCGCCGGCAATCGTGGCTCCTGAGATGATCAGAATATTAAGCCCGCGATAGTCCTCGACCAGAGCATGCGCGATCGCGCGGCAGCGGCGCAAGTGGCCGAGCCCGAACGTGTCGTGGCTGTACATGAGGATACGGGCATCTTCCAGGCGCCGTGCCATGGGCAATCCTTCTGCGCTGTGGATCATACGAGCACCGCCGGTTTATTGCTGGCCGTCAAAAGACAAAGCAGTGCTCCGCCGGGCTGGCCGCTATTTGTAGGGATCTGCCGCATCGCGCAAGCCGTCTCCCAGAAAGTTGAACGCCAAAATCACCAGAACGACAGGTATAATCGGAAAAAGCAACCATGGATAGAAGGCGATGACGCTTACGCTCTTTGCTTCTGTCAGCAGAATACCCCAGCTGGTGATCGGCGGGCGCAGACCGAGGCCAAGGAAGCTGAGCGCCGTCTCACCGAGAATCATGCCGGGAATCGAGATCGTGGCAGAGGCGATCAGGTGGGACATGAAGCCTGGAACAAGATGCCGGCCGATGATGCGCGGCGTGCTGGCGCCCATCAGCTGGGCAGCCTGGACATAATCCTCTTCACGCAGGGCCAAGAGCTTTGAGCGCACGGCTCGCGCAAGACCAGTCCAGTCGATGATACCGAGGATGACCGTGATCCCGAAATAGATGACGATGGGGCTCCACGTGACAGGCATGATCGCCGCCAGCGCCATCCAGAGCGGCAGGCTTGGCAGCGACTGAAGAACTTCGATGAGGCGCTGGACGATCAGATCGAAGACACCGCCCCAATAGCCTGCCAATCCGCCGATGACGATACCGAGGCAGAAGCTGATGGCGATACCGATCAGGCCGATCGTCAGCGATATGCGGGCGCCATAGAGAATGCGCGACAGCACGTCACGGCCGAGGCGGTCAGTGCCAAGCAGGAACATCTGCCCGCCGACTGCCGGGCAAACCAGGTGAAGATCCGATTTGACCAGTCCCCAGAACTTGTAGGAATCGCCGCGGCAGAAGAAGCGGATCGGCTGCACCTCATCCGGCTTGTCGGAGTAAAGCCGATGGAGGGTGTCGAGATCGAGCGACATGCTGCGCCCGTAGACGAAGGGGCCGACGAATTTGCCATCGTGGAAGAAGTGCACGCGCTGTGGCGGGGAATGGATGAAGTCCACATTCTTGGTATGCAGCCCATAGGGCGCAATGAACTCGACGACGATAATCATGGAGTAGAGCGCAAGCAGAAAAATGCCGGAGGCAAGTGCCAGCCGGTGCTGCTTGAACTTCCACCACATCAACTGCTTCTGCGAGGCAAGGTGGATGCGCGATTGCGCAGCCGTCATCCCCTCGGTCGCCATGGGATCGAAGGGTGCGGTCGAAACATAATGCGGCATCGGCGCGCCGGGCGGTGGCAAGGGCGACATCTATTTGGTGCTCCTGCCTTGCAGGCGGATACGCGGATCGAGAAAGCCAAGTGCGATATCGGAGACGAGAACCCCGATGACGTTGAGGAAGGCGAGGAACATCAGGAACGAACCCGCAAGATACATGTCCTGGCTCTGCAGGGCCTTGATGAGCATGGGCCCTGTCGTCTCGAGCGACAGCACGATGGCGACGATTTCCGCCCCTGAGATGATCGAAGGCAGGATCGATCCGATATCGGCGACGAAGAAGTTGAGAGCCATGCGCAGTGGATACTTCACGAGCGCGCGAAGCGGGTGAAGCCCCTTGGCGCGGGCGGTGACGACGTATTGTTTCTGCATCTCGTCGAGCAGATTGGCGCGAAGCCGGCGGATCATGCCGGCCGTTCCCGCCGTGCCGACGATGATGACCGGAATCCACAGATGCGAGAGAATGGACCGCGCCTTTTCCCAGCTCATCGGTTCGTTCAGGAACCTTTGGTCCATCAAGTGGCCGATCGAGACGCCGAACCAGATGTTGGCGAAGTACATCAGGATCAGGGCCAGCATGAAGTTCGGGATGGCGATGCCGAGCAGGCCGAGAAAGGTCAGCCCGTAGTCGCCCCAACTATACTGATGGGTCGCCGAATAGATCCCGATCGGAAAGGCGATCAACCACGTCAGCAGGATCGTGGAAAAGGAAACGAGCATCGTCAGCCAGAGACGATCACCGACGACTTCCGAGACCGGCAGCTGATATTCGAACGAATAGCCGAAGTCCCCGTGCAGCATGCCGCCGACCCAGAAGAAGTAGCGGACGATCTCAGGCTTGTCGAAACCGTATTGTATCCTGAGTTCTTCGATTTCCTGCAGGTTGGCACTCTCGCCCTGCGCCCGCAGCTCGGCGATCTGGCTTTCGAAAAAGTCGCCCGGCGGAAGTTCGATGATGGTGAAGACCAGCGCCGAGATGATGAACAGTGTCGGCACCATCGCAGCAATGCGCCAGAGGATGTATTTCAGCATCCCTCAAGCCTCCTTGAACCAGAAGGCATCCGGCATGTAGAGGCCGAGATAGGATGTCGGGTCAAAACCATAGAGGCCCTCATCCGGCACGTTCTGCAATTTGGCGGATCGGACGATCGGCTGCAGCGTGCTGTTGATGAGGCCGATCGAGAAAACCTGCTGGGTATAGAGCGCCAGCATCTGATGCCAGATCACCTCTCGCTCTTCGAATCTCGAGGTATCACCCCACTGTTTGAGAAGCGCGACGAGCTGCTGCACTTCCTCAAGGTCCGGCGCGCTGCCTTCCTGCCCGGCCGACAGGTGATACATCCCCCAAAGCGGCCATTGCAGTTGATCGTCGACGGTTGGCGCAAGCTGCCCCGGAGACATGTCCGCGGTCGCAACCCCGTTCTCGATGCCGTACCAGATCGACATCATGATCGTGCCGCTCATGGCGCGGCTGCGGAAAACGTCGCGTTGTGAGGTGCGGGTATAAAGAGCAAGACCGACCTCAAACCAATGATCACGCACCAGTTCCAAAACGTCCGTGTCGAGGTTGCTTTCGCCAGCGGTCTCCACGGTGATTTCGGCACGGCGACCATCCGGCAACAGCCGAATGCCATCGGCGCCACGGTTCGCCAGCCCGAGCTCGTCCAAGAGCTTGTTTGCCTGATCGGGATCATGGGCAATGAAGGCTTCCGCATATTCGGGTCTGAAGAGGGGGCTATCGGGCAAAACGGTATCAGCGCTTGCCTTGCCGAGACCATAGAAGGCAACCATGTTGATCTCATGCCGATCGATCGACATCGACAGCGCCCGGCGGAAGCGCGTTTCCCGGAACAGCTTGCGCCAGACCTCGTCGGCGCAGTTGAGGTTCGGCAGGAGCGCCACGCGCGATCCGCGTACCTGCTTCCACAGGTTGACCTTCACGGGGAACCGCTTTTCGGCGTCCTTGAGGAATGTGTAATCGTTGAAGTCGACGCCAGTGGCCTGCAGGTCGGATTCACCGGCGCCCGCCTTGGCGGCGATGATCGAGGATGAACTGACGTTGAGGATGAACTTGTCGATGTAGGGAAGTTGTACCCCGTTCTCGTCGATGCGATGGAAAAACGGGTTTCGCACGAACACGAATTGGTCGGCCGGCAGAGGCGTCGTGTTGCGCCAGGGATCGAGCGTTGGCAGTTCCGGATTTTCAGGACGCGAGGAACGCGACATCTTGATGTGCAGATCCGCCCACTTCTTGACGCGGTTTTCCTTCATCAGCGCCGAAATACGGAAATCGTCCTGGTATTTCTTGTGAAACTGCTTGAGATAGTGCCCCGGCCCGAAGATCACGAGCGGCAGAGGGCCGGCAAGCGCCGGCAGGAACATCGGATTGGGTCGCTCCCAGGTGTAGCGAACCGTCAAAGCGTCGAGCACTTCGAATTTCGGCAATGTGCCATGGGGTCGCAACTCGAGCGCGCCACCACCAGGTGTCAGGTCCTTGTTGTGGATCACGTCCTCCCACCAGTAGCGGAAATCGTCCACCGTAAAGGGTGCACCGTCGGACCAGCGGTGACCTTCGCGGAGATAGAAGGTGAAGACCGTGTCATCCTTGGATTCGAAACCCAGGAGAATATCCGGCTGGAACATCAGATGCTTGTCGTAACCGACCAGGCGCGAATAGCCATAGACGGTCATGTAGCGGATATCCTTCTGGCTGCCGATGATCGTGCGCACCGTGCCGCCATAGACGCCCGGCAGGCGCCCCGTATCCTTCATCTTGACGATCCGCGGATGCGTCGGCAGGCGATCCACCATGGGAGGAATGCGCCCTGCGCGCAGCCAATCCCTGAGGAATTCGGGTTCGATATCACGATCCTCCGCCGCCTTGACAGCCGAGGGCAGCACTGCCGAACCGATAAGACCACCGAGAAACGTGCGCCGCGTTACCATGAGCGAAGCTCCTTTGCGTCTGCACCCTTGCGGGCACGCACAAGATGGCCGTTGCCGAGATCAGCGTAGGCGAGCTCGGACGCATCATCATGCTCCGCCGTAAAGGTAATGCCCCAGTTCTGCTTGTCTGCGGCGCCGTTTCTTCTCAGCGCCTCGAAATCGAGCGGACGGTTGAGGTCGGGGAAGGGGACCGCCGCCAGGAGCGACTTCGTATAGGGATGCACCGGATCGCGCAGAATGATCTCGCGCGGGGCAATCTCGACGATGCGCCCCTTGCACATCACCGCGATGCGGTCGGCCATGTAGTCGACAACCGCCAGATTGTGCGAAATGAAGAGATATGTCAGCCCGAGATCCTTCTGCAGGTCTTTCAAAAGGTTCAGGATCTGTGCCTGGACGGAAACGTCGAGGGCCGATACGGGCTCGTCGAGAATGATGAGCTTTGGCCCGAGTGCCAGCGCGCGCGCAATGCCGATGCGCTGGCGCTGCCCGCCGGAAAAACTGTGCGGGTAGCGGTTCAGATAGCGCCGGTCGAGGCCGATCGCACCCATCAGCGCCTCTACCCTCTGCTTGCGCTCGGCGCTATCCCCGCGGTCGTGGATCTCCAGCGGCTCGCTGAGGATGTTGCGCACGGTCATGCGCGGTGACAGCGACGAGACCGGATCCTGGAATACCATCTGTATCTTGGTGCGCAGCTCCTGCAGATCGTCGCCGGAAACAGACAGGACGTCGATGACGTCCTTGCCATCGTTGAAGATCACCGAGCCACCGTTCGGCGTCACGGCCCGCATCAGGATCTTGCTGACCGTCGTCTTGCCGCAGCCGGATTCGCCGACGAGCCCTAGGCATTCCCCCCGCCGGATGTCAAAGCTGACATCGTCGACAGCATGAACGACGGCGGCTTCGCGCGTTCCAAAAAGGCCGCGGTTGCGGGTCTTGAAGGTCTTGGAGAGATTGTTGACGGAAAGCAGGATCTCCGGCCCTTCGGCCTTCACCTTCTTCTTGCCGATCAGGGACTCCAGGTTGACAGGCACGTCGCGCAGCGCCTTGAGACGTTCGCCGGGCTTCATGTCGAAATGCGGCACGGCAGCCATCAGACCCTTGAGGTAAGGATGCTGCGGGTTGAGGAAGATCGACTCGACCGGTCCCGCCTCCATGATCTCGCCATGATAGATCACCACCACCTCGTCGGCCATGTTGGCAACGACGCCGAGATCATGCGTGATCAGCAGCATCGCCATTCCGAGCTTGTGCTGCAGGTCGCGCAGCAGCTCCAGTATCTGTGCCTGGATGGTCACGTCGAGCGCCGTGGTCGGCTCGTCGGCGATCAGGAGCGCCGGATTGCAGATCAGCGCCATTGCGATCATCGCGCGCTGGCGCATGCCGCCCGAGAGCTCGAAGGGGTACATGTCGAAGGTGCGCTTCGGATTGGCAAAGCCGACAAGACCCAGCATCTCCTCGGTCCTTTCGCGCGCCTCCTTCTTGTCGGCTTCCGTGTGGATGAGGAGTGCTTCACTGATCTGATTGCCGACGGTGTGGAGCGGCGACAGCGAGGTCATCGGCTCCTGAAAGATCGTCGCCATGCGGCGGCCACGCAGGTCACGCATCTCCTCGCTGTCGCGGGAATAGCGCAGAATGTCCGTCGTCTTGCCATCCAGCGGGTCGGTAAAGAGGATCTGCCCCTCCGCCGTTGCGGGGTTTGGCAGGATGCCCATGATGCTTTGGCTGATGACCGATTTACCTGAGCCGGATTCTCCGACGAGCGCAGTGACCTTGCCCGGCAAAATACGGATATTCGCGTTTTTTACGACGCGCAGGCGATCGCCGAAAACCGAGAAAGAAACGTCGAGGTTCTCGATGCGCAACAGATCCGAGGCGGACGCCATACCAATGAAATTCCCCAGTTTTTCCATGTTCCCGTTAAGGCACACTACCGTACCGCAATCGGGGTGTCCAGTTGATGACGGACACTTGAAAACCGTGGCATTTTACAGGCTGGGGAAGATTCAATCTCGGCTGAATCTGCGCCCTGGTATCTCTACTGGACGAATTCCTCCACCGTCGGTCTTTTGGCCTGCTTTCTAGCATCGCGATGAAGCAGAATGACCTGCTCCGCCTCGGAAAGTCCGGCCGGTGCGACCTCGCGGAAATTCTCTTCGACATGCAGGACGGGTGCTGGCACATGCGGCTGCAAGACCGTGACTTTTTGGCGGATGCCGCGGAGCTTTTCCTCGCCGAGCGTGCGCCACTCGCCGCCGCAGTAGCCGGCAAAGGCCTGGCTTGCGATGACCTCGCTCGAATATTTCTTCGTCAGCGATTGCAGGCGCTGGACCTCGTTGACGGCCGAGCCGAACGCCGAAAAAGTCAGGCGATCCTTGAGGCCGACATTGCCGAACATGACGTTGCCGACGTGCAGGCCGATCCCGTAGGAAACCTTGGTCAGGCCGGCATCCAGTCGCTCCCGGTTCAATTCCGCGACACGCGCTTGCGCCTGGTGGACCGCGGAAAGGGCTGCCTGACAGGCAATCTTGGATGGATCCTTGTGCCGGCCGCAGGGATAGACGGCCAGGAAACCGTCGCCGAGGAAGCTCAGGATCTCACCGCCATTGCGGTTGAATGGCGCAGCGATCGCGTCGAAGAACTGGTTCAGCGTATCGATGTAGGCCTGCCGCCCCTCTTTTTCGGCGTAGACGGTCGACTGGCGCATATCGCCCATGACGAGAGCGGCACGGATCGTCTCGCCGTCGCCACGGCGGATCTGGCCATTCAACACCCGCTTTCCCGCATCACCGCCGAGATAGGTGGTGAGCATGTTGTTGGCGAGCTTGCCTAAGACCGCCATCTTCGCGGCAACGGCAAGATGGTTCTGCATGCGCAACAGCGCATCGATCATGTCGTCGGAGAAGCCGGCGTGGCTATCCGTCGACCATGAGCCCATCATGCCCTGGACGGAGCCATCGCCGAATGGCTGGACGAAAGCCAGATAGTCGGTGATGCGCTCATCGCGCAGGTCGAGGAAGACCGGGAATTCAGCTGGGCCGTCGGCCGGTATCCGGCGACGGATGTGCTGGAGGTTATTGTCCAGGAGATAGTAGTAGGGGCTCTGCAGGAAGCGGTCCGGCTTCTGACCGGCGGCATGGCGATAACCCTCGATCGTGACACCGCTTGCGCGTCGCCATGTAAAGCTCAATGCGTCGTAAAGCGGGTGCAGCATCGAAAACGTCAGATGCACGCGCGCGATCGGCAGCCCTGCCGCCGCAATACGCTCGCAGAATCCGCGAACGATGCTTTCGAGGTCATCTCCGGCCAGCGACGAATTCGTCAGCCATTCAGCGACCCGATCCAACAAAATAGAGGAGACGCTGGATTCGATCGTGCCCATTCTTGGTAGTATCCTCATAAAGCACGTCCATTCCTGAAAAGCGTCGACAACCCTGCCTGCAGCAACGCCGTGCGCAGGGCGGGAAGGAGGATGGACGAGCGGTAATATTGTGTCAACGATCTGCCGGGAGCCCGGCAGCGGCACCTGTCAAACCCTTGATAAAGTGGGTAGGATAGGCAGTCCTTTCTCGTGGTTCGTTATTCGATGTAGATAGGCACGGGACCAATCCCAAACAATGGTATCTGCGCATTTTCTGACCCTGCAATGAAATCTCTTGGGGCATCCGCGCCTTTTTGGTCACACTGGTCGGGACTGCCGGAGGATCGAGGCACAGCCGCAGCGCGAGTCTTCGCGGTTACATCAACGGACGTCGATTTGGCGGCGGGTTTCAATTGGTGCGCTCTTACATTAGATCAAGGTACCTTCAGCACTATGATGAGACCTGCCTTGGCGAGTTCCTCCACCTACGACGTCCTTTCAAACAAGATCGAAACCCGCAATGCCCGAGCCGGTGTCATAGGCCTCGGCTATGTCGGCTTGCCGCTGGCAATCGCCATTGCCCGCTGCGGCTTTGCTGTCACCGGCTTTGACATCGACCCCAACAAGATCGTCTCCCTGGATGCGCGGCGTTCCTATATCGATGCGGTCGCAAGCGACGACCTCGCTGCCGAAATTGACGGCCAGCGCTTTTCGGCCACGACGGATTTTTCCAAGCTTGCGGCCTGCGACGTCATTGTCATCTGTGTGCCGACCCCGCTCACCAGGCATCGCGATCCTGACCTTTCCTTTGTGGAGGCAACGTCTCGGTCGATTGCAGAGCATATGCGTGCCGGCCAGCTCGTGGTGCTGGAATCGACGACCTATCCGGGCACCACGGATGATGTCGTCAAGGTCATCCTGGAGAAAACCGGCCTGAAATCCGGCCGCGACTTCTTCGTCGGATTCTCGCCCGAGCGTGAGGATCCGGGCAACCAGCACTATCACACGGCGACAATTCCGAAGGTTGTCGCCGGCGATGGCGCAGAGGCCCTGGCGCTGATGAAGAGCTTCTACGGCGCTGCGGTCAAAACCGTCGTTCCGGTGTCTTCCAACGCCACTGCAGAAGCCGTCAAGCTGACCGAAAACATCTTTCGGTCGGTCAACATCGCGCTCGTCAACGAGCTGAAGACCGTCTACGCCGCCATGGGAATCGATGTCTGGGAAGTGATCGACGCGGCCAAGACCAAACCGTTCGGCTACATGCCCTTCTACCCGGGCCCGGGCCTTGGCGGCCACTGCATTCCGATCGATCCCTTCTACCTCACCTGGAAATCCCGCGAATACGAGTTGCCGACGCGCTTTATCGAGCTCGCTGGCGAGATCAATTCGGCGATGCCGCGTTATGTCGTCGGCAAACTTGCCGAAACACTCGACATCAAGGCCGGCAAGGCGCTCAGCCGCTCGCGGGTCCTGATCCTTGGCCTCGCCTACAAGAAGAACGTCGCCGACATTCGCGAGAGCCCTTCATTGCGCCTGATGGAGATCATCGAAGAGCGCGGCGGCAAGGCCGACTATCACGATCCCCATGTCGGTGAGATCCCCTCGACGCGCGAATATCAGCATCTGAAGGGCCGGAAATCGGTTGATCTCACGCCCGGAGCCCTGGAAGCCTACGATGCAGTTCTTGTCGCAACCGACCATGATCAACTCGACTATGCGGTGATTGCAGATAGTGCGCGGCTGATCATCGACACCCGCAATGTCTTCACGCGCCTCGGGCTGTTCGCCGACCACATCGTCAAGGCGTGATATCGACTGCTGACAGTGTCTTGCCCGTGATCTGGCTGGCAGCGACGGCGTAGCCGCCGCTGGCACCGTCGACAAAGTGCACGTGGTCGCGTGACACCGGTGTCGGGACAAAACAGGTCATCAGCGCCGAGGACTGCCGGTGCAGGCCGTAACGGGCAATGCCCTTTGCTTTCGCCTCTTCGAGGAGCGCCTGGATACGGGCGAGATGGCCGGCATCGACGTCGATCGTCATCTTCAACCCGTCGTCGAACTTGCGGAAATCTGAATTTCCGGAGACGTCTTGCGTGTAGCGCCGGGCATCGAAACGGCCAAGCTTGATGCCCAGCCTGTGGAGCGCGACGACAAGCGCGACCTGAAACAGGATGATCAGCTTCCGCAGCAGTCTCTTTCCAGGCAGTGCGGTTGCCCGTGCCTCACGATCAACGCCTTGCATAGAAAAGGCAAATTCAGGGCCATCCACGGGAATCGGGTGGCCGCCACGGCCCTGTTCTGAAGAGATAGCCACCACCTCCATTACGAGCTTGCGAAACTCCGGGCTGGGGCGTCCGCCCTCTTCCGGTACGGCGATAATGGAGACGATCTCGCCGTTATGCGCCGCAATCGGGCTCCACCGACAGGAGAGACCGGTCAGATCCGGCCGCGTCCCTGACGGTGCAGGCTCGACGCCGTAGTGTCCGGCCTTCATCTGGCGCTCGGCCCAGCTGGCTCCGCCGCCGGCAAACATGGCATAGGTTACGAAGGGACTGGCGGCGTGACGGGCGACGCGAACGTCCAGGCCTTCCTTGCGAATATCGGCAAGCGGGACGACCGCAATGCGCAGCGTCAGGCCCATTTCCTCCTCTACCCATCGCTGCGTTGCCGCAAGTGCACTTCGCGCCGCATTCTCGAGGTTCCCCGGCAGCGCAACCACGGCACCATCGCCGCCAAACACGAACGGGTAGTCGCCCTTGTCAACCGCATTCAGGACGGCTGAAATGACGCTGACGCCCGCCATGTTGACGTCCTTGTAGCGGCCGGCGGCGATCGCCTGCGTCGAACCGACGATGTCGGCAAGGGCCAGGAACCAGCCGTCGGGAAGCGGGTGATAATTGCTCGTATCGGTTACCCGCTCGAAATCGGTGAAAACGGGTACGTCGGCAAAGAATCTTTCATTCGAGATGTCGTTCATCTGAGAAACCTAGCACAGACCCATGCTGTAACTGCAACGCCATTTTCCCATCTACGGCAATCGACTTCATACAGTTTCATGTGCTAGCACCGATTTCGAAAAACGATTGAATGGACAAGAACATAGATGAGCCGCCTGGACAGCTTCATCCGTCGATTGACGGCTCAGCGCGACATATTGAATGCGATCGTCGAGCTCGTGAACGGCACCGAGGGGCCGGTTCTGGAATTCGGCCTCGGCAACGGCCGCACCTATGATCATCTGCGCGAGCATTTTCCTGATCGTCGCATCATTGCCTTCGACCGCGACGTTCGCTCCTATTCGTCTTCGACACCCCCGTCGGAGAATATGGTGACCGGCGATATCCGCGAGTCCGGCCAGGCCTTTCTGGGAATCGGAGCGGCACTCGCCCATGCCGATATCGGCACCGGGCATGACGATATCGACGCCATCACACTGACCTGGCTGCCGCAACTCATGGCAGGCGTTCTTGCCAAGAATGGCATCGCCGTCAGCGGTCTGCCGCTGGATCGCCCGGAACTGGAGCCGCTCGAACTTCCGGCGGGCGTCAAGGAAGGCCGCTACTATCTCTACCGGCGGAAATAATCAGGGAAGAAACAAGACGTCGTACTGTTCGATGCTGCCCGGCAGGTTGACGACCTTCATCTCCTGTTCTTCCTCCTCGAAGAAGACCAGGCAATCCTCGTAGTAGCCGGCGAGCGTCCTGATGAAATCGCGGGTCTGTTCCGGTCCGTAAAAGAGCGGCGTGAATTCCATGTAGAGCGGCACGCGGCGCGACAGGAGCGGTGCCATCGAGGCGCAGGCGACAGGCTCATAGCCCTCGATATCCATCCAGACGAGGCCGATATCGAGGGGATCGATGGAGAGCTCATCGAGGATCTCGGTCACCGGTTTGACCGGGACGCTCGTTTTCTGGTCGCTTGCACTTTTCCGGTACGCGCTGCTCTTGCCGTGATTGTCGGCATTCATGAAGAAGTCGATCTCGCCAGCCGTCGCCCCGGCGGCACAGTTGACCAGCGTCACCATTTGATCGAGCCTGTTTTGGCGGATATTGGTCTGCAGCAGGGGGAAGTTGCGCGGATCGGGCTCGATGCTGACGATGTGATCATAGGCGCCGCTCAGTGCGAAATAGACGGTCTGCGTCCCGATGTTGCCGCCAATCTCCAGAAGATAGCGCCCGTGCATGAGCCCGCGCTCGCGCAGCACCGCGATCAGGCGGTCCACATGCTCGCGCTCGAAATGCCCCTTTCGAAAGACCTTGCGCCCAATGTAGTCGGACGGCGAGAAGGTCATCAGATGATCGCCAGCATCGACCGTCATCGACACGACGCGCGGCCCGATGCTCTCGATCAGCAACCGCCTGCCGGTGCGAGTATCGAAGAACCTTTTTGCGACAGCGTTGCGCGCCTTTCGCAGCCGTTTCTGCCAGAATTTGGTGTTGAGCCAGCCGCGGCTCGTCATGCATCTTTTCCTTCGATCAGTTCAGCGGCCTTGTCGCTCGGAATCACATAGACTTTCAAGGGCAGAGCTCGACCGCGCACGCTGATTTCACGGCTTTCCACACCCGCCGTGTCGGCCCCGGAAAGGCTTGCGACCGCGTCGGAAATGACGATGGCTGCATCGAATTCCTTGGCTGCGGTCTCCAGCCTGCTTGCAACGTTGACGGTGTCGCCGATCGCCGTGAGACTGCGCACCCGACCATAGCCGAGCGTTCCGACGACGGCGGGCCCCGTGTGAATTCCGATGGCGATGTGAAGCGGCATGGAGAGTTCGTCCGAAAGCTCGACGCCAAGCTTTTCGATGTCGCGCACGATGGCCGCTGCCGCGGCAAGCGCCTGGCGACATGCCTCTTCAGGCGCGCTGCCGATGCCGAAGAGCGCCATGGCGCCGTCACCGATGAACTTGTCGACACGGCCGCCTGCCTTTTCAACGGCGTTGCCAACCAGGGCGAAATAGCGGTTGAGCAAAAATACGATGTCGAAGGGCAGACGCATTTCCGTCAGTGACGTGAAATGGCGAATGTCGCAGAAGAGAACAGTAATCTCACGCTCGCGTCCGGGGCTCGTTTCCTGCGTGTTGGCCGGCAATGTCGCCTCCGGCGCGGCAACGAGTAGCGGTGCGACCGTCACGTCATGAGTTGGCCGCAGCTGGCAGGCAAGCCGCACATCGGGTGCTGCCTTGATCCTCTTCAGCGTCGATTGCTCGAGCTTGTCAGGCGGCGGCAGATCCTCGTAGCGGCCAAGGATCTGGACGCGGCAGGTCGAGCATTGCCCCTTGCCGCCGCAGACGGAATAGTGCGGCAAACCACCGAGCCGGCTTGCCTCCAGAACCGTAAAGCCGCGCGGCACGCTGATCGCCTCGCCACCCGGATAGCGCACTGTGATCTGGTTGACCCGCTCCCTCCACCGTCGCCATGTCCGCGCGCCGACGACGATCAAAAGCGCGCCCGAAAACGAGCCGTAGAGGCCGGCGCGGATCATGGAAAGCTGGCGTTGAGCCTCAGGGTTCGAGTAATAGCGCGTATTGAGATTCTCGAGATAGCGGTTGGTGTTGACCATTCCCTCGTAGGCCGGCTCCGCGATCGTCCTTCCCATTTCAATGAAGCCGAGTATGCCAAGCACCGGCAAGAGGATCGCGACCGCGAGAAGCATGGCGGCGATGGTGTCGTACCAAGGCCGGTAGCGAAGCCAGAAGTGCAGGCCGATACAGCCATGGATCCAGACGGCAAGCAGTGCGATGATCTGGCGCCATCCGTTACCAGGAGAGGTAATCCAGAGCAACCGAACGATCGTCTCGTAGTCGTCCCGGTAGTGAAACAGCGTATGGGCGATCCGCGTGCCGATGACATGGTCGATCAACAGCAGCGGGATCGCGATCCCGAGTACGATCTGGGTCATCTCGCCCGCCGGCATGACAAGGCTCCGGCGCCTGTAGACCGCCCTCAGCACCAGCGTGATGTGAACGAGGACGGCGCCGTAGAAGACAACGGTTCCGACAGGGTTGCGCCAGATCGCCAGGAAAAGCCTCCGCCCATCGTCGGCTACCGGGACGGAGATCAGACCCAGCGCATGGTTGGACAGATGCAGCAGGACAAAAAGAAACATGACGAGGCCGGAACCAAGCCGAGCTCTCCTGATCGTCCGCTCTGAAAAAATACTGGTGGCAGCGACCGTCGCCATTCATTCCCGTTCTTGAATACCAAATGACAAATACAATAGAGAGGACGGAATTGAGGTGGAATTGCCGCCGTCTCTGATTGTGATCGCCTTTCACATGCTATCAGCAAAACCTAAGGAAGCCGACAATAGCGGAATTTCTCGTGGCAAGCCCAGACATCGATTGTAAACAGTGTGTGTCCACGGAGGCGCTTTGATGCGGGTTGCATTCTATGCACCGTTGAAGTCCCCGAACCATCCCGTTCCCTCAGGTGACCGTGAGATGGCGCGGCTCATCATGCAGGCACTGGAACTGGCCGGACATTCCGTCGAGGTCGTCTCTGAGTTCCGCAGTTTTGCTGCGACCGCCGAGGATGCCGCCGGGCTATGGCCGGCGGGACAGGTGGAACTGCAACGTCTCCGCAAGGACTGGTCAGGCGGGCTGCGCCCGGATCTCTGGTTCTGTTACCATCCCTACTACAAGTCACCCGATTTCTTCGGACCGACGCTCTGCCGGGAGTTCGCCATTCCCTACGTCACGGCCGAGGCATCCTATTCGGCGAAGCGCGACGCCACCGATTGGGCACCGCTGCAGAAACTGGTTGTGGACGGAGCCGGTAACGCGGCCGTCAACATCGCTTTTACGGAACGCGACAGGGCGGGGCTGGCAGAAGTCCTGCCGACCGGCTCGTTCTCCGTACTCAAGCCCTTCATCGACACTGCGCTTTTCGAGACCGCCTTGCATAAGGCAAAGCCACAACGGCTGATCGCCGTCGCCATGATGCGCGGCGGCGACAAGATCAAGAGCTACACGATGCTGGCCAAGGTGCTGAGGCTTCTTGGCGATCGCGCCTGGACACTGGCGATCGCCGGTGATGGGGCGATGCGGGCCGACGTGGAGCAACTGTTTGGCGCCTTCGAACCGGGCCGTATTGAATGGCTCGGCGAGCTGAATGGCAGACAAATCGCTGCTGAACTCAGCCGCTCCGGCATCTATGTGTGGCCGGGTTGCGGGGAAGCCTATGGGCTTGCCTATCTGGAGGCGCAGGCGGCCGGGTTACCGGTGGTCGCCCAGAGGACGGCGGGCGTTCCGGAGGTGGTCATCGACGGCACGACCGGCTATCTGACGGCAGAGGGCGATCTGCCTGGCTTTGCCGCGGCAATCGCGGCTTTGCTTGACGACCCCATGAGGCGCTCGACAATGGGTGCAAATGCGCGCCAATTCGTTCTGGAAGAACGTTCGCTCAAGGTCGCCGCGAAAGCCCTCGACACCATTTTGCAGACTTACGTGAGACGAAAAGCATGACCGACGATCAGATCTGGCTGCCGCTCCGACGGGAACTCGACCGTTGGCAGGCGGCGGGGCGCCGGGCACGGCTTTGGCTTCGCGACGATGATGCAATCGAGCCGACCGACGCGCTCGAGAGCCTGCTCGCCCTCACAGGTCAAGCTTCCGTCCCGCTGACCATTGCCGTCATTCCAGCCTCGACTGGCGAAGCACTGGCAACGCGCCTGTTACGGGAAAACCATATCCTTGTCGCCGTTCACGGCTGGTCACATGCAAACCATGCCGGCCCGGAGGAAAAGAAACAGGAGCTTGGCCGCCATCGGCCGGCGGACCTCGTGCTCGGCGAATTGCGCGATGGTCTTGTCATCCTTCAAGGCCTTTACGGCCCCGCGCTCGTTCCAATGGTCGTGCCGCCCTGGAACAGGATTAGCGCCGAGCTCATCCCGCTGCTTGGAGCACAGGGTTTTGATGTGCTGTCGATATTCGGCAGGACCACGTCTCACAGCCCGATCCGCCTTTTGAACACGCATGTCGACGTCGTAAACCAGCGCGGACAGCGTGGGAACCGTCCGCATGGCGACCTTGTCGCGGAATTGGTGGCAGAATTGAAAGCGCGCTTTGCGCGAGACGACGAGCCCGTTGGCGTTCTCACCCACCATCTGGTGCACGGTGCATCGGAGTGGGAATTCCTGACCCGCCTCTTCCAGGAGACCGGGAAACATCCGGGCGCCGCCTGGATGTCGGCGCGCGATCTTCTGGACTAGATTTCGAGGACCTGATTGTCCCTTGCGGCGAAAGCTCCTGGAAATGCGGCCTGGGCCTCATGTTCCATCTGCTCGAGCTGCGTGTCGGTTCGCGATGGAGCATGGTGGAACAAGGCAAACTGCCTGGTACCCGCCATTTTGGCCAGTTCGACGCCATGCTGCCAGGTGGAATGGCCGAAGCCCTTGAAGCGCTGCATCTCGTCTTCGTTGTAGGTGCAATCATAGACGGCGAGATCGACGTCCTTCATCATTTCAAGCGCAACCGGATCGTAAACGCCGGGAACATGCTCGATATCGTAGATCAGGGCGACGGAGCGCCCCTGCCATTCAATGCGGTAGCCGATTGCACCGCCCGGATGGTTCAACATGAACGTCTTGATCTTGACGCCGGGCCGCGGCTCCAGCGTCTGGCCGGCGTGAAAGTCGCGGAAACTCATCGTCGCCTGGCAGATGTCGGTCTTGACCGGGAACCACGGTGGGCTGATGAACTGCTCGATCATCTCGCGTGTGCTCATCTTGCCGTCGAGATGGCCCGACCAGATCGTCAGGTCGATCGTCGGATAGTAGATGGCCTTGAAGAAGGGCAGGCCGATGATGTGGTCGTAATGGCAGTGGCTGAAGAACAGGTCGACATCCCTGACATCCTCGTTGAGCATGGCAAGCCCGGCTTCGCGCACGCCTGATCCGGCGTCGAAGATCATCCGGTGTTCACCGCAGCGGATTTCGATACACGAGGTGTTGCCGCCATAGCGATCGAATTCGGGGCCCGAGACCGGGATGCTGCCGCGAACGCCCCAAAACTTTACCTGAAACAGATCTTTACTCATCGCGTCTTCAAAATGGGCCGACCTCTCTACGCCATGGTAATCATACTTTGACGAACAAGCGAAGCGTTGAGTTTTGTCGGCGACCCGTATCCTTCGTGCCGTTTCTACCAGCTGCGAGCAGAATGGTAGATATTTCTAAGCAATCGGTTTTCACGCCAGAACGCAACTGCTTATGGTTTGTTTTCAGTAAACGGACGATGACGCCTGACAAGATGGGAGACGGCATGGCCCACTTTTCTTGTCTATTAGATGGTTTCTCGACTGCCGGAATACAATTGAATGCTTCTCCGTCAATAGTATGAGAGCGCCGCGGGCGGTTTGGCCACGGGGCAGGACGACGATCGTGCCCCCCTGGTTGCTCCGCCTAATGCAGACCGCCAACGCCAAGCAAGCGCTCGACAGCCGCGTGATCGTCCGACAGCGCCTTTGGCGTCCCAGCCCAGGCGAGGCGCCCGCGCTCCAGCACGATCACATGGTCGGCAAAATCAAGCGCGCTCTGGATGCGTTGTTCAACCAGCAGGATCGTCATGTCGCCGGTCTTCGCGAGCTCGGCGAACGCAACCATGAGCTCCTCGCAGATGACGGGTGCCAGGCCCTCCAGCGGCTCGTCAAGCAGAAGCACCGACGGACGACCAAGGATCGTGCGTGCCGTCGACAGCATCTGCTGTTCGCCGCCCGAAAGCTGGTTGCCAAGATTGCGGCGTCGCTCCTTCAGGCGCGGGAACATGCCATAGGCTTCCTCAAGCGCGCTTTTCGGCCGGCCCTTGAGGCCGACGAAGAGGTTCTCCTCCACCGTCAATGTCGGAAAGATGCAGCGCGCCTGCGGAACATAGCCCAGTCCCTTGTGCGCGCGTGACGCACTTGGCATGGCCGTCACGTCGGCACCACCGATCCGGATCGTGCCGTCGTAGCGTTTGGTCTGCCCGGCGAGCGTCGCAAGCAGGGTGGTCTTGCCCATTCCGTTGCGGCCTAGAACGGCAAGGCGCGCGCCTGATGGAACGGAGAATGAGATGCCTTCTAGAACCCGTGTCGGCCCGTAGCCGGCGGACAGGTTTTCGACCTCAAGCGGCGTGGCTGGCATTGGCATAGCTCCCGAGATAGGCCTCGCGAACGCGGGCATCCTTGGTCACGTCGGCGGGCGATCCATCAAAGATGATCGTGCCTGCCGCGAGGACGACAACGCGCTTGGCGAAACGGAAAACAAGATCCATGTCGTGCTCGATCATCAACACAGCAAGATCGGCGGGCAGGTCGGCAATCGCCTGCTCGATGCGACCGGTGTCACTCTGGGGAACGCCGGCGGCCGGCTCGTCAAGCAGGAGCACCTTTGGCCTGAGGGCCATCGCGATGGCGATTTCCAGGAGCCGCTGCTGGCCGTAGGCAATCTCATTCACCTTGCGATGCATGAGGTGGGCGATCCCCAGCGTACTGAGCAGCTCGCTGACTTCATCCATCACATCGGGCATGGCAAGAAAATTCCCGAACATGCGCCCCGTGCGTCCTTGACGCTGGAGGATGGCAAGGGCGACATGCTCGGCCGAAGTCATCTCGAGGAAGAGCCGGGTAACCTGGAAGGACCGCACCAGGCCGCGCTTGACACGTCCATTGGCACCAACTTTGGTGACAGTCTCGCCCGCAAGCCGGACATCGCCGGAATCGGGCTGCAAGTTGCCGGTCACAAGATTGACGAAGGTCGTTTTGCCAGCACCGTTCGGTCCGATCAGCGCCACGCGATCGCCCGGCGCCATCGACAGCGAGACATCGTTTGTCACGGCAAGGCCGCCGAAGGATTTCTTCAGGTTGGCAACTTCGAAGACGGCGTTCATTGTCCCGCCTCCTTCCTGCGATTAAAGAAGGCTGCGGCGGAGCCGTAGAGCCCCTTCGGCGCGAACAGGACGACGGCGATCAAAAGCGCGCCCACCATCGTCAGCCAGTGGAATGGGTTTGCCGCCGAGACATAGTCCTCGAAGAGCATGAAGATCACCGTGCCGGAAAGCCCACCGAACAGTGAGCCCGTGCCACCAAGAACGAGCATGACCAGTGACTCCGCCGACAGGGTGAAGGAGAGGCTGTCGAGGCCAACGACCTGTGTGGTGATGGCGTTGAGTGCCCCACCGACGCCTGCGACCGCACCCGAGATCACATACATCTTCATCAGGCCAGCCTTTGGCGAGGCCCCCATGGCCTTAATGCGCAACGGATCCTCCTTTATGCCACGGCACAACATGCCGAAGGGCGAGCGCACGATGAGACGCAGAAGCACAAAGACGATGAGCAGCAGGACAATCGCAAAGACGTAGGCGGTATGGCCATAAAGATCGAATTCGAAATATCCGAGGATAGGGTCGGCAGAGATCCCCGACAGCCCGTCGCTACCGCCGGTCCAGCTGGACGCCTTGTTGGCGAACTCGTGGAAGAGATGGATGAGCGCGATCGACAGGACGAGCTGCGGCAGGCCATGGCCACGCAGGATAATGATACCGCTGATCAGTCCCGCGACAGCACCGCCAGCGATGCCCGCAAGGGTCATCAGCAGCGGATCATTGATGCCATAATGCGCCGAGAGAATACCCGCGGCATAGGCGCCCGAACCGAAGAGGGCTGCGTGTCCAAGCGTCGCGACGCCGCAATAGCCCGTGACAAGATCAAGCGAGAGAACAAGCAGGGCGACGGCGACGATGCGGGTAAGCAGCGCAAGATTATCCGGAAACAGGAAGTAGCCGATGACGGCAGCGACCAGGATCGCCGCAGCGCCTGCCGCATCACGGTGAAGCGATCGGTGGCGGCGGGCAGAGGCGGAAACGCCTGCTTCGGTGTTCATGACGGCAGCCATTCTATTTCGTCCTTCCCGCCAGACCGCGCGGGAAGATGCAGATGATCGCAATGACCGCGAGGTAGAAGAAGAATTCGCCGAATTCCGGCATCAGGTAGCGTCCTGTCGTATCTATGCCGCCGAGCACGAGGCAGGCAATCAATGCGCCCGGGATGGAGCCGGCACCGCCGACCGAAACGACCACGAGGAAGGTCACCATATAGCGCAGCGCGTAGTAGGGTTCGACCGGCAGCAGTTCGGCGCCGACAACCCCGCCGAAGGCGGCAAGGCCAACGGCGACGGCAAAGCTTAGCGCATAGATGATCTCGGTGCGTACCCCGAGTGCTGCCGCCATCGCCGCATTGTCGACGGAGGCGCGCAGCTTCACGCCAAAGCTGGTCCTTTCGATCGCATACCAAAGTCCGCCCGCGACTGCGAGACCGCACAGGATAGCAAACAGGCGGTGGACAGGGATGGTTCGGAAGCCAAGGTCCGCCGAGCCCTGAAGTCCTGACGGCAGCGGGATCGTCTTCAGGGTTGGACCAAACACATAGTTGGCAATGCCGATGATGCAGAAGGTAATGCCGATCGTCATCAGCACCTGCGTCAGCTCTGGCGCCCCATAAATCCGCCTGTAGAGAAAGCGTTCGACAGGAATTGCGATGATGACGGTCCCAACGACAGCGGCAATCACCGCAACACCGTAGCCAAGCCCGAGATCGCGCGCGGTATAGGACGCGATGTAACCGCCGATCATGGCGAAGGCGCCGTGGGCGAGATTGACGACGCGCATCAATCCCATGGTTACCGACAGACCGATCGAGATGACGAACAGCACCATGCCATAGGCAAGCGCATCGACGGCTATGCTGAAGACTGTTTGCATGAGGCTATCCCGATGCTGTTGGAGCGGGCCGGCATTGCGGTGCTTAGAGCGCGCTCGGCGCCGCAAGCATCCCGGTCCGCTACAGATGTCAGAGGTCGTTATTTCGCAGCCGCAAGGCCAGGGTCGCCCTGCTTTTCGAACGTCTGGACTTCCTTGTTGTAATAGGTGCCATCATCGGCCTTGGTGACTTCGCGCAGGTAGATGTTCTGCGTGATGTGGCGGCTGTCCGGATCGATCGAGACCGGACCGCGCGGGCTGACCCAGGTCAGGCCCTTGACTGCCTCGACTGCCTTGGCTGCATCCTGCTTGCCGCCGGTCGCCTCGATCATCTTGTAGATGACATTCATGCCGTCATAGGCACCGACGGCCGGGAAGGACAGTTCCGCCTTGCTGCCGATTGCCTTGGCTGCAGCCTCGACAAACGCCTTGTTCTCCGGCGAATCATGCGAGACGGCATAATGGAAGGTTGTCTGAATGCCGAGAGCAGCATCGCCAAGTGCCGGAAGATCGGATTCCTGCGTCAGGTCACCTGGCGCAAAGAACTTGATACCGGCAGCCTTGAGGCCGTTTTCATTGTAGGCCTTGACGAAGCCGAGCGTCGTCGGACCGGATGGCAGGAAGGCGAAAACGCCCTGCGCGCCGGAATCCTTGATACGCTGCATGATCGGGCTGAAATCGTTGGTCGAGAGCGGCATGCGGATTGCCTCGACGACCTGACCGCCTTCCTTCTCGAAGGCTGCCTTGAAGGCATTCTCGGCGTCGACGCCCGGACCGTAGTCGCTGACAACGGAGATGACCTTGCTGACGCCGGCGTCATGGGCAACCTTGGCGATCGGCGTCGAGGTCTGCCACGTCGTAAACGAGGTGCGCACCACCAGCGGGCTCTTGGTGACGATTGCCGATGTGGCCGCGTTCATGATGACGAGCGGCGTATTCGCCTGCTTCAGGATCGGCGTCACGGCCATCGCGTCAGGCGTGAAATAGAATCCCGCGAGGTACTGGACCTTTTCCTTGACGACCAGCTCCTGCGCCAGCGCCTTCGACTGCGCCGGATCGGCCGCGGGCAGATCGCGATAGATCACTTCGACGGTGTTGTCGCCGACCTTGTTGCCGTTGATCGCCATGTAGGCATCGATACCGGCTTTGAAGTTCTTGCCCTGCAGGGCGAACGGACCAGAGAACGGCCCGACGACGCCGACCTTGATGGTATCGGCATAGGCCGCTGTGCTCATGACGACTGCCGCAACGGCGGCCAGGACAAACCGTTTCATAAATCCTCCCATTGACGATGGCGCACTCCTACGCCGCTTTAGTTCACAGCTAAAGCCTTGGCGATAGTGTCTCATTCAAAACGGTAATGTAAAATGAAATAAACGGCAAAACTCATACCCCGAGGGTTATGATTTGTGCCCAATTCGCTTGATATTGCCGGCCAGTTCAAGCGCCAGGCGAAGCGAAGTGGCCGTCGCCATGACCATTTGCGGCAGAATGAGCCATTCCAGCGTCCACGCCGCGCCCGATCGCTCCTGTTCGTGCACCAGCGACTGATGCATGCCGGAGAGTTGGGTCGCATTGAAGCGCGCCAGAGCAACGAGCGTTTCGGCTGCGACCGGGTTTTGCTTGTGCGCCATTGCGGACGAACCGCCACCCCCTGATAGCTCGATCTCATCGCCCGCCTGCGCCAGAAGCGCGACATCCTGCCCGAATTTGCCAAGGCTGCCACCGATGAGCGACAGCAGATTGGCGAAATCCGCGATGACCCCGCGTTGGCTTTGCCATTGCGGCGTGTCTGAGAGGCCGAGCTCCTGGGCCAGGGCTGAGCGCACGGCTGGGGCAAGATCCTGAAGCTTGTCGAGAGTACCGGCTGCCCCGCCGAACTGCAGGGGAAAGCCCTGTTCGGTCAGCCGGTCCCGATAACCGGCAAGCGGTGCGCGCCAGGCGCGAAGACGATCAGAGACTGTGATCGCGATCGCTGCCTGCATGCGGGTCCGCCCGATCAAAGCGCTTTTCCCGAACTGCGCGTCGAGACTGTCGAACACCTTGGCAAGCTTCGTGAGCCGGTTTGAAAACAGGAACGTGATTGCCTTCAGGCGAACCATCAGGCTGGTGTCGATGACATCCTGGCTCGTGGCGCCGAGGTGGACGCAATCAAAGTACGGCTCCCCGACTGCCTCGCGCAGCTGTTTGACAAGATCGGCAACCACAACTCCGTCGCGGGCCGTGGCCGTTCTCAGATTGAGGACATTCGGTTCAAACGTTGCGCAGACCGTGCCGATATGGCGTGCCGCTTCATGCGAAATCAGACCGTGAACGGCCTCGGCCCTGGCGAGTGCTGCTTCGAACCCGAGCATGGCGCGAATATCTGCCGCCGCGGAGAAATACGAAGCCGTCTCCTCGTCGCCGAGCAGGCCGGACAGAAACGGGTGATCAAAGGCTGAGATGGTCATCGGTGTCTTTCCTGCTGCGACCGACAACTGCGCCTGCAATGGCCTTAACGCAAGTCCCTGCGGTCAGATATCGAGGAACACGGTCTCCCGGTCGCCCTGCAGCCGGATGTCGAAACTATAGGTCGATCCGTCACGTTGGGCGATCAGCGTGTCGACGCGCTCCCGGTGCTCGATGCGCAGAAGCAGCGGGTCGGCCTTGTTGGCCTCTGCCTCCTCTGGAAAATACATGCGCGTATGCAGGCCGATGTTGATGCCGCGTGCGACGATCCAGAAGGTGATGTGTGGCGCCATCTTGCGGCCGTCCTTGAAGGGAACGCGGCCCGGCTTGACGGTGTCGAAGGTGAAAACGCCGTCTTCGGCGCGTGTCGGGCAACGGCCCCAGCCGGTAAAGTTCGGATCTGCCGTGCCCCGCATCTCCGACGGGCTGTTATAGAGGCCGGCGCCGTCGGCCTGCCAGACTTCGATGACTGCATCACGCACCAGGGCACCGGCACCGTCAAAAACGCGACCTGTCACCGTGATGCGCTCGCCAAGCGTCTTGTCGTTGACCATCACCGTTCCGAGGTCATTTTCATAGACGCCCTTGATGTCACAGAAGTTCGGGGTCAGGCCGATATGGACATAGGGGCCTGCCGTCTGCGAGGGCGTTTCCTTGAGATAGCCGAGTTCCTGAACCATCAGTTCCCCTCCATGCGGTTTTCGAACATCGTCGAGCGGCGGCCGCGCAAAACGATGTCGAACTTGTAGGCGCGCGCATCCATCGGAATCGTGTTGCCCCAGTCGAGCGGCGCAATCAATTGCTCGATGGCGCGCTTGTCGGGGATCGTGCCGACGATCGGACACTTCCAGATCATCGGATCACCCTCGAAATACATCTGCGTGATCAGACGCTGGGAAAAGCCATGGCCGAAGATCGAGAAGTGGATATGGGCCGGGCGCCAGTCGTTGACGCCGTTGGGCCAGGGATAGGCTCCCGGGCGAACCGTGCGAAACGCATACTGACCATGCTCATCGGTGATGCAGCGCCCGCATCCACCGAAGTTCGGATCGATGGCGGCGAGATAGGTTTCCTTCTTGTGCCGATAGCGCCCGCCGGCATTGGCCTGCCAGAACTCGACAAGGGCACCGGGTACCGGGCGTGCACGTTCGTCGAGCACACGGCCGTGGACGATAATGCGTTCGCCGATGGCACTTTCGCCCGGCCTGGCGAAGTTGTGGATCAGATCGTTGTCGAGCTCACCGATGACGGAGTGGCCGAAGACCGGCCCTGTGATTTCCGAAATCGTTCCGTCGAGCGACAACAGCGCGCGCTGCGGCGAACGCAGGACCGAGGTCTTGTAGCCTGGGGTGAAGGCCGGCGCATGCCATTCGCGGTCTCGCGCGAAGAATGCGCCGGTTTCGGGAATGCGGTTGGGAAGATCGGACATCCTATGCCTTTCAGGCCGCCTTGCCGGCGTCCATCTGTTCGAAAACATGCTTGGCGATCTTGATGGCGTGATTGGCGGCGGGAACGCCGGCATAGATCGCCACGTGCAGCAACGCTTCGCAAATATCATCGCGCGAGGCGCCGGTGTTGGCGGTGGCGCGGACATGCATCGCCACCTCGTCGTCCTGGCCAAGTGCTGCCAGAAGCGCGATCGTCACGATCGACCGCTCGCGGCGCGTCAGTGTCGGGCGCGACCAGACATGTCCCCAGGCCGCTTCCGTGATCAGGTCCTGAAACGGCTTGTCAAACGGGGTCGAGCTTGATTCGGCGCGATCGACATGGGCATCGCCCAGCACGGCACGCCGCGTCGCCATACCCTGCTCGAAGCGCTTCGACGGCTGGTGGAGTTCACTCATGAGCTCTTTTCTCCATGCAATGCGGAATCGATGAATGCGCGAATGATTGCCGTCAGCGCTTCCGGCTGCTCGACGCAAGGGATATGGCCCGCATCGCGTATGATCTCGAAGCGGGCGTTCGGAATGAGCCTGGCCGTCGACTTGACCAGATCGGGCGGCGTGGAACCGTCCTGATCACCGACAATGCAGATCGTCGGAACGCTGATCCTGGTGGCCACGTCCGTGTAGTCGGCATCGCGGATTGCCTCGCAGGTGGCAAGATAGCCTTCCACCGGCTGGCGCACGAGCATGTTGCTGTAGCCGTGATAGGCCGTGTTCTCCGGTCGCCGGAAAGCCGGCGTGAACCAGAGCTTCATGACGCCGTCGACAATGCTCGCAATACCCTTGCTGGCGACGGTTGCAATCCGTGAATTCCAGCTTTCGGTGGTGCCGATCTTGTGCGCCGTATCGCAAAGGATCAGTCCCTGCACCATGTCGGGTCGCGCCTTGTAGAGCGCCTGAGCAATCAGCCCGCCCACGGAAAGACCGCAGATGAAGGCCTGCTTGACCGCCAGAAGATCGAGCAGGCCGGCAAGATCGGAAGCATGATCTGCGATCGAATAGGGAACCTGGCCAACATCGGAAAGCCCGTGGCCTCGCTTGTCGTAGACAATGATCGCGTAGTCCCCGGCCAGTCGTACGATCACGTCGCGCCAGATGCGAAAATCGGTGCCAAGCGAATTAGCAAAGACGATGACCGGCTTGTCAGCGGGGCCGCTGATCAGCTGGTAGTGGATCGCGATGTCATTGATACGGGCAAACTGCACGGCAAATCTCCTCTCCGTGCCGGTCTCCATGCAAGTCGCGGCCGACTTGAATGAGAGGGGCCGACACAGACCCTGGTTCAAATTGGATGTTTAATCTGGTTAGGTAAAATGATATTTCGTGGCATTTCGATAACTCCGGAGTTATGAAATCCATGATCGACAGTCGGGTGAAGTTTCGTCATCTACAGACATTTGTCGAGGTGGCGCGGCAGAAAAGCGTGATGAAGGCAGCCGGATTGCTCAATGTCAGCCAGCCGGCGGTGACGAAGACGATCCGCGAACTGGAGGAGGTGCTTGGCGTTGCGGTCTTCGAGCGCGACGGGCGCGGCATCAAGATCACCCGCTATGGCGACGTTTTTCTGCGCCATGCGGGAGCAGCGCTCACGGCCTTGCGCCAGGGCCTTGATTCGGTATCCCAGGAGCGTTTCGGCGAGGCCCCGCCGATTCGCATCGGCGCCTTGCCGACGGTTTCGACGCGGATCATGCCGCGCGCCATGGAGCTTTTCCTCAAGGAAAACACCTGGAGCCGCATCAAGATCGTGACGGGAGAGAATGCGGTGCTCTTGGAGCAGCTGCGCGTCGGCGACCTCGATCTCGTCGTCGGGCGGCTTGCCGGCGCGGAAAAGATGGCCGGCTTTGCCTTCGAGCATCTTTACTCCGAACAGGTCGTCTTTGCGGTTCGTGCAGGCCATCCGCTGCTGAAATCGCGCCAGTCGCTGTTTGCGAAGCTCAGTGAATATACCGTGCTGATGCCGACGCGCGCCTCGATCATTCGCCCCTTCGTGGAAAGCTTCCTGATTGCCAACGGCGTCGCCAGCCTGCCGAACCAGATCGAAACGGTCTCCGATTCATTTGGCCGCGCCTTCGTGCGGTCGAGCAACGCCATCTGGATCATTTCCACAGGTGTGGTCGCAACCGATATCGCCGACGGCCTCCTGGAAGTCTTGCCGATTGACACCAGCGAAACAAAAGGGCCGGTTGGACTGACAATGCGCACGGACGCCATTCCCTCGCTGCCGCTTTCGATCCTCATGCAGACGCTGCGGGAGGCGGCTATGGAGGTTGCCGCCAAGACCTAGCGACCCTGTTGCGGATAGGGCCTGCGTGGTATCGTCCAGCTCGTGCAACTGCGCGTGGGAGCCACACTATGGGAAGTGCAGCCGCATTACATGGAACATGGAGAATGGTGTCCTGGACGCGCCGTGCTGTTGCGACCGGGTTGGTTACGAATGCGATGGGACCCGACCCCGTCGGATATCTTTCCTATCATCCGGATGGCCGGGTAATGGCTGTGGTCGTCAGCCGAGAGCGACCGGCACTCAAGGGCGAAGTCCCGACGGACGCCGAAAAGGTCGCGCTGTTCGATTCCATGCTCGCCTATGCCGGAACCTATACCTTCGAGAATGGACGCGTGGTGCACCATGTCGATGCGAGCTGGAATCCGGCCTGGGGCGTCAGCGACCTGATCCGGCCGTTCTCCATCGACGGCAACAGGCTTGTCATCAGCGGCGCCCCTGGGGTCGATCCAAAGAACGGCGAGGAGGTCGTCTACGAACTCGAATTCCGCAAGGTCTGACGCCAGCAAGCCTGCCAGCCGACAGAGGTCCCGATCGACGGGCGAGCAGCGGTGGGACGCATGAACCACCGCCGCTCTCCGTGCACCCCTTCCGTGGATGGCGGAAGGGAAGCTAGTAGGGAAGGCCGACGTAGTTTTCCGCAAGCGCGGTCGAAGCTGCGCGTGAATGCGTCAGATAGTCGAGTTCGGCTTCCTGAATCTTTTGGTCGAAGTCACCGGTATCGGGGAACCGGTGCATCATCGTTGTCATCCACCAGGAGAAACGGACCGCCTTCCAAACCCGGGCGAGTGCCTTTTGGGAATAAGTGTCGATGCCTGCGTTCGAACGATCCTGGTAGTGTTCGATCAGGCCCGAGAACAGATAATGCACGTCGCTCGCGGCGAGATTGAGGCCTTTGGCACCGGTCGGCGGAACGATATGGGCGGCATCGCCGACAAGGAACATGCGGCCAAAGCGCATCGGCTCGGCAACGAAGGAGCGAAGCGGTGCGATCGACTTCTCGAAGGAAGGCGCGGTCACAAGTGCATCGGCATGATGCGCAGGCAGGCGGCGGCGAAGTTCGTCAAAGAAGCGGTCATCGCTCCAATCCTCGACCTTTTCATCGAGTGGACACTGGATGTAGTAGCGGCTGCGATGCTCCGAGCGCATGGAACAGAGCGCAAATCCCCGCGGGTGGTTGGCATAGATCAGCTCATGGTTGACGGGAGCGACCTCGGCCAGAATTCCAAGCCATCCAAAGGGGTAGATCTTCTCGAATGTGCGCAGCGATTTTTCGGGAACCGCCTTGCGGCTGACGCCATGGAAACCGTCGCAGCCGGCGATGAAATCACAGTCGATGCGGCGCGTAGCACCATCCTTTTCGTAGGTGACGTAAGGGGCCGCTCCATCGAAATCGTGCGGCTTGACATTCGCTGCCTCGTAGATCGTCAGCGCGCCGCTGGCCTCGCGTCGCTCCATCAGGTCGCGGGTGACTTCCGTTTGCCCGTAGATCATGACGCGCTTGCCGCCGGTCAGACCGAACAGGTCGATGCGATGGTCGCGCCCGTCGAAGGCAAGGGAAAAGCCGTCATGCGAAAGACCTTCGGCATGCATGCGCGCGCCAGCCTTTGCCTCATCGATAAGTCCAACGGTTCCTTCCTCCAGCACCCCGGCACGTACGCGGCCAAGGATATATTCCTTGCCAACGCGGTCCAGGATGACGTTGTCGATGCCGGCTTCAGTCAGCAACTGGCCAAGCAAAAGTCCTGAAGGGCCGGAGCCAATGATGGCTACCTTGGTGCGCATGGTGTCCTCCCGCACTTGTCTTTTGTCAAATCTTGACCGGGCAAGGCGCCATCAACAATGGACAAATCCATCATGAAATTGCACAAAGCGAACATCGGGTGATGGAGGCAGGAATGGTAAGGATTGTGCCGACCTACGAGCTCTACGGCGAGAATACCGGCAAAAAGCCGGAGTTTTGGCTGCACTGCGAAACAATTCCCGCCCGTAGCAGCCTGCATCATTTCGAGATCCGGCCACATCGCCACGACAGTTTCTTTCAGATATTGTACATCGATAGCGGCTCCGGCGAGGCAATGTTCTCAGGCGCCTGGCACCCGATCGAAGGTCAGTCGGTCATTACCGTTCCCCCCGGCCTCGATCACGGTTTTCGTTTCTCCAGGGACATCGACGGCTTCGTCATCACGGTGTTGAGCTCGCATCTGAAGGCCATCCCCGGCGACCGCAGCCGGCTCGGCGAGTGGATGGCATCGCCGCATCTGACGAGGCTCGACATGGACGATGAGGAGGCGCGCTACGTGGCTGCCTGCCTGCAGCGGCTCGGACGCGAATTCGCGCGGCGCAAAAGCGGGCGCAACGACCTGCTGGAGTCCTATCTGACGTCGGCATTGTTGCTGACCGCGCGCCTCTCCTCTGAAAGACAGGACGACGAGGCGGCTGCCGACGAGAATGAACGTCGCATGGAGCTGCTGCACGGCCTGATCCAGCGGCATTTCAAATCGCACCAGCCGGCAGCTTTCTATGCCAGGGCGCTCGGCATCTCGCCGACCCACCTGAACCGGATCGTACGCGCCACGAGCGGTTACGGTGCGCACGAGTTGATTGCCCGAAAGCTCCTCGATGAGGCAAAACGCGAGTTGGTCTTCACCTTTGGCAGCGTCCAGGAGATCGCTTACCGGCTCGGGTTTTCGGACCCCGCCTATTTCTCGCGCTTCTTCCTCAAACAGGCTGGCCAGACGCCTCGATCATGGCGCATGGCGGAGCGTGCGAAGCTTGGTGTCTAGCGCAGCACGAGGCTGAGCGCCTTCTGTGTCTCTCGAAGGAGCGGCAGGTAGCGAGCCGGCATTTCCGCGGCTGGCGCATGGGCGGCCGGTGCGCCGATATTGATTGCCGCCACTGTCTGCCCGCGATCGTTCTCGACCGGAACTGCAATGGAGCAGAGGCCGATTTCCAGTTCCTGGTCGATCACGGCGTAACCCTGATCGCGCACACGCCGAAACTCCGCCATCAGTTCCTCGACGTCGGTCTTGGTGTTTGGCGTATTTTGCTTGAGGTCGGTGCGGGCAAGGACTGCCCTGGCCTCGGCCTCCGGCAGTGCTGACAGCAGGACGCGACCCATCGAGGCACAGAAGGCGGGAAGGCGGCTGCCCGGCGTCAGGTTGATCGACATGACACGCCGCTGCGAAGCGCGGGCGATATAGACGATCTCCGTGCCATCGAGCACGGAGGCGGATGCGCTCTGCCCGGCTTTTTCCGACAATTGATCGAGATGCGGCTGGATGAGGACGGGCAGGGGCGTTGCCGAGAGATAGGAGTGCCCGAGCCGCAGGATCTTGGGCGTCAGGGCGAAAAACTTGCCGTCATATTCGGCATAGCCGAGTTCGGCCAGCGTCAGCAGCGATCTGCGCACCGTGGCGCGGTCGAGGCCGGTCAACTTCGCGGCGTCGGCGATCGAAAGCCGCTGGCGGGTCTCCTCGAACGCCTCGATGACCTTCAGTCCTCTGGCAAAGCCGCTGACAAAATCAGTTTCTCGCATGGTTCCTCCTTTGCTCGCGAGCTTGTTGCCGGATCCCGGTCAGAATGCAATTCGCCCCATTATTTTGTGCGATATACGAACAAATGTCAAATACCGCACAAAATACCTTGCCCGCCCTGCCTCAGCGTTTTATCCATCGGTGAAGGGCGCAGAGGAGCATCTCGCCGGCAAGGAGTGATCCAGCATGGACAAGACTATCGGGAGCACGGCTGAGGCCATCTCCGAAATCGGAGACGGAGCGACCGTCATGATTGGCGGCTTCGGCGGGTCGGGCGCACCTATCGAGCTGATCCACGCCCTGATTGACAAGGGGCCGAGGAACCTCACGGTGATTAATAACAATGCCGGCAACGGCCGCATCGGGATTGCCGCGATGATCGACGCCGGCATGGTGAGGAAGATGATCTGCTCCTTCCCGCGCTCGTCCGACCCGCGCGCCTTCACGGACAGGTATCTTGCGGGAGAGATCGAGCTGGAGCTGGTGCCTCAGGGAACGCTTGCCGAGCGCATCCGCGCTGGCGGCGCCGGCATCCCGGCCTTCTACACGCCGACGGGTTACGGCACCGAACTTGCCGAGGGCAAGGTCATCGCTGAATTCGACGGCCGGCATTATGTGCAGGAGCGCTGGCTGAAGGCGGATTTCGCCATCGTCAAGGCCCATGTTGGCGACACCCACGGAAACCTCACCTACAACAAGGCGGCGCGCAACTTCAATCCGCTGATGTGCATGGCGGCGGGCAAGACCATCGTCCAGGTTTCCAGCATCGTTCCCGCCGGCGGCATCGACCCCGAGCATGTCGTCACCCCCGGCATCTTCGTCGACCGTGTCGTCGAGGTCGCCAATCCCGCCCAGGAAGAAGAGCTCGTTCGAGCCGGAGTGGTCTATCAATGACCGTCGATATCAGCATCATCAACACCCGCGAAGACATCAAGCTTTCCAATGCCAGCATCGCATGGCGCGCAGCCCAGGACATTGCCGACGGTGCCTATGTGAACCTCGGCATCGGCTTTCCGGAAATGGTGGCACGCTATCAGCCGCCAGGCCGCCAGGCGATTTTCCATACGGAAAACGGCATCCTCGATTTCGGCGAGGCACCGCCCGCCGGAGAGGAGAACTGGGATCTCATCAATGCCGGCAAGCGGCCGGTGACGCTGAAGCCCGGCTCGGCCTTCTTCCACCATGCCGACAGTTTCGCCATGGTTCGCGGCGGCCATCTCGACGTCGCGATCCTCGGCGCCTACCAGGTGGCGCAGAATGGTGACCTCGCCAACTGGAGGGTCGGCGCCAAGGGCGTGCCGGCGGTCGGTGGCGCCATGGATCTCGTGCATGGCGCCAAGCAGGTCTGCGTCATTACCGAGCACGTCACCAAGAACGGCGAGCCGAAGCTTGTCGACAAATGTACCTTCCCGCTGACCGGGGTCGGTTGCATCACCCGCGTCTATACGAGCCATGCCGTGATCGACATTGTGGAAGGCCGTTTCGTGTTGCGCGAGAAGCTTGCCGCCATGACGGTCGAGGAATTGCAGGCGATGACCGGCGCGCCCCTCTACATCGACGGTCCGGTTGCCGATCTCGTCGTCCCGGAACTCTAAGGGAGAAGCCTGATGACCGAAGCCTATATCTGTGACTATATCCGCACCCCGATCGGGCGCTTCGGCGGTTCGCTGTCAGCGGTTCGCGCTGACGATCTCGGCGCCGTGCCGTTGAAGGCGCTGATTGAGCGCAACGGCAATGTCGACTGGGAAGCGGTTGACGATGTGATCTTCGGTTGCGCCAACCAGGCCGGCGAAGACAACCGCAATGTCGCTCGCATGTCCTCGCTGCTGGCGGGCCTGCCGGTCTCGGTGCCAGGTACGACCATCAATCGTCTCTGTGGTTCTGGCATGGACGCCATCATCGCGGCCGCGCGCGCCATCAGGGCAGGCGAAGCCGAACTGATGATTGCCGGCGGCGTTGAAAGCATGTCGCGCGCGCCCTTCGTCATGCCGAAAGCGGAAACGGCATTCTCCCGCCACGCAGAGATCTACGACACGACGATCGGCTGGCGTTTCATCAATCCCCTGATGAAGAAGCAGTACGGCGTCGATTCCATGCCGGAGACCGGCGAGAACGTCGCCGAGGACTACAAGGTCTCGCGCCAGGATCAGGACGCCTTTGCGGTTCGAAGCCAGGCCAGGGCCGCGGCCGCGCAGGCCAATGGCCGGCTGGCAAAGGAAATCACCTCCGTCACCATCCCCCAGCGCAAGGGCGATCCTGTCGTCGTGGAGAAGGATGAGCATCCGCGCGCGACGACAATGGAAGCGCTTGCCAAGCTTGCCACACCCTTCAAGAAAGAGGGCGGGACAGTGACAGCAGGCAATGCCTCCGGTGTAAATGACGGCGCTGCCGCCCTGATCATTGCCAGCGAAGCTGCTGCCAGAAAGTATGGACTGACACCGATCGCCCGCATTCTGGGCGGAGCGGCTGCCGGCGTGCCGCCGCGCATCATGGGTATCGGCCCGGTTCCGGCATCGCGCAAACTGATGGCACGGCTTGGCATGACGCAGGATCAGTTCGACGTCATCGAACTCAACGAGGCATTCGCCTCGCAGGGGCTGGCGGTTCTGCGCGAACTCGGCGTAGCCGACGATGACGGCCGTGTGAACCGCAACGGCGGCGCCATCGCGCTTGGCCATCCGCTCGGCATGTCCGGCGCGCGCATCACGGGGACGGCTGCAATGGAACTGCGGGAAGCCAGTGGGCGCTACTCGCTGTCGACCATGTGCATCGGCGTCGGTCAGGGGATTGCCATCGCGCTCGAGCGCGTCTGATTTCCATCGCAGAACGAAAACGGCGCGGAGATCGTCCGCGCTGTTTTTCTTTGTGCAAGCCCACGCTTACGGCATCAGCTGGCCGCCATTGACCTCGATGATCTGGCCGGTGACGTAGCCGGAAAGCGTCGGCGATGCCAGGAAGAGATAGGCGCCGACGCAATCCTCCGGCGTTCCGACGAAACCCATCGGAATCGTCTTGCGTTGGAGCTCCATCTGTTCGTCGTTGGTGTAGCGCTCATGGAACGGCGTGGCGATGACGCCCGGCGCCACCGCGTTGACCCGAATGCGGTCAGGAACGAACTCCTTGGCATGGCCGCGCGTGATCGTCGAGACGAAGCCCTTCGATGCCGCATAGAGCACGGCACCATTGCCGCCACCATTGCGGGCGGCGATCGAGGTCGTGTTGATGATGAAGCCGCCCTGCTTCTTCAACCATGGATGGGCCGCGCGCGTTGCAGCGAGAACCGAGCGGGCATTCAGATCCATGACCTTCATGTAGTGCTCGTCGGTATATTCGGCGGTTGGCTTGCGACCGAGCATGCCGCCGGCATTGTTTACCAGCCCGTCGAGATGCCCGAAGGTTCTGGCCGTCTCTTCGACGACACGTTCCGTCTCGCCCTCTTTCGACACATCACCATGAACGAGGTGCACGGTTGCGCCGGCTGTCCTAATTTCGTCGGCAAGCGCTTCGGCCGGCTCCCGGCTCGCATTGTAGTGAATGCCAACCTTCATGTCCTGCGCAGCAAAGGCGCGGGCGAGCGCTGCACCGATACCGGTCGAGGCGCCGGTGATCAGCACCGCCTTGCCGGCGAGGTCCGGGATTTTGATGGATGCAAGCAATTGAGCAAGATTTGCCATGGCAGCGATAGCCTCCGGGAATGTGACGGGACGGTTTGGGGCGAGTTGCAGGGAGCTTATCAGCCTCCCTCAACCCGGGGCAATGCCATATCCGCTATGGCGCGAGATCAAGCTCCGGATAGTGCCGAAAAATTCCGTCCTCGTTGAAGGCAAGCCGGCGGTCCGACTGTAGGTAGGCGGTAATGTTCGGGCGCTTGGCGACGGCATCGTGCAACGCGATCAGCCCCGGATAGTCGGCCGCATAGGCTTTCATCGCTTTTGGAAAGGCATATCGCAGGCCCTCGATGACCTGAAACAGCGACAAGTCGACATAGCTCAGAGCATCGCCAACGATATGGTACGGCCCCTGAGGGTTCTGTTGCAGCACCTTCTCGAAGTAGCCGAGGAACTTTGGAATGCGCTCGTTGATAAAGGCGGCGGAGCGGGCTTTCGCCGCCTCCTTCTGATCCTCATAGTAAAGGGAGGTGGCAATCGGGTGGTGCGTATCGTGCACCTCTGCCACCAGGTCCGTGATGGTCAATTGCAGCCCGTTGGCGACGCAGCGCAGTTTCTCATCTTCCGGCGCGAGGCCAAGTTTTGGGCCAAGATAGGAGAGAATATTGGCGACATGCGAGACGATGAGCTCGCCGTCCTTCAGAAACGGCGGTGCAAAGGGAATGTGCGGCTGGCGCTTGCTCTTCATCAGGTCCAGCATCGCTCCGGTTCCCATCGCGGGCCCGGATTGCCTGGCGACATCGACATAATCCGCCTGGGCTTCTTCCAGCGCCAGGCGGACAAACTCGCCGCGGCCTTGAATGCCATCCCAATAGTACAGTTCATATGCCATGAGGTCCCTCCCGGTGGCGTGCTCGAGATCAGTGATGCGCGTGCTGCGCGTTGCTTTTGCGCGTCGCTGCTGCTTTCTTGGCCGAAGCCGAGCGCTCTGCCGCAGAACGCGCTGCGGAGGCGGCGCCGCCCTTGCGCCCACCCTTTTCCGATGCCTCGTGGGTATCTTGCTTGCCCCGACCGGACCCGGACTTGTTGCCGCCACCGCTTTCCTTGTTGACCGTCGCCCAGGCCCGCCGTTCGGCCTCCTTGGTGGAAACGCCACGGTCTTCGTAGCCTTCCTCGATATGTTCGGCTTTTCTTTTCTGCTTGTCCGTGTAGGCGGATTTGTCGCCTCTTGGCATGTCTGGCTCCTTTTCTGACAGAGAAAAGGGCAACCAACTGACGCTCGAAAAGTTCCAACGTTCTCGTAAACCCAAAGGAGCAGCAGTGCGCCGACGAGGTCGCCTATTTGCGATAATATTTGCGCGACAACGCCATCATCTTCTCAAAGGTGGGAAAATGCAGCGGTAGGGCAGAATGTGCATCAGGAAAGAACAGTGCAACGAGATTGTCGATCGCATAGACAAGGATCAGGGCGAGGGCCAGATAGGCTAACGCGGCAATGACAAGAGCGGTCATTTTACCCTCGAGGCGCGATGCGGAGGCGGCAATCCGCTACGACAAATCTATCAACTTCCAAGTTCGATTTTGGTTCCATCGCCGATTGCCGCCGCAGCATTTTTTCCGCGAGGTGGGCGTCGAGGTGGGCGTCATGCGCAGTCATGTATTTCTTCTCCCTCGATGCACCTTTCGTGCCCCCAGGAACTCAATAGAGCAGAAGCAATGCAGTCATGTGACGAAGGGCATCATTGGCGCCCGCCGTCACAGCGGAAAAAGCGATCACGCCGATTTCCGGCTAGCCGTTTTCCTTGGCGCGGCGACCTTGACGGCGCCGTTTGCGTTTGAAGCGGAGGCGGTGCGTTTGCGCGTCTTCACTTCCTTGCCATCCGGGGATGCAGCAGACCCTTCGAGCGCTTGGCGCTCGGCACGGGCCTGTTCCCAATGTGCGAACTCCCGGCCCGTTGGACGCCCTTCCTCTTCCCAAAGCGCATAGGCACGCTTCCTGATCCACTCTTCGCGAGTTTCTGTCATCGCCGATCTCCAGTCAGTGAGGCCCGTGGTCTAACGCGATACTGGCCTCAGAGTTCCAGAGTAATCGTGCGGTTTCAAGCAATTTTTGACACACTGCAAAAATAAATCCCGCATTGCAGCATTCAGCTGCTGCGCGGTGCGTGCTTCGTGCTTGCCGACGACAGATCTTGCGCCGGCAAAACCGGACGCTTCATGCCCATGAGTGCGCAATTGAACACTGCAGCTTTGTGTTTATAGTTCAACGCAATGTTTTATCTCATATCGACCTACTGGCCGCATATTCTATTCGTTGTTTCGCTCGCCATGGGCGCCGCGGCAGCGATCCACGCGGCCATGACAAAGGAAGAGGTCCGCGCCGCAATCGGCTGGGTCGGGGTTATCATCCTCTCACCGATCGTCGGTGCTGTGCTCTATGCGATCGCCGGTATCAATCGTATCCGGCGCGCCTCGCTCAGCCTTCAGCGCGATGCGCTGATCCCCGACGCGGACCTCGATGAGCTCGAAAGCTTCGACGCCGACACGGATATCGTCATCAGCGGCTTTGGCCGGCGTTTCGCTACCCTCCAGACACTCGGCGACCGCGTCGCCCGCGTTCCGCTCGCAACCGGCAACACGATCGACATGCTGGAGACCGGCGACGACTGCTATGGTGCAATGAAGGCGGCAATCGACAGTGCGGCCCGCAGTGTTCTGCTTGAGACCTACATCTTTGACCGCGACCCGATCGGATTGAGGATCGGCGATTCCCTTATTGCTGCGGTCAAGCGGGGCGTCGAGGTGCGCGTGCTGATCGATGCGGTCGGCGCCCGCTATTCGGTGCCGAGCATACTCGGATATCTTGCAGATGGCGGCGTCACAGTCTCGGTCTTCAACGGCAACGTTATCATGGGGTTGCGTTTGCCCTATGCGAACCTGCGCACCCACCGCAAGATCCTCATCGTCGATGGCCGCGTCGCGCTGACCGGCGGCATGAACATCCGGGCAGGCTTTACCCGCGAAATAGCAGGGGAGGGCTTTGCGCGCGACACCCATTTCAGTGTTACCGGGCCGGTTGTTGCCGACCTCTTCAACGTTGCCGCCGAAGACTGGCGCTTCACGACCGGCGAGATCCTGCAAGGGGAAGCATGGCGAACCGCGATGCCCGAGCGCCAACCGGGGGATCCCGTCTTCATGCGCGTCGTGGCGTCCGGGCCCGACAGAAGCATCGAGACGAACCACAAGATGCTGATGGGCGCCTTCTCCATTGCGCGCAAATCGATCCGCATCATGTCGCCCTATTTCCTGCCGGACCGGGAGCTGATCAGCGCATTGGCGACGGCCGCACGACGTGGCGTCGAGGTTGATATCGTCGTTCCGTCCGTCAACAACCTCGTCCTGGTCGACCGGGCGATGACAGCGCAATTCGACCAGATTCTTAGCAGCTATTGCCGCATCTGGCGCTCCAGCGGCGCCTTCAGCCATTCCAAGCTGTTGTCGATCGACGGGGTCTGGTCCTATGTCGGATCATCCAATCTCGATCCGAGATCGTTGCGGCTGAATTTCGAGGTCGACCTGGAAGTGCTGAATGAAGGCTTTGCCAACGAGATTGACGAGCATATCGACGAGGCCATCAAGTCGGCGTCGCCGGTTACGTTGGAGGGGCTGCGTGCGCGACCTTTCGCTGTCCGGCTGCTCGAGAAGGTTCTTTGGCTCGGATCGCCTTATTTGTAGCGGATTTCTTCGGCCTAAAGGCGTGGCAAGTTTCAATAGCCGGCCTATACTCCGGATCAAACCACTTCGACCAACGGAGCGCGAGCAAACTCCGATGCATGCCAAAAAGGACAGTTTGCCCTCAAACATCCTCGCATCGATCCGCAATCGAAAAAAGCGACTGGATGCAGCACATTCGGAGAAGAAGCCGCGCTCGGACGGCACTTTGATTGCCTCTTACAACGTTCACAAATGTGTCGGCAACGACCGGCGTTTCGATCCGGAGCGCACCAGCCGGGTCATCCACGAGATCGATGCCGATGTGATTGCGCTTCAGGAAGCCGACACCCGGTTTGGCGAGCGTACCGGCATTCTCGATCTCGGCCGGCTGGAACGGGAGACCGGACTGATCCCGGTGCCGGTTAACGGCATGGCCAAGGCTCACGGCTGGCATGGCAATGTCGTGCTCTTCAAGCGTGGCCTCGTCCGTGACGTGCACCAGATCAACCTCCCCGGGCTTGAGCCGCGCGGCGCGCTTGTCGCCGAACTCGATCTCGAACGCGGCGGGGCCTTGCGCATCATCGCCGCCCATTTCGGCCTGCTTCGCCATTCGCGCGCACAGCAGGCCAAGATGCTGGTCGAACTGATGGCCGACAAGCGTGAGGTCCCGACCATCCTGCTCGGCGATCTCAACGAGTGGCGGCTCGGTGACCGTTCATCGCTGCACACGTTCCAGTCCGCCTTTGGCCCGCAGCCGCTCGCCGTACCGAGCTTTCCCGCACGACTTCCCGTTCTCGCGCTTGATCGCATCATGGCAAATCGCAAGGGGGTCGTGACAGCGGTCGAGGCGCACGACACGCCGCTTGCCCGCATTGCCTCCGATCACCTGCCGGTAAAGGCCGTGGTCAATCTGAAGCGGGTGGAAGAACTCGCGGCCAAAGCCTAGCCGACATACGACAGAGGCATTACTTTCACACGCCGAAAAGGGTCGCTTCTTAAACCATGGCGAGCTTGACAGGGCCCGTGGTCGTGGCAGGTTTCACCTGTCTCGACAGATGTCCTGAATCGGAGGTTTCGCGGTGCTTGTGATGGAGATTTTGCGGCGGCGGGTCGACATATCGCGCGGGCGTGCGTCCGCGGCGATCATGCGCTCAATAGCGGGACTGACCAAAACATGTCTGGTCGCAAGCCTTGCCGTCGCCTTCTCGATGTCGCCCACCAGCGCCGGGGATACGCCGGTCCAGACGCAGGTTTCGAAGGACCAGGTCCGCAAGCTCGTTGAAACATGGAAGCACTATTATGCGAAGGCCGACAGCCTTCGCGATCGGCGCAACGCGTTCGAAGACATGATGGAAGCCACCCCCGAGCCGACGCGCGTGCAAATCAGGCCTGTCGATGCAGATGGTGTCGACGCGCAGCTCATCTGGCCGGCAAGGCTGCATCATCCGATCGGCAAGCGCGCCATTCTCTATATCCACGGCGGCGGCTTTTATGGCGGTTCGTTGCGCACGCACCGGGCCATAGCGGGCGCACTGGCCAAGGCGGCGTCCGCCGACGTGCTTCTCATCGACTACAGGCTTGCACCCGATAACCCCTATCCCGCACAAATCGACGACGCGTTGACAGCCTACCGGTGGCTGCTTGGTTCCGGCTATGAGGCCAGCAATGTCGTCGTCGTTGGCGAATCCGTCGGCGGAAACCTCGCGATCGAAGCCACGCTCAGGCAGATGCGGGTCAAGGGACCGTTGCCTGCGGCGGTCGTGGCGATGAGCCCCGTTACGGATCTGGCTGCAACAGGCGCATCGCTGACGGCCAACGCCAGCACCGATCCACTGATCGACGCCGCTCAACTCGATCTCATGCGCAAGGCTTATCTCGGAGCACGCTCGCCCACTGATCCGATGGTGTCGCCCCTCTATGGCGACATGACCGGGTTTCCACCATTGCTTGTCCAGGTCGGTTCGGGCGAGGCATTGTTGGACGATACGTTAAGGCTGGCTGAAAAGGCCCGAAAGGTCGGAGTCGACGTCGAGACCGAGATCTGGCCTGGCATGATCCACCAGTGGCAACTCTTCCCGTTCTGGCTCGATGACGCAAGGCAGTCGAACCAGCGTGTTGCGGAATACGCGATCAAGCATTTCGCCGACAAACCGCGGCCATAGTCTTTTCGGTATCTTCAAGATATCGATGAGGTGGGGCGCATATTTTCAGATGGTCAGAGGGTGCAGAATTCTACGGTTTTTGGCCTATGGAAGTGCGCTTAGGTCGATGGCATATACTTTCATACCACGTGATGTGATGGATGCTGGAGGTGTATCGTGGCGACCATCGAGAAAAGAACCATCAGCCTGCCGAGCGACCAGGCAGCGTCTATCGACGCGAAGGTGAGCACGGGTGATTATGCTTCGGCGAGCGAGGTGGTCCGCGAGGGTATTCCTGCGCTGAAAGAACGCGATGAGCCGGTCGGGCGCTGGCTCCAGCATCAGGCAGCCCCGAGCTTCGACGCGATGAAGGCCGATCCCGCGCGCGGTGTCAGTGTCGATGATGCGTTCGCCAGCGTGCGCGCCCGTCATGCGGAGCGGGTGAAAGACTAGACGTGAAGTGCCGCACGGTTATATCACCGGAAGCTCGGCCGATCTGCTGTCGCTCTATGCGTGAATTGCGGATGCGACATCCCCCGACATCGCGCTTGGCTATGTCGACCGGCTGGAAACCTAGGTGCGCGGCTTCGATGTCGCCTCCGAGCGCGGAACGTTGCATGACGGTATTCGTCCCGGCCTTCGCACGGTTGGGTTCGAGCGGCCTGTGACTATCGCGTTCACCGTCACAGACGAGCAGGCCATCATTCTCGACGTCTACTATGGCGGCCAGAACTGGCAGGGTATTCTCTTCGAGCATTGATCCATGTTTGCGAAAGCGAGAGATCGGCTCATTGAGCTCCGCTGGAGCGGGTTTCTTAACTGCCAGGATCTTCCGCAAGGACACGAGCCTCCAGAATGGAAACGCCATAGGCAGCCATGAGCCATAGACACAAGGCGACACAACGAGGCACGGGCTTCTCTCCAGAGGCAAGCTGGCTTCTGGTTCGCTCGTCAATGCCAAGCAGTTCCTGAATGTCGCTTGCCGACATTCTTGCGACCACCACGGCCGCGCTAAACTCAGACGGTGTCATGTTGCCCCCAGGCGCGATCTCAAACGCGCGAATTCCGGGTTGAGTTTCCTCTCCAATCAGGGGCAGTCTGCCAGCAACCGGGCATTCGTTTCCAAGATCAGAGCGTTGTTCCAACTCCAAGCGGGCGGCATCGCCTGGCTCGAAAACAACACGCTCGACCTGACGGCCGAGCATCGGGATTTAAAGCCCGTGCCCAGCCAGTGTCGGAAGCCTGTGTTCAGAGCCTCGTGACGATGATCTCCAAATATTCGCTTGGCACGACCACGGTGCCGTCATCGGCGCGATTGAAGCGTTCCATGAGCGCCAAAAGGTCGTCGGTCAGTGTATCTCGCGCCGCCGGGTCAAGGGCGGCGAATGTTTTCAGCACTGGACCATAATAGGTCCGGAAGACCTCAAGCCAATGGTCCGGTGACTTGTAGCGGAACACGAACTGCCTAGGCGTTGCTGCGATCGACGCGACGGCTTTCGGGAACAATTCGTCAAGCCGTGCCCGCGAGCCCCAGAGCGCCGGCGAGCGAGCGCCTGACGGAGGCGGCACATGTTTGCCGATCGTCTTGAACATCTGCCCGATGAAACCGTCAGGGGTCCAGTTCGCAAGGCCAACCGAGCCGCCGCGCTTGCAGACGCGAATGAGTTCGGACGCAGCGCGCTCCTGGTCGGGCGTGAACATCACGCCGAAAATCGACAGCACATTGTCGAAGGACTGATCGGCAAACGGCAGATGTTCTGCATCGGCCTCCTGGAAGACGATCGGCAGCCTATCGGCTTTTGCGCGCTCCTGGCCACGTTCGAGCAACGCCGGAACGTAATCGGTTGCCGTGACCTCGCACCAGCGTCGGGCTGCGGCAAGCGCGCCGTTGCCGTTGCCGGCCGCAACGTCAAGTACCTTCGAACCGGCGCGCAGATCGAGCGCTTCGCAGAGGCTTTCCCCGACAATCTGCAATGTCGTCCCAACGATTGCGTAGTCGCCCGAGGACCATGCACTTTGTTGCCTGGCCTTGAGCGCGCTGAAATCGACGGCGGGCTGAGGATTACTGGCGACGGCCGCAGATGTGGACATTGTTTTCTCCTTGGGTCAGATTGATCAGCCTCATGGTGCGTCTATGGCAACCGTGGTTGGGCACGTGTCGTGCCACGGTCTCTGGCTTAGACAGGGATAGTGGGGGTCGGCGTGGCAGCTGGCGTGGGAATGAGCGTGGAATCGGGCGGCGGGGACGCAAATCAACCCGGAGGCCCGCTCGAGATCCGACTGCTCGGCCCGATGGCGATCCGGCGAGAGGGCGTCGATCTGAAGCTCCCCGGCTCCCGGAAGGTGCGATCTCTTCTGGCCTACCTTGCGCTGTCACCGAGGCCCTGCGGCAGGGCGCAGCTTTGCGATCTGTTGTGGGATATCCCCGACGATCCGCGCGGCGAGTTGCGATGGTGCCTGAGCAAGATTCGCACGCTGATCGGGGAACAATGCGTCATCACGAAGGGTGACACCATCAGACTGGATCTGTCGGACTGCTTTATCGATGCGATCGAGGCGACTGCGGCTTATCAGCATGGATTCAAGACGCAGTCACTGGGCCAGTTACGGTCCCTGGCAGCCCTGTTTGCCGGGGACTTTCACGAAGGATCGAGCGTCGAGCGTAGCCCGGCATTCGAAACATGGCTGCTGTCGCAACGTCGTCGGCTGCGCGACATCCATACAGCCCTTCTCGAGCATATGGTGCAGCGTTTCCCGCCCGAAGAGGCACAAACCTATCTCGATCGCTGGATCCAGCTTGCGCCCTTCGACCTTCGCCCGCACGAATTGCTGTTGATGTCCCTTGCCAAGGCGGGTCGTTTTCGAGAAGGCGAGGAGCATCTGGAAGCGACCGCGAAGCTGTTTGATGCCGAGGGTATCAACGAGCGATCCTTGCGCGACGCCTGGCAGACGGCCAGAACCCAGACAGACGAAACCTTCCGGCAGCAGCGCCCAGGCGCCAGCGCTGTGGCTGCATCGTCTCCACCCGAAACCGAAAGCTTGGTCAAGGAGCCGCGGCGCGCATCGATTGCGATCATGCCGTTCAATGAGCTGTCGGCCGTGGCCGCTCCCGGCGGTCCGTCCGATGCATTGGCATACGACATTATCACACGGCTCGCGAAGCTGCGCTCTTTCCATGTAATCGCGCAGGGCACGATGTTTGCGCTGAGGGACCGGCACCACACGGTTGACGAGACAGCACGGCTGCTCGGCGTCGACTACGTGGTCGACGGATCGTTTCAGCGCGTCGGCGACCGCATTATCCTTCGCGTCGAGTTGACAGAGGCAAGAACAGCGCGCATCGCCTGGACGGAGGTCTTCGAGCGCCGTGTGGCCGATACCTTCCTCCTTCTTGAGGAAATCGGCAGCAGGATCGTCGTCTCGATCGAGCGCGAAGTCGAAACGATCGAGAGCAATCGTGCCCTCCTGAAGACGCCGAACTCTCTCGACGCCTGGGAGGCCCACCACCGGGGGCTCTGGCACATGTATCGCTTCACCAAGAGCGACAACGAGCAAGCCCAGCGCTTCTTCGAAAGGGCGATTGGCCTCGACCCGACGTTTGCCCGTGCGCATGCGGGGCTCTCCTTCACCCATTTCCAGAGTGCCTTCCAGCATTGGGCGGATCGCGACACCGAGGCCGAACTTGCCTATCGAGCAGCGAGCCAGAGCATGATGGTCGATGATCGCGACCCGACGGCACATCTCGCCATGGGCCGGGCGCTATGGTTGAGAGCGTTGCACGATCAGTCCGTCAGCGAGCTGCAACAGGCGGTCGAACTGAGCCCCAGTTTCGCGATCGCGCATTACTCCCTCGCTTTCGTTCAATCCCAGTCCGGTGATCCGGGCGCCGCGATCCTGGCGGCCGATCACTCCCGCGCGCTCAGTCCTTTCGACCCGCTGCTATTCGGCATGCTTGCAAGCCGTGCCCTGGCTCTCGTGCGCCTCGGAAGCTTCGAGGATGCCGCGGACTGGGGCGTGAGGGCCGCCGCCCGTCCGAATGCTCACGCTCACATTCTGGCGATCGCCGCACTTTGCCTGTCGATCGCGGGACGGCTGAGTGAGGGGAAGTCTTATCTCGCCATGATACACGATCGGTATCCCGCCTATCGGCTGAACGATTTCATCTCGGCATTCCATTTGCCGCCCACTGACCAGGCGCTGTTCCGCGAGGGAGCCCAGCGCCTCGGCTTTGAGTAAGCGGCCCCGGGAACCCACCAGATCACCTGCCGCCGCCCGGCATCGACGATGCGTGAGTTTCAAGCCTGCTGAACGCCGACAAACGAAACCACTTCAGGAAAATCACGGGGCGCGCGGGCCAGGGCGCGCGACATCCCGCGATTCCTGATCGACATGATCCCGTTCCTCGGTGGACTGATCCTCTTCCAAGGTCAAAAACGAGGAGGCTATGTATCAACCGCATCAAGACTGAGGGGCCGCGATCGAACCGCGTTCAACGAATGGGCACTCGAGCTTGATCTTCTGGGTGGTTCGGTGGGATGAAATACCCTCGTTGTGGTCGAGGAGGGCACCGACGGCCCATCGCGCCATTTCGTCATGGGGCAACAGCACCGTTGAAAGTGGTGGCACCATGTAGGAGGCCAGATCCTCGTCGTCGAATCCCACCACGGAGATGTCTTCGGGCACACGCAGGCCGCGGCTTTTGATGGCGTCATATGCGCCGACGGCCATTCGGTCATTGAAGCAGAAGATGGCAGTCGGCGGGTCTTTCCGATCAAGCAATTTGAGGGTCAGTTCGCGGCCGCCATTGACGGTCCATCCTCCCATCAAAACCAGGTCTTCGTCGACGGGCACATCCCATGTGGTCAGCGCTTGCCGGTATCCTTTTTCGCGGTCCCTGGCAGCTTCGATCCAGTCCTCGCCCTTCAGGTGAGCGATCCTTCGATGACCGGCCTTCAGCAACGCCTCGGTCGCCGCATGCCCGCCGGCGATATCGCCGGGAACGACCGAGGGATGACGCCGATGCTTCTCATAGCAATTCACGAGAACTGTGGGGATGTCGTTCAGCCGTTCCGGGACAACGATCTGCCGGGTCGTCAGGGTGGTATAAAGAATGCCGATGACGTTCAATTCCTGAAGCAGATCGAGAGCTGCGCTCTCGATCCTGGGATCGGAGCGCGTGCAGAAAGTTGCGATCAGGATATCCTGCAGGGCGGCTTCATCGCGCGCGCCCTCGATGAAGGGCATGGCAAACGGTGTTGTGCTGACTTCATCGAGCAGCAGCCCGATAACGGGTCGCCGATGCTCGGGAACATTGTGTCGAGGGCCCTTGCGATAACCAAGGGCTTCGGCCGCTTCCACGACGCGTGATCGAGTCATCTCGGAAACGCGGGGATTGCTGACCCCATTTAATACCAGCGACACCGTTGCCTGTGAGACGCCTGCACGCTGTGCAACGTCAACCATGGTTGCACGCTTGGTCAATGCTTGTCCCACTTCATCGATCGGCCCATCCCATTCATCAAATTATAGAAAACCCAGTTTTCCGACAACCGTCCACTGTGGGTTTTGCGGGTCCCGAATTTTCCGGCTTGCCAGGCAGTTATATTCTCTGTACCCATAACTAATAATATAACTAATAACATAATTCGCAAGGGAGAGAGTACATGACCGCCCCTGTCACGCCCGCTTTGCCGCTATCCCAGGACGCGCGCAAGCGAATGACACTCGACGGCCTCTGGCAGTTCAAATTCGAAGGGGATGCCGACTGGCGCTCGATTTCCGTTCCATCCGTTTGGCAATCCGAATTTTCCGATCTTCGCGACGCGTTTGGCACTGCAAGCTACCGTCGACAGTTCTTTCTGCCGCAAGAATGGGCGGAGCGCGACATCTCCCTTCACTTCGGCGCGGTGAACTATTTTGCTGAAGTCTTGGTCAATGGTCAGCCTATCGGCAACCACGAAGGGGGCTACCTTCCGTTTTCGCTGACGATTCCGAACAGCATCCTCAAAGCGGAAAATGAGATCGAGGTCTCGGTTACGCTTCCGAGCGCCGACGCGACCAGGTACCCGCAGTTTCCCTTTTCGGAAATTCCGCATGGCAAGCAAAGCTGGTACGGTCCTCTCGGCGGCATATGGCAATCGGTGACGCTGGAGGCGCGTGATACCAGCCACATCAAGCATGCCGATGTAAGGGCAGACCTTTCCTCGGGTGCCGTTCGCTTCGATCTGGACCTTTCCGCATCCGCGGCAGACGCTGAGGTGCGCGTTGCTGTCTACGGGCCGGACGGAGCCCTGGAGGCCGCGGCAAAGGGATCTGGTCGCACCTTGAGCGTCGTTGTTGGCGAGGTGAAGTCCTGGTCGCCTGATGCACCGCAGCTTTACCGTGCCGACATCAGTCTTTCGGTCGCAGACGCAATCGTCGATGCGACTTCGGTTACATTCGGGTTTCGCACCATAGAGACCAGGGGCGGCCAGCTCTTCCTCAACGGTGCTCCGCTCTACATGCGTGCCGCACTTGATCAGGACTACTATCCCGAAGGCATCTGCACGCCGCCTTCGCTTGAGTTCCTCGAGGACCAGGCGCGCAAGGCCAAGGCACTTGGGTTGAATACGCTGCGCATCCACATCAAGGTTCCCGACCCGCGCTACTACGATGTGGCGGACCGTATCGGTCTTTTGATCTGGACCGAAATTCCGAACGTCCAGACCTTCAGCGATGCCTCGGCCAGGCGAATGCGCGAGACCATGCAGGGAATCGTCAGGCGCGATGGCCATCACCCGTCGATCATCGCCTGGACGATCATCAATGAGGATTGGGGAACCCGTATCGTCGAGAACGCCGATCATCGCCAGTGGCTCGCCGAGACCTACGACTGGTTGAAGACGCTCGACCCGAGCCGTCTTGTTTCGGACAATTCCGCCTGCTTCCCGAACTTCCACGTGAAGTCGGACCTCAATGACTACCACTACTACCGCTCCATTCCGGAACGACGCGAAGAGTGGGACGACATCACCAGGCAATTCGCCGAGGGCGCAGCGTGGAGCTATTCTGGCCTTGGCGATGCGCAGTGGCGAGGCGAAGAGCCTCTCATCGTCTCCGAGTTTGGCGTGTGGGGCTTGCCCGATCCCTCGAAGCTCCTTCTGCAAGATGGTTCCGAGCCCTTCTGGATGGAAACCGGTGCGACATGGGGTGATGGCGTCGCCTATCCGCATGGCGTTCAAAAGCGCTTCCGCGCGCTCCATCTGGGCACCGTCTTCAAGGACTTCGGATCGTTCATCGAGGCCGCGCAATGGTACCAGTTCGCGAACCTCAAATATGAAATCGAGGTGATGCGCGCCCATCCCAAGATCGTCGGCTACGTCATCACCGAATTCACGGACGTTCATTGGGAGGCAAACGGCCTTCTCGACATCAACAGAAATCCGCGTGTCTTCCACGACGACTTCGCGAGCATCAATAGCGACATCGTCGTGATCGCCCGCCCGAATGCCTGGTCTGCCTACGCCGGCGAAGTGCTGGAGGTGGATCTCTCGGTGGCGACCGGTGGCGCGTCCATTCCGGATGGCGCAACGATCCGCTGGACCTACGGGCAGGACGGCGAGCGGGCACTGCCGGCAACGGGTGCCAACGCGGTGGCAAGCGTCGGCATAGTGCCGATGCAAATGCCGGAAACCGACGTCAATCGCATGCTTCGCATCGAACTTGAGGTCATGTCCAACGGACGGCGGCTTGCGACCAATGTTCTCGATATCGCGCTGTACGCAAAGCGCGGCCGAGCCAACCTGCCGAGCATCGCTTCGAAGGATCCGGCGCTTCGCGCTTTTGCAGAGACACTGGGCTATCCGGTCTCTGAGCCTGATAAAGCGGAGGTCAATCTGGCGCATGCCCTTGATGAGAGCGACATTGAGGCAATGCGCCACGGGGCACGCTATCTTGTGATCGCCGATGGCAGCATTCCCACGCACCGCAATCTGCGCAAGGACATTCCCGAAGGCGAAAAGCTCTATCGCGAGATGACCATCGATGAGCGGGATATGCCTGTTGGTATCGACCAGCAGCTTCCAGGAATCGGACTGATCGCACGTGAAGGTACACTCTGGCGTGGCGACTGGATTGCCAACTTCAGCTGGATCAGACGCAAAGGTGCGTTTGCTTCATTGCCGGGTGGCCCGTTGCTCGACCTGTCCTTCGAGAAGGTCGTTCCACATCACGTCATGACGGGCTTCCGCACCTTCGAGTATGCCGGACCGGTCCATGGCGGGCTGGTCATCGGTTGGGTCCACAAACCCGCGGTCACCATCGCTGAACGACGTGTCGGGCGCGGCAATCTCGTTGCAACGACCTTCCGGTTGACGAGCGGCCCGGCCGGTACCGATCCGGTCGCTGCTGCCTTGTTCGATGCCATGATCGCGACGGTCAATCAGAGCAAATGAACGAGCTGAGGCGGGCGCGGAAAACGGTGCTCGGCCTCAAGCGGCAGGCTCTGGAACTCAATCAGCGGAGGAATACGTGGCGCTCATCGAACTGGTGAACATAAGCAAGCAATACGGTGCGGTGCAGGTCATCGACAACCTGTCCCTGACGATCAATTCCAACGAGTTCATGGTCTTCCTCGGCCCATCCGGGTGCGGAAAATCAACCTTGCTGCGAATGATTGCCGGGCTGGAGAGCATCGACGGCGGCGAGATACGCATCGACGGCAAGCGCATCGATCATCTGCCGCCGGGCGAGCGCGGTATCGCCATGGTGTTCCAGCACTATGCGCTCTACCCCCATATGAGCGTGCGCGACAACATGGCCTTCGGCTTGCGAAACATCGGGGTCGACGAAGCGGAAATCGTTCGCCGGGTAACGGAGGCGGCAAAGGTTCTTGTTCTCGACAAGCTGCTTGATCGCAAACCGGGGCAATTGTCCGGCGGTCAGCGTCAGCGCGTGGCCATCGGCCGCGCGATCGTCAAGGAGCCGCAAGCCTTCCTGTTCGACGAGCCCTTGTCGAATCTCGATGCGGCACTTCGTGTCAGAACGCGCGTCGAGCTGGCGCAGCTTCACAACCGCGTCAAATCGACAATGGTCTTCGTGACGCATGACCAGATTGAGGCGATGACGCTCGCACACCGGATCGTGGTCATGAACAATCGCCGCATCGAACAGGTCGGCACACCAATGGAGATTTATGCACGACCTGCGACACGTTTCGTCGCCGAGTTCGTCGGTTCTCCTGCCATGAACTTCCTGCCCGTGAAACTGGACCGCGATTTTGTTTGCCTAACCGACGGAACGACTGTCCATACGTCGGTTCCAATCAAAGAATTGGCGCCGGCCAGTGACTACACGATGGGTGTCCGCGCTGAAGCCATTTCGATCGGGCGATCCGGCACAGGCGACACGGATGCCGTTGTCGAGGTCATCGAGCGGCTGGGGGATCGCACGCTCGTCTATGCTCGCATCGCGGATAACTCGCTGCTGGTGGCAGAAGCCAAAGGAGACAGCCCACTCGCGCCAGGCGCAGCCGTGGCCCTGACGTTCGACGGCCGCCGGACCCACCTCTTTGACGCGGCCGGCCGCAGCTATCACACCGCAGAGGCAGCGTGATGAGCCAGGCCATCCACATGAACGAATCCCGATTGCGAAACGGCTTGTTCGTTGCGCCTTTCGTGCTTGTTTTCGTCTGCCTGCTCGTCATTCCTCTCTTTTGGGGCTTCTGGCTTGGCCTGACGAAGGCTGACCTGTTCGGTCCCGGCAAGTTTGTGGGGCTTGCAAACTATACGCGCCTCTTCAACGACAAGATTTTCCGCGGGGCAGTTCTGAATACGCTCTATTTCGTTGTCTTGACCGTGCCGGTTCTCGCGGTATTCGGACTTGCACTCGCGCTGGCGCTCAACCGCAAGACACGCTTCGCCTCGGTGATGCGCGCCGTCTTCTTTGCCTCGTCCGTGCTGTCGGTTACAGTGGTAACGCTGATATGGCGCATCGTCTTCATTCCCGACATTGGCCTGCTTTCCAATATCTTCGGCTGGTTCGGTCTGCCGCAGGTCACCTTCCTCAGCAATGCGCGTCTTGCGCTTCCGGCCGTTGCGATCGCAACGGTCTGGTGGGGCGTAGGCTTGCCGATGATGCTGTTTCTGGCCGCGCTGCAACAGGTGCCGGGCGAGATTTATGAAGCCGCGGCGCTCGACAATGCCGGGCGCTGGAAGACGCTGTGGCGCATTACGCTTCCGTCGATCCGTCGGACATTCCTGCTCGTGCTGATCATTCAAAGCGTGCTTCAGTTCCAGGTATTCGGCCAGGCCCAGCTGATGACGCAGGGCGGTCCCAACAATGCTTCGAGACCGATTGTCCTTTACATCTACGACGTTGCCTTCACCCGCTTCGATGTCGGCATGGGCGCTGCGACCTCGCAGGTCCTGTTCGCGATCATCCTGATGGCAGGCATGCTGCAGTACTTCCTTTCCAACCGGCAGGGAGAAAATCGATGAGCCGCACGAGCTCCGGCATTGTCGGAAAATCCCTGGGAGACCGGATCATCCTTCTCGGCGTCGTGGCAGCCGGCCTGATCATGGTATTGCCGATCCTTTGGGTCGTCGGGCTGTCGTTCAAGCTCAATGCGGAACTGAAGCTGGATACGAATTCGGTCTTCCACGTTCCGTATACGATCAAGAACTACGCAGACGTGTTTGGCGGATCCAATGTCTTCCGCTGGTTCTTGAACAGTCTCATCGTTTCGTCCGGGATGACGCTGGGTGTGCTGATCCTGTCGTCGCTTGCCGGCTATGGTTTCGCGCGGCTACGGTTTCCGGGGCGCGACATTCTGTTTGTCATCGTTCTGTTTGGCCTTGCCGTGCCGGAGCAGGCAGTGATCGTCGCGCGTCATCAGATCTTCAGCATGCTGCGACTGCATAATACCTATCCTGGCCTGATACTGCCCGGTTTGGCTGCGCCATTCGGTGTTTTCCTGATGACGCAGTACTTCCGGGAGATTCCCAAGGAACTGGATGAGGCAGCACTGCTCGACAACGCGTCGCGCTTCAAGATCTTCTGGACGGTTCTTCTACCCCTTACCATCCCGGCCCAGGCGACACTCGGTGTGTTCACCTTCCTCGGTGCCTGGAACGACTATCTGTGGCCGCTCATCTCGGCGACCAAGAAGGACATGTACACGATCACGACCGGCATTGCTTCCATGCAGATGAACTTCGCCCAGACTGAAGGCCTCGGCTTCCTGATGGCTCAGGCTGTGTTTGCGGGCCTGCCAACGCTCGCTGTCTACCTGTTCTTCCAGAAATACATCGTCACCGCGGTTTCGGGTTACGCAGTGCGATGACGATCATGATCTGACAATCCGGTTTCAACCCGCATTTTCGCAAGCAATAGGAGGAGATTGCAATGAAGATTGGCATGAGGAATATCTTACTGGCGGCGACGCTGACCATGGCGTCGTGGCCGGCTCTGGCCGCTGATCCGGTCGAGATTACGGTTCAGCGGTTCTTCGGAGCCTGCGACGCCGATTGGGGAACCAACACCGACGTCAGCAAGGCTGTAGGCGAGTGCGGAATCATCACGTCGCAGATCAACAAGTTCGTTGCCGACAATCCCGACATCAAGATCAATGTGAACACCGTCGAATGGCCTGGTTACGACCAGCTGACGGCGCAGCTGGCATCGGGCGAGCCGCCAGATGTCGTCACCATCCATGAATCCGTATTGTCCGACTATCAGTCGAAGGGTCTTCTTGAGCCTCTGGACGCGGTACTGAAGGCTGCCGGCGTGGATTCTTCCACTTTCACCGCGGCGGGCCGGGAAGGGGTGACGAAGGAAGGCCAGATATTCGGCCTTCCGATCGATTCCCACACCATGTTGTGGCACATCAACATGAACTATTTCCGCAAGGCGGGTCTGGTGAATGATGACGGAACGCCGGTGCTGCCGAAGACGGCCGATGAACTGCTCGCACAGGCCAAGCAGTTCAAGGAAAAGACCGGCAAGCCTTATCTGGTTCAGAGCATGGCCAACGAAAAGGGTGCGTTCTATCGTGCCCTCTATATCTACCTGACCCAGATGAAGTCCGACTTCTTCGCAGATCCGACCCACGTCAAACTCAACACACCTGAAGCCAAGAAGATCGTCCAGCTGTTCAAGGACATCTACGATCAGGATCTGACCACGAAAGACCAGGACTATGCTGCATCCCTGTCCGGCTTTACCAAGGGGGACGGTGGTGTTCTTCTGAACGGTACCTGGGTTGTGGGTGACTTCGATGCCCTGTCGAAAGAGGCCGACAACGCGCTCACCAACGGCTACGCCGTCTATCCGTATCCGCCGGTGTTCGGTGGTGAACCGGCCTATTGGTCGGATGGCCACTCTTGGGCGATGACAAAGAAGGATCGGACCCCGGAGCAGGTTGCGGCAATCGGTAAGTTCCTGAAGTTCATGGCCGATCACAACTTCGATTGGGCCCGGACCGGTCACCTGCCGGCTCAGCAGGCGGTCATTGATTCAGCGGAGTTCAAGGCGCTGCCGCATCGCGCCACGATCCTCAGCATCGCAAACGTCGCAAAACCCCTGCCTGCACAGGTTCGTCATCAGTTCGCGGTCAACGACATCATCGGCGAAGAGATTGCTTCTGCGATCACTGGGCAAAAAGAGATCGATGCCGCGCTCACAGACGCCGAAACCCGCGTCAACGATCTGCTTGCAAACTAGCCATAAAGGGGCTGTCCGGGCATTCCGGACAGCCCTTTGGCAAATTGCGCCTGGTAGAGCATATCGTCGAGGCCGGCAGGGAACGGGTCTCTCCGTCCTGCGAGAGCGCGTGGTCCTTATTGGCCAAAAGGTGATCGCCCATTTTAGCTCGAAAGGCGTACAAGGTATTTTGCGCTTCTTCGGCTATCATTCGACAATCTGCACATTGATAGATTTTCGCGAGGGGGCATGCCATGCATCGCAAAGCTCTCCGTTGGGCATCTCGCTCAATGCTATTGGATTCGTTGACTCCCCGGTGGTTCGCTGCGGGCCGAAAGGCGAAGCTTCGTAACACCCCCTATAGGGAAGATAACAACTATCAACTCGCGCTGGCCGCACAAACGACCGATGCGATCAAGTCTGGCACTGCCGCCGACAGTCCCGTCAACACCATCGCGCTCAATGAAGATAACGATCGGCCGACGGGAATGGTCTGCGACGCTCACGGCCAGGTCAACAACGACATCACGCTGCCGTCGCTGGCCGACGGTTTCGCAACGATCGACGGAGCCGGCTTTCAACGCGGCGACTTTGTAGCACATCAGCCCTTTGCAGCTGATTGGGGTTTTTCGCTTTCCGCCAGGCACGCCAATACCGTTGGCATGAAATGGCCGCTCCACGGCGCGCGCGCGGGAACGAGCTTCATGGCTGCGGATCCCCTGGCGCCTTTTCTGCGGAACGGTGCTGCGCAGACAGCATCCGGGCAAGGTTCGACCCATGTGGGGAGCAGCTCCGCTTCCGGTAAAGTCGTCATCCTCGATTCGACCCCCTCAGCGCAGACGAGTGCTCACGGATCGCACTCATTCCTGGCGTTTGGCTTGCCGTTTGGCGTCTGCGGCTGCGGCTACTATACGTCTCCGACGCGACTGCTTGATTGGGCCCAAGGCGGCGGTATGCTCCAGCCCGACGGCCAATTGCCGGGAACAAGGCTGACCGAGGGACCGGACTATGTACCGACCGGCAAGGGAACATTTGGCGCGTCGGTCAGCGACCCGCTTCTCAACCGTGACCTTTCGCCTTTGTCAGGTTGGCGCGGAACGGCAAGGTGGACTGGCTCAACAGTTTCGAACGGGCCATTGCCAGGCGGCGGGGAGATTGGAACCGGAAGCGCAACCTCAAAGGGCGTCGGCATACTATCCGGCTCGGTAACCAAACCGGTGGGCGGCGGCCAGCAGAAGGCAGCAACGCAGGGGCTCGCGGCAACGGCCGCCGCCGCCAACGCGATCGTGGCGGAAAATCAGAAGCAGGGCAATCCTGAGAGCGAGTGGGGCATCGACGGCGCGGGCAGCTCCAACATCGAGGGGTTCGCGACCGACATCAGCGTCGACAACGGCAAGACGATCAGCTTCAAGATCGATACGGATTCCACCAACTATCGGATCGATATCTACAGGCTCGGCTATTATGGCGGCATGGGCGCGCGCAAGGTCGCCACTCTGCAGCACACCGGATTGCAGAACCAGCCCGATCCGCTGCGCAATGCCTCGACCGGCACGGTGGATGCCGGCAACTGGGCAGTCTCGGCGTCGTGGACCGTGCCAGAGGACGCCGTCTCAGGCGTCTACATCGCCAAGCTCGTGCGTCAGGACGGCACCTTCGGCGAAAACCACATCCCCTTCATCGTACGCGATGATGACAGTCACAGCGATATCGTCTTCCAGACCGCGGACGAGACCTGGCAGGCCTATAATGGCTGGGGCGGCGCAAATTTCTACGGCGGCAATGGCCCCGCGACGGGGCAGGGTGCCGGTCGCGCCTATGCTGTCAGTTACAACAGGCCGATCGCGACCCGTGGCGGGGTTGGCACATATGCTGGGCCACAGGACTATCTGTTCGGCGCAGAGTATGCCGGGATCTACTGGCTGGAACAGAACGGCTACGATGTGTCTTACCTGTCGGGCGTCGATGTCGACCGCTACGGCAGTCTGCTTCTAAACCATAAAGTGTATGTGGACGCCGGGCATGACGAATATTGGTCTGGACAGCAACGGGCAAATGTCGAGGCAGCACGCGACGCTGGCGTCAATCTGGAGTTCTGGAGCGGTAACGAGGTTTACTGGCGTACCCGTTGGGGCAACAGTTATAGCAGTGATGCCACCCCGTACCGTACCCTGATTTCCTACAAGGAGACATGGTCACCTGGCGCCAGCATCGACCCCTCCGACCAATGGACAGGCACCTTCCGCGACCCGCGCCTCAGCCCGCCCGCTATCGGCGGGGGAAATCCGGAAAATTCGCTGACCGGCCAGTTGTTCAAGGTCGACGATGTCGGCACGAACCTGCAGTCGATTACCATTCCCTATGATGACGCCAACCTGCGATTCTGGCGCAATACGAGTGTTGCCAACCTTCAGCCCGGACAGACCGCGACACTCACAAAGAACTACCTCGGGTATGAATGGGACGACTCACCCGATAACGGCTTCGATCCAGCCGGCCTGGTAAAGTTGTCGTCGACGACGTTGAATGTCAGCTCCTACCTGCTCGACTATGGAAACACGACCGGCAACGGTACCTCGACCCACAATCTGACGCTCTATCGCGCGCCAAGTGGTGCGCTGGTGTTTGGTGCCGGCACTGTCTACTGGACCTGGGGCCTCAGCGACAATCACGACAAGGAGGTGACTCCCACCGACCCCCGAGTGCAACAGGCCATGGTGAACCTGTTCGCCGACATGGGCATTCAGCCGGGAACGCTGCAGTCCGGGCTCATCGCGACAACAACGTCGACGGACCATACCGCACCGACCTCCGTCATCTCGGTCCCGGCTACGGCCACCGTTGGCACGACGATCACGATTTCTGGCACCGCCACCGACACGGGCGGCGGGGTCATCGCGGCCGTCGAGGTCTCGACCGACAACGGCGCGAGCTGGCACCCGGCCACGGGGGACGAGAGCTGGACCTATAGCTGGTCTCCCCAGGTCGCCGGTACCTACACCATCCGCTCCCGCGCTGTCGACGACAGCATCAACCTCGAAACCCCCTCGGCGGGGCGCACGGTCACTGTCAGTGGCCCTTCGTTCACATCGCTTTTTGGTGCCACGACACCAGTGGTCGCCAGCACCAACGACAACGCAGCCGTCGAGCTAGGCGTCCGCTTCCAGACCTCCGTGGCCGGTACTGTCAGCGGCATTCGCTTTTACAAGAGCACCGACAACACGGGCACGCATACCGGCTCTCTATGGTCGAGCACGGGTACGCAGCTCGCGACCCTCACCTTCACGAACGAGACCGTGAGCGGCTGGCAGACGGCCTATTTCTCCAGTCCGGTGACGTTGACGCCGGGGCAAATTTACACCGCGTCCTACCACACGGATACCGGTCGCTACTCGAGCACCACCAACTACTTCACATCCGCCGTGACGAGTGGCCCATTGACCGCGCCTGCAAGCGGCAACGGCGTCTATCGCTACGGCAGCACCAGCCTGTATCCCACGAGCACCTACCAAGGGGAGAATTATTGGGTCGACGTGATGTTCAACCCGTCAAACAACACGGTGCCGACGGCGGTTGCCGATGCGGGGGATGCGACCGAGAAGGGCGGTGTTGCCAATGGCTCGGGCGGCGTGGTTGCCAGCGGCAATGTGCTGACCAACGACACCGATCCAGATTCCGGCGATACCAAGACGGTCACGGCCGTCAGCTTCGGCGCGACAGCAGGCACGCTCGGCACCGCACTTGCCGGTGCCTATGGCAGTCTCGTCCTCGCGGCCTCGGGCGCCTATAGCTATACGATCAACGAGGCCAACTCCACGGTGCAGGCGCTGCGGCTGTCGACCAACACGCTGAGCGAGATCTTCAACTACACCATGCGTGATGCCGCCGGCGCCACCGCCACGGCCGCGTTGACGATCACCATCCACGGCGCCGACGACGCGCCTGTTCTGGCGGTCCAGACCGCCACCCAGAATGCCACCGTCAACACCGCCTTCTCGTTCGCGTTACCGGCCGGCACTTTCACCGATGTCGACAGCGGCGAAACGCTCACCTACACGGCAACCTCTGCCGACGGCTCGGTTCTTCCCACCTGGCTGAGCTTCAACGCCGCGACGCAGACCTTCAGCGGTACGCCGACGGCAACAGGCACCTCAGGCATCAAGGTGACGGCAACCGACATTGCCGGCCTTGCCACCAGCGAGACTTTCAATATTACCACGACGATAGCGGGCAACACGACGCCGACGGCGGTTGCCGACGCTGGCGATGCGACCGAGAAGGGTGGCGTTGCCAATGGTTCGGGCGGTTCTGTCGCCAGCGGCAACGTGCTGACCAACGACACCGATCCAGATTCCGGCGATACCAAGACCGTCACGGCGGTCAGCTTCGGCGCGACGACAGGCACGCTCGGCACCGCACTTGCCGGCACCTATGGCAGCCTGCTGATCGATGCGACGGGCGCCTATAGCTACACGATCAACGAGACCAACTCCGCGGTGCAGGCGCTGCGGCAATCGACCAACACGCTGAACGAGGTCTTCAGCTACACCATGCGTGACGCCGCCGGCGCCACCGCCACGGCCTCACTGACGATCACCATCCACGGCGCCGACGACGCCCCTGTTCTGGCGGCCCAGACCGCCACCCAGAATGCCACGGCCGGCACCGCCTTCTCCTTCGTGCTGCCGGCCGGCACCTTCACCGATGTCGACAGCGGCGAAACGCTGACCTACACGGCAACCTCTGCCGACGGCACGGCACTTCCCACCTGGCTGAGCTTCAATGCCTCGACGCGCACCTTCAGCGGTACGCCGACGACATCAGGCACGTCAGACATCAAGGTGACGGCAACCGACATTGCCGGCCTCGCCACCAGCGAGACCTTCAGCATCAATACGGCCGCAGCCCCCACCACCTACAGCCTGTTCAGTGCCACCAGCACGCCGGCCCAGACGAACCTCAACGATGGCCAGCAGATCGAACTCGGCGTCAAGTTCCAGGCGAATGTTGCCGGTGATATCACCGGTATCAAGTTCTACCGCAGCGCCAACGACAATGGCCAGAACGTCGTCGACCTGTGGACGACCGGAGGCACCAAGCTCGCCACTGCCACCTATTCCGGCACCACCGGGAGCGGCTGGCAGACGGTGAACTTCGCAACGCCGGTCACCATCACCGCCAACACGACCTATGTGGCGTCCTACCATACGACCGGTGCGTATGTGGCAACCGACGGCTTTTTCACCAGCGGCGTCACGAACGGTCCTCTGACGGCCCTCTCAAGTGCCGCCGCGGGTGGGAACGGCGTCTATAGCTATGGCGGGTCCGCGACCGCGGGTCTCTTCCCGACCAGCACCTTTGATTCGGCGAACTACTGGGCCGACGTGGTCTTCCGGCCACAACTCGCAGCGTGATGAGGCGGCCGAAGTGACAGGCCGACTTCAGATGCAATGAATGCAATGCAGGTTCTTGCCGCGGCAAGCCGTCGTCGCAAATGCCGACATCGAAAGGATGCCGATGGAAGGAACAAAGAGGCTGCCGGTGACAGTGCTTGCCGGTTTTCTCGGGGCTGGCAAGACGGCACTCCTCAATCATGTGCTGGCCAACCGCGAGGGCTTGCGGGTCGCCGTCATTGTCAACGACATGAGCGAAGTGAACATAGACGCCAGCCTCATTCGAGATGGCGGCTCCAACCTGTCGCATACGACGGAAACATTGGTTGAGCTGAGCAATGGTTGCATATGCTGCACCCTGCGCGACGACCTGTTGACGGAAGTGCGGCGACTGGCCGAGGAAGGGCGATACGACTATCTGTTGATCGAGGGGACTGGGATTGCTGAGCCACGCCCCATCGCCGCAACCTTTTCGTTCCGCGACGAAAACGGGATCTCCCTATCCGATTTTGCGAAACTTGACACGATGATCACTGTCGTCGACGCGGCAAGCCTTCTTGCCGACTACAGCAGCGCAGACCTGCTCCGTGATCGTGGCCTGGAGCGTGACAGCCAGGACCGGCGAACCTTTATTGACCTCTTGGTCGACCAGATCGAATTTGCCGACGTCGTGGTAATCAACAAGGTCTCGGACACGACCGAGGACGTTCGCACCGAGGTCCGCAGGGTGGTTGCGGCACTCAATCCTGATGCGCTCCAGGTGGAGACGGATTTCGGCAGGATTCCTCTCGCGACCGTTCTCAACACCGGCCGCTTCGATGAGGCAAAGGCAGCCGCCCACCCGTTGTGGCACAAGGAGCTGTACAGCCCGGGCACCCATGTTCCAGAGACGGAGGAATATGGCGTGTCGAGCTTTGTATACAGGACAAGGCGTCCCTTCGATCCCATGCGATTTCGCGCATTCCTGGATGAGCCCTGGGCGGGCGTCATTCGCGCAAAGGGCCATTTCTGGCTTGCCACGCGCCCGCGTCATGTGGGCCTGCTGTCGGCTGCCGGAGTGCAGCGGCGCTGCGAACCGATGGGGCTCTGGTGGGCGGCGGTGCCCTGGCAAGATTGGCCTGTCCATCCGCAGTTTCGTGAGCGTCTGGAGAGCCAATGGGACAGCGCCTGGGGTGATCGTCGGCAGGAGCTGGTGTTCATCGGTGTGGGCATGGATGAGACAGGCGTTCGCGGCGCGTTGGACGAGTGTCTGGCCAGTGCGGATCCGCAAGACTGGTCCGCACTCGAAGATCCGTTTCCGGTTTGGTAGCGCGAGCGACACTATTTGCTCGTTGACCTTCCGTGGCACACACAGGCGTGCCGGCGTCGATATGTGTGCGCTGCCGCATTCCGCATTTTGGTATTTTCCAGCACAGCGCACAGCCGAGGTCGAGTTGAGGATCAACTCGACGGCTGCCGGAGCGGAATGACGGACGGCAGGTTGTCGGAGACCATGTTCAATTGCCTGTAGGATCGCGATACGACGGAATCTCGTCAGGATCGGCGAACTGAACGGTGTCGTATTCGGATGATCCTGAACATCCGGCGGACCATACCAGGGCGATCGATTAGATCATCGACTTGCAATATATTTAAATGCTATTATATTGGCATTAACTTCCCAATAACGCGATTAGGTGATAATATGTTCACATTTAACATGTCGTCCCCGGTGGAAGTTATTCGAGGCTTGGCGGAAAGAATGAAGCGCCGGCGGATCGAGCACGGACTGACCCAGCGGGAACTGGCGGCAAGATCGAATGTCTCGTACGGGTCGTTGAGACTATTTGAAGAAAGTGGAAAAATCTCCCTCGAGAGTCTCGTGAAAATTGCCTTCGCCCTTGAGGCCGAGGCTGAGTTCGAGCGATTGTTTCCGAGTCGGCCGCCGCAGAATATCGATGATGTCGTTGATCGTCCTCTTAGGCAGCGGGTGCGCAGGAAATGAAGTTCAAACCAGTCCAGCGGATGAACGTCTATCTGAATCTCGAAGGGAATGAGAAGAAGCTCGGCACGCTCGCTTGGAGCGGCAAGGAACGGAGGGCCTACTTCGAGTACTCGGCAGAGTTTCTCGCAGCACCCCTTTTGATTTCACCATTCCATATGGTGGCCGCCACTGGATTGATTGCAGCGCCTCGCGATCCGTTTGACGGGCTCCATGGGCTCTTCAACGACAGCCTGCCTGATGGTTGGGGTCGTCTATTGCTTGACCGCCGTCTCCAGCGAGCGGGCATCGACTATACGCAGCTCACTCCTATCGACCGTCTCTCGGCAGTGGGAAGAACGGGAATGGGTGCGCTGACATACGTTCCCGATTTGCCGGACGATCTGAAACAACCGACCGACGCTGACCTCGACTGGTTCGCTGATCAAGTGGAGTTGGTACAGACAGAAATGGACGTCGCTGACATCGATAGCTTGCAGGGCGCGCAAGGTGGATCCGCAGGTGCACGACCAAAGATTATGATCGCCTTCAACAAGGCCGAGAATACCTGCGTTTTGGACTACGGCCGGCCGTTGGATCCGGGATTTGAAAGATGGATGGTCAAAGCGCCCAGTTCTAGCGATCCGGGGGAGATCGGTGCCGAAGAAAAAGCCTATGCGCTCATGGCGGCAGCTGCAGGGCTGGAGATGGCCGACACCCAGCTATTCGACACCCGGAAGGGAAGGCGGCTTTTTGCGACGAAGCGTTTTGACAGGATACCCGCCGGTAGGCTTCACATGCACACGGCAAGCGGTCTGTTGAATGCCAGCCATCGCGAGGCCTCTCTCAACTATGAGCAACTTCACAAGCTTACCCATATGATGACCCGCGACGCCGCAGAAGTCCTCAAGATGTTTCGAAACATGGTGTTCAATGTATATGCCAAGAATCGCGACGACCACGCGAAGAACCACGCATTCCTTATGGACGGCACGTTGTGTTCATTATGCACCCCCTCTTCAAGTGTCTGTAAACATTGGAATTTGACTTTCGGGCGGCGACTGACACGGGCGCCCTTTCCGCCTCATCGCAGTCGCGACGTCAGGACCGCGAAGATCCGAAGCCTTAATTTGGTACGGCGCGCCAGGAACAACCTGTTGGGCCGGCAGTATCCCAGCCGCGATCAGGCTGCGAATACGATGAGCGGTAACGTTATTAGCCTTGGCTGCTTCGGTCAGCGTCAGCCATTCTCCGTCTTTCTCCGCTGATTTATAGGCGTGAATTCCACGCACGCGCCGGATTGAGCCGACACGTTTTGCCGTCCAGGTCTTGCCTTGAGCAGTCGGCAGCCCCATCCGATTCAAGGTCGCAGCGATGTGCTCATCAGACCAGCGGCTCGCCATACTCTCAATGATGGCCAAGGCATCATCGGACGTGACGCATTCATGCTCACCGGATTGTGGTTTGCGCAAGCGGAGGGTGGAGTGTCGACCACCCTTCCAATGGATCGTCAGCACGATCTCGCTGTCAGCCGCATTGAGGTTGACGGTAATGTCGTTTATGAGCGCGCGCACCAACTGCTGGCGCGTTCGCATCGTCACGTTGGAAGACGACCAGGCTACGTCGAGATCTTCGGCAAGGCCCGTAAAATCGGGATTGGGCGTAGCCGAGTTGGATATCTTCATGTTTTGCAGGCGAGCCTCGTACTCGCCGACACGGCGTAATGATGTCTCCCAGTTCTTCTCGAGCTGTGCGGCAATCAGGCGGTTATCCGGATCGCACGCCGCGTAACGTCGCTCGGCGAGCGAAGCTTCATAACGAGCTTGTTGCAACTCGAGTTCGAGAATGCGCTGTTGTTCCCGTTGAGTTTCCATGTGCGTCCGCTCTGCAACAAGCGCTGCCTGAATTGCAATCGGCTGCACAACCCGCACCAACTCGCGCGCAATCGCCGTGTCGACCCGCTGGCCGCCAAAGCACATGCACCGCGGTAGTCCGAGAGCCGTCCGGCCGACGCATTGGTAGACAGGATAAGGGTAACGTCCTCGATAGGCTACCCTCAACCGATGCCCGCATTGGCCGCAGGTCATCAATCCGATCAACAGAGATCGGCCGCCTCGCCCAGACTTGGCTCCATCGCGTTGACCATATGCATTGATGGCAAGTAACTTCTGATTACGCTCGTATATTCCCCAGTCGATGTAACCTTCATGGTGATCCTTCAAAAGGACATCATATTCGTTGAGTGGCAGAAGGTGACCGTAGGTCTTGTAGGGGCGGCCGTCGACGACTTCGGTTCTGCTCTTGCTTTTGCCATAGGCGTAAGCTCCAGCATAAAATGGGTTCTTCAGTACCGAGATTACATTGCGATAGCGGATCGGCGTCCAGTCGAGCGCCGTCAGTTTCCTGCCATCCGATGGACGAGGGAAATGCATGCCTTCGCGATGCAGCGCCAGATGGGCCTGACGAGCGCTTCCCAATTGGCGAAAACGGCTGAATATCTGCCGCACTGCCTCCTGGACGCGAGCGTCAGGATCCAGGCCAAGGCCGATCTCGCGATGCCAGATATATCCAATGGGCACGCCGATACGCAGTTCTCCTCGCCGTGCCTTGGAGCGGACCGCTTCGTACATGCGCGTTCGCAGAATATTTAACTCGAATTCGCTGATACTCCCCTTCATGCCCAACAATAGCCGGTCATTCGGACGGCAAGGATTGTAAACGCCGTCGAGATCGATCACCCGAGCTTCAACCAGACCACACAGTTCCAAGAGGTGATGCCAGTCTCGGCCGTTACGGGCGAGACGGGAAGCGTCGAGACAAAGGATGGCGCCAACGTTCCCGGCACACAACCAAGCCACCAGCTTATCAAACCCCGGTCGCGCGACGGTCCCGCTCGCCGAGCGCCCAAGATCGTCATCGATGACTTCCACATCTCGAAATCCACGCCGTCGGGCTTCCTCGACAAGTTCATACTGGCGCCGCTGGCTCTCGCGATTGAGTTGTACTTGGGCGGGCGTGGACTGACGGACATAAACCACGGCCTTCCGCTTTAGCAGCGATGCGGGAAGATCAACGCTCGTCATCGCTCGCCTCCATGATTCTCATCCCACCCGCCTGCAGGATCAATTGCGCGAGGCGCAGAATCATTGCCTGTCGCTCCGCAGTGTTCATCTGCGTCAACTCGGGTGTTTCCAACGTCATGCTGAGCTGGCAGGGTCGCTTTACGATGGCGGGGTGCTGTCGTGCTTTCATTACATGCCTCCTCGATAACTGTTGTGTCATCCGAAAAGACTTGCCTGAGTCCACGATCCTTGAGTACCCGATCGAGGTCCATCAGCGCTTCCACCGATACAAGCGGCTCGCCCAACGTCATCGCGGCACAGGTCGCGCGGTCGAGCATCCACCAGTCCACGGCCGTTGTTATTCCGGGTTCATGCTCGACAACGACGACTTCCGATCCATTGCGCCGCTCGCCGTAGTAACGTCGGACATGCCGACCATAAAATGCATGCCAGCGGTAATGGATCTCGACTTCGTCCCCGATATGGGCAGAATGTCCGGACGATGGGGAATGGTCGTTGGTCATTAGCACCTGCATACGATCTTACCTTTTCGTCCGGACCAGGCGGAGAGCACAGCGCGGCAATAGCTGGGGAAGGTAGAAACCCTGGCATGTCTCACCTCTTGGCGGTCGCCAGAGGGGCTTCGATCTCGGATCAAGACGCTCGGTATGTTATAGAGCAGGTGCGAACGGCCGTAGACCGGTGGCCGCAGTTTGCTGACAAAGTCCGGCTATCCAAATCCCGTACTACTGAACTCGACAAACTCTTGAACGGCAATCGGCCGGCTCAGACACTTCGCGTGCACTACGATCGGAATGACTAAGGCATTTCCAGGCCAACCCGAGCGGCCGAAAATCGTAAGCGATGATGATACGGGTGGCTTCAGCCCCAAGCGTTGAATTCCGCCTATGAAGTGTGGCGGTTGCTACCTTTTGCGAGAATTCGGCGCAATCGTTCAGGGCGATACCGACACTGCAAGGACGCTGGAACTTGCTACTAGTCAAGCAGGCGCTGTGGTTTTTCTTTCTCCGGGTTTTGGCGCGCGACGTTTCGGTGTGAGGTCATTCAATACATGGCCGATGGCGAAGGACGAAGCGGACGTCCGCGGCGATGGTTGCCGTTGTCCTCTGGAGTGAGGGCGACTTGGAGCAATGGCGGGAACGCCCACGAAGGATGTTCGAGATAAACGAGGTTCCAACCGAGGCTGAACTGGCGGTGCGTGATAACCCGTCGGATAGTCGGCCGTAGCTCTACGGCGGGTTTGCACCGCTCGGTGGGCAAGGACTGACACGCGCCTTCAGCGCCTGCTGTGAGGTCTGCCTTTTAAAGGTTTGTGTAAGGGTCGCTGACCTTCGCCACGACCTCGATTTCCGAGATCCGTATCCTGGGAGAATCTAGAATCCGCTCTTTAACTTCCGACTTGCCCTTGACGTTTCCGCTGCTTTTTGGAAATGCTAAGATGTCAGACCAATTTTAGGTCGACTGCCTATAAGAATTCTGGGGAACCATGAAGGCACCACGCAGCGACAGGCCGGTTATCCGGCCGCTTCCGGCCATGGATCGGGCACGTCAGGTGACCGACGCACTGGCCGAGTATGTTCAGAGCGCGCAATTGAGGGCAGGCGATCGCCTGCCGGCGGAGCGCGAGCTGATGGCGGCGCTGATGGTGGGCCGTTCGACGATCCGTGAAGCGATCCGTCATTTCCAGGCGCTCGGCGTCATCGAAACACGAAAGGGCAGCGGCACTTACTTGCTGAAACCGGTTTCGAAGGCGACAATCCATATGCCGCTGTCGCTTGATACCGGCCATCTGCGTAACGCTCTTTTGCAAACGCTCGAGGTGCGTCGCGGGATCGAGTGCGAGGCCTGCATGGTCGCCGCGCGCAAGCGGACCGACAAGGATCTCATCCTGATCGAGCAGAACCTCAATGAGATGGAACGCGTCCACATAGAGAAGGGCACGTCGGGGCCTGAAGACCTTGCCTTCCATCTTGCCATCTACGATGCCACCCACAATCCGCTTTTCCGCCAGCTTCTCGAGCAGATGCGCGAGACATTCTGGCAGTTCTGGGAGCATCCCTTCGAGCGCGAGGACTTCGCCCGCCGCTCGTTTCCCTTTCACCGCACGCTCTTCAACGCGATCGCTGCCCGGGACGCCGAGGCCGCGCGTGAAGAGACACTGAAAATCCTCGGGGTCGTCGAGGAAGATATCAAGGAAATGTCGAAATGAACAACGGCGCAGACGCGTTCGATCTTGCCTCGCTCATCACAGCACACGACGAAGGAAACTTCGCCGAAGCCGTCGTGCCACCGATCTTTCAGACGTCGCTTTTTACCTTTTCCGACTATGACGACATGATCTCCTCCTATCGGGGCGAGAAGGTCCGGCCGATCTATACGCGCGGCCTCAACCCGACCGTTCGCATGTTCGAGGAAATGCTGGCAAAGCTCGAGGGCGCTGAAGATGCGCTCGGCTTTGCAAGCGGCATGGCGGCGATCTCCTCGGCGGTGCTCTCCTTCGTCGAGCCGGGCGACCGGATCGTTGCCGTCAAGCATGTCTATCCCGATGCCTTCCGCCTGTTCGGCACGATCCTGAAGCGCATGAAGGTCGAGGTGACCTATGTCGATGGTCGCGATGAAGAGGCTGTAGCCAAGGCGCTGCCCGGCGCCAAGGTCTTCTACATGGAAAGCCCGACGAGCTGGGTGATGGAAGCCCATGATGTCGGCGCGCTCGCGGCCCTTGCCAGGAAGCATGGCGTCGTCACCATGATCGACAATAGCTGGGCGAGCCCATACTTCCAGCAGCCGATTTCACTCGGCGTCGATATCGTCATCCATTCGGCCTCGAAATATCTCGGCGGCCACAGCGACGTCGTGGCCGGTGTCGTTGCCGGCTCGAAGGAGATGATCGCCCGCATCAAGGCAGAGGCCTACCCCTATCTCGGCGGCAAGCTCTCGCCGTTTGACGCATGGCTCTTGATCCGCGGCCTGCGCACATTGCCGATCCGTATGCGGGCGCATGAGGCGGCCGCGATGACGATCGCCAGGCGCCTGCAGGAACTCGACGTGGTGGAGACCGTCTGCCATCCGGGCCTTGCCAACCGGCTTCCGGCTGGCCTCAACGGCACGTCGGGCCTGTTTTCCTTCATATTCCGCGAGGGCGTCGATATCCGCGCCTTCGCCGATCACCTCAAGCTCTTCAAACTGGGAGTGAGCTGGGGTGGGCATGAAAGCCTGATCGTACCAGGCGAGGTCGTCCTTCAGCAGAAGGCGCAACCGAATTCCGCGCATACCTTCGGGATCCATGCGCGGTCAGTACGCCTTCACGTCGGCCTCGAAGGAACTGAGGCGCTGTGGAAGGACATCGAGGCGGCATTGGCGGTCGCCTCTTGAGTTGACAACCTGAAAAACCTGAAAAGGGGGAGCAAGCATGAAAAGACTGATCACCGCCACTCTACTCGCCACGATGATGGCCGGTACGGCGCTCGCCGATACCACGCTGAAACTGGTCGAGGTCATCACCAGCCCCGAACGAACCGAGACCCTGAAATCGATCGTCGGCAAGTTCGAGGCCGCAAACCCCGGCACCAAGGTCGACATCATCTCGCTACCCTGGAACGAAGCCTTCCAGAAGTTCGCGACCATGGTCTCGGCCGGCGACACGCCAGACGTGATGGAAATGCCCGACACCTGGCTTTCGCTCTATGCCAACAACGGCATGCTCGAAAGCCTCGAGCCCTACCTTGCCAAGTGGGAGCACACCAAGGGCCTGACGCCGCGCGCCCTTGAACTCGGCCGCGACGTCAAGAACACCGCCTACATGCTGCCCTACGGCTTCTACCTGCGTGCGCTGTTCTACAACAAGAACCTCTTCAAGGAAGCCGGCGTTTCCGAGCCGCCGAAGACGCTTGACGATTTCGTCGCAGCTTCCGAAAAGGTCTCCAAGCTCCCGGGCAAGTCCGGTTACTGCCTGCGCGGTGGTCCGGGTGGCCTGAACGGCTGGGTGATGTTCGGCGCGACGATGGCGGGCTCCAACAAGTTCTTCAACGAGGACGGCACCTCGACCATGAACAGCGAAGGCTGGGCAAAGGGTCTCGAATGGGTTGTCGATCTCTACAAGAAGGGCCTGACGCCGAAGGACAGCGTCAACTGGGGCTTCAATGAAACCGTCGCCGGTTTCTATTCAGGCACCTGCGCGATGCTCGACCAGGATCCGGACGCGCTGATCGCGGTTGCCCAGCGCATGAAGCCGGAAGATTTCGGCGTCACCAAGATGCCGGTCGGCCCGAGCGGCAAGGGCTTCACGACAATCGGCTTTGCCGGCTGGTCGATGTTTAACACCAGCCAGAACAAGGATCTCTCCTGGAAGCTGATCGAGACACTTGAATCGCCTGAGGGCAACATCGAGTGGAACAAGCGGACGGGCGCACTTCCGGTTCATACCTCGGCCGAGAAGGATCCCTTCTATGCGGGCGATCAGTTCAAGGGTTGGTTCGAGGAGCTGGCCGATCCGAATATCGTTCCGACCGTGATGCCGACCTACCTCGAAGAGTTCGCCTTCTTCAAGGATTCGCTCGCGATCAAGACGACCCAGCAGGCGCTTCTCGGCGACATCACGCCGAAGGAACTGGCTGACCAGTGGGCAGATTATCTGACCAAGGCACAGCAGAAGTTCCTCGCCAAGAAGTAACGGACCACCGGCGGCGGACCTGTCCGCCGCCTCCTTCCCTGTCTTGCGACGGCGCAACAAGCGCCGCAAAACGGATTTTGTCTGATGACCATGACTGCCGATACGCTGGAAAGGCGCCAGGACAGACGCCCCTGGCTGAAGCGCGTCGCCGATGCCTCCGAACCCTATCTCTACAGTGCGCCATCGCTGGTCCTGATCATTGCGGTGATGCTGGTGCCACTGGTGATCGGGGTGTCCTACGCGTTTCGTGACATCCAGCTGCTCAATCCCTTTTCGGGCGGCTTCATCGGGCTCGACCATTTCCGTGCACTCTCGCAAGATGCCGCTTTTTACGGTGCCTTGAAGAATACGCTGTTATGGACGGGCGCCTCCGTCCTGCTGCAGTTCGTCTTCGGCCTCATCCTCGCGCTTCTGCTCGACAAGCCGTTCTGGGGCAGGGGTGTCGTGCAGGCTCTGGTCTTTCTGCCCTGGGCTGTCCCATCCTTCCTCGCCGGTCTGAACTGGGCCTGGCTATTCAATCCCGTGATCGGGCCAATCCCGCACTGGCTGTTTGCGCTGGGGCTGATGAGCGAGCCTGCCAACATCCTCTCCGATCCGCAACATGCGATGTGGGGACCGATTATCGCCAATGTCTGGTGGGGCATCCCGTTCTTTGCGATCACCCTGCTTGCCGCACTACAGGCGATCCCGCGCGATCTCTATGAGGCAGCCTCCATCGACGGCGCCGGCTGGTTCCAGCGGTTTCGTTCGATCACCTTGCCCTTCCTCGCGCCGACGATTGCCATCACCGTGCTGCTGCGCACCGTCTGGGTCTCCAACTTCGCCGACCTGATCGTCGTCATGACCGGCGGCGGACCGGCCGACCGGACGCAGATCGTCGCGAGCTACATCTTCACGCAGGCCTTCAAGCGCCTGGACTTCGGCTATGCCTCGGCAATCGCACTGGTGCTGCTCGTCCTGCTGCTCGCCTACTCGATGTTGATCATCCTGCTGCGGCAGACCCTGCTGAACAAGGATTGATGCCATGAAGCGATCCCTTCTCCCCACCATCGCGCATCGCCTGGCCATTCTCTGCTACATCGTCTTTGCGCTGTTTCCGCTGTTCTGGCTCCTCAAGGTGTCGGTGACGCCGAACGACCTGCTCTATACGGAAGGCGTCCGGATGTGGCCTTCACGGACGACCTTTGAACATTATTCCTTCGTCATCCAGCACAGTGCCTTCCCGACCTTCTTCAAGAACAGCCTGATCGTGTCGGCCTCGACCGCCGTCGTGGTGACAGTCTGCGCTTCGCTTTCGGGCTATGCGCTGTCGCGCTTCAACTTCCGGGCGAAGTACTGGATCGTCGCCTTGATGCTGCTGACGCAGATGTTCCCGCTTGTCATGCTGGTTGCGCCGATCTTCAAGATCCTGACGCCACTGCACCTGACAAACAGCCTGACCGGTCTCGTCGTCGTCTACACCGCCTTCAACGTGCCCTTTGCCACCTTCCTGATGCAGTCGTTCTTCGACGGCATTCCGAAGGATCTCGAGGAGGCAGCGATGATCGATGGTGCCACGCAGTTCACGGCCTTCCGGCAGATCATCCTGCCACTGACGTTGCCCGGCATCGCCGCGACGCTCGGCTTTGTCTTCACCGCGGCATGGAGCGAACTGCTCTTTGCCCTCATGCTGATCAACGGCAACGACGCGGCGACCTTCCCGGTCGGGCTTTTGACCTTCGTTTCCAAATTCTCCGTGGATTTCGGGCAGATGATGGCGGCAGGCGTGCTCGCGCTCATCCCGGCCGGTCTCTTCTTCCTGCTCATCCAGCGTTATCTCGTCCAGGGCCTGACGGCCGGCGCGGTCAAGGGTTAATCAAAATGGCATCGATCGATATCCAGAACGTCAAGAAGGCCTATGGCCCCGTCAAGGTGCTGCATGACGTCGACCTCAGGATCAAGGACGGCGAGTTCGTCGTGCTTGTCGGCCCGTCGGGCTGCGGCAAGTCCACCCTGCTGCGCATGATCGCTGGCCTCGAGGACGTTACCGGCGGCGAGATCCGCATTGCCGGCAATCGCGTCAACGAGCTGCATCCGAAGGACCGCGACATCGCCATGGTGTTCCAGTCCTACGCGCTCTATCCCCACATGAATGTCGCCGGCAACATGAGCTACAGCCTGAAGCTTCGCAAAACCGCCAAGGAAAAGATCGCCAGCGCCGTCGGTGCTGCCGCCTCCAAGCTCGGCCTCGACCCGCTGCTCGAACGCCGGCCGAAGGCGCTTTCGGGCGGCCAGCGCCAGCGCGTCGCCATGGGCCGTGCCATCGTGCGCCAGCCGAAAGCCTTCCTCTTCGATGAGCCGCTGTCGAACCTCGACGCGCGCCTGCGCGAACAGATGCGCGCGGAAATCAAGAAACTGCATGGCGACCTGAAGGCGACCTCGATCTATGTCACCCACGACCAGATCGAGGCGATGACGCTCGCTGACAGGATCGTTGCCATGCATGGCGGTGTTGTGCAGCAGGTCGGCAGCCCGCTCGAACTCTACGATACTCCCGCCAACCTCTTCGTCGCCGGCTTCATCGGCTCGCCAGGCATGAATTTCCTGGACGCGACCTATACAGACGGCGGGGTCCGCCTGAAGGACGGAACGGTTGTCCCGCTCGCTGCGCCGCTGTCGCTGACAAACGGTGCTAAAGTCACGCTCGGCATTCGTCCGGAGCATGTTGTGATTGCCAGCGAGGGCGGTCTGACCGCGAACGTCGAATTGGTCGAGCCGACCGGCTTCGGCATCATCCTGCACCTGTCGCTGCACGGCCTGCCATTCAAGATCTTCACGCTCGACCGGGCCGCGTTGACATCCGGCCCGACAATCAACGTGTCGTTCCCCGCGCAGCATCTGCACGTCTTCGATGCCGATGGAAACAGGGCGAAGTAGGGCGAACAGCCTCAGCCGTGGGCGAGGCTGCCGCGCAGAACGGCGTTATCGAAGTCCGGCCTCGGCGTCGGAATGGCGACTGGTATCACCGCGTCGGTGCTGACAGGCACGACAGCTTCCGTCGGTGCCGGAGGAGCCGGTTCCGTTCCCAAGGTCGCCACCGCCCCGGGCATCGGGATCGGCACAGGGACCGTCGTCGGAACAAGCGCCTCGAACTGAGCCGGCATCCTGCTGCGGCCCGGCAGATAGTTCATTGCAACTTCATATGCGGGCAAGGGTGCTGGCGTCTGCAGCTCGCCGTCCCGGCCACGCTTCTCGTAGAACGCATTGCCGCCGGCAATCGTCACGTAGTGCATGTTGCGATATGGAAACGACAGACCGTCCGTGTGAAAGAACATCGCGTCCTTGACGCCCGGATGCCGTTCGCCACGCAAGATTGCGTCAGCGGCGTCTGCCAGTTCAACCTCGGCCACAGGCTCGACCTCGCGCGTCATCACGCCAGGTGCAAACTGCCTCTGTTGGGCAACGACACCGCAGATTGAATCGGGATAGGCGCCCGACGTCAGACGGTTCATGACCACGGTTCCGACCGCCATGTAGCCGTCGCGATCAGAATGCTCGGATTCGAAGTACATTGCCCGCTTCAGGCAATCGCGATCCTTGGCCGTATAATTGAAGGTAACTTTGGATGATTGCGCCGCGTGCGCCGCATTCCTGGGCTTGGTGGCGTCGCTCACCACCTTCGAAGCCGGTTGCTGTGCGGTCGTGCAGCCTGCAACAGCCACGCCCGCGAGCAAAATCCCGGCGAGAGATTTTCCCAACGATGTATGCGCCCTCAATGTCAGGTGCCCCCTATTTAGAGTAGTAAGCCCTTCTCGATTAAGTGATCGCTTTTTTACCTGCGTTTCAGGTAAATTTCAAACCCAATTAGTATCACAATTTGATTTGGGCGCCGTTCGCCCGGCTGCGCAGGGTGATTCGCACTGCTGCCGCCCACCGAAAACAAAGAGATCTTCCATCACCGGTAATGACCGCCAGGCGGATGCAACCACCGAAATCGGCCCGCGCGGCATGCTGATTCGTGCCGCTATCGCCCGCGTGGACCGTCACTATGCAGCCGGCCGGAACAACTTCCACCGTGTCGGTCTGAAGGCGATCCGCGTCCGATCGAGCGCCCCTGCCTGCGAAGGCGACAGTTCGAGTTCGATGGGCGGATGTCCCTTGCCGATGTCGACCTCGATATGGCGCGTGCCGGCAACGCGCCGGCTTGTCGTCAGCAGACCGGCGATGCAACCGCCGCAGCCGTCCCGCAACTCGATATCGTGCGGCCGGAAGTAAAGCTGGGCGTCTCCATCCGCTTCGCTCTCGACCTTCAGCCCGAGCGGCCGGTCCTCGAACCAGATCTCGCCGCCATTGACCCGCACGTCGAGACAGTTCGACTGTCCGACAAAGCCAAAGACGAAGGGCGAGTTTGGGTTGTCGTACACCTCGTCGGGTGTTCCGATCTGCTCGATCGCGCCCTGGCTCATGACGACCACGCGGTCGGCAAGCTCCATTGCCTCGTCCTGGTCGTGCGTGACGAAGACGGTGGTGTGGCCGGTGCGATCATGGATCTCGCGCAACCATTTGCGCAGATCCTTGCGGACCTGGGCGTCGAGCGCGCCGAAGGGCTCGTCAAGCAGAAGCACGTTCGGCTCAACCGCCATGGCGCGCGCAAGCGCCACGCGCTGACGCTGGCCGCCGGAAAGCTGGGCCGGATAGCGCTTCTCCAGGCCGGAGAGCTGAACGAGGTCGAGAAGCTCCAGAGCCCGCCTGCGGATCTCAGCCTTGGGCGGACGCCGCGCACCATCGCGCACTTTCAGGCCGAAGGAGACATTGTCGAGCACGGTCATATGCCGGAAGAGGGCATAATGCTGGAACACGAAGCCGATATTACGCTGCTGCACGGTCTTTTTCGACGCATCCTCGTCGCCGAAATAGATCGACCCTTCCGTCGGGCTCTCGAGACCGGCAATAAGACGCAGCAAGGTCGTCTTGCCGGAACCGGACGGTCCGAGCAGCGCAATGAGTTCACCGGAGTGTATGTCGAGCGAGACGTCGTGCAGCGCGGGAAAGCGTTCGAATTCCTTGCGCAGGTTTTGTACGCGAACTTCCATTCTAATTCCTTCAGTGCCGTCGGCTGGCGGCGATTTCTTCGCTGTATCGCATCTCGAGCAGCGTCTTTAAAACAAGGGTCACGAGCGCAAGCAAGGCAAGCAGGGTGGCAACGGCAAACGCGCCGGTGAAATTGTACTCGTTATAGAGAATTTCCACCTGCAGCGGCATGGTGTTCGTCTGTCCCCGGATGTGACCGGAGACCACAGAAACGGCGCCGAACTCACCCATGGCGCGGGCGTTGCAGAGCAGCACGCCGTAGAGCAGACCCCATTTGATGTTCGGCAAGGTCACATGCCAGAAAGTCTGCCAGCCACTGGCCCCCAGCGATATCGCCGCCTCTTCGTCACCCGTCCCCTGTTCCTGCATCAGGGGGATCAGCTCGCGCGCCACGAAGGGAAAGGTGACGAACATGGTCGCGAGAATGAGCCCCGGAACGGCAAACAGGATCTTGATGTTGTAGGCGCTCAGCCAATGACCAAGATAGGTATTGGCACCAAGCAACAGGACGAAGACCAGGCCCGAAACGACCGGCGAGACCGAAAAGGGCAGGTCGATCAACGTCGTCAGAAGAGCCTTGCCCTTGAACTCGAACTTGGCAATCGCCCAGGCGGCCGCCACTCCAAAAAACAGGTTGAGAGGCACGCTGACACCCGCGACGATGAGGGTCAGGCGAATGGCGGAAAAGGTCTCCTCGTCCTGAAGCGCCTCGAGGAACGGTCCCGCCCCCTTGCGGAAGGCTTCGACGAAAACGGCTGCCAGGGGCAGAAGCAGGATCAGCGTCAGGAAAGTGAGAGAGACAAGGATCAGCGTCCACCGCGCGAACCGGTGCTCGGTAACGGCGGAGCGCACCTTTGTCGGAGCGCTGGTATCAAGTGCCATAACCATATCTCCGTCTGCTCCAGCTCTGGATGAGGTTGATGATCAGCAACATGGCAAAGGAGATGACCAGCATCACGGCCGCAATGCCCGTCGCAGCTGCATAATTGTATTCTTCGAGCTTGATGACGATCAGAAGCGGCGCAATCTCCGACCGGAACGGAAGATTGCCGGCAATAAAGATCACCGAGCCATACTCGCCGACGCCGCGGGCGAAGGCGAGCGCAAAACCCGTCAGGACAGGTGGGGCGAGGCCCGGCAGCAAAACGCGGAAGATCGTCTGCAGACGCGTGGCGCCAAGCGTTGCGGCAGCTTCTTCCACCTCCTTGTCGATCTCCTCCATGACGGGCTGGACCGTCCGCACGACGAAGGGAAGGCCGACGAAGACCAGGGCAATGACGATACCAAGCGGCGTGAAGGCGATCTTGATGCCGAGTGGTGTCAGGAACTGGCCGATCCAGCCATTCGGCGCATAAAGTGTTGCAAGCGCAATACCGGCCACGGCGGTCGGCAATGCAAAGGGCAAATCGACCATGGCATCTATGATGCGTTTGCCAGGGAAGCGGTAGCGCACGAGCACCCAGGCCAGAACGACGCCGAAGGCGGCATTGAGGCAGGCGGCTGCGAAGGCGGTTCCAAAGCTGATGCGTAGAGCACTCAACGTTCGAGGATCGAAGGCGATGGCCAGGAATTTTGTCCAGCCGAGCTCGCTCGACCGCCAGGCAAGGCCCGAAAGCGGAATGAGGATCAGAAGGGTGAGCCAGGTCAAGGTAAGGCCGAGCGCCATTCCAAAGCCTGGAATGACGCTCGGCCGTCTGAACCGCCACCGCGTGGGGCTATATGCTTTCATGCGACGTATTATTGTGCCGGCTTGTAGATTTGGTCAAATACGCCGCCATCGCCGAAGAATTTCGGCTGCGCGTCCTTCCAGCCACCGAAATCATCGATTGTCGCCAGCTTCAGGTTCGGGAAGCGCGCAATGTCTGCCTTGTCGGCAGCTTCGGGCTTGATCGGCCGGTAGAAGTGCTTGGCAGCAATCTTCTGGCCTTCGTCCGAATAGAGATAATTCAGATAGGCTTCAGCGAGCTTGCGGGTGCCCTTCTTGTCGACGTTGCCGTCAACCACGGCGACCGGGGGGTCCGCGCGGATCGAGAATGCCGGGGTGACGATCTCGAACTGGTCGGGACCGAGTTCTTCCAGGGAGAGATAGGCCTCGTTCTCCCAGGCAAGGAGGACATCGCCGAGGCCGCGCTGCACGAAGGTCGTTGTTGCGCCGCGCGCACCGGTGTCGAGTACCGGGACATGCTGCAGGAGCTTTGTTACATATTCCTGTGCCTTGGCGTCATCGCCGCCATTGGCCTGCTTGGCCCATGCCCAGGCGGCCAGGAAGTTCCAGCGCGCGCCACCCGACGTCTTCGGGTTGGGCGTGATGACCTGGACATCATCCTTCACCAGATCAGCCCAGTCCTTGATGCCCTTCGGATTGCCCTTGCGCACAAGGAAGACGATCGTGGAGGTGTACGGCGTCGAGTTGTTCGGGAACTTGGTCTTCCAGTCGGCAGGGATCTTTCCAGTCTTCTTGGCAATCGCGTCGATATCGCCCTCGAGGGCGAGGGTTACGACATCGGCATCAAGCCCGTCGATGACAGAACGCGCCTGTGCGCCAGACCCACCATGAGAAGCCTTGACGGTGACCGCTTCACCGGTGTCCTTCTGCCACTTCGCAGCGAAGGCGGCGTTGAAATCCTTATACAGTTCTCTCGTCGGATCGTAGGATACGTTGAGAAGCGTCTGATCCGCGAGTGCGGGAGCGACAGCCCCGATTGCGACGCTGCCTGCCAGCGCCACAGCCGCGAGAAGCCGTGTGATCCTTATGGACTGCATGGAAACCTCCTTCGTTGATGGCCGAAACTCTACCAAGTCAGTCGTATAATGAAACGAAGAATGTTTCTGTTCCCCCCCTCAACTCTGGAATGGCATCCCATTTGGAAGGCACTTTGGAAATGGACTTGCTCCCTTGGGCACGCCGGACCTTCAGGTGCACCACTTGAACGCGGCCCGTCTGCGGGCGCTTATCCTCATCGATATTGCCTGAATCGGATCGGATGCATCGGCTGGCGGGTCCACCGAGCGGCGAGAAGCCGAAGCTGTCCCCGGCAACGAGGCGAACGATGGTCGAGAGGCATTCGGTGCGATCCTGTCCGCCGGGTCCGGGCGGCAGCCCGGGTCTGCGGCACTGGCACACCGAGCCAAATCGGAGAGATCTACCGGTTCGTCAAAGACGCGAATCCGCCAGGAAATCAGAATAGAGTTCTTCGACAGTCTTGGCCTTGCGCATGGCTGCAAGAACCCCCGGCGCCTGCAGCTGACGCGCGATTGCCGCCAGCACGTTCAGATACTCGCCGCGGTTGGCCTCGCCAAACAGAAGCGCGAAGGCAATGTCTGTCGGCACGTCGTCGACGGCCTCGAAATCGAGTGGCCGCGCAAAGCGCACGAGCAAGCCACGCGGATGTGTCAGCCCTTCGACGACAGCGTGCGGAACGGCGACACCATTTCCGATCCCCGTCGATCCAAGGCTCTCACGGCTCTCCAGAGCCTGGAGTATCTTCCTCTCCTCGACATGGAAGGCGATGGCGGCTTTCTCAGCAATATTCGCCAACGCCTTCCATTTCGTCGCCACCGACACGCCGATGAAGGTGTGCTCGGGACGGATGATCATCGAAAGGTCCATGAAGTCTCTCTTGTCGTTCGTGCGGGCGGGTCCGGGGACCGGCCAGGACTGTCGCTGTCGCCAGCCGGTTTCGTGGGTCGCCAGTCTCCGTGTTCATAGGCTCAGACGGGATAAAGGTTCGAGCGTGATAAACGACTACAAATATAAGCACCGCATAAAGATCACCCAAGCTTCCAACCCCTGATCGAGGAAAATTCAGGCAAGCGGCCAGTTTCTGGAAATGATTTGATCGGGGGTTCCCAGTGGACCATCGTCAGCGATAAATCGCGTCAGGTCCCGGCTGATCCGATCTCAAGCAAAATGAGCATTTGAACTTTTATTGAGCAAAAGCCTTCTAGATCCGATTGAATGCGAAGGCTTCGGATCATATAGTCCGTCCAAAGCCGCCGCGCCCAGGTAAAGAGCGGGCGCCAACCGGGAAGGAAACACACAAATGGCCAAAGTCCGCGCGCTGGTGCTCGAGCGCCAGCATGAACTCGCGCTTCGCGACATCGATTTGCCAATGGAGACAGGCCCGGGACAGGTGAAGATCAGGATCCACACCGTCGGGGTTTGCGGTTCCGATGTGCATTACTACACCCATGGCAAGATCGGTCCCTTCATCGTCAACGAACCGATGGTGCTCGGACACGAAGCGGCCGGCACCGTCGTCGAGGTCGGCGCCGGCGTCACGCATCTGAAAGTCGGCGACCGCGTCTGCATGGAGCCCGGTATCCCCGACCCCAATTCCAAGGCGAGTCGCCTTGGAATGTACAATGTCGACCCGGCCGTTACCTTCTGGGCCACTCCGCCGGTCCACGGGGTGCTGACATCAGAAGTCGTGCATCCGGCCAATTATACCTACAAGCTTCCTGATGGCGTCAGCTTCGCCGAAGGCGCCATGGTCGAGCCCTTCGCGGTCGGCATGCAGGCCGCAGCCAAGGCGAAGATCAGCCCCGGCGATACGGCTGTCGTGCTTGGTGCCGGTCCGATTGGCACGATGGTGGCGATTGCCGCTCTTGCCGGTGGGTGTGCTCGCGCTGTTGTTGCCGATCTGGCCCAACCAAAGCTCGACATTGCCGCCCAATATCAGGGTGTCATCCCGGTCAATATCCGCGAGAGGAACCTCGTCGAGGAAGTGGCTCGCCTGACGGATGGGTGGGGCGCTGATGTGATCTTCGAATGCTCCGGCTCGCCAAAGGCCTGGGAAACCATCATGGAACTGCCCCGTCCGGGCGGCGTCATCGTCGCCGTCGGTCTGCCGGTCAATCCGATCGGCTTCGATGTCTCGACGGCCTCGACAAAGGAAATCCGCATTGAGACCGTGTTCCGCTACGCACACCAATACGAGCGTTCGATTGCGCTGCTCGGCTCCGGCCGTGTCGATCTCAAGCCGCTGATCTCGGAGACATTCCGCTTCGAGGATTCCATTGCCGCCTTCGATCGCGCCGTCGAAGCGCGTCCGAGTGACGTGAAGCTGCAGATCGTGATGGGGTAGGGCGGCGTTTTCGCAGGCTGTGTTGCGTTCATTCGGCTCGAACCTGCGCGGCGGCGACATCGATATTGCGATTTACCTAGTCCGACCGAACTCCCTCGGCGTCGCTCCAGGCGCATTCGAATGCCAGCACCGGCTTCGAAAAGCCCTTGAGACGTCGGCGCGCTGCGTTGGCGAAAAGATCGGAGGCTCCGTGCTCCCGGAAGATATTCTCCGATACGAGTATCTGATCGACTCCGGCTGCCGCACAGAGCCGAGCGGCGAGCTGCACCGTCGAGCCGAAGAGATCGTGGCTGTCTTCGATCGGCTCGCCGCAATCAAGGCCGATACGAACGTGAATGGGTTCCGGCGTTCCGCTGTTATAGCTGGTGAATTCGCGCTGGATGCTCATGGCACAGCCAACGGCGGCGTGGGTCGAAACGAACGAGGCCATGATCCCGTCGCCGGTATGCTTCACTTCCCGACCCTCGCATTGTGTCAGGCAACGGCGCACGATCGCATCATGCGCTCGCACCAGTTCCGCAGCCATGCGGTCGCCAAGGCGTGATGTCATCTCCGTCGAGCCCACGATATCGGTAAACAGGATCGCCCTGTGCCCGGCATCCCTTTCCGCACCGGGCTGGCCGGCCTTCTGCTCGGGCTCGTGAATGCGCCCAAGGAATGCCTCGACCGCCGACAACGCCACCTCGACCACTTCACCAGCGACAAATCCATGTGCCTCGCGATGCACGCATTGCGCGGTCTCGGCGTCCGGCGCATCGATCAGGCAGAACGCCGTTCCGCGCCGCTGGTCATACCAATAGGTGAGGAACTTCACCCCATACCGATCCTCGACAGCCAGATCCCTGCGATGCGCCTCGGCTATATCTTCGGCGGATGTCCCCGCAAGATCATGCCGGTCCATGAAGATAGCCACGTGCGTGTGTCCTTCGGAGAGCCCCTCAGCATTGGCGGCATCTTACGCCGTTGGCACCGTCAGGTCCACCTGAGGGGATGGTGGCGCCTCAGCGGGCGTGCCAGGACGCCGTGCTGACAGGGGCCGGCCGCGGGATATTCACACCGCAGATCGCGGAAAACATGGCCGCTGGCCGACGTCAGAAAACGCAGCCTCGTGCCTCAAGCCGCATCTTTCTTCTCAGTATGATTTCGTTGCTTTTGCCTGAGTTTTTCGCTTTTGCAATCAGCTTTGCGCAGGCCTTCGGACTGAGCCTGGATTGACTGTCAGGCGCAACATATGCGCTTTGTTGTTGCGGGGCAGTGGGCGGAGCAGCAAGAACCGGATTAAAGGTGAGTGCGGCCACGGCACTGAACGCGATCCCAAATACCAGGTGCTTTTTCAACGCGACCTCCCTATCGATTGGTTTTTGAGGATAGATTGCAAGCCCGCCTTTGACCGTCAGTCGTGGTAAAACAGGGGGTTCCAGCTATCCTGCACTCATTTTTTCGACTTCGCGGAATACTGACTGGTCAAGTTTCCGCCGAGGTTCGAATTGGATAGCGGCCGGTAGCGCTCGGCGAGCCGTGTCGCTTTCTCACTTTGCCGAAACTTCAGATAGGGCTCCAGCCATGCGATCTGGAAGGGTTCGAGTTTTTCCTTGCCAGTCGAAAATGTCTGTTCAGTGCCTGCCTTGGCCGCAGCCAGCTCTGGCTTCTGGAGTGCGGACAGCGTGAAATCAACGATCCGGTCGAGCTTGCCCTGGCACACACTGAAACTGTCGTTGAACTTCGCATTGAGGAGTGCCGCATTGACGACAAGAGGACCCACCGCATGAAGCTGGTAATGGAGCGCCTTGTCGCCCCGCTTCATCTCCAAGGGCAGTCCGCCGTCATCGTCTGCCGAGCAGATGACCATCTCATTCGTCTTTGCGCCCCAACTGGAAAGCTGGTCATTGTCTGTCGCCACACCGATCTGGCCGACGGCGAGCCCTGCCCAGGCCCGTAAATTGTTTCGCGAAGCCATTTTCGGCGCGTCTTCGTCGAAGAATGTCATGAGCTCCACGCCGAGAGACTGAAGCCAGGTTTCGATCGCCTTCTTCTGCTCGTCGTCGGGCGGCGTGACGGCCTTTGCGTCGTGGTAGGATATTGCCATTCCCGCCACTCGCGGCGAGATCGCAAGCTTGGCATTGAGCGTGCCGAGGTCGGAAAGTGCGCCGGCATCCGCCCAACTCGACAGCGCACGATACAAACAGCGGTTCGTTTCGTCCCGCGTCGAAGACTTCGGCGACTGGTCGGAAAGATTTGCCAGGCTCCTGACATAGACGTCGATCGGCTTCAACGCCTTGTCGACGGCCGCATCTGCATTCTCGTCGATGTCGGAACGAGACTTGTCATTGCTTTCATATCGGCTGCCCAACTCCAGGCTGACCACAGGCTTTCCGACGCTGGGGCACTTTACGGCGGCCAGCGCGTAGGGCGGTGCAGCAAGCAGGCCAATTGTCATGATGATAGATGGCAACTGCCACTTTCGGCGCCGATCGACGTCACCTTCGCATGGTGTCCAAAACCGAATGGTTTGCATGTCAATTGGCCTTCATTGTCATGACAACGAGCATTTCCTTGGCCTCCTTGTTGCCCAGGCTTGCTGCCTTTTCGAGCCACGTCCTGGCCAGCGAGAGGGATGGGGTGGTGCCGATACCGAACGCGTAATTTCTGGAAAGCAGCACCATCGCTTCGACGTCACCCTTGCCAGCTGCCTTTTGGAACATATCCTGGGCGACCACCGCGTCTTCGGGACCGTCCATCCTGGCAAGCTGGAGCTTTCCAAATTCCCTCATGCCCACGGGATCGCCGGCTGCGGCTGCATCGTGAAACAGTGTCGCCAGGTTCACGCGCGCCAACACCTGCGGCTGTATGGCCTTGTGTGATCGCTCAAGCCGCGACAAGCTGTCAAGAATCTGCGCAGGCGAAGCCTTGCTGATCGTGGCCACCATCAGGTCGACCGCCTTTTCCTGGGAGTAATTGGGGCCCGCGGCGTCCAGGTAGACCTTCAGCAGATACTGCTGGGCCTTTGCGTCGCCGCCCAAGGCCGCGACTTCAAACAGCCGCATGGCATTGGTCTGCATATCGGGCTGTGGGATCCGCTGGAACGTCTCGCCGAGCAGTCTTGATCTCCACGGCTTTCCTGCCGAAAACGCCTCTGCAACCGTCATCCATTTGACGGCATCCGCCGCCTGATTGAAGGAGAAATAGGCGCTGGCCATCAAAAGTGCCGAGTCGAAAGAGCAATCGATTCTACCCGCCGCCCGGGCAAGATAGCTCCGTTTTTGTTCGACGTCGGAAACCTGTCCGGCCGCGAAGATCATTGCCTCCGTATCACCGCGGGCTTCGATAGCGTCGCTATACTCCCGGTAGACGTCGGCAGGCGATGTCGACGGGCCCGACTTTGTTGCAAGAAGCTGCATGGCTGCTCCCGATCCGCCTGCCGCTTCGGCATGAAGGAAATCTCCCGCCGTCTTAACCAGTTTCGCGTCTTGACCAAGAGAGGTCAGGATAAGATCGGCGGCGGCTGTCTTTGCGCCCCGGCCCCCGGCTTGCGCCGCTTCCAGCAGCATTTTCAAGGCAGCCTTCTTGTTGTCTACGCCGTCGTCCGCCTGCAGCATTAGAACTGCGTAGGCGGTCTTCGCGTCGGGATCTTGCGCAACGCGTTTTTCCCATTCGCCGATCGCCTCCGGGGTAGCCTTCGAGGTCTTGAGGTACCAGAGATACCCCGCGATGAAATTGGATTGCCCGTTCAAGGCGCCCGACTGCAGGCTCGCCGTTTCGGCGGTGCTGGGATGCTCGACAAGATCTCCGATGGTCTTGACGGACCATCCGGCATTGAGTGCCTCCTTTGCAGTCGCCGACCAGTATTGGGCCTTCTCGATCTGCGGACCGTCGGGGGCATGGCAAAGGTAGGCATCTCGAAGGTCGGCCATCGTGTCCGTCCGGCCATAGCTATCAAGCAATTCGAGAAGCAGATTTATGCCCTCGTCGAACTGACCGTCGGTCGCACTGTGTTGAAGACGGATCAGGGCCAAACTGCGGATTGATGTCATATCCCGGCGCTCGGCGCCCTTTTCGAACAAGTCGGTCGCTGTTTTCTCTGCCCGCCAGTAGCCGCTTTCCTCGATGGCAAGATTGCCAAGCTTGGCAAAAGTCCAGCCCGGTGGGTCCGGGAGTGCAGCGAGTTCATTCAATGCGTGGCGGTATTTTTCGCGCGCGCCCTGCTGACTGGAGTCTTCGTAAAGGTTTGCAAGTTTGATCAGGCTGTTTCGATGGCCCGCGGCGACGGCAAGCTGATAGTAATACTCGGACTTGGCCAGGTCCTTTGGAACAATCGCCCCAACTTCATAGAGGTGCCCGAGTTCAGACTGCGCGGCAACCACGCCCTTGTCTGCGGCAAATTGGAGATAGTGGATCAGGAGATTGTTGTCCTTGGTAATCTCGGAGCTGTCGAGATGGTAACGGGCAACATTCCAGGCTGCGTTCCCATCTCCAAGATCGGCCGCAAACCGCAACCATGCCTCAGAAATACGGCGATCGGCGGCGACCACTTCTCCCTTTTCGTACTCCCGCGCGATCCGAGTGACACGGTCACATATTCCGTTGTCGAGCTTACCAACCATCGCGCCAAAGGCCATCGTTACGGCCAGCGACGGATCGACACTCCAGCCCTGGATCTGCTGACCCTCGAGATTTCTCTTGGCCAGCTCCAGAAGGGCGTTTGGGTTACCGCCGTAGGCGGCTGCCACGAGATAGGAAAGGGCCTTCTTCTCATCGTGCTTTGCGCTTACACCATCAAGCATCAGTTCAGCGGCAAGATAGAGGCTCTTCGGGGTGTTCGCCTCTGCGCGACTGATCAGCTGTTCAACCATCTTGCTCTGACGCAGCTCGTCAGTCTTTCCGGCGCGCAGGTAGAGTGTAATCTCCTCAGCGGCAACATCGTCTGCCTTCATTCCGGGGTCGATCGTGGGCAGAAGTTCGATCATCCGTTGTATGATCGGAAAATACTGTTGCGGGTCGATGTCGCGCAGGCGCTGAGCCTCCCTCAGAACAAGCCAAGGCTGTTGCTTCGGCAGCGCCTTTCTGTCCCAGGCAAGCCAGCGACCGACGACATCGCTGTCCTGTGAGCGCTGTTCGCAAATGGGTTTCAACTCAATCGCCGGAGGCAGAAACTCAACGGCGACCGGCTTTGCAGCAGCGGATGCAGCCCCCAAAACGGCAAACACGCCCGCTGCCACACTGAGATGGCTGATCCACAGAACTGAGAAACGCAAACGCCCGGTCACGATTGGATCTCCTATTGGTTCAGGTAATTTTCTAATGCGATGACGCGGTAGTTGCCGGCGCTGCCGGAAAGAACAATCGTGAAGCCCGAGCGCCTCTTGAGATCGACCTTGCTGGTTTCCGCTACAGTCTTCCCGCCTTCCTGGATGGCAAAACTCAAGCTCAGTGGTGCTCTCAGCGATACGCTTTGAGCGTCTCCCTGCGCCACTGCCTTCAGTGCGGTGGCCTTGGCAGCCGGAACCACGAGATCCACCGCTTTCAAATCGCTTAGATTGTAGAGATAAACCTGTGCCTTCGACGGATCGTCCTTGACCGCATCCGTGTAAAGCTTCGTCTGCCCATCTGCCAGGGCGGCGTACGTGTAGTATTTTCCGGGTTCGGCCGTCACCTTGGCTGTCTTGGCCCCCAGGGACATCTCTACTTCGCCCGGCTTCACGTTGACGTAGGGTGAGACGCCATCGCTAAAATTCTCGATGGATGCCCCCGCAATGATGGCTGAAGAGGCACTTGCGTCAAGAACTCGAATGAAGGACGAATTCGGATCTATCGGCTTGCCGTAGAGGCCAGAGTCCTGGGCTAGCCCAGCTGAGTAGGTTGAGGCAACCAGAAGAGTTCCTGCGGCGAATATTCCAAAGGCACGAGCCCTATCCATCAGATTATCCTCCTCTTGTGTTGCAGATGCCGACCGACACTTCCTTCGCCGACATGCGATCAAACTCAAGGTTCAGTTTTTGCGATGCCTGTACTCCAAAGTAGCGCACAGGAAAGTAATACCGCCCGGTGGAGATCATCCTGTCCGCACGCCGAATGCTGCTCTCGAACATGTGGCCGTCATTCAATCGGAAGCGTAGGGTTGCCTGTCGACTGCGGTCATCGCCGGAATACACGTATATTACTGCCGAATCCGGAATTTTGCCGCCATCCTGAAGGGCGATTTCGAGAGTACTGTCGCCAACGGTTGAAATCTCGTCGGGCTCGATCTCGTGGCAACTCTGGCCAGCCGCCGTCCTCAACTCGAGCAGGGGCGCATCACCAAATTTTCCAAGACTGTTGTAGATCGGGTTTTCCCAGATGAGAAAGCGCGGTCGCGACTGCGCGAAGTTTTTCGACGTCAGATAGGATGTAATTGATCCGAACTGATTGCCGCCCGAGATCGAATAATTCGTAACCGGGGAGGAGAGCGCTTGCGAAAGGAAGCCCGCAAAGTTTGATGCAGCCAGATCCGAGTAGCTCGTTCCCACCAGCGCTACAGCGCCCTTCGAAGTATCGTCTCCAAAGATATCGAGCCCGGCATCTCCGGCTGCCACCTCAGTGGTCGTAAACGCATCGGTTTCCGGCAACGGCAGGGCCTGTTTGCAGTTTGCCTGCAGCAGGCGGCGCATCGTTGAGATGATTGCCTGCCGCCCTGCGGGCTTGGTCTCGAATGAAGCCTTCGCGAGATCATCAATGCCCGGAAGTTGCTGGATTGCGGCCGCAATCTCATCTGCCGCCGCGCGAGCTCCTGAAGAGGTCCAGTGAAAGTCCGCTTGAAAGAACGGCGGCTCCTGGCCTCCCGCGCGCTTCATCGCACCGAGAACATCGACCGTCACCACCCCGTGGTCGCGAAGGCGCTTGATGACATCGTCATAGACGCGCTTTGCCACGTCGTAGTCAAAACCATAGTCGCCGGCCTCGCGCGGCAGATATTCGGGCATCACCAGGCTTTTTGTCGGAATTGGCACATAAACGAGCGTCGTTCCTCCTGCTTCCAGAGCCTCCGAGAGTGCGGCCATTTGACTGGCCGTATGCTCGGAAAGTTGCTGCTCCATTCGCAGATCCGCGATCGTCCGATAAAAATACCCCTGCCTGCCTTCCACGACGCTCAGTTGCTTGTCGGTCTCAAGGTTCGCACAGCCGAAGTTTGATTCCGCCTTGGCGGTATGGGCCAGCCCCAAAACGCCCAGTGCGCATAGGACAGCGCAGGGCCACCGCGACGATTTTGTCAGAGGATGCCTCATTGACTTACCTCGATCGGGTTGACGGGCGCAGCGTCGAGCTGCCGGAGCACCGCCGCGGCTACTGTCTTGACACTCAGTTCAGGTGACTTTTCGGCGATCGCCAGATATCTGCGGGCCTCGGATTTTTCGTCTTCGTCCAGCAGGCCTTCCGAGATCATCGCGATGGCTAAATCAAGCGCGACTTTGCTGTCGCCACCTTTTGCGGCCTCGCGTCGCAGTCGTTCGGCTTCCTGCGGGTTGGTGCCGAACGGCTCCCCGGCGGCATAGAATTTGACAAGCGCGTCGATTGCGACGGGGTTCCTGCGCGCGGCGTGCTGAAGCAGGGTCGCCTCTGCCTGGTCAAGGCGGACCTTGCTGACACCATCGCTGGCGCTCTTGAGCTGTCTTGCAAGCGGCGCAACCGCACCCGCCCTGCCGGTGGTGCAGGCAATTGTATAGTAGTGGATGGTATCCGCGTTATGGGCGGGATTTGTCGAGAGCCGTTTTGCGACGTAAAGCGCAGCCAGGCCATCGCCACGATCCGCCAACAATTGAAGCTCCCTGTAGGACACTTTTCGGTGGCCTATCATGCGCTTGCGGATTCCCTGAAGCTGGGCGCTGTTGAGCTGATCGGTGCGCGTTACTCCCTGATTAAATCCGCGTCGATAACGGCGTTCGTCGGCTTTCGATTTCCTGGTCTCAACCTTGGTGTTCTTGGGTTGGGTAACCGCGCCCGACTGGGTAACCGCGCCAGCGTCGCTGCCAGCGATGCATATCGCGATGCCAAGAGCGATCAGACTCGCGGTCCTGAGCATCCTGTTACTCCTTCGTCTCGAGATCGTCCGACTTCCACAACGCCGGATCGGTCAAGTAGCGGATCGGAAATTCCCATATGACGGTCTCTGGCCAACTCGTGCCGTTTGCGTTGGACAAGAACTTGTGCATTGGAAAAACCGGTCCTCGACCGACCTCGGCGACATTGAGGACGTTCGACCCCAGTGCCGCTTCAAGATAAGAAGCGAATGACCAAGCCTCGTTGGCACTGTAACTTGTCCCGACCAGAACCGTTGGAAAGCTCTCGTCTGCCAGAATGTCATTTAGCGCGTCGGACCCGGTTTGCGACGCTGTTTGCGGCGTGATGCTTTCATCTGCCAGCCCGATCGCAGCCGCAAGCGCCCTGCCGGTGACGAATTTGACCAGGTCGCCCCGCACATCCTCGGATGGGGCATCATTCAGTGCATATTGTGCCATGGGGGAAACACCCGCCCTGGCGCCGGTAGCCTCGGCGACGGCCTTGGCACCAAGCGGCGTCCAATGCGTGTCGGTCTTCAGAAAAACCGATCCCCTCGATTTCATCTCAAGAAGCGCCGCTCTTGCGTCTACAAACTCAATATTCGCCGAAGCCATGGCACGGGTGAAGTCCAGATAGCGATCCCGGGAAATCTCGGCGTAACGAGGATCTGCAAGGTGCTCGCGATAGACATCGTTCTTGGCTGGAAGCGGAACAACAATCAGGCGTACGCCGTGTGTGCGCAACGTCGCCGCGATCTTGGCTATTTCCCTTGTGGCGTCGCTAATACCGGCTTCAGCGCTCGCGGCACCACGAAATTCCTCGTCCGAAAACAGCCATCCCTCCTTTCCGACGATAACGCCGCGGCGGCCCTCCCCAAGGACCATGTACCTGGCTGCACCGATCAGATCGAACGCGAGTTCCCGGTGGGGAAGCTCAGTCTTGTAGAGCGCGTCGAGCCCGTCTCCGAGCATGCCGTGGCTCAGAGAGCCGCCATCGGTTGGCAGCCGTGAAAAGGCGCCGGCAATCTTATCTCGGATGTCGACATTGGCGAAGGCCGCATAGCCGAACAGCAAGGCGGGAAGGAGAAACTTTGTAATCGGCATTGCGCGTTCAAACATGGCACCACCCTCAGAATTGAAAATAGAGGAAGGGAGTCTGGCTGGATTCCGCGAGCTTCAAAATGGTGACCGTGGCGAGCAAGGAAAGCAGCAGCGGCATGACGATCGGCTGGCGCATCACGGCGGCGCCGTTACCTGCCGGTGCTGCAATGTTTGTTTGCCTCAGCGATCCCATCATCGGCTCGATGGCCACCACGAAACACGCAACGGCCAGCGTCAACATTGCCTCATGCGTGACATCGAGAAGCGTGTCGGCACGAATTCCCAGCCCGTTTTGACCGAGCATGCCGCCATAAAGGGCAAAAGCATCGGCCACGCTGTCGGCGCGAAACATCACCCAGCCTAGCAACACGACCAGCAAGGTCCCTGGCAGGGCGATCCACCTGGTGTCGGCGATCCTGTTCCAGCCAGTCGCACGCTCAAGCGCAAGCCATCCGCCGTGCCATCCACCCCAAAGCACGAACGTCCAGTTTGCTCCATGCCACAGGCCGCCAAGCAGCATGACCAGAACCAGATTGACATAGGTGCGCGTCGGGCCGAGCCGACTACCGCCCAACGGAATGTAAAGGTAGTCACGAAGCCAGCTCGACAGGCTGATGTGCCAGCGACGCCAGAATTCGGTTATGCTGCGGCTGATGTAGGGGTTGTCAAAGTTTGGTCGGAACTGGAAACCGATCATCAGCCCGAGGCCGATTGCCATGTCGCTATATCCCGAAAAGTCAAAATACAGCTGCATCGCGTAGGCGATCGCGCCGAGCCAGGCCTCGGCCATGGTCGGATGCGAGCTTGCAAAAACGGTGTTGGAAATGGGCGCGATGGGATCGGCAAGCAGCACCTTCTTTGCAAGGCCTATGACGAACAGGGACGTGCCGTCCGTGAACTTCTCGAGCGTATGCTGCCTCGACTGGAACTGGCCGGCGAGATCCCTGAAGCGCAAGATGGGGCCCGCTATCAGCTGCGGAAAGAGGGCCTTGTATGCGGCGAGGTCGATGAAATTGCGGGTTGCAGGCGTGTCACGCCGATAGACGTCGACCAGATAGCTGATCGACTGGAAGATATAGAAAGAGATACCGATCGGAAGGATGAGGCGCCAGTGAACGCCAAGGCCGTGCGCATCGGTTCCCATCAACTCGGCGAAGCTGTCGATAAAGAAATTCAGGTATTTGAAGATGCCGAGCACAGCCAGGCACCCGGCAATCCCAATGGTTAGGAAGAGCTTGGCATGGCGGCTACCGAGATTGCGCTCGACCAGGATCGCAAAGGTGTAAACCCAGACGGTCGTTCCGAACAAAAGAAGAAGGAAGTCCATACGCCACCAGGCGTAGAAGACATAGGATCCCAAAAGGATCGTGACGGAGCGGCCCCGCATGGGCGTCAAATAATAGACCGCCAGGAAAACTGGCAGAAAGAGAAACAGGAAGACTTCGGAGGAGAATACCATTTTGACTCATCCCCCCTTTCCTGCGCAGGCAGCAAGGTCGACAGCGGAAAACGCCGCGAGAGCTGGCTGGTTGTCGATTGTTTTTCCCGCAAGACGAAATTCACCATCCTGCCTTGATGCGTCGAAAGCCAGCAACTGGCCGACGCTGCCAGCAAATTCACCGATGCCGAGGCGTGGCATTTGCCTGTCGAAATCATTTCCCACCAAAACCACGGATCCGACACCTGACCCAGCCAACCCCGCGCGGTTTTCGCTAAACGCGTTGCGGGATACTTCGAGCGGCATGCCGTGATACTGGTCGTCGACCGAAAGGCCGGCAAAGCCGTTGCCTGCGAGGTGGTTTTGACGAACGTGGCTGTGAAGCGCTGTGCGCATCGCAACGCCCTTGGAACCATTGTTGATGACAGCGTTTTGCTGCACCGTGACGCAGGCTGCTGTATCGACACCGATGCCGGTCAGTGCCGACAGGGCGACGATGTTGTTGGAGATCGCAACCGATGTCGCGCCACCGGTCACAAAAATTCCGTTGCCCGCGCCGCCCACGACGAGATTGTCAGTGATCGTGACGCCGCTCGAGCTGCTCATCACCTTGATGCCATGCGAGCCACGATCGCCGACGATAATGTTTCCAGCGATGTGCACGTCGCGCGCAGCTCTGAGAATGATTGCCGTCGTTGGGCTGTCAATGAAGCGATTACCCAGGATTTTCAAGCCGTTGACGTCGATCAGGCTGAGGCCCGCGACATCCTGGAACAGACTGCCTTGCACGATAGAAGGCCTGGCGGCGTTCGCAAATTGCTGTCGGGCAAATGCAATGCCCGCGGTTTCAGCTGACGCGTCGAAGCCAAGGCTGACGAGATTGCTGCGATCAATTGTCGTGGTGCCGCCGAAGGTGGTCAGGACGAAGGCCCGAAATGTCGACGCGCCCCGGCCAATGCCTTGCAATGTTGCATGATCAACCGTGAGCGAACCGGCGTTCACCATGAACGCGCCCTTGGCATTGTCCATCTGGAGAATTTCGCCGGGCGTTATCTTCAACTCTGCGCCATTCCAGATGAAGATTGGCGTATGTGCAATGTATCCACCAGGCGTTGCTTCGAGATGTCCGGCGTGGCCAAGCGCTTCCAGTTCACGCCTGACATCGCCAAGCCGGAACGAGCCGCTCTCGATGACGATCGCACCGATCCCGTCAGGCGGCTGCGCAGCCAGAACCGTCTCCATGAAACCGGCGCCGGCTGATGGACCGATGCGGCGCACAAGAATGTCGACGGCAGATCGGCTGATCCTCTTCTGGCGACTTGAAGCAGGGACGCTGTCTGGCTGTTTGAGCGCTGGGAGCGCGTGAACCTCGCCAAAGGCCGCAGCGCGCTGGAAGACATCAGGCGCCGCGACGGAGAGGTCACGGGCGTCCTGTACCAGGACCAGGAGCGGTTGCAGCTTCTGTGCAGGTCCGCCGTCCGTCGCCGATGACGACGTTGCAACTGCTATCGCACCGACCAGGGAGGCTACCCTCAACCAGCTAGGCATAGTCGGCCATCCTCACGCCGGTTGCGAACTGTGTCAGAGATGGCGCGACGACGCCGGCCATCACCGTTCCACAGCTGATCTCGACGATTTCCGCGGCACCGTCTGCATTGTTGAAAAGCGTTACGCCCGTTGCCGAATCGATCATCGCCGACAAGCCGGCGGTGAGCTGTTCCTGAGACCGGTTGCCATTCACGCTGACGCTGCCGCGGATCACCACGAGCACCCGCGACACGCCTTCTTCCCCAATCAGGGTCACCTGCTTTCCTGGATCAATCGTCAGCAGATCCATTGCAAAACCCGCACCCGCCTGCATGGTCTTCATGCCGCCCCATTCCGTGACCTGACTGCGGTGGCTTTCTGCCTCGCGACGCTTGAGCGAAACGAGATGTTCAACGATCTTCTTGACATCCTGCGCACTGGCCCTGTTGGTGACCAGCAGGGCGTCATCGGTATCAACGACGACGACGTCATTCATGCCAACCACGGCAACCAGGCGATCACTGCCGCGAACCAGGGAGCCGCGGGTGTCCAGCAAGACAACATCGCCCGATGTGACGTTGCCGCTCTCGTTCTTCAAGCCGATCGAATGGATGGAGGTCCATCCTCCTACGTCGTCCCATTCGATTACAGTTGGGGCAAGTGCGATATCCCTGCATTTTTCGAACACAGCCATTTCCGTTGGCTGGCTGACGGCCTGGGCAAAGAAATGCTCTTCCAGAAGCAGCCCGGTTTCAGCGGCCAACGGCGAAGCCGCCGTCAATGCGCGGGTGACTGCATCAAGTGTGGCTGGGTCGTACCGTCGATATTCATCGACAAGTTTATCGGCACGGAACATGCTGATACCAGACGCCCAATACGCAAAGCCGGTGTCAATCAGCGACTGTGCCACATTGACGCTCGGCTTCTCGATAAAGCGTTCAACCCTATGAAGGCCGGGGTAATCATTAAATTCGCCGCCGTCCATGATGTAGCCGTATCCCTTTTCCGCATAGGTCGGATGGATACCGAAGGTCACGATCATTCCGTCCAGAGCCGCACGGTGCATCCGCGCGATGACACGGTTCAGGTCGCCCTGAATCACGTGATCGGAAGGAAGGACAATGAGAACGGCGTCAGGTTCGGCTGCCATAAGGTAGAGCGACGCGGCAAGAACGGCCGGCCCGGTGTTTCGAGTCACCGGCTCCGTGAGGATGCTGGCTTTGCATTGTATTTCGCGAAGCTGACGCCCCACTGTTTCCACGTGTCGCGCATTCACACACACGATCGGATCAGAAAACATTTGCGTGCGATGGCGCTGAACGGTGCTTTGGAAGAACGTCAGCGTGCCGTCGCCGTTAATGGGCTGAAATTGCTTCGGCTGATGAGCCCTGGACAGCGGCCAGAGACGCGTCCCGGAGCCGCCGCAGAGAATAAGGGGATGTATGCGCTTCATTGTGCACCTCCTACGGTTTGCTCGGCCGCAAACGAGATGCCGCTGCGAATGGTTCGCAGCCATTGCGGGGTAGCGTCTAGACGGACGGCAACAGGTGATCCTGGCTGCAGTCCGGACACGGGTTGCAGTGGAACCAGAACTACCGATGCCGATTGGCCATCGCCAATGGCTTCGCGATCAACTTCGACCTTCGCAGGAACAGAGCCGCCATCGGCGGTTTCAATCGTCACTTTCGCGCCGTCCGCAACATGGCGGAAGTCGGAGCCCGTGAAGGACGTGCGAACGATCATCGGCGCTCCCGGCTCGCTGACGAAGAGAACCGGCTGACCGGCAATCACGGTCCCACCCTTCGCAAGACCGGCTGTCTCAACATCGCAGTCGCAAGGCATCGTAGCCGTTACCGCAACGCCGGTTGACGCAAGGATCGAATATGCGGGCTTGCCGACTGCGGCATGAGTGTCGATAAAATCAAGCTGACCGCCCGTTGTTGCGGTCATCGTCGAACCCTGCCTGTAAGCAATCGCCGGTGCCTCGACGTCCGTCACGAAAAGGCGGTCACTGAGCACCGATGCTGCAAAGACAAATAGCGCAGCCGACGCGGCTGCGACGACGCATGTGCCAAGCAATTTCGAAAGGCGCGATGAGCCAGACTGGGCGACCTTGTGTGCGGTATTTTTGCCTTTCGGCAGACTGCTTTCGGCCACCAGCATCCCATTAACGTCGACGTGGTCGCCAGCAAGCCAGGAATTCAGGATGTAACGCAGTTGCGGCATGTGCTGGCCGGTCGGATCGCGATAGCGAAGAGTAACTGCTCCGGTCTTGCTGTCAGCAGCGGAAACCGTCACGTCGATTGGAAGAGACATCCAGAAGCTCCCAAAATTGAAGCGAAAGATCGCCAATTTGTGGGCGCCCGGCCAATTTGCTCCGACGATTCCCGTCACGCGGGCCGCGACCATGGACAGTGCTGAGCCCTCATATGATCGCCCGTCGATGGTCACCGAAAAGGGCAGTTTGACGCGCGGATGTTCGTTGCCATCGGCAAAATCGAGCAAACTGTCGCGTTCCGCGTCTGTTGGCGGCGGGCTATCATTGTGTTCACGTTGATCAAATGTCGTCATGAGAAACTCCAAATCAGATCTTGGCGCTTGAAATCATAAAGGCAGCGAACAACAGCCACCCGCTTGCGAGGATGTGTACGTAGGTCGACGAGAGCCCGCGAAGGCGCTCGGAGGCGGTTGGAATGCGGTGTGAGGCTTCGGCCGTTTGACGTGTCCATCTCTGTCGATCGAGACGAAAAAACACGAAGCTTTTGACGAGCGCCCCACAGATCTGGCTGAAATAAAGAAGGAACGGATAGGATATCGGGAAGGACGGTCGGAATGTCGCCAGCAGGCAGCAGTTTATGTACCGCGTGAACATGACCCACGCGACATAGATCGGCAGGACGAGCGGACTGACGAAGAGTGTCGACATGAGCACCGCTACCGGGCCGAAGAGGGTAGTCCACATGGAGATGCGCTGGTCCAGAAGCGACCACCAGGTGAACAAGCCAATGCGTCTTGGCCCAAGAGCCAATGCTCGGCCATTGGTTCGCAGCATGTTGCCAAACCAGCGCAGCATCAATGCCACAGCGGAACCCACAAAGCCCGGCTTCGGCTGGCTTTCCATCGAAACAGAGCGCACGTCGGGCAGGTAGGCCATTTCATAGCCGTTCTTCAACAGCCAGAACCACGTCGACTTGTCGTCACCGGTGACAAAGGGGACTTTGCCAAGACGCCAGTGCTCAAGCGAGTCGTACTGAATGCTCTCGATAAAATCGGCATTGCAGGCAAGAGACGCACGGAATATCGACAGGCGTCCCGTCAAGGTCAGAACGCGCCTAGATAGGCCCATCGAAGACATCATCATATGGCGCTGCGTGAAGCGCAGATTAAACCAGTCGCGAAAGAGCTTTGAATCGCTGATTTCGCAATCTTCGTCGGTCGTAACCGCGCCCAGGCGGTGATCGACGAAGAAGGGCGCGCATGCCTCCACAACATCTTCCGGTGGGCAGCTGTCACCGTCGACGAAGACCACAATGTCATCATCTGTGGGGCATTGCCTCGAAAGGATCCGCAAGGAAGCAGCCAAGGCATCGCGCTTGCCGGTCGCCGGTATTCGGTCAACGATCAGCTGGATGCCTCTGGCGTTTTGCGGCATCAGCGAGAATATTCGCCGAACCAAACGCTCGTCAGCAACGTCCACGACAGAGGCAACGACGGTGGCGCCGCCCCGGGATGCGGCTGCAGCCCGAAAAATCGCGCGGTAGACACGCACTGTTACCGCGACATCAACCTTGTAGGTCGTGACGACAAAGAAGGCGTGAGCCGGTCTGTTTTTTGCCTCATATTCCTTGACCGCAGCTGCTCGCCTGGCTGGATGCGCGAAGTGAATGAAGAGCTTCGCCCTGACGAAATTCACACCACCCCAGCCATAGCGCCAAATTCCCAATGTGCCGATTGTCAGCGCCAGGCCGGCATTCTCCGCGAGCCGGTGGGTCGGCACGGCAATCGCAATACTCACGAAAACTAGCATGTAGAGGATGTGACCAAGCACAAGCATACGGGTCTCTCCTACCAGCAAATACCCTCGTAGAAGCCGCCTGACCGCAAATCCGGTCTGAGGCGTGTGAGGTCGACAAGACTTTTGGCCACGGCGGCTCTTGCCAATGGCTCGATCGTCTCTTCGTAGCGATTGCCGACCAAAAGAACGTCGGCTTCGTCGATCAGTTCTTCGATCCCGGCAACCAGTCGTTCCTTAAGGTCGGGAACCTTGCCGTCGCCGCGCCCGGATCCACCAAGCTCGCTCTGATAGGCGACACGGACGCTCGGGTCGTAGACCTTCAGGCCGAAGCCCTTGGAAATCAGTCGTGATGCGAGCTCGGCAAGCGGGCTCTCCCGCAGATCGTCCGTCCCTGCCTTGAAGCTTATTCCGACCATTCCGACGGATCTGCCACCGCTGTTGTGGACGAGATTCTCGGCTCTTTCGATTTGGCGAGTGTTTGCCTCAAGGACCGAATCCAGCATTGGCGTCGGAACACCGCCTTTCTGGGCGACATGGCGCAGCGCTCGCACATCCTTTGGCAGGCAGGAACCGCCAAAAGCAAACCCCGGTCGCATGAAATAGGGCGACATGCTCACCTTGCTGTCGGAGCAGAGAACCTTCATGACCAACTGGCCGTCGATCCCACAGCTCTTGGCAATGTTACCGATTTCGTTTGCGAAGGTGATCTTGGCCGCGCGCCACGAATTGCTGGTATATTTGATCATTTCCGCAGTCGACAGCGGCACGACGCTGCATGCGCAGGCAAGCCTGCCATTCAGCTCGCGCAGGACGTTTTCAGTCTTGGAGTCGAGGGCGGCAAAAACGATAAGGCCCGGATTGTAGTTGTCATCGATGGCTGTACCTTCACGAAGGAATTCAGGATAATAGCCAACCCCGAAATCCCTTCCTGCCGTCAGGCCCGAAACCATCTCGAGGATCGGTATGCAGGTCTCTTCCATTGTCCCTGGTACAATCGTGGAACGCAGGACAACGGAGTGGAATGAGTTCTTTCTGCGCAAGGCGCCGGCAACATCGCTGCACGCCTGCTTGACATAGTTGAGCTCAACTGAGCCCTCGGCGGTGCTGGGTGTGCCCACACAGATGAACGTTATGTCAGTATTGGCCACTGCCGCGCAAACGTCGGTCGTGGCCGAGAGCCGTCCGCATTCAACGTTTCGGGCCAGCAGCGTCGCCAGTCCAGCTTCGACAATTGGCGGCTCACCCGCATTGAGTTTCGCCACCTTCGAGGGATCGGTGTCAACCGCGACAACGGTGTGACCGTCCTCCGCGAGACAGGCAGCCGAAACGGCACCGACATATCCGATGCCAATAATGCTTATTCTCGACATGTCATGTCCCCGTTTTACGATCACTAAAAACTCTCGCTGCGGAATCCGGCAGCGTCTGCTTTTTAGGCAAGTCTCGAGTCTCGTCAGGCGCAAGAGAATGTTATGCCCGCGACAAAAGAAATGAAGTCGGGAAAAACAGAATAAATGTAGGGAAAATGCGAAAAGGCGATTTTATATTTAGGCGCAATTGTATTGGTCCGTAGAATAGACGGCAGCATCTATAGTACGTTCTAATTACGCGCGCGATTTAAGTATTGTATATGTCGAACCAGCCTCTCGATGCGCCATATTTTACTATGGATGCCCGGCTGGAAAGGCTGAGCTTGTCGGCTCCACGTGCCTTGTATGTCTCGACTGTTTTGGTGCTCACATGGATTTCGGCGGCAATTTCCTTCGTGCTGAATCCATATGCAAAAAGCTTCAGCACGACTTCCTCTCTGGCGCTGAGATTGCCCTCGGAACTACGCTCGATCCTCTCGGGTCCGCTATTGATCAGGGAATGAAAACTGCGAATATCGAGCGCCGACAAGCTGTTGAAGACAGCCGCGCTGATGTAGTGGCCACCCTGCGCAACAAGCGATATCGCCTTATAGATCTGCTGATCGTCGTCGTTGGTGAAGACGATGTTCAGCATGCCATCGACGTAGATTTCGTCGATCCGGCGCGCGATCAGGGGATCCACCGCGTAGATGACCTTGAACGAGCTATCCCGCTCGGCATTTGACAGCCGACGCACGGCCCTGCCGACTGCAAGGTCAGCGTCATTTGCCACTTCGCAAATAACAACAGTTGGGAGGGTGCGACCGATGAAATCGACCAATGATTCCTCCTTGCGTTTCGTGTCAACGAAACACATCGAGGAATCTCCCAACAAACTTGAACCTATGACGTCGGGCAGTCCCGGAGATGCGCAAATAGCCGAAACCCGGCTCTTAGTCGGTGCCATGAAAGTTCCTCGATTAAGACGAAACTTCCTCCCAGGCTTAGTTCGGAGTTACTGCATGTGTCCCGATGTAATACGACATCGCCTCCGGACATCAGTGAAGTAAGCTGGAACCGTGCTTATAGTTTGGAATTTAAATTACTAAGTCAAGGGATAAATAAACATCTTTTGTTGCGCGATTTATCGAAAGCAAGGCCGATAAATACAGTTTTATGCTGCATAAACATGTAGGCGATATTGAAAGTTGCTGATTCGGCGAACCTGTGATGATGCCATCTGATCGACCGCAACGGTGAGTAGCGTCAACCATGTGGGTGCTTTTCCCCACACGATACTCCTGCGATGCGGCGCCAGGCAGCCCTACTTGTGGGACCGAACTGCGGGACGACCAGATCAAGGTGAGCCGAAGGATATGGATGCAGGTCAAGGCTCAGACCGCGGCGAGCGGGCTGCTGAAGAAAACCTTTCATGACGGGGCGCCCAGTCGTCTGCTGAGAATTTTTCACGACCGACGGAACCTTTTCGCGATTGGGAGGTTTGAGCCATGGCCACGCACGGAGCCCTTCCTCCGGGCCACGCCTTTGGTGAAGGGCTTGCTGTCTCCCAGGCCAGGCTCTTCACCGTCCTTCCCACGCATTCGAGACAGGGACCGGCCCGATTGAGGCTTTCTGATGCCGCCGGCAAAGCCGGATCACAGCACTTTCTGCTTTGGTTCAATGAAGGAAACCTCGCACGGCTTTCTGCCTGCGTGCAGGAACCCGCATGCCGGAGCCAGCATGCCGGGGCCCGGCTTCAGGCGCCTGTCATCTCCTGTTCGCGATCATCCTGTCCTGTGCGCTGATCCGCACCTTTGGCCCCAACGGCGCCTTCTCTGCTGCTGAATGCCGTTGGATTGCCGAAGCTGCCGTCGCCCTTGGCCCATGGCCGCTTATTGGTCCAGTCGGGATGCGTGAAGGGCTTGTTGTCGACGACATCGTCGTCAGGTCGCCATCAGCATTCCAAGCCTGGATGTCCCGGGACTTGCCGATTTCAGCGACTAACGGTAGCATTTGTGAATTGCGGTCGATCTGATACCTACTTTTAAGTGCCTGGAGTTGAAGAAGCCATCTCGGTTCTGCTGGAGACTGGTCGATGAAACTGTCATGTCGTGTTCCGCCAGCCTGCCTGTTGATCGTGCTTGCAGCCTGGATGGCCGCGCCTGAGGGTGCAGTGGCACAGACTGCCCCATCGGTTGGCGTTATCAGCGTTCCGGTGGAAGATGTTTCGCCCAAGCACGAATTCGTCGCGCGCGTGGAAGCGGTTAATGCCGTCGATATTCGATCGCGGATCGAAGGGTTCCTGGACAAGCGCCTTTTCGACGAAGGCCAGGTCGTCCAAAAGGATCAGGACCTTTTCCTTATCGATCCTCGATCCCTGGAAATATCCCTGTCAGATGCCAAGGCTGCCCTTGCGAGTGCGCAGGCGACCCTCGCTGACGCCCAGCGTCGACTTGCGCGAAATCAGTCACTGACCACACAGACCGTATCGCGTGCAACGCTGGAAGAAAGCCAGGCCGCGGTCGAAACCTCTCAGGCTTCCGTGATGTCGGCGCAGGCGCGCGTGGGCCAAGCCGAACTTAATCTCAGCTACACCCGGATAACCGCACCAATCAAGGGGCGCATAGGGGCGGCCGAGTTGTCGGTCGGCAGCTTCGTCAGCGGCAGTTCGGTGATACTCGCTCGCATTGTCGAGCTGGATCCGATCCGGGTTGTATTCTCTGTCAGCGACCGATCGATCCTTGAACTGCGTGCGGCTGCCGGAGGTGCCAGCAAGGACGATCTTGCAAAGCGGTACGAGCCTACCCTGCGACTATCCAACGGTCAGCAGTACAAGGAACCCGGCAAGATCGAGTTTTTCGGAAACGAAATCGACGAATCAACGGGAACGCTGGCAATTCGAGCGCTGTTTCCCAATCCGGAGCTCCTGCTCACCCCGGGCCAGTTCGTAACGGTGATAATTTCGGAAAGGGAAAAGACGCTGCGCCCGGTTGTGCCGCTCGGAGCAGTCCAGCAGGATCGCGAGGGCAAGTTTGTGTTGCTCGTCGATGAAAAGAACGAGGTCGTGCTTCGGCGCATAAAAGTCTCCCAACAAGTGGGAGCAAACTGGGAGGTGGACGACGGCTTGAAAGGCGGCGAGAAGCTGATCGTCGAGGGCCTGCAGAATGTCTCCGAGGGCTTGGCTGTGACCGTCACTCAGATATCCCCTGATGACAACAACGTGACCTCTGCCACTCCCGTCCTATCACCATCCGGTACGCCGCAATGAACATATCCGCGCCGTTCATTTCCCGGCCAAGGTTCGCGATGGTTATTGCGATCGTCATGATCATCGCAGGACTTGTCTCCCTCCTTCAGATACCCGTCGCGCAGTTTCCGCAGATCACCCCGCCCGAAGTCCAGGTGACGGCAAGTTATCCGGGCGCGAGTGCCAGTGTCATGACTGACAGTGTGGGAGCACTGATCGAAGATCAGGTGAATGGTGTCGAGGACATGCTCTACATGTCGTCGTCGAGCACCAACAACGGCAGCTATAGTCTGACGGTCACATTTGCGGCGGGGACAGACCCGGCGATTGCCCAAGTCAACGTACAAAATCGCGTCGCAATGGCGACACCACGCCTTCCTGCTGCGGTCTCCCAAACAGGCGTCTCGGTGAGAAGTCGCTCCTCAAGCATGCTTCTCGGTTTTGCGGTCTATTCCCCAAAGGGGACCAGGGACGACGTCTTCATCAGCAACTACGCGACGATCAATATCCGAGACGCGATCGCACGCCTGCCGGGCGTCGGGGAAGCCAGCGTATTTGGTCCCGTCTACAGCATGCGCGTCTGGATGAACCCCGATCGGATGCAGGCGCTTGGGGTGACGGCATCCGACTTGACCGCGGCCATCCAGGGCCAGAACGCGCAGGCATCCGCCGGCCAGCTAGGATCTCCTCCATCGCCGACAGGCCAGCAATTGCAATTGACGGTCCAGGCCCAGGGACGGCTTGCGGATGCAACAGAGTTCGGCAACATCATCGTCCGCACCAACAGAGACGGAGCGATCGTGCGTCTTCGCGACGTCGCCCGGGTGGAGCTCGGAGCGCAATCATACGACACGGCCTCAACCCTGAACGGGCAGCCGAGTGCCACGGTTGTCGTTTATCAATCTCCGGATGCAAATGCGCTCGCCGTGTCAGCCGCGGTCCTTGCGGAACTGCAAACATTGTCGAAGCAGTTTCCTGACGACGTCGCATACACGGTCGTTTTCGACACGACCACTTTCGTTCGCCAAACCATCGAGGAAATTTTCATTACGCTGGCAATCACCTTTGTGCTTGTCGTGGCGGTCGTCTTCCTTTTTCTGCAGGACTGGCGTGCGACGATCATTCCCACGTTGACGATTCCCGTTTCGCTGATAGGCGGCTTTGCCGTGCTTTACGTGATGGGGTATTCAGCGAATACAATCACGCTGTTCGCCATGATCCTTGCCGTCACTCTGGTCGTCGACGACGCGATTATCGTCGTGGAAAACGTCCAGCGCGTCATGAGCGAAACCGGCGTCGACGTCCGCGAGGCGACACTCCGCACCATGGACCAAGTCACGGGCCCGATTGTCGCCACCACACTGGTGCTGGCCGCTCTCTTCGTGCCAGTCGCCTTTCTCGCCGGAATAACCGGTGAGCTCTATCGGCAATTTGCGGTCACCATCCTGGTCACGATCACTTTCTCGACAATCAACGCGCTGACGTTCAGTCCGGCAATTTGCGTTTTGATGCTGCGCCCCACCCCCGAGAGCCGCTCGCGGTTTTTTGTCAAGGTGAACCAGGGACTGGATGCTTCACGGCGGTTTTATCTGCGGTTGCTCGATCTCTTTGCCCGCAAGCTTGCCCTCAGCGCGCTGGTTTTTGCTGTCATCGTGGGCGGTACATACGGTTTCTATCGCATCCTTCCGACCGGCTTTGTTCCTTCGGAAGACCAGGGCTATCTCTTCATGAATGTGCAATTGCCGAACGCCGCTTCGCTCGAACGCACGCAGCAGACAATTGCGGCCGTCAGTTCCGTGCTTCAACGCACGCCGGGCGTTGCAAATACGATCGGAATTGCCGGCGCAAGCATGGTTGGTGGCGGCGGCTCCAATTCCGGAATGATCATTTCCGCGCTGAAGCCCTGGAATGAACGGGGGACCGATCAAAGCGTCTTTGCTCTCATGGACCGATTGCGCGCGGAGTTCGCCGCGATTTCGACCGCCTCGGTCGTGCCGTTTAATCCGCCTGCAATTCCGGGTCTCGGGACGACTGGGGGTTTTGACTTCCGACTTCAGGCGCGGGCCGGGCAAAGCCAGGCGGAGCTCGCCGAAGTCATGAGGGGCCTGATTATCGCAGCAAACCAGACGAAGACATTGACCAGTGTCTTCAGCACTTTTTCCGCCGACGTTCCCGAGGTCTATCTCGATATCGACAGGAAGCGCACGGAGCTTTACGGGGTTTCGCCCGCCACAATCTTTAACACGCTGCAAGCCCACCTGGGATCGTCTTATGTCGACGACTTCAATATTTTTTCGCGCGTATACCAGGTTCGCCTTCAGGACGAACCGAGTTTTCGAACCCGCATCGAGGACATTCAACGGCTCAGAGTGCGAAGCCAGTCGGGGGGCCTTATTCCGCTCCAGGGACTGCTTTCCATTTCTACCGTCTACGGACCCAACTCCATCAGCCGCTACAATCTTTTCCCGTCCGCGGCGATCAACGGACAGGCTGCCGCGGGAACGAGTACAGGCGCCGCCCTCGACGCCATGGAGACACTCGCTGCGCAAAAGCTGCCACCCGGCTTCGGATACGAATGGACGGGCATGGCGCTTCAGGAGAAGCAGGCCGGTAACCAAACAACAATCATCCTGATTGCGGGGATTCTTTTCACCTACCTCTTCCTCGTTGCTCAATACGAAAGCTGGAGCGTCCCGCTTGCAGTGATGCTGTCCGTGACGGTGGCCGTTCTGGGAGCGTTGGGCAGCCTTCTGATTGGTGGTATCGACCTCAACATCTACGCCCAAATTGGCCTGCTGCTGCTGGTCGGACTGGCCGCCAAAAATGCGATTCTCATCGTGGAGTTCGCCAAGAAGCGCCGGGAGGAAGGGCTGAGCATCATGGAAGCGGCGACCGATGGCACGTCACAGCGCTTCAGGCCAGTGCTGATGACTGCGATGGCATCTGTGCTTGGCGTGGTGCCGCTGGTCGTGGCTACAGGTGCGGGAGCAGGCAGCAGGCAGGCAATCGGCACGACGGTTCTCGGCGGCCTGGTGGTCGGATCGGTCCTCGGCCTCCTGATAATTCCACTCCTCTATATATACGTTCAAACGGTCAGGGAGGCGGTCAAGCGTAAGCTTTTTGGTGTCGATCGGGTCGACCCAGACAGCAAACCTCCGGCTGCGGCGGCCGCGGATTGAAAATCCCAACTCTTTAGGAAAGCTGAACTTTGGGATTCTCTGCCGAGAAATGCAAAGCGCACTATAGTTCTTCAAAGCGGAACATTTGGAAGATCGCGTCCTCTCACTGAGGCGGAGGAGCAATCACGCCATCGGTCGGTGCAGCAGGCGTCGAGCTGCTACAACGTTGCAACCCGGCGCAGCGGACGCGCGCGCCCCGCGGATATGACTCGCTCTGGTGCCACTTCACGACTTGAGATCGTTAGCGTGCTGTCGCTTGCCTAGGGATCTGAATCGCATGTCGCCCTTCCCATCTCGATATTTAACCTTGCATTTCTGGATCTGAACTCCATAATTGCAAGGATGATCCGCAGGCGAAAAACATTAGAACTCATTGAGCTCATCGATTCCAATCCGGCCGTCGCTTTGCTGGGACCTCGACAGGTAGGAAAGACAACGCTCGCATTGGAAATAGGCGAACAGCGGCCGTCGATCTATCTCGATCTGGAGTCGGACGCCGATCGAGCCAAGCTCTCCGAGCCGGAGCTCTACCTTACCGGTCACGAGGATAAACTGGTTATTCTCGACGAGGTCCACCGCCTTCCGGACCTCTTCCAGGCTCTTCGTGGACTAATCGACAAGGGGCGGCGAAAGGGATTGCGCAGCGGCCGTTTCCTTTTGCTCGGCTCGGCCTCAATCAATCTCCTGAAACAGTCCGGCGAGAGCCTAGCTGGACGGATAGCATATTTGGAGCTTGCCCCAATTGACGGCCTCGAGGTCCACACGACTGAGCTCAATACGCTGTGGAACCGGGGTGGGTTTCCTGACAGTCTTCTGGCCAGGACAGATGCTGTTAGCCGGCGGTGGCGCCTTGATTTCATTCGAACGTACCTAGAACGGGACATTCCGCTTCTTGGACCAAGGATTGCTGCCGAAACGCTACGCCGATTCTGGACAATGCTCGCGCACCATCAATCCGGCCTTCTCAATGCGGCAGACTTCGCCCGCGCACTTGGCGTCGACGGAAAGACCGTTGCTTCCTATCTCGATCTCATGGTGGATCTGCTTCTGGTGCGTCGGCTCGAACCCTGGCACAACAATGCGGGCAAACGCATGGTAAAGTCGCCGCGTGTGTACGTTCGCGACTCCGGGCTGCTCCACAGTCTACTTGGATTGACAACGCTCGAGGATATTCTCGGGCACCCGATCGCCGGCGCCAGTTGGGAAGGATTCGTGATCGAAACGCTTCATGCCGCTATGCCAGTGGGCGCACATGCGAACTTCTATCGTACCGCTGCCGGCGCCGAGGTCGACCTCATTGTCACTCTGCCCGGCGGGCGCCGTTGGGCAATCGAGATCAAGCGAAGTCTCACTCCGAAAGTGGAACGCGGCTTTCATAACGCCTGTCTGGAACTGAAGCCCGATCGCCGCATCGTCGTTTACCCAGGGTCCGAGGCCTATCCTCTCAACAACGAAATCGAGGTGCTGCCGTTGCGACAGCTTGGTGAGGAACTCACGCATCTTCAGCCTTGATAGCAAGCGCGTCCGGCTATTTTAATGTGATTTCACCAGACCGGAGAAACCAGCGACAGCCAGAAGGCTGAGGGCCCAGCCGATGACGGACTGGAAGAAAAAATATCTCAAGGAGAACGTGCCGTTTGGTTTCATCGAATCCGGTCGCCAGTATTCCCTTTGACCGATGGACGCTACAGGCAGGAGTACATCCAGCGAGTACATTGGCGCATTGAACTCCGGGTAGCTGGCCGCTTCCGGCTGATTGCGGAAGCAAGTGAGCTGGTCTTCCCCGACCGCGGCACGTCCAGCCAGGTCCTGTCCGGTTGATGGCATGTAGCGGATTTCGGTTCGCGGGAGATCACACATCGTCCATTCGGGGGAACGCAGAACGATGGGATTGTTCGGTTTCATCGCACCGTCGCGATAGGCGAATGCAAAGACACCCGTCCCGATCGCCCAAAAGAGCATCAGCCAGACCAGCACCAGCAGAGGCTGCCGCCCGTAACGAAGGGTGACGGCGAGCACACCGTCGACAATCGCCAGGCTTGCCCGCAAGATTGGATTTTTGGCACGCGCTCGGCGCGCACGTCGCTGCAGTCGCTCCTTGGCGATCAAGACCGCACGGGCATCCTCGTCATGGCCCATTTCCCGCAATACCATTGACAGATGCTCGTAGGGCTGCGGCCAGAAATCCGCCTTCCACCGTTCCGGCGTCTGACGCGATAGCCAGTCGAGCCGGCTTGCCGCATCGGCTGGTCCTCCAATGAAAGCCCCGTACCGGCAGCGGTTCAAAAGCAGGTCGCCAGTCTTGGGCCAGCTGCTCTGATCGTCATCGATCGCGCCGATCGTCGTCGCAGTGAGGTCGAGCGCACCCTCGACGGATGCACCTTGTCGCAGGAAGAATGCGCCGTCGATGATGGCGCGATTGAGCCGCAGCGCATTGCCGTCCGGCTGCGAAAGTGATGCGGAGGTGCAATTGACGTCACCTCCGAAGCGGGCACCGAGCAGGCGCGTTTCGCCGACGATGGTCGCCCCACGCAAGGCAAGGTCGCCCCCGGCCACGATCGCGTCTGCGTTCAATGCGACTTCGCCCGGGCGTTCGATCTGCGCGCCGACCGCATTGACGTCGCCCCCAAGGCGCGCCGCCGAAAGATTGATGCCGCCACGCACATTGGCGCCACGCAACAGGATGCCACCGCGTGTTTCCAATGCCTCGGCGTCAAACGCCATATCGCCGGGCGAAGCGATCGAAACACCGTCAGCCTCAATGCTACCGCCAATCCGCGCGCCGGGAAGGCGGATTTCACCGGTTACAATCGCGCCGCGAAGCGAAATGACCCCCCGTGCCTCCAACCTGTCGGCCTGCAAGCCGGGCAGGGCCGAACCGTCCAGGAACAGATTGTCGATAACCGCCGAGCGCAGCACCGGCGAGGCGTCGAAGTGACAATCCTTGAGACCGATATCGCGCGGTATCCGGCACCCCTCCAGGTCGAGAATGCCAATGATCCAGGCTCCGCTCAGCCTCAACCCCTTCTCATGCAAGCGATAGGCACCGTCGCCAAGGATGAGATAGCGCAACAGGTCCGCCCGCACCGTCCGCTCGGGATCTTCCTGTTCCGGCCGCAGACCGTCGCCCAATCGGTCGAAGTCTCCGAGCTGCAGATGTGCCACGACCTTCGTTTCAGCGGCGCTGAGCGGATGAAAATCGGCAAGGCTGGGCAGGACGGGAAGATGAGATCCCGGTTGGGGCGCTTTCTGGTTCATGAAGCCGGCATCCGTCTGACACCGCGTGAAGATCTTGCTCGAACGCAGCTTTGCCGGAGTGGACATCTTCCGGGGCTGCAAATCGGTCGATCGACAGGCGAGGCATGGCAATTCATGACGATCGTTCTCCTCCACCATGGCGTTCGCGCCGTGAGCGACTATGCGCCTTGGCCGCAGGGTAACCGTGACCCAAGACATCGATCAAACTGTGGGGCTCCCGCAGGACCTCGGTTCCAACGATATCGGATCGTCGCTCGCTTGGAAACGCGCCGGGCGGGCTCTCTTCTACCCCCGTTTCATGATTGATTTCGTCGTTTGGGCGGCGGGTCAAGAGATGACTCCGAAATGCGCTGAGGCTGTCAGCGGCATATCGGACCAGGAGCACAGTTTCTGGCTCTCAGAATGGTTGTCGTCACTTCAATCCTTGCTTCGCCTATACTTGACGGCCCTATATAAAGGGCGCTATCAATTCCGAACATCGAAAAAAATCAGGCGGTTCGGCCTCACCGGGATGACATCCCGCGTGGGGTTTTTTCGTTCATAGGTGCTTTTTGGACACTCGGACGGTTGTTCAGGTCGGCGTATTGTTTTCCCGCTCCGGTCCCTACGCGGATCTGGGTGAGCAGGGCTACGCTGGCACAATGGCTGGGATCGCCGCAGTCAATGCACGCACCGGCCTGCCGTTCCGGCTTGAGGCCAGTGTTGCCGATCCGAAGGGAAATACCGATCGCTATGCTGCGCTTGCCGCCGAGCTGGTGAGCGGTGGCGAGGTCCGACATATTGTCGGCTGCACGACATCCTGGAGCCGCAAAGAGGTCATCCCGGTCCTGGAAAAGACGCAGGCACTCCTCTGGTACCCCTGCGTCTACGAGGGGTTCGAGGCGAACGAGAATGTTGTCTATGTCGGTGCCTGCGCCAATCAACACATTCTACCGCTTCTGGAATTCGCCCTTCCTGCCTTCGGCCGCCGGGGTTTCCTCCTCGGCTCAAACTACATTTGGGGCTGGGAGACCTGCCGTATTGCTCGTGATGTGATCCTGCGTTCCGGTGGCGAGGTCCTCGGCGAAAGGCACGTTCCGCTCGGCGACGCCGATATCGACCGTATCATCGATGAAATTCACCGCAAAAAGCCGGATTTCATCCTCAATTCGCTGATCGGACCGTCATCCTACGCTTTCCTGCGCGCCTATCGCGCGCTCGGCGAGCGCGACGGCGATTTCGCGCCGGGCCGTCGCCCGGTGCTGAGCTGCAATCTCGGTGAGAACGAGATCGTCAAGATTATGCCCGCGGCCGAAGGGCACTACACCACGGCCACCTATTTCGAAACGCTGGAGACGCAGGAGAACGCGCGCTTTCTCGCGGGACTTCCCGAAGACGCTCGCGCAGCCGGCATATCGGCCTTCTTCGCGCAGGCCTATTCGGCGGTTCTGCTGATCGCTGCCGGGATCGAGGTCACAGGCGGGGCGGCGGCACTCGATGTGCTCGAAGCGGTCAAGGCACGCGCGGTCGAAACGCCCTTCGGCCCGTTGCGGATCGACCCGGCCAACAACCACATTCACGTGGTCGCGCATGTCGCTCGGGCGACTGCCGGCGGCCGTTATGATATCGTCCGGCAAGGACGCGACGCGATCGCACCGGATCCCTTCCTCATCCGCTCGGCGCTTGCCGTTCCCGCAATCGAAACCGCGACGGCGCCGTCCCGACCACAGCTGAGACTCGTCTAATGAACAATGGCTTCATGACGCCTTCCTTCGAAGGCCTAAGAGCGCTGATCCTGCACCGCCAACACGCCAATACCGAGGCGCTGGAACGCCAGTTCGCGCGCATCGGCGTCAGCGCCGTGACCGTCTGGCCGGAGCTTGCGGCCGAACAGTCGTTTCAGGATTTCGACGTCCTGATGTTCGACGCAGACATGGGCTATGATGAGCAGTTTCCCTGGAGCGCCGGCGAGGCGCCCATTCCAACGATCGCCCTGATCGGCAGCGAAGCGCCGGGGCGGATCACCTGGGCCGTCAGCCACGGCGCCGACGCGCAGCTCCTGAAGCCGATCGGCAGCTCGGGCGTCTATAGCGCGCTGGTCATTGCCACGCATGCGTTTAAACGCCGAAAGTCGCTCTCAAGCGAAGTCGCAACGCTCTCCGAACGTCTGGCGAACCGGGAAAACCTTGCCGAGGCCACCGCGATCCTGATGGTGCGGGAGCGGCTGCCGGCCAACGCCGCCTATGCGCTGCTTCGCCGCCGCGCGATGGACGAACGCCGAACGATCGACGAGGTCGCTCAAATCATTCTGGAGAAAACCGGGTTGAACGAGGGCAAGCGCCGTGGCTGAGGTCGCCATCTCCGTCCCTGTCGCCCCGACACCCGGCGTCTTTCGCCGCCTCCTGAAGCGCAAACTTGCCGTTTTCGGGCTGATCGTCATTGCGCTGATCGTTTTCGCCGCAGTGTTTGCGCCATGGATCGTTCCTTACAATCCGGATGAACAGTTCTTCGAAGGACTGACGCTCGAGGGCGCGCCGCTCGCGCCGAACGCGCGGTTCTGGTTCGGCACCGATCTGGTCGGCCGCGATCTCCTGAGCCGCATCATCTACGGCGCGCGAACCTCGCTGATCATTGGCGTCATCGCCAACGGCGTTTCCGTCCTCATCGGCTCGGCGGTCGGTATCACGGCCGGCTATTTCAAGGGCTGGGTGAGTACTGTGCTGATGCGTTTCACCGATCTGATGATGGCATTTCCGGCGCTGTTGCTTGCCATCGTGCTTGCGGCGATCTTCCGCCCGAGCCTCCTGATCGTTGCCATGGTGATCGCCATGGTCAACTGGGTGCAGATCGCCCGCGTGCTCTACACGGAAACGCGTTCGCTTGCCGAGCGGGATTTCGTAGAGGCTGAACGGGCACTCGGAGCAGGGACTTTCCGCATCCTCACCCGCCACATTTTCCCGCATCTGGTATCGACTATCGTCGTCTATGCGACGCTCGGCATTGCAACGACGGTGCTGCTCGAGGCGACGCTCAGCTACCTCGGCATCGGTGTCCAGCCGCCGACGGCCTCCTGGGGCAACATCATCTTCGAGAACCAGACCTATTTCACCAGCGCGCCCTGGCTCGTCTTCATTCCGGGTTTTGCGATCATCTTGCTCGCGCTCGCGTTCAATCTCGTCGGCGATGCCCTGCGTGACATCCTCGACCCGACTCAGCAGGGGCACCACTGATGATCTCCTACGTCGCCCGCCGCCTGCTGCAATCGGCGCTCATTCTGGTCGGCATCAGTCTGGTCACCTTCGTGCTGCTTTACCTTTTGCCGGCCGATCCGGCCCGCCAGATCGCCGGGCGCAGCGCGACGGCCGAGACAGTGGAAAGCATCCGTCAGCAGCTCGGGCTCAACCTGCCATTCTACCAGCAGTATCTGCGCTATGCGACCGGACTACTGCACGGCGATTTCGGTCGCTCCTACCTGCAGAAAACCGAGGTGGTAGAGCTGATCGCCTCGCGCCTGCCGGCAAGCCTGCTTCTGATGGCAGGGGCGATCACCTGCGAACTCATTCTCGGCATCGCCATGGGTCTCGTCTCAGCGCTGCGCCGTGGCTCGGGGCTCGACAACGGGCTGATGCTTCTTTCCTTCGTCGGCGTTTCGGCGCCGCAATTCGTTATCGGCATCCTGATGCTCTACGTTTTTTCCGTGCAGCTCGGCTGGTTTCCGATCGGCGGCTACGGCACCTTTTCGCATCTTGTGCTGCCCTCACTTACTCTCGGAGTGCTGGGAGCGGGCTGGTATGCGCGCATGATGCGTTCCTCGATGATCGACGTGCTGCGCCAGGATTTCATCCGCACGGCTCATTCCAAGGGGCTTGGCCGCGCCACGGTGATTTTCCGCCACGCGCTGCCCAATGCCATTCTGCCGGTAATCGCGATGATCGGCATCGACATCGGGATGTTCATGTCGGGCATCGTCGTGGTCGAAAGCGTATTCGGGTGGCCCGGTATCGGCCAGCTTGCCTGGCAGGCGATCCAGCGGGTGGACATTCCGATCATCATGGGAGTCACGCTGGTCTCGGCCCTGGCCATCGTCGTCGGCAATCTCATGGCGGACCTCATCGCCCCGATGATCGATCCGCGCATCAAGCTTCGCTGACGATCGTCGGCGGATAACGTGAACAGGTACAAAAAAACCAGAGGAGAATTGCAAATGCGTAGGACACTTCTTGCAGGCGTGGCGTTCTTTGCCATTGCCGCAGCGGGCATGACGGCGGTACACGCCGATGACATCAAGCAGGGCGGCCAGATGGTCGTGACCTACAAGGACGACGTGTCGACGCTCGATCCGGCCATCGGCTATGACTGGCAGAACTGGTCGATGATCAAGAGCCTGTTCGACGGTCTCATGGACTACGAACCCGGCACTTCCACACTTCGGAAAGATCTCGCCGAGGACTACACCATCTCCGACGACGGCAAGACCTTCACCTTCAAGCTGCGCAAGGGCGTGAAGTTCCACAACGGCCGCGAAATGACTGCCGAGGACGTGAAATACTCGCTGGACCGCGTCACAAACCCGGCGACCCAGAGCCCCGGCGCCGGCTTCTTTGGCTCGATCAAGGGCTTCGACAAGATGGCCGACGGTTCGGCCAAGTCGCTGGAGGGCGTCACTGTCGTTGATCCCTACACGGTCAAGTTCGAACTGACCCGTCCGGACGCCACCTTCCTGCACGTCATGGCGATCAACTTCTCCTTTGTCGTCCCGAAGGAAGAAGTCGAAAAATGGGGCGCCGATTTCGGCAAGCATCCGGTCGGTACGGGCGCGTTCAAGCTGGGCGAGTGGACGCTCGGCCAGAAGCTCGTGTTCGAGCGCAACAAGGATTACTGGAACGCTGGCCTTCCGAAGCTCGACCAGATCACTTTTGAGGTTGGCCAGGAGCCGGTTGTGGCGCTTCTGCGCCTGCAGAAAGGCGAGGTCGACGTCGCCGGCGACGGCATTCCGCCGGCGAAATTCCTCGAGGTGAAGAACGACCCGACCTACGCCAAGCTGATTGTCGAGGGCGGTCAGCTGCACACCGGCTACGTCACCATGAAGACGACGATAAAGCCCTTCGACAACGTCAAGGTGCGTCAGGCCGTCAACATGGCGATCAACAAGGATCGCATCATCCGCATCATCAACGGCCGCGCCGTTCCGGCGAACCAGCCTCTGCCGCCGACCATGCCGGGCTTCGCCAAGGACTACGAAGGCTACAAGTACGACGTGGAGGGCGCCAAGAAGCTTTTGGCAGAAGCCGGTCTGGCGGACGGATTCGAAACCGAACTCTACGTCTACAACACCGACCCGCAGCCTCGCATCGCCCAGGCGATCCAACAGGATCTCGCCGCCATCGGCATCAAGGCTGAAATCAAGTCGCTGGCCCAGGCCAATGTCATTGCCGCCGGCGGTGAGCCGGACCAGGCGCCGATGGTCTGGTCGGGCGGCATGGCCTGGATCGCCGACTTCCCGGATCCGTCCAACTTCTACGGCCCGATCCTCGGCTGCTCGGGCGCGGTCAAGGGTGGTTGGAACTGGTCCTACTACTGCAACAAGGCACTGGAAGAGCGCGCAACCGCGGCCGATTCGATCACCGATCCGGCCAAGAAGGCTGAGCGCGAGGAAGCCTGGCGGTCGATCTTCCTCGACATCATGAAGGATGCCCCGTGGGCGCCAGTCTTCAACGAGCAGCGATTCACCATCCGCTCCGAGCGGCTCGGTGGTCCGGACGCGATTTTCGTCGATCCGGTCCACATCCCCATCAACTACGAGCAGGTTTACGCCAAAGATGTGCAATAACTGTAACTACACCATCCACGGCGCGCATCATCACTTCGGGTGGGATCGTTCGATCCCGCCCGTCGAGAAAGTCGCGCCGGGCTCGACGATCCGCTTCGAATGCATGGATAGCGGCAGCGGGCACTTCAATGCCAACAGCACCGCGGCCGATGTCGCGACGCTGGATTTCTCGAAGGTCAATCCGGTCACCGGTCCCGTTTATATCGACGGGGCCGAGCCCGGGGACGCGGTCAAGATCACCATCCACGAGTTCGAGCCTTCCGGCTTCGGCTGGACGGGGATCATTCCGGGTTTCGGACTTCTGGCGGATCAGTTCACCAGCCCGGCCCTGACGGTATGGAAATACGATCCCGTCAGCATGGAGCCGGCTATGTTCGGCAAGAACGGCCGCGTGCCGTTGAAACCGTTCGCCGGCACGATCGGGCTGGCGCTGGCGGAAGAAGGGCGTCATTCGGTTGTTCCGCCGCGGCGGGTGGGGGGCAACCTCGACATTCGGGACCTTTCCTCCGGCTCTGTGCTTTACCTGCCGGTTGAAGTCGCTGGCGGCCTGTTTTCGATCGGCGACACGCACGCTGCACAGGGCGATGGCGAGGTTTGCGGCACGGCGATCGAAAGCCAGATGAACCTCACGGTGACGCTGGATCTCGTCAAGGGCGCCAAGCTGTCCATGCCGCGCTTCACCACGCCCGGCCCGGTGACCCGTCATCTCGACGCCAAGGGCTACGAGGTGACGACCGGGATCGGAGCGGACCTGATGGATGGGGCCAAGGCCGCCGTTTCCAACATGGTCGATCTGCTCGGCAAGCTTTACAACCTCTCCGCCGACGACGCCTATATGCTCTGCTCGGTCTGCGGCGACCTGCGCATCAGCGAAATCGTCGACATGCCGAACTGGGTCGTGTCGTTCTACTTCCCGCGGATCGTGTTCGAATAAGCCATGCGGAGCCGCGTTTCAAACGCGGCTCCGCTTCTTTCACCCTTATTGATCGCAAGCCATGACGACGACGCAAAAGACATCCTCAGAACCGCTACTTTCTGTTCGCGATCTCGTGACACAGGTGGCGACCCCCTTGGGCGCGAAGACCGTCGTCGACGGCCTGAGTTTCGATCTCATGCGCGGCGAAACGCTGTGCATCGCCGGCGAAAGCGGTTCCGGCAAGTCGATGACGGCACTGTCGCTGATCCAGCTGCTGCCGAAGCCGATGGCACGGGTCGCTTCCGGCCTGGCGCTGTTCAAGGGCCGTGATGTCTTCGCGCTCGACGACGAGGGACTGCGCAAGCTACGCGGCAAGGAAATCGGAATGATCTTCCAGGAGCCGATGACCTCGCTCAATCCGGTGCTGACGATCGGGCGCCAGCTCGTCGAAGCGATCACGGCGCAACGGCCGATGAGCCATGCCGAAGCCATGGCCGAGGCCCTGCGGCTTCTCGAACAAGTGCAGATTTCAGACGCGGCACGGCGGTTAAGCCAATACCCGCACGAACTTTCAGGCGGCATGCGTCAACGTGTGATGATCGCGATCGCGCTGTCGCAAGGCCCCGATATCCTGATCGCCGACGAACCGACCACGGCGCTTGACGTAACCGTGCAGGCGCAAATCCTGAGCCTGATCCGCCACCTGCAGAGGGAGCATGGAACGGCGGTGATCATGATCACCCACGACATGGGCGTCGTCGCGGAAATGGCCGACCATGTCCTGGTGATGAAGAATGGCAAAGCCGTGGAATACGGCACCGTGCACGATATCTTCGAAAAACCGCGCGCGCCCTACACGCAGATGCTGCTCGAGGCGGTTCCAACGCTCGGGGAAATGCACGGCATCGACACGCCGAAGCGTGCAAAGCCGATCCCAGCGGTGCCCGCTTCTGCCGCCACGGGGGCTGCTGCACGGACCGACGGGGCGCTGGTCGAGGTGAGGGATCTCACCGTCCGCTTCGACATCAAGGGCGGTATTCTCCAGCGTCCGGTGAGCCGCGTCCATGCGGTCGAGGGCCTGAGCTTCGAGATCGCGAAGGGCGAGACACTCTCGCTGGTCGGTGAAAGCGGCTGCGGCAAGTCGACGACCGGCAAGGCGCTGATGAACCTGATCCCGTGGACAGGCTCGATCCGGGTTGCGCAACAGGAGACGAGCGGACTCGGTCGCCGGGCGATGAAGCCGATCCTCCGCGACGTGCAGATGGTGTTCCAGGATCCCTATGCCTCGCTCGATCCGCGCTATCGCGTTGGCGATCTCGTGGCCGAGCCATTGGTAATCCATGGCCTTGCCAAGGGCTCCGAGCTCAAGGACCGGGTGGAGTACTTGTTCCGCCGGGTTGGTCTGTCGCCGGATCAGATCAATCGCTATCCGCACGAATTTTCAGGCGGCCAGCGCCAGCGCATCTCGATCGCGCGCGCCTTGTCACTGTCACCGAAGGTCATCATCGCGGACGAAAGCGTCTCGGCGCTCGACGTGTCGATCCAGGCGCAGGTTCTTGATCTACTGCAGGATATCCAGAACGAGACCGGCATCGCCTATCTGTTCATCTCCCACGACATGGCCGTGGTCGAACAGATCAGTCACCGCGTCGCGGTGATGTATATGGGCCAGTTCGTGGAAGTGGGAACCCGCCGGCAGATCTTCGAAAACCCGCGGCACAGCTATACGCGCCAGCTGCTCAGCGCGGTGCCGGTTCCGGATCCACGCCGAGAGCGCCGGCTTTATGACGCAGCGGCGCGCGAGATCAAAAGCCCGATCCGGCCGCTCGGATACCAGCCGGTCTACAATCAGCTGACGGACATCGGCGATCGGCATCTGGTCGCGGCGGCCTGAAGCGATCACGGGCAGGGGACGGCGTTGCCCGCATTGCTGGGCGTGCGCCCACTGTGGTCATGAGGGATATCGAGTGGCGCACCTCACTCCAATAACCCTCCGCGACGACGTAACCGAAGATTTCGAGTGGGCGAGAGATCATGGATTGCGGCTCTCACTCCAGACCGGCCGCCGCGGCGATTTGCTAGACCGCCTTCAGATCCCCGAGCAATGTCGGAATGAGTTCTGACACGGTTGGATGGATCGGCACCGCCCATTTCAGCACCGGATAGGGCGCCTTGGCATTCATCGCGTCGATGAAACCGTGGATCGCCTCGTCACCTTCGATCCCGAGGATTGCAGCACCCAGGATCTGCTGCGTTTCGGCATCGGCGATCACCTTCATGAAGCCCTTGGTCTCGGCGCGCTCGTTGGCGCGGCCGACACGGCTCATCGGCCGTGTGGAGATCATGATGGTGCGGCCCGACGCCCGTGCTTCCTTCTCTGTCATCCCGACGCGGCCGAGCGGCGGGTCGATATAGAGCGCATAAGCAGGAATGCGATCGCTGACCTTGCGATCCTCGCCGTCGAGTAGGTTCGCGGCAGCGATCTCGAAGTCATTGTAGGATGTGTGGGTGAAGGCGCCTCGGCCATTGCAATCGCCGAGCGCGAAGATCCCCTCGACATTGGTGGCAAGCTTGTCGTCAACGGTGATGTAACCGCGCCGGTCGGTGGCGACGCCTGCCTTGTCAAGACCGAGGTCGTCGGTGTTCGGCGTGCGCCCGGTGGCAACCAGCACGTGGCTCGCCTCAATGGCCGGCTGACCATTGCCGATGCTGACGCTGATGCCGTTGGCCGTCTTGGCAAATCCGATCCCGTCGGCATCCGTGTGTACGGCAATGTCTTCCGAGCGCAGGATGTCAGCGATCGCGTCTGAAATGTCGGCATCCTCACGCGAAGCAAGCTTCGGCCCGCGCTCGATCACCGTCACCTCAGCCCCGAACCGGCGATACATCTGCGCGAACTCAAGCCCGATATAGCTGCCGCCGATGACAGCAAGGTGCCTTGGAAGACGGTCGAGATGGATGATCGAGGTGCTTGTCAGGTAGTCTATGCCGCCAATCCCGGGCATATCGGGAATGGTCGGCCGCGCGCCGACATTCAGGAAGATCTTTGGGGCCGTCAGGATCTCGCCGTTGACGGTCACGCTATGGGCGTCCTCGAAGCGGGCATGCCCATAGATGACGGTCATGCCGTCCATTCCGGCGAACCAGTTGATCAGGCCGTTGCGGGCGTTCATCGTCACGGTTTCGGCACGCTTGCGCACGACAGTCATGTCGATACCCACGCCACCTGGAAGCACCACGCCGAAGTCCGCGCCGCGCCGCGCCATGTGGGCGGCACGGGCACTTGCCACCAGCGTCTTGGTGGGCATGCAGCCGGCATTGACACAGGTGCCGCCCAGGAACTTGCGTTCGATCAACGCCACCTTCATGCCCTTCGCGACCATGCGCGCGGCGAGGAAGGGACCGGATTGGCCGGCCCCGATGACGATGGCGTCGAAACTAGGCATCACACTGCTCCCACGATGATGAGCGCGCCGATGATCGCAACCGCATCCTCGATCAGCGCTGCCGGTGTATCCTTGCCGAAGGCGGCGGCGAGTTTACCACGAGCCGCCGCTCCACCGAACGTGCCAATCGCTGCGCCAACGACGCCCGCAATCAGTCCGCCAATGAGTGAGACGCCGGTAACACCGATCGTGGCGCCCGCCAGCCCGCCCATGATCAAGCGGGCGGCAAATTGCATCGGAACCTTACGGGACGGGGTCGAGGGCAGCTGGTCGGTGATCAGCTCGACCACAGCGAGCAGGGTGAACACCCATGGGGCCCAACGGTATCCCATGAAGGCAAGCGGCGTCTGCGAAACGTCAAGCCAGCCGAGAGCAGCGGCCCAGGCAACGGCGGCAGGCGCCGTCATGGCCCTGAGACCCGCGATAATTCCAATCAGAAATGCAAGAAGCAAAAACATGTGCAATCCCCCATGCCGCGCACAATCTAAACGCGGTCATGGGAAGCTTGCACATTGTCGCGCAGGTTTCAATTTGCGCGATGGTTTACGTGTTTCAATTGGCGAAGGCGGCAATGCCCGTGACGGCGCGGCCGAGGATAAGGGCGTGGACGTCGTGGGTCCCCTCATAGGTGTTGACCACCTCGAGGTTGACGAGATGGCGGGCAATGCCGAACTCGTCGGAAATGCCATTGCCGCCGAGCATGTCGCGCGCCAGCCTTGCGATGTCGAGGGCCTTGCCACAGGAATTGCGCTTGACGATGGAGGTCAGTTCCACGGGCGGGTGCCCGTCCTCCTTCATGCGGCCGAGCCGGATGCAGCCCTGCAGGCCGAGCGCGATTTCGGTCACCATGTCGGCGAGCTTCTTCTGGATGAGCTGGTTGGCAGCCAGCGGCCGGCCGAACTGCTTGCGGTCGAGCACATATTGACGTGCCCTGGCATAGCAGTCCTCGGCAGCGCCGAGCGCCCCCCAGGCAATGCCGAAGCGAGCCGAGTTCAGGCAGGTGAACGGGCCCTTGAGGCCGGAGACGTTGGGCAGCAGGTTCTCCTCGGGTACGAACACCTCATCCATCACCACCTCACCGGTGATCGAGGCGCGCAGGCCGACCTTGCCGTGGATCGCCGGCGCCGACAGGCCCTTCCAGCCCTTCTCGAGGATGAAGCCGCGTATGACGCCGTCTTCGGTCTTGGCCCAGACGACAAATACGTCGGCGATCGGGGCATTGGAAATCCAGGTCTTGGCGCCGGTCAGGCTGTAGCCGCCATCAACCTTTTTCGCCCGCGTCACCATCGAGCCCGGATCTGAGCCGTGGTTGGGTTCGGTGAGGCCAAAGCAGCCGATCCACTCGCCGGTCGCAAGCTTCGGCAGGTACTTCTGCTTCTGCGCCTCGGAGCCGAAGGCGTCGATCGGCACCATGACGAGGGACGACTGCACGCTCATCATCGAGCGGTAGCCGCTGTCGACGCGCTCGACCTCGCGGGCAATCAGACCGTAAGCGACGTAGCCCAGGCCGGCGCCACCATATTCCGGCGCGATCGTCGGCCCGAGCAGTCCGAGTTCGCCCATTTCGCGAAAGATCTCCGGATCGGTCTTCTCGTGACGGAAGGCTTCGAGCACGCGCGGCGCCAGCTTGTCCTGTGCATAAGCCTGCGCCGTCTCCTGCACCATGCGCTCCTCGTCGGTGAGCTGCTCGACAAGGCGAAACGGATCGGCCCAATCAAAGATCTCGCGGGTATGCTGCATGGTCACTTCTCCTCATTTACCTGCTGGCACCAACATCCTTCGGGCATAGACCCGGCCGTCGAATGGGTCAACTCGCCAAGAACACTGCTGGGTGACGCCTTATCGCTTCACCCAGGGCGGAATGAACCTGACATCCTCGCCGGTCACCGCCTCGCGCAGGAAGTCGATGACCGCACGCACCCGCGGCGACTGGCGAAGATCGCGATGGCAGGTGATCCAGTAGTGCCGCCTGAGATCGACCTCTTCAGGCAGAACCCGCTCGAGTTCGGGGTAGCGACTTGCGAAGAAATAGGGAAGCACGCAAAGCCCAAGACCGTTTCTGGTCGCCGTCAGCTGCGCAAAGATGCTCGAGCTCTGGAACTGCGGCTTGATGCGCGGATGCACGTCGCCAAGATAGTCGAGGCCAGGGGCGAAGATCATTTCCTCTATGTAGCTGATGAACGGGTGCCCCAGGAGGTCGTCGCGGCAGGTGATAGGCGCGCTTCGGTGCAGATAGTCCCGCGAGCCATAGACCTGAAGGTGGTAGTCGGTGAGCTTGTCGGAGAAATACGGTCCGCCCTTCGGCTCATCGAGAACGACGGTGATATCGGCCTCCTTGCGCGACAGCGACATGATCTGCTGGATCGTCACAAGTTCGAGCGACAAATTCGGATGCCGGGCGACGAACTGCGGCAACACACGCGCGAAGAAGAAATTGGAGAAGCCCTCGGGCGCACTGAGGCGTACCACGCCGCGTTGGGTCGTTGCGCCGTCGGTGAGGTCGGCGCGCAACCGTTCGGTCTCCTGCTCCATCTTCTCGGCGGTTTCGACGAAGCGGGCGCCCATCGCCGTCATCACATAGCCGCGAGGGTTGCGTTCGAAGAGCTTGACCTTGAGCGCGAACTCCAGCCGGTCGATGCGGCGCGACACGGTGGCGTGGCTGGTGCGCAATTGCCGCGCCGCAGTCGACAGCTGTCCGGTGCGGGCAACCGCGAGAAAGAACTGCAGGTCATCCCATGTAAATTGCGGCGGATTGTTCATTCGGATCCCCCAAATCGGCGCTTGCATCATCCAGCCGTTCGATATTGGTCTTTCGTCTAATGCGCCCCGGCCTGCACCTCGTCGTCGTCCGCCCTAGGTTCCAACGAAAGCGCCCTAACGATCTGCATTCATTGGGGAACCGCGACAGACCAATAGTTCTGTTCAAAAACGAACAGATACTGTTTGGAATTAGTTGTAAAGCGGCCTTGCCTGATTGGTGCAATTCCGTGATCGTGGGGCATGCGCTGGCCGCCTTGAGGAGGGCGGCTGGCCAAATTTGAACAGATCCGCATTCTGGCCAATCTCTGGGAGGAGAGACATATGCGAAAGAATCTCATTGCGTCGCTGGCATTCCTGCTTGCAAGCAGCACTGCCGTGCTCGCCGATGGTGCATCCGACGGCAAGGTGAAGATCGGCATCCTGAACGACCAGTCCGGCGTCTACGCTGATTTCGGCGGCAAGTCCTCCGTCGAGGCGGCCAAGATGGCGGTCGAGGATTTCGGCGGCAAGGTGCTTGGCGTGCCGGTGGAGATTGTCGACGCCGACCACCAGAACAAGCCTGACATCGCCTCCAACATTGCCCGCCAGTGGTACGACACGGAGCAAGTGGACGCGATCATGGAATTGACCACCTCGTCAGTGGCGCTCGCGGTTCAGGCGATCGGGAAGGAAAAGAAGAAGATCAACATCGTCACCGGGGCCGCGACCACGGATCTCACCGGGAAGGCCTGTTCCCCCTACGGCTTCCACTGGGCCTATGACACGCATGCGCTTGCCGTCGGCACTGGCGGTGCGCTTGTCAAGCAAGGCGGCGACAGCTGGTTCTTCCTGACGGCCGACTACGCGTTCGGCTACTCCCTGGAGCAGCAGACGAGCGATTTCGTCAAGTCCGCCGGCGGCAAGGTCGTCGGTTCTGTCCGCCATCCCCTGTCGAACCAGGATTTCTCGTCCTTCCTGCTGCAGGCACAATCCTCCGGCGCCAAGGTGATCGGCCTTGCCAATGCCGGCCTTGATACGTCCAACGCCATCAAGCAGGCTGCCGAGTTCGGCATCACTCAGGGTGGCCAGCATCTGGCGGCACTGCTCTTCACGCTGGCCGAAGTTCACGGCCTGGGGCTCGAGGCAGCGCAAGGCCTGACGCTGACGGAAGGCTATTACTGGAACCTCGACGACAAGAGCCGCGAATTCGGCAAGAAGTTCTTCGCCCGCACCGGCAAGATGCCGAACATGATCCACGCCGGTACCTATTCGGCCGTGCTCCAGTATCTCAAGGCGATCGACAAGGCCGGCACCGACGACACCGAGGCCGTTGCCAAGCAGCTGCACGAACTGCCCGTCGACGACGTCTTTGCTCGCGGTGGCACCGTCGGCCCGAATGGCCGCATGATCCACGACATGTACCTGCTGCAGGTCAAGAAGCCGGCCGACAGCAAGGAACCGTGGGACTACTTCAACGTTCTCGCGACCATCCCGGGCAAGGAAGCCTATATCGATCCCGCCAAGAGCGGCTGCGCCCTGGTGAACTAGGCGATGGCGGTTTCCGCGACCCAATCGAACTCTATGCCGCGGGTGGTCCTTTCCGCTCGCGGCCTGCGTCGTGACTTCGGCGGCTTCACTGCCGTCAAGAATGTTGACCTCGACGTCCATGACGCGAGCGTGCATGCCCTGATCGGCCCCAACGGCGCGGGAAAGACGACGGTGTTCAACCTGCTGACGAAGTTCCTGCAGCCGACATCGGGCACCATCACGCTGATGGGGACTGATATCACCAGAACGGCACCCGACAAGGTGGCGCGCATGGGGTTGGTGCGATCATTCCAGATCTCGGCCGTGTTTCCACATCTCAGCGTTCTCGACAATGTGCGGGTGGCGCTGCAACGGCCCAACAAGCTGTCAACGCAATTCTGGCGCCCACTATCAGCACTCGACGCATTGAACGATCGCGCCGAACAGCTGCTTGCGAAGGTCGGCCTCTTCAAGGAGCGCGACGCCATCGCTGCCGATCTTTCCTATGGCCGCAAGCGTGTCCTTGAGATCGCAACGACCTTGGCACTTGATCCAAGAGTGCTCCTTCTCGACGAACCGATGGCCGGCATGGGGCACGAGGATGTCGGCGTCGTCTCCGCTCTGATCCGCGAGGTGGCGCGCGACCGCGCCGTCCTGATGGTCGAGCACAATCTGTCCGTCGTCGCCAACATCTGCCAGCATGTGACCGTGCTGCAGCGTGGCGAAATCCTTGCCGAAGGCGACTATGCGACCGTCAGCGCCGATGAGCGGGTTCGCCAGGCCTACATGGGCTCGGAGGAGGGCTGATGGCGACACTTCTGGACGTCCAGGGGCTCAACGCCTGGTACGGCGAAAGCCACATCCTGCACGGTGTCGACATGCGGGTCGGCGAGGGTGAGACAGTCACCATTCTTGGCCGCAACGGCGTCGGAAAGACGACGACGCTGCGCACCATCACCGGCATCGTCCGCACCCGCAAGGGCAAGCTGACATTCGCAGGTAAGGACATGATGCAGGTGCCGTTACACAAGACGGCGCATCGCGGTATCGGCTTCGTGCCGGAGGAGCGCGGCATATTCTCGACGTTGACGGTGTCCGAGAATCTGATGCTGCCGCCAGTCGTTGCCTCGGGCGGGATGACGGTCGAGGAGATCTACGAGCTGTTTCCAAATCTTTACGAGCGCCGCAACAGTGCGGGCACGAAGCTGTCGGGCGGTGAACAGCAAATGCTGGCAATCGCCCGCATTTTGCGCACCGGTGTTCGCATGCTCTTGCTCGACGAACCCACGGAGGGGCTGGCGCCCGTCATCGTCCAGCGCATCGGCGAAGTGCTGAGGCAATTGAAGGAGCGGGGCATGACGATCCTGCTTGTCGAGCAGAATTTCCGTTTCGCTAGCCGGATCGCCGATCGCTTCTATCTTATGGATCACGGGCAGATGGTTTCGGAGTTCCCGGTGGGCGAGTTGCCCCAGCGGATGGATACGCTGCACAAGGTCCTGGGAGTGTGATCTGAATGACAATGATCTTCGGCATTCCCCTGCAGGCGTTCATGGGCCAGTTGCTGATCGGTCTGATCAACGGCTCTTTCTACGCGCTCTTGAGCCTCGGGCTCGCCATCATCTTCGGCCTGTTGCGCGTCATCAATTTCGCGCACGGCGCGCAATACATGCTCGGCGCCTTCGCCGCCTATCTTCTGCTTGCCTATGCCGGCATTGGTTACTGGCCATCGCTGATCCTTGCCCCCGTGATCGTCGGATTGGCCGGCGCGGTGATCGAACGCTTGTTCCTCCGTCGGCTCTATGATCTGGACCCACTCTACGGGCTGCTCTTCACATTCGGTCTGGCCCTGACGGTCGAAGGCACCTTCCGTTACCTCTACGGCTCATCCGGCCAACCCTACGCGCAACCCGCTGCCCTCGCCGGCGCCGTCAATCTCGGCTTCATGTTCCTGCCGATCTATCGCGGCTGGGTGGTCGTCGTGTCGCTTGTGGTCTGCCTCGGCACCTGGCTCCTGATCGAGAAGACAAAGCTCGGCGCCTATCTCAGGGCCGCCACCGAGAATGCAACGCTCGTCCAGGCATTCGGCGTCAACGTGCCGGTTCTCCTGACATTGACCTACGCACTTGGAGCCGGTCTTGCAGCCTTTGCGGGTGTACTGGCCGCGCCGATCTATCAAGTGTCGCCGTTGATGGGCTCCAGCATGATCATCGTCGTGTTCGCCGTCGTCGTGGTTGGTGGCATGGGCTCGATCATGGGCGCGATCATCACCGGTTATGTACTCGGCATCGCGGAAGGCCTGACCAAGGTCTTCTATCCCGAGGCGTCCAACATCGTGATCTTCGTCATCATGGCAATCGTTCTTCTCATCAGGCCCGCGGGCCTCTTCGGCCGGGATGCATGACGATGACAGAGATCACCGAAACCATCCGTCCGGAAAAAAGCCGCACCGCGCTATCGGTACAGGCGGCATTCCTGATCATCGGCCTGCTGCTCCTGCTATTGGCGCCGTTCTTCTTCTACCCGATTTTCCTGATGAAGCTCTTGTGCTTTGCGCTGTTTGCCTGCGCCTTCAACCTGCTGCTCGGCTATACCGGCCTGCTGTCGTTCGGTCATGCGACCTTCTTCGGCGGGGCGGCCTATTTTACCGCCCATGCCGTGAAGGAATGGGGGTTTTCGCCGGAACTCGGCATCCTGGTCGGCGTCGCAGGTGCTGCCATCCTCGGCCTGGTCATGGGTTTCTTCGCGATCCGCCGTCAGGGTATTTATTTCGCGATGATTACGCTTGCCCTCTCGCAAATGTTCTTCTTCTTCTGCCTGCAAGCGGCGTTCACGCATGGCGAGGACGGTATCCAGTCCGTGCCGCGCGGTCATCTGTTCGGCGTCCTCGATCTCAGTAGTTCGACCAACATGTATTATTTCGTGCTGGCCGTTTTCGTCGTCGGCATCCTGATTATCTGGCGCTTCATCAATTCGCCGTTCGGCATGATCCTGAAATCGATCCGCGAGAACGAGCAGCGGGCGATATCGCTCGGTTATTCCGTCGCGCGCTACAAGCTGGGCGCCTTCGTTATGTCGGCGGCACTCGCGGGCCTGGCCGGGGCAGTAAAATCCCTCGTCTTCCAGTTCGCGACCTTGACCGATGTCGCCTGGCAGATGTCTGGCGAGGTGATCCTGATGACCCTGCTTGGCGGTATTGGTACCCTGATCGGTCCGCTGTTTGGCGCGGGCCTTGTCGTCACGCTGGAAAACTACCTTGCAACATCGGAATTCCCGGTGACGATCATCACAGGTGTGGTGTTCATGGTTTGCGTGCTGATCTTCCGCCGCGGCATCATCGGCGAGTTTTATGCGTCGCGTCTCGGTCGGAAGCTCGGCTTCGTCTACCGCCGCTAACCTGCGGGGTGGCATTTGCATGGATCGCTTCGACTACATCATCATTGGTGCCGGCAGCGCCGGCTGCGTTCTCGCCAACCGGCTGTCCGAGGATCACAACACGCGCGTTCTGCTGCTGGAGGCCGGTGGCAGCGACAATTACCACTGGATCCATATTCCTGTCGGCTATCTCTATTGCATCAACAACCCGCGCACCGATTGGTGCTTCACGACGGTTCCGCAGCAGGGATTGAACGGGCGCGCCCTCAATTATCCGCGCGGCAAGGTGCTCGGCGGCTCATCCTCGATAAACGGCATGATCTACATGCGCGGCCAGGCACGCGACTATGATCTCTGGCGGCAGATGGGATGCTCGGGCTGGGGCTGGGACGACGTGCTTCCGTTCTTCCGCAAATCGGAGGACTACTATCGCGGCGAGACCGAGATGCATGGAACAGGCGGCGAGTGGCGGGTGGAAAAAGCCCGCGTTCGCTGGGCGGTACTCGATGCGTTCCAGGCCGCCGCCAGGGAGGCCGGCATTCCGGAAACGCCCGACTTCAACACCGGCGACAACGAGGGATCAGGCTACTTCGACGTCAACCAGCGGTCCGGCATTCGCTGGAATACGACCAAGGCCTTCCTGCGCCCGGCCATGCGGCGAGGCAATCTGACGGTTCTGACGAAGGCGCAGGCGCGCCGGCTGCTGATCGAGGAGGGCGCTGTCACGGGCGTCGATTATCAGCATGCGGGCACTACCAAGCGCGCCTACGCGACGAGGGAAACGATCCTCGCGGCGGGCGCAATCGGTTCGCCACACATCCTGGAGCTGTCTGGTCTGGGCCAAGGAGAGGTGCTGAAACGCGCGGGCGTGGAGGTCATTGCCGAGGTAAAAGGCATCGGCGAGAACCTCCAGGACCACCTGCAGCTTCGTATGGTCTACAAGGTCACCGGCGTTGCGACGCTGAACGAGAAGGCAACAAGGTTCATCGGCAAGGCTCAGATCGGCCTGGAATATCTGATCAGACGTTCAGGGCCGATGGCAATGGCGCCAAGCCAGCTTGGCATCTTCACCCGCTCCGGCCCCGACAAGGAGACACCGGACCTTCAATACCATGTACAGCCGGTGTCGCTCGACAAGTTCGGCGATCCAGTTCACCCATTCCCTGCCATCACCGCGAGCGTCTGTAACCTCAGACCCGAAAGTCGCGGTTCGGTCCATGTGGCGAGCCCGGATTTTGCTCTCCAGCCGACGATCAGTCCGAACTATCTCTCGACCGAACGAGATCGCGACATCGCTATTCGCGCGATACGCATGACGCGGAAGATCGTCGCGCAGCCGTCCTTTGCGCGGTTCCGGCCCGAGGAGTTCAGGCCTGGCCCGAATTACCAAAGGGACGCGGAACTGGCGCAGGCAGCCGGGGATATTGGCACGACGATTTTCCACCCTGTCGGAACATGCCGGATGGGTTCCGATCGCGAAAGTGTCGTCGATCCTCGCCTCAGGTTCCGGGCGTTGGCGAAGCTCCGTATTGCAGACGCCTCCGTGATGCCGGCCATCACGTCGGGCAATACCAATTCGCCGACGATCATGATCGCCGAAAAGGCAGCTGCGATGATCCTGGCGGACAACAGATAGGAGAACGGCATGGCACGGATTGCATTCATCGGGCTTGGCAACATGGGCGGGCCGATGGCCGCCAACCTCGTCAAGGCTGGTCATGAAGTCACCGGTTTTGACCTCGCCGCCCCCGTCCTGCAGGCTGCGGAAGGGCACGGCGTGAAGGCGGCAGGCCATATCAGCCAGGCTGTTTCGGACGCCGAGATCGTCGTGACGATGCTGCCGCAGGGCAAGCATGTGCTCAGCGCCTGGACTGACATCCTTCGCTCCATCCCCGCCGGGACGCTTGTCATCGATAGTTCGACGATTGATGTCGACAGCGCCCGCAAGGCGCACGTAATGGCAAGCAATGCCGGTTGCCTTTCCCTCGATGCACCTGTGTCCGGCGGCACCGGCGGGGCGGCCGCAGGTACACTGACCTTCATGGCCGGCGGATCGGACGAGGCGTTTGCGAAGGCAAAGCCGGTCCTCGAAGCCATGGGCAGGAAAATCGTCCATTGCGGGGACGCGGGCGCAGGGCAGGCAGCGAAGATCTGCAACAACATGATCCTTGGCATCTCGATGATCGGCGTTTGCGAAGCTTTCGCCCTTGGCGAAAAGCTCGGTCTTTCGCATCAGGCGCTGTTCGACGTCGCCTCGACCTCGTCGGGACAATGCTGGTCGATCAGCACCTATTGCCCTGTCCCGGGACCGGTTCCGACATCGCCCGCGAACAATGACTACAAGCCCGGTTTTGCGGCCGCACTGATGCTGAAGGACCTGCGCCTGTCGCAGGAGGCGGCACTGTCGACCGGCGCCTCGACGCCGCTCGGCGCCGAAGCTTCTCAGCTCTATGCGCTCTTTGAGAAGCAGGGGAATGGCGCACGCGATTTTTCTGCAATCATCGAAATGCTGCGCGGCAAGACCGAATAGCCCTCTGCCGTGGCTTGACACTCCCGCTGATATGCGCGACGCCCCCGGCTGCCGCGATGCGGCGACCGGCAACAGGAATTCCGACATGCAACCGCAGCCTACCGCGACGGGCCTCAAGAACTTCGTGCTATTGGGCGTTGTTCTGATGCTTCTCGGGGACTTTCTCTTCGCGCTCAATGACGCGATGGGCAAGTGGCTCGTGACAAGCTTCTCTGTCGGTCAGGTGTTGCTGATCCGCTCGTTCGGATGCTTCATCGTCCTGGGACCCCTGATTGCCAGGCAGGGCCCAGCCCAACTGTTCAGGGTAGAGCAGAAGGGGCTGCAGCTTCTTCGCGTGCTCTTTGCAACAGTCGATGTCGGCCTGTTTTACGCCGCCGTCGCCTACCTGCCGCTCGCTGACGTCATGACCTTCTACATGGCCGGACCGATCTATGTCGCCGCGCTCTCGCATTTCTTCCTCAACGAACGGATCGGCTGGCGCCGTTGGCTGGCGGTCTTCGTCGGCTTCTGCGGCGTGGTGATCGCGCTGCGTCCGTCCTCGGCGATGCTGTCGCTGCCCTCGCTTTTCGGCATTGTCGGCAGCCTGTCCTTTTCGATGGCCCTGGTGCTCAACCGATACCTCCGCAACACCAGTGACACGACCCTTGTTACCTGGCAGATGGTCGCCGCACTCGTCGTCGGGGCGGTGCTTTCCATCGGCGCCTGGCAGCCAACAAGTCCGGTTGAGCTCACCGGCATGCTCGCCCTCGGCGTCGTTGCATCCTGTGCGCACCTTCTGATCACGCGTTCGCTGAAGCTCGCCCCGGCATCCCTGCTGGCGCCGCTGCAATACAGCCTTCTGATCTGGGCGATTGCGCTCGGATATCTGTTCTTCGGCGACGTTCCGGATCTCTATGTGATCTCAGGCGGCACGATCATCGTCGTCGCCGGCCTGTTCATCTTCCATCGCAAGAACCTGCTGGAAACAGTGCCGCCGGAGGCTGTTGCCCCAGACGGCCACTAATTCACAAGTTCATTTCCGCTAGGCGGCAGCGGGCTTGATGACACCGCGGCGTATCTGGTCGGCTTCGATCGATTCGAAAAGCGCCCGGAAGTTGCCTTCGCCGAAACCTTCGTCGCCCTTGCGCTGGATAAACTCGAAAAAGATCGGACCAATCACCGTCTTCGAGAAGATCTGCAGCAGGATCTTCGTCGTGCCGCCATCGAGCACGCCTTCGCCGTCGATCAGGATGCCATGCCTGGCCATTCTTTCGATCGGCTCGTCATGTCCATGAACGCGCTCGCGTGACATATCGTAGTAGGTCTCCGGAGGACCCGGCATGAAGCGCAGGCCGTTTTCGGCAAGCATGTCGGTCGCCTCGTAGATGGCGTCGGTACCGACGGCAATGTGCTGGATGCCTTCGCCTCTGTACTTCTTCAGATACTCCTCGATCTGGCTGGTCTCGTCCTTCGATTCATTCAGCGGAATACGGATCTTGCCACAGGGAGAGGTGATTGCACGGCTCATCAACCCCGTGATCCGGCCGTCAATATTGAAGAAGTGGATCTGCTTGAAGTTGAAGAGTTCGCGATAGAAGTCCCACCACTTGTCCATGTTGCCGCGATAGACGTTGTGGGTCAGGTGGTCGAGATAGAAGAAGCCGACACCCTTGGGCCGCGGATCACGCTCGGCCAGCCAGTCGAACTCGAGATCATAAGCCGAGCCCTTCGCGCCGTAGCGCTCCACGAAGTAGAGAAGCGAGCCGCCAATGCCGACGATCGCTGGCACGTCGAGGGTCTTGTCCTTGCCCTCGTAGGGTGTCGCGCCCCTGGCAACGGCATGGTCGAAGGCATGCTTGGCATCGACGACACGCCACGCCATCGACGGCGCGCAAGGCCCATGATCCTCGACGAAGCGCATGGCATGGCTGCCCGGCTCGGCATTGACGATGTAGTTGATGTCGCCCTGACGCCAGACCGTGATGTTCCTGCTCTTGTGCCTGGCGACGGCGCGATATCCCATACGGTCGAACAGTTCCGCCAGCTTCTCGGGCGCTGGATGTGCGAATTCGACAAACTCGAACCCGTCCGTGCCGGCAGGATTGTCAACGGTGATCTGAGACGGCGGTGCGTCGTGCGGATAGGGGCCCATTTGCTCCTCCTGAGGCTGTAGCCAGTTGGATGCAAATTATGGACCTGTCCTTGTGCAATGTGCTTGCATTGTGGTGGCTTATGGCCAAATATCCGCACGGAATGTGCATAAGACGAGATAATCGTACAATGTCTGAGCAGCTGGATGGTTTCGACCTGAAGATCCTCGCCGAACTTCAAAGAGACGGACGGTTGACCAATATCGAACTGTCCGAACGCATCAGCCTCTCGGCCTCCCAATGCTCGCGACGGCGAACGCGGCTGGAGGCAGAGGGCTTCATTCGCGGCTATCAGGCAAATCTCGATCCGGACAGGCTGGGGCTCAATCTGCTGGTCGTCATCTCGGTCACGCTGGCAACCCATAATCGCGACAATGCCCGCCGCTTTCAGCAATTGGTCAACGGCCTGCCAGAGGTTCTGGAGGCCTATGCGCTGACGGGCGAGATGGACTATCACCTGAAGGTGGCGACGCGCGGCCTGTCGGGCCTTTCGCGGTTCGTCAACGACGTTCTGTTGCCGCACGAATCCGTCCAGCACGTGAAAACCTCGATCGTGCTCAACACGTTGAAGCACTTCGAAGGCTACCCGCTCAGCGGCTCATAGATTCATTTCGATTTGCGCCGCAGTCCTGCGGAAGCCTCGATTGCCGAAAGCGCGAGGTCGAGGTGGCGGATCGCCTCTTCGCCAAGCTTCAGGCACACCGTCTCCTGGTACTTGTGCGCAAGGACTGTGATCCTGCGGTAGTATTCGCGCCCGAGCGCCGTGAGTTCGATCTCTTCGAAACGTCTGTCTGTATAGCTCGGAATTCTCTTCAGCCAATGGCGCTGCTCAAGCGCATGGACGGCCCGGCTCACCTTGGTCTTGTGCATGTGTGAATGGGCGCCGATGTCCTTTGCCGTCATCACGCCGACACTGCCGAGTGCGGCAAGCGTGCGCCATTCGGGCCGGGTCAGATCGAACTCCTGCTTGTACTGGCGCGCGAATGACAGGCTGATGAGTTCCGACGCCCGATTGAGCCGGTAGGGAATGAAGCCGTCGAGCTCAAATCCACTCTCCATGGCTGCTCCTTGATAGTTACAAAATCGACGGTTACGTTTGTAACTAAATAGACGGAGGAGACGCAAGCATGGACACCACCGAAGCACCAGGTTCCCGTGCGCGGGCGGAGACCAGCAAGCTGGCCTACATGCCGGGGTTCGGCAACGACTTCGAGACGGAGGCGCTGCCAGGGGCATTGCCGCAGGGCCAGAACAGCCCGCAAAAATGCAGCTATGGCCTTTATGCCGAGCAGCTGTCCGGCTCGCCATTCACGGCTCCGAGGGGAACAAACGAGCGTTCCTGGCTCTATCGCATCAGGCCAAGCGTTCGCCACACGCGCCGCTTCGCCAATGCGAGCTACCCCTTCTGGAAATCGGCGCCATGTCTCGACGATCACTCCCTGCCACTTGGTCAATTGCGCTGGGATCCGATCCCGGCTCCAGTGGCAAGCGCCGACTTTCTTGCCGGAATCCGAACGATGACGGCAGCCGGCGACGTCATGACCCAGGTCGGAATGGCCGCGCATGCCTATGCCTTCAATGCGGACATGGTGGATGACTATTTCTTCAATGCCGACGGGGAACTGCTCATTGTTCCGCAACTTGGCGCCATCAGCGTCTTCACCGAGATGGGCGTCATGGAGCTCGAACCCGCGGAAATCGGCCTCATCCCCCGTGGGATGATGTTCAAGGTTTCACGTCTCGGCGACGGGCCCGAGTGGCGCGGCTACATCTGCGAAAACTACGGAGCGAAGTTCACCATGCCGGATCGTGGACCGATCGGCGCCAACTGCCTGGCGAACGCCCGCGACTTCAAGACGCCGGTCGCCGCCTTCGAGGACAAGGAGACGGCGTGCCGCGTGCATGTGAAATGGTGCGGCAAGTTCTATGTGACCGAGATCGACCACTCGCCGCTCGACGTCGTCGCCTGGCACGGAAACTACATCCCCTTCAAATATGACCTGAGGACTTTCTCCCCGGTCGGGGCCATTCTCTTCGATCACCCGGACCCGTCGATTTTCACGGTCCTGACGGCGCCGAGTGGCGAAGAAGGGACGGCAAATGTCGACTTCGTGATCTTTCCGCCCCGCTGGCTCGTTGCCGAGCACACGTTCCGGCCGCCCTGGTATCACCGCAACATCATGAGCGAGTTCATGGGGCTGATCCATGGACAATACGACGCCAAGGAAAAGGGCTTCGTCCCAGGCGGAATGAGCCTGCACAACATGATGCTGCCACATGGGCCGGATGCCTCCGGCTTCGAAAAAGCGTCCAACTCCGAGCTGAAGCCGGTCAAGCTCGATCACACGATGGCGTTCATGTTCGAGACGCGCTTCCCGCAGCAGCTGACAAGATACGCCGCGGAACTGGAGACGCTGCAGGATGACTATATTGATTGCTGGGATGGTCTGGAGCGCCGTTTCGATGGGACGCCTGGCATCAAGTAGGCTCGAACGCGGAGGATCACATGAAACTTGCCACGCTCAAAGACGGTTCGCGCGACGGCCGGCTGATCGTCGTCACCCGTGACCTGATGCAGTTTGCCGATGCGGGCGAGGTCGCCCGCACCCTGCAGGCAGCGCTGGACGACTGGCCGGCAACCGCGCCAAAACTTAGCCACCTCGCCGAAAGCCTCGAAGCCGGCTCAGTGCCATCCGAGCCCTTTGATCCGCGCCATGTGCATTCCCCACTGCCACGCGCCTACCAGTGGGCGGACGGATCGGCCTACGTCAACCATGTCGAGCTGGTGCGAAGGGCCCGGAATGCCGACATGCCGACGACATTCTGGACCGATCCCCTGATGTACCAAGGCGGCTCCGACAACTTTCTCGCCCCTTGCGACCCGATCCTTGCCGCCGATGAACGCTTCGGCATCGATATGGAAGGCGAGGTTGCCGTTATCGTCGACGACGTCGCGATGGGCGCAACGTCTCGGCAGGCACATGAAGCAATCCGGCTCGTGATGCTCGTGAACGACGTGTCGCTGCGCGGTCTCATTCCCGATGAGCTCGCCAAGGGATTCGGCTTCTTCCAGTCGAAACCCTCGTCGTCTTTCTCGCCCGTCGCCGTGACAGTGGACGAACTCGGCGACACCTGGAAGGACGGCAGGCTCCATCTTCCATTGCTCGTCAGCTTGAACGGCATTCCGTTTGGCCGCGCCAACGCGGGCAGAGACATGACGTTCGACTTCGGACAGCTCGTTTCGCACGCGGCGAAAACACGCCCGCTGGCGGCAGGCTCGATCATCGGTTCAGGCACGGTTTCCAACAAGCGTGACGGCGGCCCCGGCAAGCCGATCGTTGAAGGCGGAGACGGCTATTCCTGCATCGCCGAGATCAGAATGATCGAGACCATTGAGCGCGGAGGCCCCAAAACGCCTTACCTGCACTTCGGCGACAGGGTTCGCATCGAGATGAAGGACAAGCACGGCGCATCGATTTTCGGCGCGATCGAGCAGACCGTACAACGCTACGCCGGGGACGAGCGGCAATGACCGGGATCGTGCTCTACGACTACTGGCGCTCCTCGGCCAGCTACCGGGTCCGCATCGCGCTTCATGTGCTGGGGCTTGCCTTCGAGACCGTCCCGATCGACCTGCTTGCCTTGGCGCACAAGGATCCTGACTACCTGAAAATCAATCCCCAGGGTCTGGTCCCCACCTTGCGCATCGGCGGACACACGCTCACCCAATCCCTGGCCATCATCGAATACCTTGCCGAGACCTATCCCGAAAGCGGGTTCCTGCCCGATACCGCCGTGGGGCGGCAGCGGGTGAGGGCGCTGTCTTATGCCGTTGCGATGGATATTCATCCGATCTGCAACCTTAATGTCGTCTCGCACGTCGCTTACCTGACTGGCGAGGAGGGGGCCCGAGCCGAGTGGATGACCAAGTTCATTGGCAGCGGACTACACGCGGTGGAACAGATGCTCGATGAGCCGACGACCGGTCGCTACACATTTGGAGACACACTGACGATGGCCGATTTCTGCCTGGTGCCGCAGGTCTACAACGCCCGTCGCTGGGGTATCGAAATGTCGGCGTTTCCTCGCGTCGTTCGCATTGTCGATGCGTGCAACGCACTGCCGGCGTTCAAGGCTGCCCATCCGGACGCGGCAAAGCCGGTCTAACCGACATCACGATATCACACGCTGCAAGTTGTATCTCACCACTTGCAGCGGGTGACGGTCCCTTCGTGGCGCCTGGCACACGGGCCCTTGCCGGGCCCGCAATAATTCCTTCTGCCGATTGACGATCGCCAACGCAAGCTGATTAAATCAAATTGATTGATCAAATCGGAACAACATAGTCCCCAACCCTATCAAGAGATGATGATGTCGATACAGCGCCAACCCGCCCTGCGGCTCGAAACCTCATGGCTGCCCGCTTCGGAAGAACGAGACCAGGCCTACACGCTCAACCTCAAGAACCTTTCATCGAATTCCCTTGCCAACTTCACCCTCTGCATCAGCGGTCCGGGACGGGTGGATCCGGCTGTTCACATCGAGGGGGGCACGATCGGCCGCCGGCTATCAAATTTCACCGAATTTCTTCCGCCCGAGAATTTCGAGCTTGAGGCGGGCAAGACCTGGACGCTGACCGTCTCCGCTCTCAGCTGGCCGTTCCAGCATTGGACAGATGGGGCAACCGGTGCCTATGTGGCGTTCGCCGACGGCGGCACGCTTGCACTATCTGTCGAGCCGACCCGCTCGCTTGCCAACAATGCCCCATTGAAGCGTGGCGCAGAAATCTATCCCGTGCCGGTCAATCCGCCTGTGCCTGTCGCGATCGTCCCGTGGCCTGACGTGGTGTCGGTATCTGGCAAGCGCTCGGTTCCTCCCGGCTTTGCGCTCAATGCCGGCAATCCCACGGCAATTGCGGCGGCAGCTGCCTTTACCGGCCTCGTCGAACAGCTCTTTGCGGTCGAAGGGATCGTTCGTCCTGCCTCGGAAGGCGGAATGCCCGTGATGCTTGACGTCGTCGAGGGCGTGGCGCCAGAAGCCTATCGCGTGTCCTTCTCGAGCGAGATCGTACACATTTCCGCCGGCACACAGACCGGCCTGCTCTATGGCCTGATCACGCTTGGCCAGGTCTGGCGTGGTGCGCACCTTTATCCGCACGCCTTCCGTTTTCCGGTCGAAGGCGAGATCCGCGACGCGCCATCCATGGGATGGCGCGGCCTTCATCTCGATGTTGCCCGTCAGTTCTACGGCAAGGCTGAAATCAAGAAGCTGCTCAGCATTCTCGCCTGGAACAAGGTCAACCGCTTCCATTGGCACCTCTCGGACGACGAAGCCTGGCGGATCGAGATCGACGCCTATCCTGCCCTGACCGAAGTCGGCGCCTGGCGGGGACACGGCCTTCCCATTCCGCCGCTTCTCGGCTCTGGCGCGGCCCGCACCGGCGGTTACTACACCAAGGCGGCGGTACGCGAGATCGTCGCGCACGCCAAGGAGCTCGGCATCGAGGTCGTGCCGGAGATCGATGTCCCTGGACATTGCTATGCCATGCAACAGGCAATCCCGGAACTTCGCGACCCGCAAGAAGCCGGGAGCTACCATTCGGTTCAGGGCTTCCCCGACAACTGCCTGAACCCGGCACGCGAGAAGACCTACGAGGTTCTGGAAACGATCTTCCGCGAATTGATCGAGCTTTTCCCCTTCAAGACGATCCATATCGGCGCCGATGAAGTGCCCCTCGGCGCCTGGTCGGGTTCGCCGGAGGCCTTGGCGCGTCTGCGCGAGATTGGCGGAGATGCAGTGGCCAAAGCACATGCCAAGCGGCTCAACGTCATCACCAATACTCACGGCGCCGACGACATAGACGGATCGGGAGCCGCGGTTCTGCAGTCCATTTTCCTCGCCCGGATCCAGAAGTTCCTCGCCGAGCAGGGCTGCATCACCGGCGGGTGGGAAGAGGCAGCGCATGGCAATGTCATCGACAAGGCAAAGAGCTATCTCTGCGGCTGGCGCAGTGTCGACGTTTCGGCGGCGCTCGCCGGTCAGGGCTACGAAATGGTCGTCTGCCCTGGGCAGGTCTACTATCTCGACATGGCAAACAGCCCCGATTGGGACGAGCCGGGCGCCAGCTGGGCCGGGTGGTCGGAGCCCGAGAAGCTCTACAATTTCGACCCGGTCGAAGGCTGGAGCGACGAGCAGAAAAAGAAGCTGCGTGGCATCCAGGCCTGCATCTGGTCGGAGCCGATGACCGATCGCGCGGTCTTTGACCGCCTGGTGTTTCCAAGGATCTCGGCACTTGCCGAGAGCGCCTGGACGAAGCCCGCGGACAAGTCCTGGGAGCGCTTCAAGGCAGTCGCGGGATTGATGCCGGTCCTGTACGCCTATCCGTGAGGTTGTCAGCCCAGAGGTTTTTGAAGGACATCGAACTGCGGGTTCGTTTCCGAGAAGATCGGCAGTGCCGCGGCGCCCAGAAGCGCCGTGTCCCTGCCGGTCGCACCGATCATGATGCGCGGCAGGTTTCGTTCCTCCCCGGGATTGACCGGGGTATGCAACGGATCCAGCTGACGAGCGAGGCGCTGCAGCAGTGACGAGGGCATCGAACCGCCAAGCACGATCGTCTGCGGATCGAAGGCCAATTCCAGAACATCGATTGTCTGACGCATGGGCTTCGCGGCAGCTTCTGCCCAGGCATCAATCCGACTGTCCCCTTGCGCGATCAAGGCGGCAAGAGTTTCAGGATCGTGCTGTCTGGGGTCGCCAATGTCGAGATATTCGTAGGCCGCGCCGAGCGAGACATAGCGGTCGAGGCAACCACGCTTGCCACACACGCAGGCCAGCCCATCCGGCACCACGATCATATGGCCAATTTCGCCAGCATTGTTGCGGCTTCCCTTGTAGAGATGGCCGTCGAGAAACATGCCGGCCCCTATACCCCCGCCGAGAAACAGATAGACAAAGCTGCTCAAGCCCCGAGCGACGCCGTGGAGCCGCTCACCGATCGCAGCAGAGGTGGCATCGTTCTCGACGAGAACCGGGACGCCAACAAGTCGGGCAAGTTCCGGGGCCACGGGGAAACCTTGCCAGCCGGGAAGTGTCACCGGGCTCAGCGATGTCACACCTTCGGCCGCATAACGCCCCGGCATTGCGATGCCGACACCCAGCAGGCGGGCGCGATCGAAGCGAAAGTTCCGTTGCAGTTCGTCAGCGATACCGCCGAGGATCGGCATCGCCTCGGTCGGCGTCGGCCTGTCGACGGGCTTGTCGATCCTGGCACGGACACGTCCGGAAAGATCGGTCAGCACGCCAACCGCACGATCCCGCTCCAGCTCCAGGCCAATGGAGTAGGCACCGTCCGGATTGATCGAGTAGGGCGTGATCGGCTGTCCCCGCGCCGCCTTCTTCGGGGCTTCGGCCTTCAGCAACTCGGACCGTTCGAGTTCTTCGACAATGTTCGATACCGTCTGCGTGCTGAGCGCCGTCAACCGGGAGAGGGCCGCCCGCGACAACGGTCCATTCGTCCGGACCGCTTCGATCACGACGCGTCGGTTGTGCGATTTTGCCTGTTCGAGATTGGTGCCTGAAATTGCCTTCATTGGCCTGACTTGCGAGCGTTCTAAACAATCACCTTGCTTACCGCATAAGCGGTTCCGTCATTTATATCCAGCAGATTGCATCCCGGTAGTCCGGACCCATCCGCGTGATTGTGCGCAGGGCGTTGCAACGAGCCACGAGCGAGCACCAGGAACTTTGCGGGCGCTGGCGCCGGCGCCATTTCTTGGTCGCAAGCAACGGGCCGGGTTGACAGCATGGGGAGCACATGGCACTTATGTAACTAAATAGTTATTTACGGGAGGAAGACGCAGATGGCGACGATTTCGCTTGGCATTATCATGCATGGGATCACCGGCCGCATGGGCTATAACCAGCATCTGGTGCGCTCCATTCTCGCGATCCGCGAGCAGGGGGGCCTTGAGCTTTCCAACGGCGACCGCCTGATGCCCGATCCGATCCTCGTCGGACGCAACGCCGACAAGATCGAGGCCATTGCCCGCAAGCACGGCCTGACGCGCACGACCACTGATCTCGACAGCGCCCTTGCGGATCCGAACAACAGGATCTTTTTTGACGCAGGCTCGACGCAAATGCGCGTCTCGCTCCTGAAAAAGGCAATCGAGGCCGGCAAGCATGTCTATTGCGAAAAGCCGATCTCGGAGACGCTCGAGGAGGCGCTTTCCGTTGCGACGCTTGCCGAACAGCGCGGCGTCAAAAATGGTGTCGTGCAGGACAAACTCTACCTGCCGGGACTGCGCAAGATCGCGCTGCTCAAGGACAGCGGCTTCTTCGGCAAGATACTCTCGGTACGCGGCGAGTTCGGCTACTGGGTATTCGAGGGTGACTGGGGCGTGAAGGCTCAGCGTCCATCCTGGAACTATCGCGCGGCCGATGGTGGCGGCATGATCCTCGACATGCTGCCGCACTGGCGCTACGTGCTGGACAACCTCTTCGGCGAGGTCAAGGCCGTCAGCTGCTACGCGTCCACCCATATCCCGAGCCGCGTCGACGAGAACGGCAAGGCCTACAGGGCAGATGCCGACGACGCAGCCTATTCGACTTTTGAACTCGAGGGCGGCATCGTCGCCCACATCAACTCCTCCTGGGCGGTTCGCGTGCGTCGTGACGACCTCGTGACCTTCCAGGTCGACGGAACACATGGTTCGGCCGTCTGCGGTCTGACCAAATGCTGGACGCAGCATCGGGTCAACACACCGAAGCCTGTCTGGAATCCCGATCAGCCGCAGACGATCGACTTCTACAGGACATGGGACGAGGTTCCGGAAACCCAGGTTTTCGACAACGGCTTCAAGGCGCAGTGGGAAGACTACCTGCGCTACGTCGTCGAAGACGCGCCGTGGAGGTTCACGCTGCGCGAGGGCGCCAAGGGTGTTCAGCTTGCGGAACTGGCGCACCAGAGCTGGAAGGAACGCCGCTGGGTGGATGTTCCCTCGCTCGCCGACACCTCCGTGCGCAAGGTTGCCTGACGGCCATGGCAAAGTCACTTCGTCTTCCCGTCTCCGGCGGCACGCTGGAGGATTATGCCATCGCCAACGCACCGCTTGCCGCGCCGGAACGCCCGACCGGCGGCCATGCCTTCAACCGTGTCGCCTACGCGGCCGCTCATGTGGTCGTCGATCCATTGGCAGACAACGATCCATGGCTCGACCGCAACATCGACTGGGAACGCACCGTTGCATTCCGGGAGTATCTTTGGGATCTCGGCCTCGGCGTTGCCGAGGCGATGGACACCGCCCAACGTGGCATGGGGCTCGACTGGGCTGGCGCCAAGGAACTCATCGCCAATGTCCAATCGGCAGCGCGCAGGCGCCCGGATGCCCTCATCGCCTATGGCGCCGGCACCGACCATCTGCCACCAGGCCCTGGCGTTAGCATCGATGATGTCATCCAGGCTTATGAGGAGCAGGTCGCCTACGTCGAAGGGCAGGGCGGGCGGATCATCCTCATGGCAAGCCGCGCACTTGCGGCCGCCGCCAAGAGCCCCGAGGATTACGTGCGTGTCTATGATCGCATCTTGCGGCAGGTCCGGCAGCCGGTGATCATCCATTGGCTTGGCGATATGTTTGATCCTGCGCTCGCCGGCTATTGGGGTTCGCGTGATGATATGCAGGCCATGGAAACGGCCGTCGCCATCATCAATGACCACGCAACCAAGGTGGACGGCGTGAAGATCTCCCTCCTCTCCGCGGAGAAAGAGATCGTCATGCGTCGAAAGCTTGATCCGGCGGTCAAGATGTATACGGGCGATGACTTCAACTACGCGGAGCTTATCGCCGGCGACGAGAAAGGATACTCACACGCCTTGCTCGGCATTTTTGATGCCATAGCGCCCGCGGCCAGCGCTGCCCTGCAGAAGCTTGGCGCAGACGATCTCGCCGGATTCCACGAGATCCTGGCGCCGACCGTGCCGCTTTCACGGCACATCTTCAAGGCGCCGACGCGGTTCTACAAGACGGGCGTAGTCTTCCTGGCCTATCTCAATGGTTTCCAGAATCACTTCCAGATGCTGGGCGGCCAGCAAAGCACGCGCTCGATGGTGCATCTGGCGGAACTGTTCCGACTTGCCGACGAGGCCCGCGTCCTGCGGGATCCGGATCTCGCCGTCAGCCGGATGAAGACGATCCTGGCGACTGCAGGCATCTGAAAATCACGGCATGCACTTCGCATCGCGAGGTGAGGGAGGAATATCAAAAATGGCAGTCAATGGCCTTTCCATCAACCTCGCGACGGTGCGAGAGCAGTACGACATGAAGCAGGCGGTCGAGGCCTGCCTCAAGCAGGATATTGTTGCGATCGCTCCCTGGCGTGATCAGGTGCATAAGATCGGCTTGTCGGAAGCTGCCCGGATCGTCGCCGACAACCAACTGCAGGTGACCGGGCTTTGCCGCGGGGGCATGTTCCCCGCCGCGGATGCTGCGGGGCGAGCTGCAGCAATCGACGACAACAAGAGGGCGATCGATGAGGCAGCTGCTCTCAACGCCGACTGCCTGGTTCTCGTCGTCGGAGGCCTGCCTGCGGGGTCCAGGGATATCGCCCACGCGCGCGATATGGTTGCAGACGGGATCGGCGCGATCCTTCCGCACGCACGCGCATCCGGCATACCACTTGCGATCGAACCGCTGCATCCGATGTATGCCGCCGACCGCGCCTGCGTGAACACACTTGAGCAGGCACTCGATATCTGTGACCTTCTCGGCAACGGCGTCGGTGTGGCCATCGACGTCTATCACGTCTGGTGGGACCCGAAACTCGAGCAGCAAATCACCCGAGCCGGGGCGTCGGGCCGGATCCTGGCACACCACATCTGCGACTGGCTGGTTCCGACCACGGACCTGTTGCTGGACCGCGGCATGATGGGAGACGGCGTGATCGATCTCAAGGGGATCCGACGCTCCATCGAGGCTGCCGGTTATCATGGAGCGCAGGAAGTCGAAATCTTTTCGGCAGCGAACTGGTGGAAACGACCGGGGGAAAAAGTGCTCTCCACATGCGTTGATCGCTTTCGCAGCGTCTGCTGACACAGTCGTCGCGCCGCCGCTAAATCATTGACCAACCGTACATATTTTCACTTACGGCAGCCAACGGCCGGTTTGGTTCCGCTACATGCAATTTGCAGGGCGGGAAGCCAATGCCGAAGGATGCTGCTGAAATTGCCTCAATGACGGCTGCGGCATCCAGAATATGTCCTTGCGCCGCTTCCTGCGAGCGGCGCAAATGCTGAAACCTGCCCACAGAATCTCGGACAAGACCGTGCTTTGTCAACAACAATCGCCCGATCATCGGGGAATTGTCACCAAGGCACACCAATCACGGCGCGGCTATTTTGAAATGATCCTGCGCCTCATGCCGGTGGATCAGCGGCGCGACAAATGATCTTGACCCTACTGTTCCCCGCGGGGAACTCCGCATGGTCGGGACACTGCGAGGCTGGCAGCAACCCGATGGTCAGGGCACCTCCTGATGCTACGTCCCGGCGATCTTCCGGCCAATGCGAGCGCGAAACAGGCAGACAGCGTCGAGCACCTTGGCAACTCCGGTCGCAGATCCCTTCATGTCCGAGCCAAGCCTTACGCCGACGCCCAACGGTTCCTTTCGAACCGATACTTCCCCTCGCGCCGGTGGATAGCGGCACGACAGGTCATCTCACCCATTGTTCCCCGCGGGGAACTCCGCTCGATCGGGACCTTGCAAGGCTGGCAGCAACCGATGGTCAGGGTATCTCCTCATGCTGCACCCCGACGGTCTTCCGGCCGATGCGAGCGCGAGACAGGCAGACAGCTCCCAGCGCCTTGGCAAGGCCATTCGGAGATCCCTTCATGTCCGAGCAAAGCCCTGCGACAACGCCAAACGATTCCTGTCGAACCGATACTCCCCCTCGCGCCGGTGGATAGCGGCACGACACGTCATCTCACCCATTGTTCCCCGCGGGGAACTCCGCTTGAACCGGAACTCGGCGAGCCTGGCAGCAACCGATGGTCAGGGCAAATCCTGATGGTGCCCCCCCCGACGGTCTTCCGGCCAATGCGAGCGCAAGACAGGCAGACAGCGCCGAGCGCCTTGGCAGGTCCAGTCGCAGATCCCTTCATGTTCGAGCCAAGCCCTGCGACAACGGTCAATCATCCTGCATACACCAACCACCGTCACCGGAGGCGCCGACCGCATTGTCGCTCACCTCCTCGGTTCTTCGCGAAAAGCCCTCTCATGCCTCCCCGGCGCTCGAAGGCCTGTGGGTAACGCCGCCGCCTTCACGCCTGGCCCGCGCAGCCGCCAAGTGCGACGCCCGCACACAAGCGGCAGCAGGTACAACACCAACCACGCGCAAATCACAGTGACGACATGACCACAGAAGGTCAGCCCGCCATGGCGCGGCGTTCAGATGACGCAGGCCCGCGCGCCGCTCATCGGCAAGAAAACCACCGCAAACGCAACGGTGAAGCCACCATCCTATGCACGAGCTCGCCATCTGGCGTGCCCAAGTCTTTATTTCCAGGACGAAATGTCATCGCCGCCCGGCACGGCCCACCGTCCGAGCGTGGAGTCCCCCGACTACAGGCAAAGGCCGCAAAGCTTGCGCCGGCGGCTGTTACCGCCAACGACGAGGAAGCCTTCAACGCGCTGTGCGGAACGGATCCTGACGACAACGCCCGACCGTGACCCCGATATCCGTCAAGGAACCCTTCGGTCGTCCTGCGCCTCCCTGCATCCAACACAATCATTGCAAGATGGCGTTGGACGAATAAGAGATTGTCCCGCGTCATGGCCCGACAACCAACGCGGCGTGACCCCGCCTTGGTGTCGAACGGACAAACAATCAGGGCCCGGCATTGCCGATCTTCGTGCCGGAACTTTGCAACCAATGCCGCATGGCCGTCAAAACCGCCAGGAACCGCTGCAGGGCCAACCTACAAATCCACAGCAGTCGGTGATACGCATCTCGACAGCATCGAGCGCAGGAACTATCTCTAAAATATGACTATTCATAACGACGACACGATAGCCGGCCGCATAAGTCGCGCGCTCGCGGAGCGCATCGTGACGGGCGCCTTGCCGCCCGGCTCGAAACTGAAGCAGGACCACATAGCCGAGGAATTCGGATCCTCGCACGTTCCCGTGCGCGAGGCCCTGCGCCGTCTGGAGGCGCAAGGCCTTGCCGTCAGCGAACCGCGCCGCGGCGTTCGTGTTGCCTCCTTCGATCTAAAGGAGGTGCAGGAGGTCGCGAAGATGCGCGCCGCCCTCGAGGGCCTTGCACTGCGCCACTCGGCAGAGCACCTGACGCCTTCGCGTCTCGACCAGGCCGAGCAGGCAACGATCGACGGTGACAATGCGCGCGACGTTCGCACCTGGGAAGAGGCCAATCGCAGGTTTCACAAGCTCATCCTCGAACCCTGCGAAATGCCGCGTCTGCTTTCTGCCATTGACGACCTGCATGCGGCGAGCGCCCGATTCTTGTTCGCCACCTGGCTCACCGACTGGGAACCGCGAATCGATACGGACCACCGCAGCATTCTCGCATTCCTTCGCGCCGGCAAGGTCGAGAATGCCGTGACCGCGCTGGAGCGGCATGTGCAATGGATCGGCGGCCCGTCGCGGCGAATGCAGCATGCCGCTCGCGAGCGATTTGCAATCGTCGGCTAGCCTCCGTTCCCACTTGCTCCGCGCGCGTTTCCTGTTCAGCGGTAGCCTTCGCTCCGAGCTCGGACAATAGCGACGCGCATCGGCCGAGCGATCGCAATCCCTGTTGCGCGCTGGAATGCAGCCTGATTTCTGAGAGTGGCATCGAAAACGCGAAGCCTGTCAGCCAATCAGGCGCTAGCCGACACTGGAGCACCAGAGCCGGATCCCCAATTTACCTCCGGCGGACTGAAAAACGCACTTGCCTAATGTCGTATGAAATTATTATAGATAATTTTGATTTCTATCTACGACCTCGACATTCCGCAGCGCAAAGGTTTTAATCAAATGCAGCCACATACCGACTGTCCAACCGCGGCGAGCGGCAATAGGGGGCAACTAACCACCTCGGACGCTGAGATTATCTATAATTTGCCTTTCAGCGACCTTCTCTTTCGCGCCCACGGCATCCATCGAGCCAATTTTGATCCCAATGCCGTACAGATGAGCCGCCTCCTGTCCGTCAAGACCGGCGGATGCGCCGAAGACTGCGGCTATTGCAGCCAGTCGGCCCATTATCCGACCGGCCTCAAGGCCTCAAAACTGATGGAGGTCGACCGCGTACTTTCCGAAGCGCGAAAGGCGAGGGAAGGGGGTGCGACGCGCTATTGCATGGGCGCCGCCTGGCGCAGCCCCAAGGACCGGGACATGGACTCGATCGTCGCGATGGTCGAGGGTGTGCGGGCGCTCGGGATGGAGACCTGCATGACGCTCGGCATGCTGACGCCGCAGCAATCGGCAAGGCTCGCGGATGCCGGCCTCGACTATTACAATCACAACATCGATACCTCGGAGCGCTTCTATAGCGAGATCATCACGAGCAGGACCTTCGCAGATCGCCTTGATACCCTTGCCAATGTCCGCCGGGCCGGCATCAAGGTCTGCGCCGGCGGCATTCTCGGAATGGGCGAGACGGCGGAAGATCGGATCTCGATGCTTGTCACGCTTGCCAATCTTCCGGCGCCGCCAGAGAGCGTTCCGATCAACATGCTGATCCCGATCCCGGGTTCAAAGCTCGCCAATGCAAAGCCGATCGATCCAATCGAATTCGTTCGGACGGTTGCACTGGCACGTATCCTGATGCCTGCTTCCCACGTTCGCCTGTCTGCGGGACGAACGGATATGTCGGACGAGATGCAGGCGCTCTGTTTCTTTGCGGGCGCCAATTCCATCTTTGTGGGCGAAACCCTCCTGACAGCGGACAATCCCGGTGAGGATCATGACGCGGCTCTCTTTCGCCGCCTGGGGTTGAAGGCCGAACAGCTGGAACGGGTAGAGTGAGTGCCGGGGGCCTTGCAGTCTATGAGCGCAAGCTCGCTGGCCTTGATCGCAAGGGAAGGAGCCGCAGCCTTGTCGCCGCTTGCGGCGCGGATTTCGCCTCGAACGACTACCTTGGTCTTGCGCAATCGCAGCGGCTAGGAGATGCGCTTCGGTCTGCATTGGACCGCGGCGTGGCAGTGGGGGCCGGGGGTTCGCGCCTGCTACGTGGCAATCATCCGGAGCATGACGCGCTGGAGCGGGAGGCTGCCGCGTATTTCGGGGCAGCACGGGCGCTCTACTTCGCCAACGGTTATGCTGCCAATGTGGCGTTGTTCTCAACCTTGCCACAGCGCCAGGACATCATCCTTCATGATGCGCTCATCCATGCCAGCGCTCATGAAGGGATTTCTGCCAGCCGGGCGCCATCGATCGCGACCTCACACAACGATGTCAACGCCGTCGCCGACGCCATCCGATCATGGCGCAAAGCCGGCGGCACCGGCCGACCCTGGATCGCTGTCGAAAGTCTCTACTCGATGGACGGGGATCGCGCACCGCTTCGCGAGTTGGCCGAACTTGCGAGGCTCCATGATGGTTTCCTCGTCATCGATGAGGCACATGCGACGGGGGTCTTCGGAAAGGGAGGACGCGGCCTGGCGGAGGGGCTGGGGCATCCAGAAAACTGCATAACGCTGCACACCTGCGGCAAGGCGCTTGGTGCGTCAGGCGCGCTTGTTCTTGCACCGACAGTCCTCTGCGATTTTCTCGTCAATCGCGCCCGCAACTTCATCTATTCAACGGCACCATCCCCGCTGATGGCTGCGACAGTTCGGGAGGCATTGAGGATCCTCGACGATGAACCGGAGCGACGCGACAAGCTCGCCGGACTTGTCTCTCTTGCCAATCGCGAGATGGAAAGGACGATCGGGATGCGATCCAGCGGCTCACAGATCCTCCCCATTCTTGTCGGCGACAATCGTCGCGCGGTGCGGATCGCCGAAGGCTTGCGGGCCGAGGGTTTCGACGTCAGACCCATCCGCCCACCAACCGTGGCGGAGGGCACGGCGCGTTTGCGCATCTCCATCACCCTCAACGTCGAACCGGAGACAATTTCGCGGCTGTTCGAGAGGCTGGCCGTTGTCATGCGAAAGGAGCAGCAATGACGTCGCGCTTCGTCGTCACCGGCACTGACACCGGCATCGGCAAGACTGTTTTCGCCGCCGCATTAACCTGCGCACTCAAAGGGCATTACTGGAAACCTGTCCAGTCGGGACTGGACGAAGAGACTGACGCAGAAACGGTCGCCCGACTGGGCAACGTTCCGGCCGAACGGATTCTACCCGAGGCCTACCGGCTAAAGACACCAGCATCCCCCCACCACGCAGCAGCGCTTGATCACGTGACGATCGAACCCGGCGCGCTTGAACTGCCGGCGCTCCCGCATTCGCTTGTCATTGAGGGCGCTGGTGGCGTTCTCGTTCCACTGACATCAGGAATCCTGTTTGCAGATGTCTTCGCTCGCTGGCAGGCACCCGTCATCCTGTGCGCCAGAACCTCGCTCGGCACCATCAACCATACGCTGTTATCCGTAGAAGCGCTGCAGCGCCGATGTGTGCCCATCTTCGGCATTGCCTTTATGGGCAAGGAAAACGCCGAAACCCAGAGGATCATCATCCACATGAGTGGTGCTCGGGAATTGGGACGGCTGGAGCCGACCAACCCACTTACCCACGACGGCCTGATGGCAGCCTTTCATCGCGGCTTCGACGTGTCGGTCTTTCGGAGTTCAACGTCATGACGCGTTCCCCTGTATGGCATCCATTTACACAGCACGGCCTCGAGCCGCCGATGAAAAAGGTCATAGAGACGGAAGGCGCCTATCTGATCGACGAAGCCGGCAGTCGCATTCTTGATGCGATCTCCTCATGGTGGGTCAGCACCCACGGGCATCGGCATCCGACGATCATGGAGGCGATCCGCCGTGCGACTGACAGTTATGACCAGGTCATCTTCGCCGAATACACGCATGCCCCTGCCGAAGAACTCGCCCGTGGTCTGATCAAGGTAAGTCCGGCCGGGCTTGAGCACGTCTTCTATTCGGACAGCGGGTCGACGGCGGTCGAGGTTGCGTTGAAGATGGCGCTTGGCTTCTTCCACAACACCGGCAGGCGCCGCGATCGGATCGTCGTCATGGAGCACGGTTATCATGGCGACACGATCGGAACGATGTCCGTCGGCGAAAGGGGCGTCTTCAATGCCGCCTACGAGCCTCTGCTGTTCGGCGTAGATCGACTTGCCTTTCCGGAGCCCGGTTCGGAGCAACGGACGCTTGATGCCTTTCACCTCCTTTGTTGCTCCGGCCAGGTCGCGGCTTTGTTGATTGAGCCACTGGTACTTGGCGCCGGTGGCATGAAGATGTTCGAGCCATCCTTGCTCGGCAAGCTCAGGGAGATCGCCCGCTCCCACGATGTGCTTTTCATCGCAGACGAAGTGATGACCGGCTGGGGCAGGACAGGGACCCTGTTTGCCTGCGATCAGGCAGGTATTTGTCCGGATATCCTCTGCACATCAAAAGGACTGACCGGGGGCGCCATGCCGCTCGCTGCCACACTTTGCACAAGCGAGATCTTTGACGCGCATGTTTCCACCGACCGCCGCAAGACCTTCTTCCATTCGAGTTCCTACACTGCCAACCCGATTGCATGCGCGGCAGCGGTCGCCAACCTGGAGATCTGGGCGAACGAGCCGGTTCAGGCGCGCATAGATCACCTCGCTGCCCTGCAGGAGAAGGCGCTGCGACGCTTCGCCAATGATCGGCGCTTCATGAACGTCCGCCAGACCGGCACCATTGCGGCGCTGGACATGGCTGTCGGCTCGGAAGGATATTTAGCCGACATAGGACCGCACTTGCGCAGCTTCTTCCGCGACCGCAACCTCCTCATCCGCCCACTTGGAAACGTCATCTACCTCATGCCACCTTATTGCGTGTCGGAAACCGAAATCGATCGCCTTTATGACGCCATAGACGAGGCAGCGGACGAACTGATCGGAACGGCAGCATGACGAAGGTCCGCTCCGCGCGCATCGCAGGCTTTGGGCACGCTGTTCCTGGTCGCTGTGTCGAAAACGCCGAAATCGAGCAATCCCTCGGGCTCGAAACCGGTTGGATCGAGCGTCGCACCGGGATCCGCACCCGATACTGGGCAGAAGAGGGCGACACCCTCAGCGGCCTCGCCACCGAAGCCGGAGCCATGGCCCTCGACAATGCCGGGATCGATCGATCCGAGGTCGGCCTGATGCTCCTGGCAACCTCCACGCCGGATCAGTTGCTGCCACCGACGGCGCCACTCGTGGCACACAGGCTTGGACTCGAGCACTGTGGCGCGATCGACCTGGCCGGCGCCTGCTCCGGCTTTCTTTATGCCCTGACACTCGCAGACGCATTCGTTCGCACCCAGGGGAGGCCGGTTCTTGTCGTTGCCGCCAATATTCTCAGTCGCCGCATCAATCCGGCCGAGCGAGCCAGTTGCGTATTGTTTGCTGACGCGGCGGGCGCAGTCGTGCTGACGCCCTCCAGCGATCCTACCGTCGGAATTCTCGGCACTGAACTCTGCTCCGAGGGCAGCAACTATGACCTGATCTCGATTGCCGCCGGCGGCAGCAACAAGCCCTTCGCGCCGGGGCGCGCCGCCACGGACTATCTGATGACGATGCGAGACGGGCGTGAGGTGTTTTCCCGGGCGGTCGAGATGATGAGCACCGCCTCGCAGCGGACGCTCGACATGGCTGGCGTGGAAGCTGCAGCGATCACCCGATTTGTACCGCACCAGGCCAATGTCCGGATATTTCAGGCAGTTGCAACCAATCTCGGGATCGGGCCCGAACGGACCGTCTGCTCGCTGGACCGGTTCGGAAACTCTTCCGCCGCGACGATCCCGCTCACCTTGTCGCTGGATGCAGCCGCGCGGCCTCTCAGGGAGGGTGAAACCCTTCTTCTTGCAGCAGCCGGTGCTGGTCTCACCGGGGCGGCCGTCACCTACCGCGTCTAGTGCTTCGGGCAATCCAGGCTGACCGCGAGATGCAGGTGCCCTTTAGCGGTTGATGCGCGTCGACAGGATGATCGAAGAGAGGGTTTTCTCGACGCCGTCGATATCACCAATCTTGTCGATGGCGGTATCGAGCTCGCTGATCGAGCCGGCGGCCACGATTGCGATCATGTCGAAACTACCGCTGACCGAATGGACCGAGCGGACGTCCGCAATGGCCTGCAGCTCTTGGGTGACGCGTCCGAGCGCCTTGGCAGCAAGGGTGATCAGCACGTGGGCCTTTATCTGACCGCTCTCGAAGTTATCCGACAGCCGCACGCCATAGCCTGCTATGACGCCGTCGCGCTCCAGGCGCTCGATCTTGGCCTGCACTGTTGTGCGCGACAGGCCGAGTTTGCGGGCCAGCATGGCGGTCGGCATCCGGGCGTTTTCGCTGAGAATCGACAGAAGCTGCCGATCCTTGTCACTCATCGTCATATTGATCAATCCAGACGGCGATATGCCAAAGAATTCCAGCCGATTTTATCATTCTCGCGCTGTGAATCAACCAAACCGACAGGAATAAAGGGGGCATAAAGATTTCTCGAACCAATATGAGGGAACGCATATGAAAAACATTGTCGTCATCGGCGCTGGCAAGATCGGCTCGACGATCGCCCGTCTTCTCATCCATTCCGGCGACTACCACGTCACGCTTGCCGACCGCAGCAAGCAACAGCTGGATCACATGGAGACCAACGCCGCGCTCAGCCTGGCGGAAGTGGACATTGCCGACCACGCAGCCTTGGTCAAACTCCTTTCCGGCAAGTTTGCCGTGCTGAGTGCCGCCCCGTTCCATCTGACCATTGCCATCGCCGAGGCTGCGGCCGAGGCCGGCGTGCACTACCTCGATCTGACCGAAGACGTCGAATCCACCCGCCGCGTCAAGGCAATTGCCGCCGGTGCATCCACCGCGTTCATACCGCAATGCGGCCTGGCGCCGGGCTTCATCTCGATCGTCGCCAACGATCTTGCGAGCCGCTTCGACAAGCTCGACAGTGTTCGCATGCGCGTCGGCGCCTTGCCGCAGTATCCCTCGAATGCCTTGAACTACAACCTGACCTGGAGCACCGACGGCGTCATCAACGAATACATCGAGCCCTGCGAGGCGATCGTCGATGGCCAGCTCATCGAAGTTCCGGCTCTGGAAGAGCGGGAAGAGTTCTCCCTCGACGGCGTAACCTACGAGGCCTTCAATACCTCCGGCGGTCTCGGCACGCTGTGTGAGACGCTGAAGGGCAAGGTTCGCACGCTGAACTATCGTACGATCCGCTATCCCGGCCACGCCGCGATCATGAAGGCATTGCTGAGCGACCTCGGACTGCGTCATCGCCGCGAAGTTCTCAAGGACATCCTCGAGCACGCCTTGCCGTCCACGATGCAGGACGTCGTCATCGTCTTCGTCACTGTGTCCGGTTGGAAGAACGGCCGTCTCGTGCAGGAAACCTATGCCAACAAGGTCTACAGCGCTGTTGTCGCCGGCCGCATGATGAGTGCGATCCAGATCACCACCGCCTGCAGCATCTGCGCCGTGCTCGACATGCTGGCCAAGGGTGAGTTGCCTGGCAAGGGTTTCATCCGCCAGGAAGATATTGGTCTCGACGCATTCCTCGACAGCCGCTTCGGCCACCACTATGCGCAGAAGCCGTACGGCGAAAAGATCGCCGGCTGATCGTCCAATCAAAGTGGACAGGAAAAAGCGCCCGGAAATGATCCGGGCGCTTTTGCGTTGTCTGCCTGGCAACGAAAGCCAAACTCAATTCCCTTTGCGTCGTGGCGGGAAAATGGCGACCCTCTCTCGCTCAGACAATCAGCCGAGCCGCCTGCAAGCTGCTGCGATTCGCTCCAGGGCTTCCTTCAGGTCCGCTTCCGCTGAAGCGTAGGAGATCCTGAAATACGGCGACAGGCCGAAGGCTGAGCCCGGAACGACAGCGACATTCGCCTCCTCGAGCAGATAGGCGCAAAACTCGCTGTCCGACGTGATCTTGCGGCCGTCTGGGGCAGTCCGGCCGAGAATGCCGCCACATCCGGAGAAGGTATAAAAGGCGCCCTCGGGAACGCGGCAATCGAGACCATCAATTGCGTTCAGACCGGAAACGACGAGATCGCGGCGCCGCTTGAAGCTCTGCGTTCGCTCGGCAAGAAAATCCTGCGGCCCGTTGAGTGCGGCAACGGCGGCAGCCTGGCTGATCGAAGATGGGCAGGACGTCGCCTGGCTCTGCACCACGGCCATAGCCTTGATAAGCGCCTTCGGGCCACCTGCATAGCCGATACGCCACCCGGTCATGGCATAGGCCTTGGAGACGCCGTTGATCGTCAGCGTGCGCTCACGCAGGCGCGGCTCCAGCTGCAACGGCGTGACGAACCGAAAATCGTCATAGACGATGTGTTCATACATATCGTCGACCATCAACCAGACATGCGGATGCCTGAGCAGTACATCCAGCAACGGGCGATAGTCCTTTGCGCTATAGGCCGCACCGGACGGGTTGGACGGCGAATTCAGCAGCAGCCAACGCGTCCGCGGCGTGATCGCAGCTTCGAGTTTTTCGGCGGTCAGCCGGAAGCCGCTCTCGGCATCGCATGGGACAAGCACCGGCTTGCCTTCGCAGATCTGAACGATATCGGAATAGGACGTCCAGTAGGGCGTGGGAATGATAATCTCGTCGCCTGGATCGACGGTTGCCATCATCGCGTTGAAGAGGATCTGCTTGGCGCCGGTGGCAACGGTTATCTCGCCAACCTCGAAGGAAACTTCGTTCTCGCGCAAAAACTTGGTGCGGATTGCTTCCTTCAACGCCGGCGTGCCGTCGAGCGCCGTGTATTTTGTGTCGCCGCGCTGCATTGCGTCCCATGCAGCCTGCTTGACGTGGTCTGGCGTTTCAAAATCAGGCTCACCGGCTCCAAGGATAATGACCGGCTTGCCGTCCCGTTTCATGGCAGCGGCGCGCGCCCCGATCTGCAGGATCTCCGAGACGCCTATGGCAGATATCCTCGAGGCGGGACGAAAGCCCGCCTCTTCAATCTTCACATCGATCGTCATGGCAACACCTACTCGATCTCGAAGGAAACGCCCTGCGCCAGCGGCAGAGCCTTCGAATAGTTGATCGTGTTGGTTGCACGGCGCATATAGGCCTTCCACGCATCCGAACCGGACTCGCGGCCACCACCGGTCTCCTTCTCGCCACCGAATGCGCCACCGATTTCAGCGCCTGATGTTCCGATGTTGACGTTTGCAATACCGCAATCGGATCCATCGGCTGACAGGAAGCGCTCCGCTTCACGCAGGTCCAGCGTGAAGATCGACGAGGAAAGCCCCGCGCCGACGGCATTGTGGTCTTCGATAACCCTGTCGAAGTCGGAGTATTTCATCACGTAGAGGATCGGCGCGAAGGTCTCTTCCAGCACCGGCCCGACCTGCGACGGCATTTCCACCAGCGCCGGCTTGACGTAATAGGCCTTGTCGTGGGGCATCGCGACGCGCTCACCGCCGTTGACCGTGCCACCATGGGCTTTCGCCTCGCCGATCGCCTTTTGCATATTGTCGAAGGCAAGCTTGTCGATCAGGGGACCGACCAGAGCCGTGCTTTCAAGCGGATTGCCGACAGAGACATTGGCATAGGCCTTTTTCAGGCGCGGTACGAGTTGATCATAAACACTCTCGTGGACGAACAGGCGGCGAAGTGTCGTGCAGCGCTGGCCGGCAGTGCCCATTGCCCCGAAGGCAATTGCGCGCAGCGCCATGTCGAGATCGGCAGACGGGCAGACAATGCCGGCATTGTTGCCCCCGAGTTCCAGGATCGAACGGGCAAAGCGGCGAGCAAGTCGAGGACCGACTTCCCGTCCCATGCGCGTAGAACCCGTCGCCGAAACCACCGGCACCTTCGGATGGTCGACCAGGACCTCGCCGATCGCACGGTCGCCGATCAGCACTTCGCTCAGACCCTCTGGCGCATCGCCGAAGCGGGCAATGGCGCGCTGCAGGATGGCCTGCGATGCAAGTGCGGTCAGCGGCGTCTTTTCGGAAGGCTTCCAGACGACCGCGTTGCCGCAGACCAGCGCCAGAGCAGCGTTCCAGGCCCAGACTGCGACAGGAAAGTTGAAGGCAGAGATGACACCGACAACACCGAGGGGATGCCAGGTTTCCATCATTCGATGCCCCGGCCGTTCGGTTGCGATGGTCAGACCATAGAGCTGGCGGGAAAGACCGACCGCGAAATCGCAGATGTCGATCATCTCCTGTACTTCCCCCAGGCCTTCGGACGGAATCTTGCCGGCTTCGATCGATACCAGTCGGCCAAGCTCCGTCTTGACGGCACGCAACTCTTCGCCCAGGAGGCGGACAAGCTCACCGCGCTTCGGCGCCGGGACAAGGCGCCAGGTCTGGAATGCACGCGCAGCCTTGTCGATCTTGGCGCCCGCCGCGTCCTGGCTGTCTGTCTTCAAAGCCGCGAGCTGCTCGCCCGTGACCGGGCTGTAGGAGGCCAGGTCGCCGCCGGTGTAGAGCGCCTTGTCGACGCCGATCTTGTCGAGAAGCCCGACGGCTTCGTGGGCCACATTCACTGTTCTTGCTGCGATGGTCATTTGTGCACTCTTTGACGTTTTGAATGGTTGCTGGTTCGGTCTGTTGGCCTACTCGGCCGCCTGCGCCGCGGTCAGAAGGGCCCGGCATTCGGCGATTGATTGCGCCTCGATATCAGCATAGTGATCGAATTCGTTGAGAACCGAGGCGCCGAGGTCCCGCTCGAAGCGCTGCTGATTGGGGCTTGCAGTGAACTCCTGCGCAGCCTCGTCCCCGAGGTTGGACTGGAAGATGCCCGCCGCACTGACGGGCAGGAAGTCTTCGTAGACAATCGGGTCGAAGCAGATGAGGCCTTCCGCCACAAGTTGATCGACACTGGCATCAGCCGAGGCAATCGCGCTCCGGCCCTTCGGCGTGAGTGAGTAGCTGAAGTAGCCAAGACCCTGGTCGCGAATTTCGGCCCAGCTGTCCGGGAAAGGCGCGAAAGCCTCGGCGAGTGCTTTTTCGTAAGCCGCAGCGTTCGAGCCATCGGCCGCGGGGCGCACGACCTTGCGCGAATCCGCCAAGAGCTTGTCGTAGAGGGCGCGGCCCTTCGGTGTCAGGGCGATACCGCGGCTCTCAATCTCCCCAAAACGCGCAGTATGCGTGCCCTGCTGCCAGTTCCCGCCCGCATCCTTGAAAGAGACGGCTTCCTCGAGGGCCTTGAACGACGTCTGCCGCAGCAGAATCGCGCAACGACGGCTCGGCGGACCTTCGACAACTGCCTTCGGCGCAATGCCATATTCCGGCATCAGCCGCTGCACTTCGTCGATATCAAGCGTGCGGGGTGTCAGGTGATTGATGTGCGGTCCCTTGAAGGAGACAACGTCGGCTATAAGCCGGTGCGCATCATGCAAGCGCCTATACATGGCGAGATCAACGTTCGCCTGATGATGCCAGCGGAAAGTCTCCAGCACTTCTGCGACGAAGCGCTTGGCATCGTCCTCGCCTAGACCGCCCTCGCGCTCGGCCCTTTCAGTCAGTTCGATGCCGCCAGCGGTAAAGATATGACGCTTCTGCAGGACCGTCTCGGCTTCGGCGCGCAGTTCTTCGTCGGCAATCAGGTCGAGGCGCAGCAGCGAGGTGAAAACACGGAAAGGGTTGCGCTTCAGCGCTACATCGCCGACCGGGCGGAAAGCGGTGGAATGGACTGGTACGCCTGCCTCGCTGAGATCGTAATAGCCGACCGGGAACATGCCCATGACGGCAAAGACGCGTCTCATCATCGCAAGTTCGTCGGCAGTTCCGAGACGGATGGCGCCGTGGCGCTCTTCGGAAACACGCTCGAGGGAATCCGTTTCTTCCAACCTGCGCCTGAGGGCTGGATCGGCTGCAAGCGTGGCCTCATTCACTTTTGCAACAATGTCCATCAGGGTGCCGTAAGCGGGCACCTCGGTGCGATACATGGCCGACATTGCCGCCGAGAATGCAGTGCGGATGCTGCAGGAGGAAACGAAACTTCTGGTCAACATTTATTGCCTCACGCGCCATAGTTGGAAGAGTTCATTCTGGATTGCGATCATATCGCGCGTGGAGTACATGAATAACAATAAATCAAGCTTAGATGATGCGGTTTTGGAATGACTTTGCCCCGAAAGCTGACGCCCGACCTGACAACGCTGCAGTCTTTTGAATCTGCCGCCCGACACGGCAATTTCACGCGCGCCGCTCTTGAACTTCATCTGACGCAAAGCGCCATCAGCCGCCAGATCAAGGACCTGGAAACCCAGTTGGGGGTCCTTCTCTTCGAACGCGTCCGCCAGCGGGCAATCCTGTCGGAAGCCGGACGAAGGCTGCTGCCTGAGGCAAGACGGCTCCTCCATCAGACAGAAGAGATGATGATCCGTGCAGCATCGGGCGCCGATGCGACTGCGACGCTTTCGATTGCGACCTTGCCGACGTTCGGCAGTCGTTGGCTGACGCCTCGGCTGCCGAACTTCCTGGCTGCCCATCCCGGCTCCCTCGTTGACATAACATCGCGCTCCGAGCCTTTCGATTTCGAGCAGGAAAACGTCGATCTCGCCATCCATTACGGCCAGCCAATCTGGGCAGGGGCGACCTGCACCTTCCTTTGCGACGAGAAGATCGTTCCCGTTGCCAGCCCAACCCTTTTACAAGCGGATCCGGTTGCAACCCCGGCCGAGCTCATGCGCAGGCCCCTGCTGCATCTGGCTACACGCCCGCGACTCTGGCGCCAATGGTTCGAATTTTGCGACGTCGACGCAGATCCTTCCTATCGCGGCAATCGGTTCGACCAGTTTTCGATGATCATCGAGGCGGCTACGATGGCGATGGGGTTCGCGCTTCTACCGCTCTATCTCATCGAACAAGAGTTGAGTGCTGGAAAGCTGCAAATCGTCTTTGACCGGCCGATGGCGACGGAAAACAGCTATTATGTCGTGATGCCAGACGGTAAGCGCGAACATGCCCTCGGCGTGGCGTTCACGACCTGGCTTCTCTCACAGGTAAGCACCAGGGGTGCGACTGAATCGTGAGCAATGATGAAGCACCATCAGACGTTCCCAGTGCACGGATGCTGAGTTGGGCCCGAAACTCCACCATCTATCGGCTCGAGCGGCGAATGATGACCGAAAGACAGCTGTACGATGCCATCATCCGGAAGGCGAAGCACAAATTCGAGAACATCACCGAAATGCAGCTCAGAGCGGTTGCAGAATCGGCCGTGACCTTCGCCTATGACAATGGCGGCCTGAACGATATCAGCTATGCCGAGATCAGCACGCGCTCTGGTGTTCGCAGTGGCCGGTCGAAGCGGCGCATCGCTCAGACCCTTACACAAAAGGGCGTCGATCAAGAGGTCATTACTGCCGCACTTGATGAGGCGGATGAATTACTCGCAGCCGTGCATTTTGCGCGCAAGCGTGGCTTCGGACCGTTTCGTCGTGGCGACGTCGATCGGGAGCGCAGCGCAAAAGAAATGGCGGCCTTCGGGCGCAATGGCTTCAGCTTCGAAACTGGCAGGACCGTGCTCAATATGAGCCAAGAGGAAGCCGAAGATCTGGTGATCACGCGATCTCGCCAGGCTTAAATTTCATCTCTGAAACAATGTCGCGGGAGAGGTTTCACGATGTCGAGCCCCAGCGGTCCGTGAAGGTGAGGGTGATGCTACGGGCCTTCCAGCTGAGCATCATGGCACTCGACAAGCTCCCATGACTGCATCGATGAAAGCGACGTGGTCTTTACTTAGCGTCGTCGGGTTATTGCAGCCTTGCGCCGCCATGGCGATGCCGTCCTGTCCGACGATGGCGATATCATCCGGTGTGCTTCTGCCGAGCAAACGGTCCTTGCGATCCTGTTGTCATCCCGGGTGCCCTGCGTGGGCTTCCGCCTCCGGCAGCGCGAGCAGGCGGCGCAATGGTACGGCTGGTCGGGTCAGGTCGGCAAGCGTGTAGCCATCGAGCACATCGAGAAATGCCGCAGCCGCCGAAGCGAGCGCCCTCTTCAATACGCACGCAGGCTGCACGACACAGACAATCTCCGTACCATTTTCCATGCACGGCACGATCGCAAAGTCGGGTTCGCAGGCCCGCACGATCTCACCGACGCCGATCTGTTCGACTGCACGTGCAAGCCGCATGCCGCCGTGACGACCTCGTACAGTGTCGATCAGGCCCTTTTGCCCGAGTTCGTGGGTGATCTTCATCAGATGCGCCTTTGAAATATCATAAGCTTCGGCGATTTCCGCAATCGTCGACAGCCGCTCTCCCTTGAGCGCAAGATACATCATGAGCCGCAACGCGTAGTCGGAGTAAACGGTCAAACGCATCACCAGATCCTCCCGGAAAAATCGGCGCAATCGCATAAAAGATATCGGCAACGTATATCAAATAGCAAGGCGGCCGTCGCCGGTCGCCTTGCATTTCCGAAAACCTATGCAGCAGCGAGTTCGTCGGCCGGACCGAAGAACTCGTAGTGAATACGATCCTGCGGGACACCGGCCTTTGCGAGCCCGTTCACAAAGACGGCGAGAAAGGGCCGCGGGCCGCAGAGATAGAAGTCGGCCTCTGCGATCGGCGTGTTCCTTGCCAGCCATTCAACCGTGATGAGGCCATCGTGGTCGAAGTGAACGCCCCTCTGATCCTGCGCATGCGGGCTTCCGTAGAAAATTGTCGTCTTGAGATGCTCCCGGTCCTTGGCAATATCGCGGACATGCGATCCCATCGCATGGACACGACCGTTCTCGGCACCATGGACGTAATGCACGGGAACCTCGCGTCCATCGTTTGCAATGGTCTCCAGCATGCTTACCATCGGCGTCAGACCGACACCGCCGCTCAGCAACACGACAGGCCTTTCCTGCCCAGTCGGCAAATGGAAATCTCCCGTAGGAGGGGCAACCTCGATGACCGCGCCTTCCTCAACCTGATCATGAAGGAACCTTGATACCAGCCCATGCGTCTCTCGCTTGACCGAGATGCGGTAGCTCTCGGCATTGGGCGCAGAAGAAATGCTGTAGTTTCGATGCTGCGGAGGAAGACCCGGAATATCGAACCGAAATGTCAGATACTGACCAGGCCGATGACTGATCACCGCCCCGCCATCAACCGGTCGCAGCACGAACGATGTGATGATGTCGCTCTCCCGGCGCTTCGACACGACGGCAAACTGCCTCCATCCATTCCAGCCGCCTTCGGACGCTTGAAGACTATTATAAATCTGTCCTTCACGTTCGATCAGAATATTGGCCAGAAACCAGAAGGCCTCGCCCCATCCGTTGAGGATTTCATCCGTCGCCGCCTCGCCGAGGACATCCTTGATCGCATTCAGGAGGGCCGTCGCGACATGGGGATAATGCTCGGGCCGGATGTGCAGGCCGACGTGTTTTTGGGCGATCCGTTCAACAGCTGAGGTGAGTACGGCGAGATTGTCAATGTTCTGGGCGTAAGCGAGGATCGCCTGCGCCAACGCCTTCGTCTGGCGCCCGCCTTCTCCCTGGTTCGACTGGTTGAACAGGTTGCGGACCTCGGCATTCTCAAACAGCCGCTTATACATGGCCGCCGTGATTTCGGTCCCGTGACTTGCGAGGGCAGGCGCTGTTGCGCGGACAATTGCCTTCGTGGCCTCGGTCAATGTTTGCGTCATCATGGTCTCCAAAATTTGTTCCGTCGACAAAGGTGACGTAACCATCATAAGATATATTGGCAATATATGTTTATCCGCCTGTGCCGTTCGGTCGCAGTCGCGCTGCAAAGCTCGGACCCCGCCGAGGCCCGCCTCATGCAGTGCCATGGGCCGAAACGGGGAGCGCGGAACCGATGACGACACGGCTCGGTCATCCAGAGGACAGAGGAACTTGCCACTTCCGCCCCAACGAATGCCCGAGACCACGGGCAGGGCCGGGTGGCAACTGCCTCGCACATGAAGCGGTTGCTCAATTTTTTTCCGGATCCAGACGAGTGCCCGTATCTCCTCCCAATCTCGCCTGACAGGGACGCGTTCCTCTGCTCGCCTCAAGCAGAACCTCGCGATTTGCACCGCATGTCGCCCTTCTCCTCTCAAGGGCACTTGCCGTCGACGCCGCCCAGGTCTTCGCACATTCGATGCGCGGCAGTCTGCGGATGAAGGACGATCGCGAACCATGCGAATTTGATCACGCCGTAAGGCGCTCGATCGCATAAAGCGCAAGACGCCGCCGGTGAAATAGGACGGGCGTCGAAAGAACCTCCTATGGGTCCAGCCGACGCTAATTGCCGAGATCGAGTATCGCGCCAGGACGCATGACGGCAAGCTGAGACACGCGTCCTACAAGGGGCTACGCGAGGTGTCGGATAATGCAGCGGTTTATGTGGTCGGCGATCAACTTGCAGGCAGTTTGTAAATTAGGGTGAGACGTCCACCAACCTCACCTAGGTAGTTTCCACTGCCGGGAAACGCCACAACAGATTCCAATCACGGCTCGAAATATTGTAATCTTCGTGCTACATATCCCGCTAATCTGTAGTGCGAAGGTTTCAAATGCCTACTCCCCATAACCCTCCAGCGGCCGTGCGCCGCGCCCTGCGGAAGCTCGGCGCGGATATCCACGACGCCCGCCGCCGTCGCAAACTGCCTATGGCGGTCGTGGCGCAGCGTGCTTTCACATCCCGCTCAACCCTGCAAAGGGTCGAAGCCGGCGACACCAATGTCAGCATCGGCATCTATGCTGGCGTCCTTCAGGCCCTCGGTCTGCTCGAAGGTCTGGGGCAAATCGCCGACATCAGCAACGACAGTGTCGGACAGGCATTGGCCAGTGCCGATCTGCCCAAGCACGTTCATCTTAGGCGGCCAACCCGATCGCCCCACGATGGCTGACTTCGAGGTGCACATCGATCTGCATGGTCGCACGCGCCCGATCGGATTGGCGAGGAGCAATCGCGTCCGCGGCGCGGAAACTATTCTTTTCGAGTACGAAGATACATGGCTTGAGGATCCGCACCGCTTGTCGCTGGAGCCAGCACTTGCATTGACGCGCGGCGCCTTCGCTCCTCCTGCCGGACTAGCAACCTTCGGCTCGATCGGCGACTCCGCGCCAGATACGTGGGGCCGCCGCCTCATGCAGCGCGCCGAGCGTCGCTTTGCCGATCGCGAGGGCCGCGCCGTGCGCACGCTCGCGGAAAGCGACTACCTGCTCGGGGTCGCAGATGAGACGCGGCTCGGCGCGCTGCGGTTTCGCTGGGTCGGCGAGGATATCTTCCAGGCGCCTGTCAGAGCCGGCGTGCCGGCCCTAATAGAGCTTGGCCGCCTGCTTCAGATCACCGAGCGGATTCTGCGGGACGAGGAAACGGACGAAGACCTTCAACTCATCTTCGCGCCCGGCTCCTCCCTCGGAGGTGCGCGGCCGAAGGCGTCGGTCATCGACCAACACGGCCATCTCTCCATCGTCAAGTTTCCGAAGGAGACGGACGAGTACAGCATGGAAACCTGGGAGGAGATTGCGCTGCGGCTGGCCGGCCAAGCCCGCATTGCCACTCCACGACACGAACTTGTCAAAGTGGCCGGCAAGTCAGTGATGCTATCGCGACGCTTCGATCGCGATGGCGTGATCCGCATCCCATTCCTGTCCGCAATGGCGATGGTGGGCGCCAAGGACGGCGACCGTAGCAGTTACCCCGAAATTGTCGACGCCCTGGCCCGGCATGGCTCCCAGGGAAAGAGGGACACTCACGCGCTCTATCGGCGGGTCGTCTTCAATGTGCTGATTTCCAATGTCGACGATCATCTGCGTAACCACGGCTTCCTCTGGCTTGGCAAGGCCGGATGGTCGCTCTCGCCCGCCTATGATCTCAATCCCGTGCCTACGGATCTTAAAGCGCGGGTGCTGACTACGAACATTGACCTCGACGAGGGCACCTGCTCCCTTGATCTTCTCGAACAGGCTTCCGAATATTTCGCGCTCACGCTGGCGCAGGCACGTGTAGTCATCAAAGACGTCGCGACCGTGACTTCAACATGGCGCGAGACAGCCATGGCCGTTGGTGCCCGGTCGGCCGAGATCAACCGCATGGCCAGCGCCTTCGAACACGACGACCTCACGCGAGCGCTGGCGTTATGACGCGTTGCGACTGTTGTCACGTGCTCTTTTATGAAAACGGAAACGGGAGACTTGCCGGCGCGACTGATACGATAGGGGCCTGCGACATCCCACTTTTCGATCTGATCGGCAACCTTAGCCGGCCGGTTGCTCACGGTTCGATGATTATGAGGCCGCGTGGCCGGCACAAAGATATCAAGTACACGGGCTGCTTCTCGAAATGACAACCGGGACCCCAGTTCGGCTTGGATGCGCTCCAACTCGGGGGTAGCTCGGCCATTCAACAGGGTCTCGACGCTTCCCATGCACAGCGGCACCACCGCGGCACACGCACTTGGCAAGAGCCAAAGAGCGAATGGATTGTACGGTACCTACTATCATGCACCGACCGACGGCGGTTACAGTCTTGGCGCTTCCGATCTCGGTGGCCGGCTTGATCCGCCTGAAACTGCGTCAGTTCCTGTTGCAGGCGCCGCTGGATCTCCTTGGCTTCTTCGAGGGAGAGGCCAAAATCGTTGAGACAGGCCCCATCGAGAGACCGGTCGACCTTGGCAATGTCGCAACGCTGCGACACGCCGTCGATGCCAAGAAGCTCGACCGAGATGATCATCTTTAATTGCGGAGCCAAGTAATGCCCCTTCAGAAAAGGCACATGCTTACCCAAAATTTCTTCGCCCACTTTTTCCCCGCTCCCACGCCGCTGCTTCCGACCGGCCCAATCCGCTGCCTCGAACGGATTTCTACCCCCGCCACCCGCTTCCCTTTCCGAAACAGCTCGCCCCTGCGAAACAATGTCAGGCTTGCATGAGCGTGCTATCCCGCCCGCCGTGTTCCGCCGCCGCGTGCTCGCACCAGCGACATCAACATCGGACCGATCGAGAATTCACCTCGTTCGGCGCGACGGGTCAGGTCTCGCAGATAACCACCCGCGGAGTTGATATGCCCGCCACGTTCGAGGATGCACGCCATGACCGTGGCGGCGTTCTCCGGTCCCATCGTGGCAGCAGCCTCCTCGTAGGCCGACTCGCTTACACCGAGCATTCCCCGCACAACGACCGCAGCCGCCATCAAGTCTCGCCAATTTGCAATCGAACCACCCGGGCCGTAGCTCACCATGTCGGGGCAAGCCTGGAGGACCAGCCCGAGGGGGAAGGATTTCAGGTCCGGGCGATCGTTGGCCGCCTGGCTCTGAACCCTGGCTATGCGTCCAGCGTCACTTTTCTGTTTCCGCGTCGACGCCACGGTTTTCGGCTCAATCGTGAATTCCGAGTTTGCCCCCTGCTTCGTTTCGGAAGCTGGTTCAAGATCAAAAGTAGAGTCGGGATTTGAATTATGTATGTGACGCTCATTTTGATCGTGATTGCCGCTCGTTTTCTTTGCTTTTAGTAATGTTTCCAGTCTGCTAGTGATGTCGTCTCTCAGCGTTTCCATCGTTTCGAGTGCAGCGTAAAGTTGCTCGGCCGTCGCCGTGCGTGGTATGGAACCTACCAGCTCCCTGAAATAGGCAAACGCGGTTTCCCAATCTCCTGCCAGCTGCTCCGCCATCGCGGTCTCAATGAGCTTGGCCACATCGCGGCGGCAAAGGCTGAGTTGCTCACGCAGTCGCTGCATATGTAGCCGCTCGGCCGCCACTTCCGATGCGAGGCGTTCGATCTCCTCGGCACGCACGATCAGCGGAGCCAATGAAAAGCCGAATGCCTCTGAGACCTCACCCTCTTTCGCCCTGCGGGCATAGCGTTTGCCATTTGGGCTATCCTTGCGGATGATCAACCCCGCTTCGACCAGGACCGCCAGGTGGCGGCGGATCGTCTGCTCCGCCATGCCGTGTGAGCGCAGCGAAAGCTGTTCGTTTGACGGAAAGACCACCAGGCCGTTTTCCTCCGACAGGACGTTCTTCGGATAAAAGCTGAGCAGTGCATTGAGGACGGCAAGCGCGCGATCCGTCACTCCAAGCAAGGGCTTGGCTGCACACAGTGACCTGTAGATTTTCCACTTGTCGACCGATTGATCAGCCTGAAGCTCGCTTGCTGCCTTCTGGCTCGCGAGCATGCCAAGCGTCATCGGACGCTGCCCAAAGGGCGTCGTCACACTTCCTGTTTCCATCACCTTCACCTTGTTGAAGGCAAAAGAAATCCACTCACCAGATTGGTGCCCACACTTGACAGGGATTCCCGGAAATGCGATTCTCTAGCTGCTAACCTATGAGAAGGGCTTCCGTTACGGCAACGTTCGGGAGCTTTTTTCTTTTGCGGCGTTATCCTTTGCTTTTGCGTTGTATTGACTGCACGAATTCGCTGTGAAGCGCCTCCATACGATCGTTCAAAAAGTCTACGAAACTATCCGGAACAGCCTTGGTGAAGCTCATCTTCGGGCCGGTCTTCGCGTAGCTTACGGTCGCCAGAAGAAAGCCATTTGCACGTATTTCGGTGACGGAAGGCCGCGCGGCGGTCGGCGCTTGCTCAGCCTTCAGCGCACCTAATGCGACAGCGAAGCGATCTTTCCCGGCGACGAGCTTGTCCTCGCTCAGCGATTGCTTGACGCGCGCCACCCCGTCCTGGCGCTTGGCAAAGGCATCCGCAAACTCGATCCATCTACGACGGCCGATCTCGGGCGACGAGCCGATCGCGAGCAGAACATCCCGGGGGATAGCCGTTGCAATCCGCAGCATCTCCGACACGTGCGACTTTCCTGTCGCCAGCGACGCGCAGATTACGTCGCGCCGATATCCCGCCTGCTCCTGTGACAGTGCGAATGCACACTTCTCGATAAAGGAAAGGTCATTCCTGTTGGCGTTTTCTTCACCCTGGAAGACGATCGCCTCTTCGTCGCTGAGTTCGCGGACAATAGCGCGGAACTTCAATCCAAGAATCTTGACGGCAGCCAAACGCCGTCTTCCGAACACGATCTGGTATGGCAGCCCATCACCTTTGTGCGGCCTGATCAAGCCAGGGACAATCTGCCCACGCTCCTTGATGGACGTCGCTATCTCATCAATGGCCGCATCGTCATAAGCGCCATCGAAGCGGTCGGGAATCGAGGAGGGAGCAACGTCATCGGGGTCGACCTCGACAATATGGTCGCCGTCCTTGAGGAGCCTGTCGAGAACCTCGCCCTTTTCCTGTATCTGCCTGACGCCTGCGGCGACCTTGAGAAGGTGTGGAGATGTTGTCGGCTTTGCGGCCGGCGCTGCGCTCGGTTGCTCAAGTTGACCGAGCACATTGGCAAACATGCCACGCGAATCCTTGCGGCTCATTCGCGCCCCCATGCTGCCCAAAGCAACTTCTCGATCTCGGCATTGGCCGCGTTGATCGATTCCATTGCGCGGTCATAGGTTTTCGGTGCCGAGAAGCGCGAACGCTGCACCTCATAGAGGCTCTGCTTCCACGTCAATGCATCAGCAACAGCCGTTGACTTCGTCACCATGTTCAACAGCAGGTCTTCGCCAAAGACCTGTCGCATCAACGCAGTCATGTTGGCCTGCGGGTGATCGTTGGCTTCGAATTTCGTCACGAGGAACTTCGCGAAATCCCACTGGGCCGAACTCCCCATCTCGCTCAATATCTGCATGTAGGACGAGGCAAGCTCGAGGAATTTCCCCGTCGAATCGACGTCCAGCATGTGTGCCGGGACCGGTATGATGACGCCGGTGGCAGCGGTCAGCGACGACAGAGTAAGGAAGTTCAGGGAAGGCGCGGAATCCATCAGGATTACGTCATAGTCATCCGCAACCTGCTCGAGGGCCTGAGATACCCGCAGAAGGAAGCTCGTGCCGCCATTCTTGCGCATCTCGAGAGCGACAGCCGTTTCAAACTCTGTCAGGTCGAGCCCGGCGCAGATCACGTCGAAGCCGGCAATATGCGTGGTGTGGACCAGCGATTTCGTCGGCTTGGGATCCGAGAAGCGAATGGCCGCATAGAGCGTTTCGTCCTCGCGCGGATCGAAATCCGGAAGCGCGCCGTGCAGGCTTGTAAGCGACGCCTGCGGGTCGAGATCGACCGCCAATACCCGGTAGCCCTTGAGCGCCAGGTAGTGACCAAGATGAATGGTCGTGGATGTCTTGCTGGAGCCGCCCTTGAAATTGGTGACCGCAATGATCTGGCATTCCTCACCCTCGACGCGGCGCGGGTTCATCCACTTCTTGCGACCCTTTCCGGCCAGCATCAGTCGCAGCTCGAGGATCTGCTCGAGCGTGTACATGCGGCGGCCGTTTGACGTCGTCTCCGGCGAGGGACCCTTGTCCTTCAGAACGATCTGCCTGATATAGGCTTCCGAGACATCCAGGAGCGCTGCGACTTCCGACGAGGAAAATTTCCGCATCTCGCGGCGCGCATCCGGTGGATACTGTGCCATCGAAAGATTTTGCAGGGCGAGCTCCAATTTTGTGGAAAAGCTCTGCATGAAGTCGAGGCTGCTTAAGTGGCGATTCACGATTCTTTCCTCAGTTCGTTCCAATAGCCTAAGCGCCGATACGGTTGATGAACAGTTAATTCAATACTTGTTTCGCTCTACAGCGATAATTCGCTCTTTTTGCGTAGTTACAGAACTAGCTCGATTCGCGAGATTCGGCAAACCCGTCACTGGCTCCCTTATGTGGTCGGCTGACGGAGGCCGCACATATGAGGACGAGGTTCACCCAGCCGTGCCGCGGCCGGCCGCCGTCGAGTTACATGAGAAGGTGAAAAGGACCGATTCCGCCTGTAGCTGTTCACAAACGGCGAAAGGAACTGCCTTGAGAGACACGCCTTTAGCGCGACAGAAGCAATCCCGGATCAAGAAGGTGAAGGTTCAGAAGGCACCGATGCGCCTTGGAACAGGCGGCGAAGAGCGGCGGCGCTGCCCCGTCCGAGCCATCCCTGGCTCGATCTAAGTAGTGGTTGCCGAGCCCGTGGCTGGTACAACCTGCATTTTTGGGCCACCGCACGGCGCGTTGTGTCCGTGCGGTGGCCAAGTTTTGAAAGCGTCAGGGCTGCTCGATGATGACCGTCACCGGCGGTGGCGGCGCCTCATCCTCCACAGGCGCGCTTTCGACGGGCTCCGGCGCAGGCTCCTGCACTGGAAGAGTGTCACGAACCTGATCAATCTTGCCAACGGCGGGCCCAACGCCCAAGATGTCCTTTGCTCGCTCGAGAGCCCCGTCACTCACTTCGCCGCCCTTGGTAAAGCTCGAGAGTGCTTCGCGAAGGGCTTCGTCGCTAAGAGCAGGGTCCGTAGGGATGGCATCCGGCCCATTCTCGGCCTCGAACTCTGCATAGGCCATCACATAGGCCGAAACCGCCGCCATTCGCGGATCGTTCGAATGCAAGTAGGCGTGGTAATTCCTGTTCAGCGAGTTCAGCCCGGCAAACTCGGATTTGGCGGCCTTCGTTCTTGTCGTTGTGGCGGTTCTGGTCCTTGTCGTCGTTGCCGCCTTCTTCTCGTGTGTGAAGAACGACTTCAACGTCGGGTGATCTCTCCGGGTGTCGTCCTTACTCTTTGCATGCGAGCCGTGTGAGCCAACGGTATCGGATTTCTTCCCGTGTTCGGAATTGCCGCCCGCGTGGTTCCCCCCGCCGCCGTTGCCCCTGTTGCCGCCCCCGTTGCCGTTGCCGCCCCCGTTGCCGCCTCCGTTGCCGTTGCCGCCTCCGTTGCCGCCTCCGTTGCCGTTACCACCCTTTGCGTAGGCGATGCCCTCTAATCCCAGGAAAGCGCCACAGGCGGGTACAACCGCAATTGTGAGCGCTATAACGCTGCGTCCAAGAATACTTGAAATGCTCATATCAACCTCCCGGTCCAAAACCGTTTTGCCGTCTTTTGTTCCTACGTCCGGAAAGCCAAGCTGCTCGCGGCAGGCAAGACGCCAGCCTTCCGGCCGGACGCGGACATGCCGCGTTCCAGATCACAACGACGATAGCCTGCGTCCCGCGCAGGCTCCATGGCGGTCAGACCTTTGCTTAACCGGATAGGACCTAGGTCCTAGCCAAAAGGAGACCAAAGGTCGGAAACCTGGGGGCTGCGAGGCGATATCGTTTGACCCGCCGCTGGATGAAGCTAGTTTACGATCGAAACAACTAAAGTGCCGCCACGCAATTTTGGCGGCCGATCCCGAGACATCTCGTGCGGCCCCGTGAACTCATAAAACGATGGAATTCGCAATCATTGGCCAGGCAGTTCCTGTTCACAGGAGGCGCCGTGTCGCTGGTGGCGATGGTGTTGGTCGGCGCATTCGTGAGCAGTCTGATCGAAGACGCGGTGACCCGCAACTCGGCGGCATCCACCGCCCTCTACGTCGACAGTGTGATTGCCCCCCTCCTGCCTGACATGCTCACGGCCCAAGAGCTCGACGATAGTGTTTCCCGCGCGCTAGACGAGACGCTGGAGCAGGGGGCGCTTGGAAACCGCCTGATCTCCTTCCGGCTTTGGCGCGCGGACGGCACGGTTCTCTATTCAAACGACAAAACCATGCAAGGAAAGCGCTTCGAGTTGAGCGACGACCTCAAGGCGGCCTTTTCCGGCACGATGGTCGCCCAGTTCAATCGTCTGGAAGATGCGGAAGACGAGGTCGAGCGGGCGAGCGGCAAACCCCTGCTCGAAATCTACAACCCCGTTCTGCAGCCATGGTCCGGACAGGTTGTCGCCGTGTCCGAATTCTATGAAATAGCCAATGATTTCGAGCGCAGCCTCAATGAGGCGCGATTGCACAGCTGGATGGCCGTCGCCGCCTTCACGCTTGCATTCTTTATCGTGTTGTCGGCGATCGCGTTGAGAGGCAGCCGAACCATCGATGATCAGCGGCATGCTCTAAGTCGGCGCGTGGATGACCTTTCGGCCTTGCTATCCCAGAACCAGGCCTTGCGCAGGCGCGTCCAGCGTGCGTCCCAACGCGCCACAGCCCTCAACGAAAGCCACCTGCGGCGCATTGGTGCAGATCTCCATGACGGACCAGCGCAGCTTGTTGCATTTGCCTCATTGCGCCTGGACAGCAATGCGCTGGTCGATCCCTCAACACCGGCATCCAGGCGCGAGGGTGAAATTGCAGCCATCAAGGAAAGCCTGGACGAGGCAATGCATGAGATCAGGACCATCTGCAATGGGCTGGTGTTGCCGCAGATCGAAGCCGCAACCCTAACGGAGATACTGGAGCGCAGTGTGCGCGCGCATGAGCAGCGAACCGGCTCAAGCGTTGAACTATCGGTAGCGGAGACGCCCGAAAATCTTTCGCCCTCCGCCAAGATCTGCGTATATCGCTTTGTGCAGGAAGGGTTGAACAACGGTTACCGTCACGGCGGCGGCAAAGAACAACGGGTCGTGCAACGCATGGAAGGTGACCGTATCAGCATCGAGGTTTCCGACGGCGGCCCCGGCTTTGATCCCGACGATGTCGGCCCTGCCAGCCTCGGCCTTGCAGGACTGCGAGAGCGGATTGAAAGCCTGGGCGGCACCTTCCAGCTCCGAACATCCGCACAAGGTACCATAGTCAGCATGTCGCTCAGCAGCGAGGAGATTGCCCAGTCATGACAGCAGGAATTCGCGTCGCCGTCATAGATGACCATCCATTGTTCAGGGAAGGGGTATCCCGGAGCCTGTCCGAGATAGATGGATTTCAGATTGTCGCGGAAGGAAGCACGAAGGACGATGCAATCAGGGTCGCCGAAACCCTCCAGCCCGATGTCCTGCTCATGGACATTTCAATGCCTGGGGGCGGGTTGAACGCGATCCTTCCCATTCTGACAACCGTACCATCACAAAAGATTGTCATGCTTACGGTTTCCGAATCCAGCGATGATGTCACGGCGGCATTGAATTGCGGCGCAAAGGGCTATGTGTTGAAGGGGGTCGGTTCAAGGGCGCTTGCAGAGATTATCCGCAGCGTGGCAGCTGGTGAAAGCTATGTCGCGCCGGCGCTGTCTGCGCGGCTACTTTCCAGCCGCTCTTCACCCGCACCGAAAACACCATCGGCCCTGGAGGCGTTGACCGCCCGTGAGCTGCAGGTCCTGCAGCTGGTCGCTTCCGGCTTGAGCAACAAGCACGTGGCAAGGCAGCTCGATCTGCACGAAAAGACCGTCAAACATCACATGACGCAGATCATGGCCAAGCTCGGGGTCGCCAACCGAACGGAAGCGGCTATAGCGCTGCGCGATGCCACCGACGGGCGGGGCAATCAGTGAGTGAAGGATTCAAGGCGCGCCTCATCTGCTGAGGTTGCCCGCCGATTGACGATCGTGCGTCCACGGGCGTCCTTCATGATGTAACGGCCGTTCCGGATGAATTCGCTCATGCCGTCGCGGTGGCGAACCTCTATTGACGAGTTGTCCGTATCAACATCAACCGTCGAGCCTGTTCCGGTCGTGGCGCTGCCACTGGACCTACCGCCGCCGTTCCCGCTACCATTCCCTCCGCCGTTGCCGTTTCCCCCGCCATTCCCGTTACCATTGCCGCCGCCATTTCCGCCACCGTTGCCATTTCCGCCACCGTTGCCGCCACCGCCGCCATTGCCTCCGCCGTTTCCATTCCCGTTACCGCCATTGCCGTTACCGCCATTGCCGCCGCTGTTTCCATTGCCGTTGCCGCCTTTGGCGGCCTCGGCAGTCTGGAGGCTGAGCTTGAACGAGCCGCCCGAAACCGCGACCTTGAACGGCATTGCCGCGAGCGACAGGCCGATTGACATCGAGCATAGAGCCACAACAAAGCTACGTCGTGAGAGCATCACCATTCCCTTGCATTCCATGGTTTTCCTGGTCGCGATCCAGCCAGCCGGCGCTGTCAGCCATCTTGGGCTGGGGCCCAGATAAACCGCGCGGCATTGCAAATGCTAGCCGCTCAACCCTTACCAATTTTGCCCACGGGTCGACCCGACCGTCAATTCGCAATCGTTGACATCAGACCTTTCCTTGACCACCACCGGACGTTAGTCCGGCCCTCCTAGGACCAAGGTCCGAATATTGCTGAGGGGAACAACAGGCCTCGCCGGAGTAACCAGAAAAAAGCGACCGGCTCAGACTGGAACCGAAGTGGAGTACTTCACCCGCTTCAAGGCGAAATGCGACGACGATGTCGCCACTGAGTGGTGCGTCAGAATACCCTGCATGAGGAGACGCTCGTAGTCCTGGACATCGGCGACGGCTACGCGCAACAGATAGTCCCAATCACCAGACATCGAATAGCATTCAAGCACTTCCTCATGGCTCTCTGCGAAGCGCTCGAAATCATCTCTTGCAGCCGGATCATGCGTCTTCATTCGCACCTGGCAGAACACGGTCAGCCCACGGCCAACGGCTTCGGGGCTCACGAGCCTGACAGTCCGCCCCAGCATGCCCGCCGCCTCCAGCGCCCTGATGCGGCGCCAGCACGACGCGCTCGATGCCCCGACCCGCTCGGCCAGCGCGGCGTGGCTGAGATCACCCTCGCTCTGGAGCAATCGGAGAATCTTTCGATCGATATTGTCAATTGCGGGCAATCTCATTGGAATCTCTCGCTTCCGCGATCTGTGCGGTTCTCATGACAAGGCACTTCGGGCGAAACTATGCGGCCTGCACGAGTTTTGCGCACCACTCCATTTAAAAGAGTAGCGCGCCTTGCCTCAGATCAAATGCCTGGATGAGAGAGTTTTGCCGAACGATGCGGCCTGCACATCAGGCCATGTTCTTGTGCTGCCAGCGTCAAACGCCAACCCGCACCAGCGCGACGCGATGTCAGACCGGCGGGCTGAACAGGGTGAAATACCCCCACGCCGCAACGAACAGCGCAAGAATTGCTGCGGCGATCGCGAGCTTGCGAAGGCCTGGCCGGGGTGGCCGGGGCGGCTTTCGTCGACGGAATTGAATGACATTATCGTTCATCTGCGGTTTCTCCTCGCGCCACAACATACGCTGTTTCGGGCGAGCAACAGCAAATGTCAAAAGGAAAAAGGCGCTCAGTCTTTCACGAAGCGCCCTTTCTTTGCCGGGCAGGACCCGGCACAAAGCGCTGGCTTGCAGGTCGCCCCGGGGTTCGCGCAAAACGCGTGTCACGATGAAGTCACAACACGGGTCGTTTGGCCTATGCTTTAACGCTCTGGGGTGGAGTGAACAGGAAGGCGCCATCAAGCGTGTCGTGCGCGGTGATGGCGACAGTGTATGAATGCCGATAATTTATAGACGCGTGACCCGGGATGAAGCACTCCTCAATGCTGACATCATCGTCGAAGCCTACGCGAGGCCGCCCTGGCACGAGGAGTGGTGCCTTCAGAACGCAATCTCACGCATAGACGAACTGACAACGACGCCGATGTGCCTGGCGATGGCCGCGTTCGATGCCGAACGACCCGTCGGCTTCGCCTTCGGCCTGCCGCACACCTCTGTCATGGGACGCGGGATCCACGTCGCGGAAATAGCGATAAGGCCACGCTACCAGCGCTCCGGGATCGGCTCCCGCCTCCTGCACACATTGGAGGAGGACGCGCGCGCAATGGGCTATGTCCACGTTTGGCTCGTCTCGCGCAGCACGGGCGGCGTTGCGGAGTACTACAAGAGCAACGACTATGAACACTCCGAAAAGCTCTGCGTCTATTCCAAGAAATTGAAATAGGGCCGACGCAACGCGCCGGCCCCATCCCCACCGTCCCCTCAATTCATGTCAATTCAGGCATGTCGCCGCTTTGGACGCCATCACGTCCGCCAGACCCTCATGCGGACCGTCCCCAATTTCACGCAGAACCTCATTCAGCGCCATACCAAGGTAGTCCATAGCCCCCACCAGATCGGCATCTCCAGCGGCATATTTCGCATAGGCGATCATACGCGCCAGTGCGACGAGCTCATCCAAGTCCTCAGAAGATCGCTCACTGCCGTCTAGTACCACCGATCCGTTTGCCGATGCTGCACTCATAACTATTCTCCCTCGAACCATCGGAGAATATTCAGTGTGCGCGCAAAAGGCCCGTGAAAACCCCGTGACACACTTTATTGTTGCATTACAGCAGACAGTTTCCAAATTATCGCTCTTCCGAGCGGACAAAGGTCTCGTTGAATTGCCACGCCAACTCAGCCGGGGTCGAGCAGTCATTGTCCGCCACTCGGACAGCGTCCAGCAGAGCGAGAGCGTCCGCCCGTTTCTGATCGACCTCGTTCGATCGCAGCAACGACAGGAGTTCCTGCCGATCGGCGGAAACGTCCGCATTTGCCACAATCGCCCTCCAAGTCCGCTTTTTAAAGAACAAATCGACAGCAGCGACTTCGAGCGCTACGCGAAGTTCATGCGTCAGCATCTGCCGGCCCTCCAGCTTATCGAGTGTCGACCTGACATTCACCAGCGGCACGGTCAACGCCCGATATCCAAGTTCCATGGGTCCATGCAGCAGCGCTACATCGGCGTCGTCCACCGTCGCTCCCGAGGCATATTCGCCGTAGATCCGGCCAACGCCAACCATTCCGAAGACTTTACATTCCGCCGCGCGAAGCGCCCCCATGCTTGCACCACCGAACACACGGACCTGCCGTGACAGTGCAAAAAGGATCTCTTTGTGCCAGACAGGCGCGGTGTATTCGAAACCGCCATCGACGATGCCGATGACTCGCGCGCCTCTCCGCACTGCGGCCAACACGTCACCTTGAACGGCGGGCGGATATACGGTGACCCCATCTCCTGCCAGCGTCGCTGCGTCCGGGAGACTTGGCCCAACAAAGATGACTTTCATGAAAACAGCGCCTTTGCGATCGCGCGGGTGCCAAAGCGACGCGCCCGCGCGCCCTCGGGGTTTTCGAGGCTTGGAACGAAGACTTTGACGACATGGAAGGGCAAGGCGGGGTCGCTGAGTGGTAGCATTATCACTGGCGCGATCTGTCGCTCCCGCAAGGCATCGAGGATCCTGTTGAGGTGCGGTTTGTCATCGCAGCGCGCAGCAGCGATCCAGGCGACTGGGATGGCATCGAGGGCATGCAAGGTCTCCGCAGGCACAGGCCTTTGAAACTCGTCCGGCGACAGGTCGTCACGGGCGCCGCTGATGAATGTTATCCTCGACTGAACGGCTTCTGTTATTGCGCGAATGGCCGCGCGGACAGGGGAGGGATGCGCACCGCTTCCTCCCGTCACCTCGACAAAGCGAATATTGTCGCCCCGTCGCTCCGCGGGCCCGAGGACGGTCGTGAAGCAGGGCACAGCTATATCGCTTGTCATATCGAACAGGCGAACGACAAGACCGGCCGCCTCAATCTTTCGAACGAGGTCATCGAGCCATGGATTTTCGAAGCTTGCCGGATCAATGCAGCGCGAAAGCCGATCCTCAACGGCGCCAACCTGCCAGAGGCAAAATGCGTCGCGTTCGACACGCTCAAGGAGTCCGTGCAGGGTGGCCTCTTCCATCGTATTGCCGGAGGCAAGACCATCGGAAGACATCCAGAAGCGATTGCGGCGGGTGCGGTCCAGAAGTGCCGCCTCAAAGGGAACATACACGTCCCGATCGGTCAGGAGATCCTTGCCAAGCGCCCAGTCAATCTGTTCATCGAGCCGAATGTCGTCCTCATGCCGACCAATCAGGCAAGCAAGCGTGTCAAATGAGAATCCCTCCTCCTGCAGATCGTTCGCCGAGGCGCAAAGCGTTGCAATGGCCGGCCTGTTGGCAACGACGCGCTCAAGCGCTTCCATAACGGCCGAAGCCTTGGCATCGTCGTCGGTCAGACCCTTGCCTTGGGCGATCGCGATCGACCGCCCATTGGGGACATAAGCGCACCACACCGGGATGCCGATGTTGTCCAAGCCGGTGTGGCGCGCCACGCGTGTTATACCAAAGTTCGCGAGTAGTGGCGCGGTTCGGGCCAGCGTCTCAGAGGGTGGAACCGTGCGGTCGGAGTAGGCGGCCAGCTTGATGCTCGTCAGGGGTTCGGCTCGACGTGGCCGGAGAACGCCGCTTTCGCCGAAGAAACCGCAATTGCGAAATCCACCTTCTTGACGACGGAGGCACCTGACTTGCGCAGATCCGCGACCTTCGCCAGATCACCGGTTGCCCCATCGAGTGGCTTGACGGTCCCCGCATCGAGGTCGGCAATCCAAAGTTTCGCATCCCCTGCAATGCCGAATACTACTGCCCTTGACATGACGTTTCCTTTCGTTGGTGTCAAAATCCAGCTTTCAAAAGCCCTTCTCTGTAGAGATCCTTCTGCCATTGTTCCTTGAACGGAATGACAGAAAGCCATTTTTCCAGGTCGAAGACCGGGTTCAGCGCTTGCGCACGCTGCCGATAAAACTGGGCCCGCCTGCGATCGCCAATCATTGCACAACTCGCAGCAGCAATGCGGTAAGCCGGCTCCTTGTCCTTCATGGCTTCCACATAGGCAATGGCGTCGTTGTAGCGCTCGAGGAAGTAGCTCGCGCCTGCGGCACACCAAAGATAGCTGTCAGGCGAAATTGGATTCAGCGAGATCGCCTTCTCGATCTTGGCCAATGCCTCCTTGGGACGCGAGGCATGAACAAGTGTGTCGGCGTGGCTATAGATCACGTCGGCGAAATGAGGGCTCAATTCTTCCGCGTGGCGGAGCGCCGCCACGCTCTGATCGACGTCGCCGAGATAAAGCTTTGTCACGCCGAGTTCGCGGTAGCCGCCGGCGAAAGCTTCGTCCCGCTCGATGGCCTTCAACGCACTCTGTTCAGCAAGGCCCAAGAGCTCCTCGTTACCCTGCGCCGTCACCAGCCACTCGCTGGTGTAAGTCCGCGCCAGGCCGGTAAACGCTGGTGAAAAATCCTTATTATATTTCAGCGCCTCCTTGAAGGCCGCTCTCGCCCTGCGAATGTGCGGCAAGGTCAGCTTGCCCATCAGGCTCGCGCCGACAAGGTAGGAGTGATATGCCTGCGGGTTCGCCTCCAGGCTAAGCCGGGCTTCCTCATTCCTGGCAAGCTCATCCACGACGGATAATGACAAGTGCTGGGCCATGAGCCGTCGCTGGGTTGGCAGCGTTGCCGCGGTCATGGGAAATCTCACGGCCCAGATGATTTCGTCCGTCGGGAAATAGACCAGTTGCGCATAGAGGCCTTCGCCCGAAAACCTTGTATCGAGAAGATAGGAGATCGAGTGGCGGGCAATCATGGCCGCCTTGTCAGAGTCACGACGGATTTGCTCCGCAGTGTGAGGCGCAACGATGGAAATGTTTCGGAGGCCGCATAGCTCGATCGTGACATCTTCGATCAGCGCGGCGGCAAGCGACAGACCAACGACGTTACCCTGGGACGTTGGCGGAAGCAGAACCAGCCGCGGCAGGCTCGAAGCGGCTCGAGGTTCCGCCTCACGAGTGGTCGCATTCTGCGCCTCCGCTGACACGAAATAGCTTCTCGCTTGGCGTTCGCCCCGAGGCAGTAGGTCCGGGTCGGCTACTCCCGGCAGCCCGCGGAGGATCGCCCGGATCTGCTCATCGGCCGGGTCCTGTTCCAGGAGCTGCAAAGCAGCGCCCGACACGGCGCGATAATCGTCGGCACCCTGAGCAGCCGAGCCCGCATCGAGGAGCGTCTGGCGCAACTTGGCCCTATGGCTTCGCTGCTCCCGCGCGATCCAGTTGTCGACCGCTTTGCTGGCTGAGCGAACATTGCCGACGAATTCACGCTGAAGCAGATCGCTACTCGCTTTCAGCCTGTCCATCGGCGATTTTGCCTCATCGAGTATTTCAATATCAACGGTCAGGAGTTCCGCCCGCAGTTCGACGGAGGCCGAGGTGATCCGAAGTGGCGCGGCAACGCTGTCATCGATTTGTCGAATACGGGAAATCAGCTTTCGCAGATTGAGACCGGCCTGATCGGCTTCGGCATCCGACCACAGAAACGAAGCCACCTCTTGGCGTGTGAGCGCATGACCCTTGCACGTAAAGAGATACGCCATCGTCAACAGTGCCTTGGCGGGATAGCCGACTGCATTGCCCGCTTCATCTGTCAGCCGCAGTTCGCCAAATGTCTGGAGGTGCAGCACCGCCTATCCTCGTGTTTCGTCCGCGCGTTCCCAGCCCTCATGCGAATCCGTGCCCGATTGCGAGGAGCCAAGGCTCCTTGCAAGCGCCAACAGCTTTCGACGAATGTTCGGATCTTCGATCGCGATAAAGGCGCGCGTTAGCGCCAACCCCTCCTTCGAGGCGATGAAATGCGCAACTTCATCGGTCTCAGCGCTCAACTGCACACCTGCCGTATGCGCCCCCTCTTCATCGAAAAAGAAGCCAATAGGCACGCCAAGGACCTCCGCAATCCGCTGCAGCCGGCTCGCACCTATGCGATTGACGCCTTTTTCGTATTTCTGGAGCTGTTGAAACGTAATCCCAAGCGACTCTGAAAGGCTAACCTGGCTCATGCCAAGTAGCTTCCGCCTCAACCTGACACGCTCGCCCACATAGGCATCAATGGCGTTTGGAGTCTTGGCCTTCATGGCGCTCACCGTTTCCTCGTGTCAGACTGGCAATATCTTTGAACTCTGAAAAAATACAACCAAGAGTAAATTATTTCAAGAAGCTAATTGCTGATCGCCCAAATTTTTCCCCCGCCGTTGCGAATTTATCCCTGTCGCGCAAATGAGACCAAGGTCAAAGCGGTCAAGCAACAGTATTGATGCAGCACAACACTGACCCTGGGCGGTACATATTTTTGGCGATGCAATTTATGGTCGTGTCACGTCGATTTCACGAGCCGCTTTGAACTTTTGCGACTATGGTCGAGGCACGGTTAAGTTGAAGCTTCGATCGCCGATCGCTCCAGCGGAGATGATTGGCGGCAAAGCCATTTCGCTGAACTGAGCGATGGGTGGGCGTCTGCGACAGCGTCTCGGTTGTCAACAGGTGCACCGCTTAACCAATGTCAGCATTCAACACAGATCAAGAACGACCGGAGAGGGCAATGGAACTACGTCCTATAGTAATCAGTCACGCCGACAGGCTTTCCGCCTGCAGGGAGAAGATCGAGCAAGCCGTCTATCTGATCATCCAGGGCGAAAAACTCGACGGTTTTTCGTCGACGGAAATCGCAATGGCAATCGCCGATATTGCTGACGACTACATCCTCGCCGCCTCCAGAAAGCGCGCAGCGACACACTGATGGTGCGTGGACCTGGCTCCGGGGAGCCGGACAACACGCCCTCTCGGTCGAGACCCAGGCCGTGGCCAGGAGAGCCGCGGCCGACTGAAACCGACCAGAGTGCGATCAGAAAAGGGAAGCCTCCGAGGAACGGTAAGGCTCCCCATTCCGGTCATGGTTATTGCGGTGTCGTGCCGCCGGTCGAAGGATTGGGCGGGGCTGGTGTTGCCGGCTCGCTTGACGGCGCGGCGGGCGCTACCGGCGGCTTCACCGGCTGAGTTTCAGTCGTCGAAGCCGTCGGGTTCATGTCGGTACCCGGCCGGTCGAACCATTCCGTGATAGCAAACGCCGCAACGAGGATCACAGCGATCGCGGCAACCCATCCGATCCAGGCACTCGAGCTTCGACGCACCGGTGGCGTGCGCAGATCGTGATCTGTGTCGGGATTGCGGTTGGGATCATTGGGGTCGTACGTCATGTCGTTTCTCCTCTCTGCAAGAAGAGAAATGAGCCGTGCCCAAGTTTGTTCCCGATGCGGGAGATGCGGCGTGCCGGACGATCCGCCGTTTCACCCCCGCAACAAGCGCTTAAAAGATCCTCAATGCGATGCGGCCACCGTCACGACGGCGCCGCCCCCAGCGCATGGAGAATGCCGCGGAGCTCGGCCAGACCGCGCAGACGCCCGATTGCCGGGTAGCCTGGCGTCACGTTCTTGTTGAGATCGTCGAGCATGCGATGACCATGGTCGGAACGGAAAACGATCGTTTCGTCTGCCTGACGCCGTCGGTCCTCCGCAACAAGCTCCTTCAGGACGGCGACCATATCAACGTCACCCTCCAGATGGGCGCTCTCATGGAAGGTACGGCCGTCGCCCTCGCGCCTGGTTGCCCGCAGATGCGCGAAATGGATCCGGGCGGCAAAGCGCCGGGCAATTGCGGCCAGGTCGTTGTCTGCACGAACGCCGAGGCTGCCGGTGCAATAGCACATGCCATTTGCCTCAGAGGGCACGGCATCGAAGAGTGCGGCATAGTCATCCGCGGTAGATGCAATACGCGGCAGGCCAAACAGCGAGCGCGGCGGATCGTCGGGGTGCAGCGTCAGCTTCACGCCACGCGCTTCGGCAGCCGGTGTCACCGCTTGAAGGAATTCAATGAGGTGCTGGCGCAGCCTGGAGGCATCGATCCCGGCATAGGCGGCGAGCTTTTCGCGGAACTGCGGGATCGTCAATGGCTCGGTCGTAGAGCCGGGCAGGGCAGATGTGATGATCCGGGTGATCTCCGCAATTTCGCTTTCGCTCATCGTGTCGAACACTTCGCGCGCCCGCGCCGCATCCTCGGCGCTGTACTGTTCCTTGGCACCTGCGCGCTGTAGTACAAACAGATCGAAGGCAGCAAACTTCTCGTGATCGAAGCGCATGGCGGTGGCACCGGTATCGATCACATGGTCGAGTTCGGTGCGCGTCCAGTCGACGACGGGCATGAAGTTGTAGCAAACAATTGCAATACCGCAGGCGGCAACAGCTTCCAGGCTGGCAATCCAGGCCTCGATTTCCGCCTTTGCCCGCCCGCCATTGCGCTTGACCGCATCGGGAATGGGGATGCTCTCGACGACGGACCATGTCAGGCTCGAGCGCCCAGCCGGCGTGGTTTCGATCATCGCCTGCCGCTCACGCACTTCAGCCTCAGTCCACGCGCGGCCGATCGGAACCTGATGCAGGGACGAAACAATATTCGTCGCTCCGGTCTGGCGCACCTCATCAAGTGTCACCGGAGCCTCAGGCCCAAACCATCTCCAACCCTGGCGCATGCACTTCCTCCTTGGGATCGTCTTGTCGTTGTCCGCTGATCGGCTCAGCAGAAGTAATCTGGATACTGCGTTCGAAGCTCGGCGACATCGGGTATGACGGCGCTGAGGTGATGCATCATTGCCGCGCGCGCTGCTTGAAGATCATGGGCCGCAATAGCATCGCGAATGAGTTCGTGTTCGTGCACGACATTGTCCATCCGGCCAAGAACCGGCAGCGTCAGCCGACGCGCCCTGTCGATCTGCACCTTGACCGTCTTGAGGATCGTCCAGATCCCAGGATATCCAGCGATGCTGGCAATCGCCTCGTGGAACGCCTCATCCTCTTCGTGAAACGCCGAGGGGTCGCCGAGTGCGGCCAGTGATCTCTGTCGTGAGATGATGCCATCCAGGCGACTGATATCGGCAGCTGTCGCGATCTCGGCCGCACGTTCCACCGTGGTACCCTCAAGCGACTTGCGAACGACGACTGCCTCCGGGATGGCCGCGACGGGCACGCGCGACACGACGGTGCCCGATTGCGGATAGATATCGACAAGCCCGCCTTCCGACAGTCGAAGCAGCGCCTCACGCACGGGTGTGCGGCTGACGTTGAACTCTTCGGCAATGCGCTTTTCCTGCAGTTGCATTCCAGGTCGCATACGCAGAGCAAGAATGTCGGCGTACAGCCTGTCGTAGATGGCATCTGCGGTCGTCACGCGACGAAGCTTCGCCGGCCTCTCAGCCCCGGAAGGCAGGGTCGCGGGAGTGGAAACAACTGTTGCCTGCATTACGTGCGGCCCTGACATTGACTCGTTCGTGAATACTAGTATATCAATTTATCGCGACTGCCAAGCTGCACCGGGAGGAATGGTGTTTTCGGCAATCATTTCAGATGTTTCAGACATCTAAGAGAAGGTGCCGATCCCTGCAACGATCGGTTCGGGGACGCGCAGCACCACGTTTTGCGGTGCCCGGCAACAAGAGGAGGAGAAACAATATGAAAGTCACCCGCAGAACATTTGTCGGCACCGCCGCAGGCGCTGCCGTCGCGAGCATGCTGCCGTTGAAGGTCTTTGCACAGGCCAAGAAACCGGCAAGTCCAGTCACCATCACGATCGCGGATGTCGCCGGCAACCTCGCGCTCACGCAGGGCATGTTCGAGGCCTATGCCGCGGAGAAGCCGGAATGGGTCTCGAGCTTCGCCTTCACAAAGGCACCGGCGCCGGAACTCCCTGGCAAGATCAAGGCGCAGCAGGCAGCCGGCAAGGTCGATATCGATCTCGTCCTGACAGGCACGGATGCACTTTCGGCCGGCCTCGACCAGGGACTTTGGATCGATCTCGGAGCGCACAAGTCCGAGCTTCCCAACCTCGAGCAAATCCTGCAGCCGCAGGCCTTCAAGATGCAGGCCCTTGCCAAGGATCAGGGCGTCGTCGTCACCTATTACCCGTCCGGTCCCCTCATCGAATATATGCCTGACAAGGTGCCCACGCCGCCAAAGTCGGCGCAGGAGTTGCTTGACTGGGCGAAGGCCAACAAGAACCGCTTCATCTACGCTCGCCCTGCCAATTCCGGCCCCGGCCGCACCTTCCTCATGGGCTTGCCCTATCTGCTCGGCGACAGCGACCCGCGTGACCCTGCCAAGGGCTGGTCAAAGACGTGGGACTATCTCGCAGCACTCGGCGAACACATCGAATACTATCCGACCGGCACTGGCCAGGTGATGAAGGAGCTTGGCGAGGGAACCCGCGACATCGTCGTCTCGACGACCGGGTGGGACATTAATCCGCGCGCGCTCGGTATCGTTCCGGCTGAAGCGAAGGTGCAGAAGCTCGATGGCTTCCACTGGGTCACCGACGCCCACTACGCAGTGATCCCGAAGGGCGTGTCCGACGAGAAGATCGGCGTGCTGATCGACGTCCTCAACTACGTCCTGCAGCCCAAGCAGCAGGCAATCGCCTACGACGCCGGCTACTTCTATCCGGGTCCGGCCGTCAAGGACGTCACAATTGACATGGCGCCGCAGGAAAGCCAGGACACCCTCAAGGAATTCGGTCGACCGGAATATGCCGACTGGATCGCCAACAATCCCCTGGAGGTTCCGCTGGAGCCGAAGCAGTTGGTCGAAGCCTTCCGCATCTGGGACGAGAAGATCGGCGCCAAGAAGGGCTGATCGAACAGCATCAGCCGGCCGGGATTTCGTCCCAGGCCGGCCACCTCATTCTGCAGATGGAGATTGGTTTGACCTCGGTATCGAATGCCGCAGCATCGACGCGCAAGAACGCGCGCCTGGAACTCGACGGAATGCGTCGCGCCTTCGGGGCGTTCAACGCCTTGAATGGCATCGATCTTGCGATCGAGCCCGGCGAGTTCGTGGCGCTGCTTGGTCCATCCGGCTGCGGCAAGTCGACCGCGCTGAACTGCATTGCCGGCTTGCTTGCACTGACGGGTGGCGAAATCCGCCTTGGTGGCACGCGCATCGACCAGCTCGAACCGGAGCGCCGCGGCTTTGGGATGGTTTTCCAGAGCTACGCCCTGTTTCCACACATGACTGTCCGAAAGAACGTCGGCTTCGGGCTTGCCATGCAGGGCATAAAGGGTCCCGAGGCCGACCAGCGCGTTCGCGATGCCTTGGCCCTGGTTCGCCTCGAAAGCCAAGCCGACAAATTGCCGGGCCAGCTCTCTGGCGGGCAGCAGCAGCGCGTCGCAATCGCGCGCGCCATTGTCATTCGCCCGCCAATCGTCCTGATGGACGAGCCGCTATCCAATCTTGATGCAAAGCTCCGGCTTGAAATGCGCGCCGAAATTCGCGGTATCCACGACCAGATCGGGTCCACCACCATCTATGTCACGCATGACCAGGACGAGGCGCTGTCGCTTGCCGACCGCATCGTGGTCATGAGCCAGGGTCATATCGAGCAGATCGGTTCGCCCCAGGATCTTTACCAGCGGCCTGTCAACGTTGATGTCGCCGACTTCATGGGCTTCAGAACCCGTGTTCCCGGCCGCATTACGCGCGTGTCCGGCGATGAGGCTGAGATCGAGGTCGCCGGCGCTCGCCTCGTCGGCACGATGCGTTCGCCCCTCAAGGCAGGTGACGCAGCCATCCTGTCCGTCCGTCCGGAGGATCTTGTCGCGTCCAGCGGCGAGGGGATCGCCGCCACCGTCAGCAGCATGGAGTATCGCGGACGCGCATTTTTCGGCATGGCGCGGGCAGGCGACGGTTCGGAACTCTATTTCCGGGCGGACGAGCCGCTGGGCCGCGGCGCATCGACGAGGCTGCAGCCGGTTGCCGGTCGGGCCCTGGTCTTTTCGGGGGCGGCGGGATGAACCAGCCCTCGCTGCAAACTCGACTTGCCGCTCGTGGGCTTGACGGCACGACGCTGCTGCTTCTGCCAGGCCTGATCTTCATGATCGCGCTGTTCGTCTACCCCTTCCTCTATGGCCTGGCCGATTCCCTCATGCCGAAAGAGGGCGCCTGGTATGCCAACTACACAAAATTCTTCAGCGATCCGTTCCAGTACCAAACGATCGCTGCGACCATGTGGCTGGCCCTGCCGGTAACCATAATCAACCTCGCATTCGCGGTGCCGGTTGCCCTGCGCGTGCGCCTGATGCGCCGACAGCGCCTGCTGACGACCATTCTCGTCTTGCCAATCACCCTTGGCACGGTCTTCGTGGCCGACGGACTGCTGACCTTTCTCGGACCGCGTGGCTGGTTCAATCATACGCTCCTGCTGCTCGGCATCCTCGACAGCCCCGTGAAGCTGACGAACAATTACTGGGGCGTCTTTGCCTCGCTACTGATCACCGGCTTTCCGTTTGCCTTCCTGCTCACGCTGTCCTACGTCACCGGTATCGATCCCGCGATTGAACAGGCAGCCGCAACATTGGGCGCAGGGCCACGGCAGCGCTTCTTCCGCGTCTTCCTGCCGCTTCTGGTTCCGGGCCTAGCCGTCACCTTTTGCCTTGCCTTCGTCCAGGCCTTCGCTGTCTTTCCCTCCGCCGTGCTTCTGGGTGCGCCGGCAGGGCCGACGCGTGTCATCTCCATTGCCGCCTATCAGGCCGCCTTCGAGCAATATGATCATTCGCTCGGTTCGGCGATCGCGCTCATCATGGGTGCCGTGGAGCTCGCTGTCGTGCTGACGGTTCTCGCCATACGCTCACTCTTCTACCGCGGCCCCGCCGGCGGCACGAAAGGCTAATCATGATCCGAGATCAGGGCCTCACCTCGAAGATCTGGCGTTTCGCCATTTGGGCGCTAGCCATCCTTTTTGTGCTAAACCTGCTTGCCGTCATCGCAGCCGTCATTGTCAATTCGTTTGCGACGCGCTGGCTTGGCACATGGCTGCCGGCCGGCTGGACGACACGCTGGTACTTCAGTGCCTGGAAGGAATTTCAGCTTTCCAGTGTCGTTCTCGTCACCTTCGAGATCGTTTTCACCGTCGTCATCATTTCTGGAATTCTGGGCGTCACGACCGCCTATGCGCTTGCGAGGCGCAACTTTCCCGGAAAGGGCCTTGTCGTCCTGCTATTCCTGTTGCCGTTGCTGATCCCGCCGCTGACCTACGGTATTCCGCTTGCAACCGTCCTCTATCGGCTCGGCCTCGGCGGCACATTCTGGGGTGTCGTGCTGATCAACATCGTGCCTTCGCTGCCCTTTGTGGTCCTGGTGATGATCCCCTTCATCGAGCAAATAGACCCGCGTATCGAAGCGGCAGCCCGCGTGTTCGGTGCAGGAACGACGAGCCTCTTTCTGCGAATCTTGCTACCGCTGCTCCTGCCGGGAATGCTGGCCGCCTTGCTTTTGGTTCTGGTTCGAACCATCGCGATGTTCGAACTCACCTTCCTGATTGCCGGCCCCACGACCCAAACACTCGTCGTCTCCCTCTACTACGCCGTCTTCGCGTCAGGCGTCCGGGCAGGCCAGTCCATCGATGCGATGGCGGTGGTCTACATGGTCACGACACTGTTCTGGCTCGTCCTCGCGCTGCAGTTCGTCAACCCGACGCAGATCGTCGCGCGGGCAAAACAACAAAGTGCCCACTAGCGGGGTCATGATGGAAATGACCGCCTCTTGAGGAGGAGGCGGTCATCGGGCATGCGCCTAGCAGCGCGCCTCATACCTGCGGCCATACCGGTCACGATAGACACAGTAGCCGCGATGTTCGGTAGAGCGTCCAATCAGGGCACCCGCCACGCCGCCGGCCACGGCACCAATGGCCGCACCTTCCCAGCTATTGCTGACTGCACCGCCGATGATGGCTCCCGAACCGGCGCCGATCGCCGTTCCCTTCTCGGTCGCGGTGCACGAGGCCAACGCGCCCATAAATGCACCAATCAGGATAATTTTTCTCATCTTCCACTCCAACCATAATTGATTTTTGCGTTACGGCTTAGGAACTAAGTCGGACGTCTCAAGGTTCCATCGGACTTAGGTCTGACACTGGCATTCGCTGGACGGCAGGACCCCCGGTTTCGCCAACGTGCGGTCGAACATGGGCGTCGAAGACCACTATTCAAGACCTCTCCTGGAAGGCTATACCCGTGCGTCGCCAAACACAAACCGGAGCCGCCATGACCGACACTGTCCTCGATCGTTTCCTCCGCTACGTCGTTATTGACACTCAATCGGATGCGGGATCACCAACACAGCCGTCGACAGCCAAGCAGAAGGACCTGGGTCGATTGCTCGTGGACGAGTTGCTGGGGATTGGCGTGTCCGATGCTCACCTCGACGAGCATGGCTATGTCTATGCGACCATTCCGTCGAATACCGACAAGACAGTCCCGGTCATTTGCTTCTGCTCGCACATGGACACGGCACCAGATTTCACGGGAACGAATGTGAGGCCAAAAGTCCTGCACAACTATGGCGGTGGCGATATCAAGCTCTCCGGCGACCAGAAGCAGGTCATTCGCGTTACTGAGAATCCGGCGCTCAATGACCAGATCGGCAACGATATCGTTACAACCGACGGGACGACGCTGCTCGGTGCCGACGACAAGGCCGGCATCGCCGAAATCATGACGGCGGCGCAAATCCTGATGGACAATCCCGACATCAGGCACGGAACGATCAAGCTGCTTTTCACGCCCGATGAGGAGATCGGTCGCGGCGTCGACAAGGTCGACCTGACCAAGCTTGGTGCGCAGTTTGCCTATACGATGGATGGGGAGACAGCCGGACACATAGAAGACGAGACGTTCTCGGCCGACGGTGTGGACATTGCCATCGAAGGCGTTGCCATCCATCCAGGCTTTGCCAAGGGAAGGATGGAGAACGCCATCAAGATCGCCGGTGCGATCATAGATCGGTTGCCCAGGAATATCGCACCGGAAACGACCGACGGACGGGAAGGCTTCATCCATCCGACCGGTCTGAGCGGATCGATGGAAAAGGCGGCTATCAGCCTCATTGTCCGGGACTTCGAAGAAAGCGGCCTCGCCGACAAGGAGAAGCGTCTCGAAGCAATCGTGCGGGAGGTGATGAAGGACTATCCGGGCTCGTCTTACACGTTCGCCGTCAAGCAGCAGTATCGCAACATGAAGGTGGTTCTCGATCGCCACCCGCAGATCGTGGAAAACGCCATCGAAGCGATCCGCCGCGCCGGAATGTCGCCGGTCCGCGGCAGTATTCGAGGCGGAACTGACGGTTCGCGTCTCTCCCTCATGGGGCTGCCATGTCCGAACATATTTGCAGGCGGACACGCCTTCCACTCACCACGCGAATGGATCAGCAGGCAGGACATGGAAAGGGCCGTCGCCACTCTGGTTGAGCTTGCAAGGGTTTGGGAAGAGCGAGCATAAGTTGCCCGACCGCCCGAACAACGCACGGGATGACAGGCGGAATTGCATCTTGCCGGCCGGCCCTACATCACATGAGCCTGATTGCTCAGGCGAAGGTTTCGCCGTGTTTTCCTCGCTCACCTGATACGTCACGCCCTTCCTGCGCCTGCGCCATGGCCTTGACCAAGGCGACGATTTTTTCGCGCAGCTGCGTATCGGTGATCTTCAGGAACGCGCGGTTAAGTGCGAGCCCCTCCTTCGAATGCAGGAATTCGGCGACGGGGTCAGCCGCGACATTCGTCTCAACCAGGCTCACCGGCTCGGATTCGTTCTGTTGGAAGAAGAAACTCGGCGACGTACTCAGGACCTCGGCAATCCGTTGCAGCCGGCTGGCACCGATCCGGTTCAGACCCTTCTCGTATTTCTGCACCTGCTGGAACGTAACACCGATCTGGTCGGCAAGCCTTTCCTGACTGAGACCTAGGAGTTGCCTGCGCATCCTCACGCGAGAACCGACATAGGTATCGATGGCATTTGGTGTCTTTGCATTCATCATACGCGTTTCCATGACCGGGCCGGCGTGGCGATCATCGCTCGATCTCCGGTATAGCACTCCCATAAATGTGTATTAGGCATGGGCCAAATTCAATTGGTAGTTCTTCCTACTTGGGTAATATCATCTGACAAGAATGTGACTCCAGCCCGAACATGCGGCCAGGGCTCGCTCACAAGTATCGCCAGGCTACGGCCTTCGCTAAGGCCCCGTGTCAACATTGCTCACCGGTGGAAGCGAATTGGCCGGAACTCCCTGTGGACGATCTTCAAAGACCTGTCGGGCTGTATCATGTAGGTTTCATCGACCTGTTGACCCCACTGATCTATGAAGTTGTGGGGGAACGTCGATCCGGGCGGGGATTTCGTCAGCTTGGTGCGTGGCTGGCCGCCATAGGTGACACTGCCGGGAATCGGCTCGAGGCCGGGCGATGAAAAATCCTTTGCAGCCGTGCATGCAGCAAGAAGGAATGCTCCAACCAGTACAAGAGCTCTCTTCTTCATGGCATCCTCAACGCTTCGACCCTGTTTTAGAAGCATATATGTGATCAGTTCCGACGGAACAGGTAGCCCGCCCGTCCGGCGCAAGATTTCAGCGGCGCCTGCCCGCACCGCGTCTTCAAAACCTACAGCAGATCGCGCCTTGCAAGGCTTGCCATCAGGGCCGTAATCCCGAATCGCCAGGGCGGGCACTCGGTCGAAAGCCTCACCGTGTTGACGAGCGAGCCGAGACCCGCCGAGGAGATTTCGACGACGTCGCCAACCTTGTGGGTGAAGCCCTGATTCGGCGCATCGCGATCCTGCGTTGGGGCAAACAGCGTTCCCAGAAACAGCATGAAGCCGTCCGGATACTGATGATGGGCGCCGCAGGTCTGCTTGACGAGGTCAGTCGGGTCGCGGCTGATCTTCGACATCGAGCTCTTGCCGTGCAGGACGAAACCGTCTGTCCCGGTAACCTTGAGGTCGAGCTCTGCGCTGCGCACGTCATCGAGGCCAAAGGTCTCGTCGAACAGTCGGATGAACGGGCCGATCGAGCAGGAAGCATTGTTATCCTTCGCCTTGCCGAGCAGGAGCGCCGAGCGGCCCTCGACGTCGCGCAGATTGACGTCGTTGCCAAGCGTTGCACCCTTGATGTCCCCGCGACTATTCACGGCAAGCACGATCTCGGGTTCGGGATTGTTCCAGGTCGAGATCGGATGCAGACCAACATCGGCCCCCCAGCCGACAGAAGAAAGCACCGGCGACTTCGTGAACACCTCGGCGTCGGGCCCGATGCCGACCTCGAGATATTGTGACCACATGCCTTCCTCGATCAACGCCTGCTTGACCTTGGCAGCTTCCGGCGACCCGGCCTTCAGGTTGTTGAGGCTACCGCCGATGAGCGTGCTGACGCGCTCCCGGATGGCTGCTGCGCGATCCGGGTTTCCGGCGGCCTTCTCCTCGATGACCCGCTCGATCATCGACTGGGCAAACGTCACGCCGCAGGCCTTGATAGCCTGAAGGTCAGCCGGAGCAAGCAGATGGACGCGCGACAGGTCGGGCGTGCCGATGCCCGAGGCAGCGATCTCCTCCAGCGTGCCGAGCACAGGGCCTGGTGCATTACGGGCAACCGCTGCGGCGTCGGCCTGCTCCAGAAGTGCGCTCAGCGTCGGCACGGCCTTGGAGGTGATATCGACCACTTGGCCATCCCGAACCGCCACGACGCTCGGCCCTTGGACACCAGGGTTCCAGGCACGACCTACAAACAAGCCACCGGCGGCAGCAGAGTCCAGAAGAGTATAAGACATCGTCATGTTCCGTCACGCGAGCGATGGACGCGCTCAAAATGAAAAACGAACCGGCCGCCCTCCAACCCAGCGGCCGCGAAAACCGATCACAATCGGTGCCTGACGACAAGGTCAAAACCAAGGATTCTCGACCGGAAACGCAAATGGACGCGATGCCGGAGACAGCGTCGCGCCCATTGTACTCGATCGGACTGTCTTCGGCGCCACGCGCTCTCGCCCGCGCGCCAACGACTTAGTGGTTGTCGCGCGGAATGCCCTTCGTCTGAGCGATACGCTGATACTTGACGGCAGGCTCGAGCACGGCACCGGTTTCCATCTGACCAACGCAGGCACGCTGCATTTCCTGCCAGGGCGTCTGGCTCTCCGGATAGACGTAACCCCCGGCCGCCTCGAGCGCCTTGCGGCGTTCGGCGAGCTCCTCGTCGCTGATGAGGATGTTGGCGCTCCCCTTCTTGAGATCGATACGAACCTGGTCGCCGGTCTTGAGGAGCGCAAGCCCACCGCCTGCTGCCGCTTCTGGCGAAGCGTTGAGGATGGAGGGCGATCCGGACGTCCCGGACTGGCGACCATCGCCGATGCAGGGCAGGGAACTGATCCCCTGCTTCAGGAGGTAGTCTGGAGCGCGCATATTGACGACTTCGGCCGCACCCGGATAGCCGATCGGGCCGGCGCCGCGCATGAAGAGGACCGTCGAAGCGTCGATTGCCAGTGACGGATCGTCGATGCGGTGATGGTAATCTTCCGGTCCGTCAAAGACGACAGCGCGGCCAACAAAGGCTTCCGGATCATTCGGGTTGGAGAGATAACGCTGACGGAACTCGGGCGAGATCACGCTCGTCTTCATGATTGCCGACGAGAAGAGGTTGCCGCGCAGGACGCGGAAGCCGGCGCGCTCCTTAAGCGGACGCTCGAACGGGCGAATCACCTTGTCGTCTTCGATCGTCGCCGTGGTGTAATTCTCGCCAACAGTCTTGCCGTTGACGGTCATTGCGCCGGTGTTGAGGAGGTTATGCTTGATCAGTTCGCCCATGACAGCGGGAACGCCACCGGCGTGATAGTAGTCCTCGCCGAGATATTCGCCAGCCGGCTGCAGGTTGACGAGCAGCGGGATTTCCTCGCCGTAGGTCTGCCAATCGTCGACCGTGAGCTCGACGCCGATGTGGCGGGCAAGTGCGTTGAGATGGATCGGAGCATTGGTGGAGCCGCCGATCGCGGAGTTGACCTTGATCGCGTTGATGAAGGCTTCCTTGGTCAGGATGTCGGAAGGCTTCAGATCTTCCCGAACCATTTCAACGATTCGCAGGCCGGTTTCATAGGAAACTTCCTGACGGTCACGATAGGGGGCCGGAATGGCGGCGCCGCCCGGCAACTGCATGCCGAGTGCTTCGGCAAGCGAGTTCATCGTGGTTGCCGTGCCCATCGTGTTGCAATATCCGGTCGAGGGCGCGGAGGATGCGACGAGCTTGACGAAGCCCTGATAGTCGATTTCGCCACGCGCCATCATTTCGCGTGCCTTCCAGACAATCGTACCCGAGCCCGTGCGTTCGCCGCGGAACCAGCCGTTCAACATCGGGCCGACCGACAGCGCGATCGCCGGAATGTTGACGGTTGCCGCGGCCATCAGACAGGCCGGCGTCGTCTTATCGCAGCCGATGGTCAGAACGACGCCGTCAAGCGGGTAGCCGTAGAGAACCTCGACGAGACCGAGATAGGAAAGGTTGCGGTCGAGGCCCGCCGTCGGGCGCTTACCGGTTTCCTGGATCGGGTGGACCGGGAACTCGATGGCGATACCGCCAGCGTCACGGATGCCTTCGCGAACGCGCTTGGCGAGTTCGATGTGGTGACGATTGCACGGCGACAGGTCAGAGCCCGTCTGCGCAATACCGATGATCGGGCGACCCGACTGCAGCTCTTCCTGGCTGAGACCGAAGTTCATGTAGCGCTCGAGGTAGAGCGCGGTCATGTCAGGGTTTGCGAGATTGTCGAACCAGGCCTTCGAGCGAAGCTGGCGCGATCCGTCCTGCTCTTGAACTGCGTTCTGATTCGGGGAAGGTGTCTTCTCAACCACGATGAATTTCCTTGCTTTGACGCCGTTGTTGTCATGCACTTAGCTGATCGATACAGGAATGTATAATCAGTCTTTCGCATTTTGATATGCAAATTCCTTATATCAAGTGAGGCAAGCATGGGATTGGATGGTTTCAGGCTACGCCACCTGAAGATGCTCGTGGCGCTCAGCGAGCACGGAAAGCTCGGTGTCGTTGCAGAAATGTTCGGCGTTTCGCAGCCGGCACTGTCGAGGACATTGAACGAGCTGGAGCAAATGTCCGGGCACCAGCTCTTCGAGAGACACAACCGTGGACTTATCCCCACCCCTCAAGGAGAGGTAATCGTTCGCCACGCCAAGATGTTGATCTCCGAGGCGCAGCGCGCCGAATACGAAATGGTGGTCGCCGCAGCCGGGCAGGGCGGCAGCGTCGCGTTCGGAACGATCATGACGCCAGCCGCCGACTATGTCGCCCCCGCGCTCAAACGTATCTTCCAGACCCATCCGACAATCGACATCAGCATCGCTGTAGGAAGCAGCGACGTGCTGCTCGAGGACGTGCTGAGCAGGAGGCTCGACTTTGCCGTTTGCCGAATTCCGAGCGGCATGAACCCACTCTGGTTTGATTATCTGCCTGTTGGCCAGGAGACGCTGCGCGTCATCGTGGCGGTGGATCATCCGCTCTCGGCAAAACCTGTCGTCACCGAGGACGACCTCCGGCACCAGAGCTGGGTGCTGCAGCCGCATGGCTCGTTCCTCAGGCAGGTCATAGATGATTTCATCCGGCGCCATGGCATCGTACCGGCCAGCGTCGTTTCGACCTCTGACGCGCTCCTGACCATGCTGCTGATCCTGCAGAGCCAGCGGCTTGGCATCTTCGCCGAGCCAGTTGCCGCGCTCCTCGAGAGGCATGGTCTCGTCAAGGCGCTGCAGATCGAGGGAGACATCTCCGTTCCGGGTTTCGGCCTCATCAAGCTCAAGGAACGTGAACTGTCGGCCTCCGCCGAGCTTGTCTACAATGTGTTTGCCACGACACGAAATCTGTGAGGCCATGGACTAGGGCGCATACTGCGTGACCATGCGCGCATCGCGACGAAAATCGGAAGGCGACATCCCGGCGATATGGCGGAACGACTTGTTGAAGGCGCTGATCGACCCGAAGCCGCTGTCCATCGCGACCTGCAAGACGTTCGCCTCATCGTTCATCAGCATTGCCTGCGCCCGTGACAGACGCAGCAGATTGACATATTTGCTGAGCGTCATGCCTGTGGTCTTCTTGAACAGGTTCATCGCATATTTCGGATGAAGATCGGCGGCGCGAGCGATATCGACCGAATCGATTTCCTGCAGGAAGTTGACAGCGATGAAGTCGCACATACGCGCCACGCTTCGCGACGATTGCGGGTAGCATTGCTCGATATCGTCGGCATCCGTCGGCCCGAGGGTCGGGATCATGGAATAGGGTTCGAGTGCGATTCGCTCCACCCGCAACAGCATCTCGTCGACGGCGTGCTGAGCCTTGGCGGGATCGCCGGATTTGGTATAGCGCACCCAGCGCGGAAAGTTCTCGAGGTCGGCCGCATCAGTTGCCGAGGTGAACAGGATCTCACCCTTCATCAGTCGGCTGGAGATGTTGATCGGCAGGCGCATACGGAAGAAATAGACCAGTGGCAGGTGGCCGCCGGCATAGATGGCGTCCTCGGAGCAATCGTCCATCTGGTGCGGTTGCCCACCCCAAAACAGGCACATATCGCCCGCCTTCATCGAGATTTTCTGGCCGTTCATGCGGTAGTGCACGCTACCCTGCATGATATAATTCACTTCGACCTGCACATGCCAATGAGGCATGAGCATCACTGGTGGATGGTTGTGAAACATCTGAAGGGCCGTCGGCAAACCCTCGATGCTGCTCGCTCCCGGTTGATAGACTGCCCGCCTTACGATCTTACTTTCCGCCAAGTCCATGTTCCCTTTTTAGGAGACAGCGGCTCCCTTGTAGATAGTCTAGCCGCGTTCGCTAAGGGACGGCAATTGAAAAGGGAGGATTTTCAATGCGCTTCAAACTCATCGGTGCGACCGCTGCAGTCGCACTTCTTGCTTCCGGTTCTGCCTTTGCACAGCAGTCGGGCAATCTGACCATCTGGAGCTGGAACATCGCCGCATCGGCGCTGAAGTCCACGCTCGAAGGCTTCAACAAGCAGCATCCTGACATCAAGGTCACGGTCGAGGATCTCGGCAACCAGCAGGTCTTCGACAAGATGCTGGCAGCCTGCGCCGCCGGTGGCGAAGGACTGCCGGACATCGTCAGCGTGGAAAACTTCGAGGCGGAAATCTTCTGGAGCCGCTTCCCTGACTGCTTCGCCAATCTGAAAGAGCTGGGCTACACTCCCGAAATCCAGGCGAAATTCCCCGATTTCAAGCGCACGGAGCTTGAAGTCGGTGATGTCGCTTACGCCATGCCGTGGGATTCCGGTCCGGTCGCCGTTTTCTATCGCCGTGATTTCTATGAAAAGGCCGGCGTTGATCCGTCGACGATCAAGTCCTGGGACGATTTCATTGCGGCTGGCAAGAAGATCTCCGCGGCCAATCCGGGCGTCGTCATGGCGCAAGCCGACTTCAACGGCGACAGCGAATGGTTCCGGATGATTTCCAACGAGCAGGGCTGCGGCTATTTCTCGACGGACGGCCAGACGATTACCATCAATCAGCCGGCCTGCGTTGCGACACTCGAAAAAGTCAAGCAGATGAAGGACGCCGGAACGCTGACGGCGGCCATCTGGGACGAGAAGATCCAGGCCAATACCGCTGGCAAGGTGGCAAGCCAGATGTATGGCGGCTGGTATGAAGGCACCATTCGCTCCGGCTCGCCCGACCTTTCCGGCAAGTGGGGCGTCTACATGATGCCAAGCCTGACGCCCGATGGCCCGCATGCTGCGAATCTCGGCGGCTCGTCGCTTGCGATCGCTGCCAATTCCCAGAACAAGGAAGCAGCCTGGACCTACATCAACTACGCACTTGGCACCAATGAGGGCCAGGTGACGATGCTGAAATCCTTCGGCCTCGTCCCGTCGCTGTTGACCGCAGTCCAGGATCCGTTCGTCAACGAACCACAGGCCTACTGGCACGACCAGAAGGTATGGGCCGATATCCTTTCGACCCTGCCGAAGATCGTTCCAAGCCGCGGGACGCCGTTCCAGACGGATGCGGACTCGATCTACAGGGCAGCGCAGACCAAGTACTTCGCCGGCGGCTATCCTGATGCGAAGGCCGCGCTTGACGACGCCGCAAAACAGATCGCGACGGCGACCGGTCTTCCCCTTGCGAAATGAGTAACGGTGCCGGGCGTCGCTTGGCGCCCGGCCTCCATCCTCAGGGATGGCTCGTCTCGTCTGTGAGGAGAATAGAATGCCGATCCGGAACCGGAACGCCTACGCTTTTCTTGCGCCCTATCTCTTGGTATTTGCCACCTTCTGGATATGGCCGATCATCAGTTCGTTTCTGACCTCGTTTCAGAATACCCGTGTCAACCCCTGGAAATTCAGTCCCGGCGTTAACTGGGGTCGTCTCATTGGTGACCCTGCCTTTTACAACGCGCTCTACAACACGCTGATCATCCTGGTCATCCAGGTGCCGGTCATGATCACGATTGCGACCGTCATGGCTGTCCTGCTGAACTCCCCGCTTCTAAAGGCGCGGCCCCTGTTTCGCTTTGCGTTTTTCGCACCCGTCGTCGTCGGCGAAGTGGCCTATTCCGCAGTCTTCCGCCTGATGTTCAGCTTCGATTTCGGGATCATCAACAAGATCATCACCTTGGTTGGCCTTCCGGCGGTCTCCTGGTTCGACAATGCCAACGCCGCCATGGCCTTGATCATCATCGCGGTGACGTGGCGCTGGGCTGGCTATAACGCGATCATCATACTTGCCGGCCTGCAATCCATTCCAGACGACGTCTACGAGGCAGCAACGCTCGATCGCGTCAGCAAGACCCAGCAGTTCTTCCACATCACCCTGCCGCTCCTGAAACCGATCATCCTGTTTTGCGTCATCCTGTCGGTCATCGGCACGATGCAGCTCTTTACCGAGCCATTCTTGATCACCAATCGCGGCGGCCCGGGCGGTGGAACCGAAACGCTTGGCCTGCTGCTTTATCGCGAAGGTTTCCGCTCTCTCAATTTCGGATACGCCTCCGCTGTCGCCTACACGATGGCAGCTCTGGCGGTGGCGATTTCGCTGCTCAACCTCTGGATCGGAAGGGAACCCAAATGAGATCGAAGTCTCAATCCCTGCTGCTGCGACAGATCGCTCTTCATGCCGTCCTGACGCCGCTCGCCATCATCTGGCTGTTTCCGCTATGGATGATGTTCGTCTTCTCCACGATGTCGGATTTCGGCATCTTCAGCCCCGAGATTGTTCTCTGGCCGTCGACCAACTTCGTCGAGAACTTTAAAAACCTGCAGGCGGACACCGACTTCCTCCGCGCAATGTTCATCTCCATCGGCGTCGCGGCGATCTATACGTTCCTGTCGGTGCTTCTCACTTCGATGGCCGGCTGGGCGCTGGCGCGCTACCGCTTCGTCGGGCGGTCAATCGTGATTGGCATCATTCTTGGGACCATCACGCTGCCCTTTGCCGTCGTCGTCATCCCGCAGTTCATCATGGTGGCCCGCGAATTCAGGCTGGCGAACACGTGGATCGCGTTGATCGTCCCGCCGCTCTTCAATTCCCTCGGCGTTCTTTTCATGCGCCAGGCCTTTTCGATGATGCCCGGCGAACTCTTCGATGCAGCACGTGTCGAGGGCGTCAAGGAGTGGCAAATCTTCCTCCGCATCGCCCTGCCGCTTGCAAGGCCGACGATGGCCGCGCTGGCCATCATCCTCTTCCTGCACTCCTGGAACAACTACCTCTGGCCGCTCCTCATCAACTCCAAGCCCGGAATGATGACGGCGCCTGTGGCCCTTGGAACGCTGATCGGCCTGACCAAGGTGTCCTGGGGAGGCATCATGGCGGGTGCGATCATGCTGACAGCCCCGATCCTGGTCGTCTTTGTGTTCCTGCAACGCCACTTCATCGCCGGCATCGCGGCCGGCGCAGTCAAATAATCGGGGAACGCCTGATGTCGGAACTTTCGTTGAAAAATGTCGTCAAGCGCTTCGGCGCGCTGGAAATCATCCATGGCGCCAATCTTGAAGTGAAGGACGGCGAATTTGTCGTCTTCGTCGGCCCTTCCGGTTGCGGCAAGTCGACATTGCTTCGCATGATCGCGGGCCTTGAGGATATCACGGGCGGCGAGATCAATATCGGCGGCAAGGTCGTCAATGACGTCGAACCTGCCGAGCGCGGCATCGCCATGGTCTTCCAATCCTACGCGCTCTACCCGCACATGACTGTCGAGGAAAATCTGAGCTTCGGCCTGCGCATGAACGGCAACCCGAAGCAGGATACGGAAAAGCGCGTCAAGCACGCGGCCAACATCCTGCAGATCAACGAGTTGATGCAGCGACGGCCGAAGCAACTGTCCGGCGGCCAGCGCCAGCGCGTCGCCATCGGCCGTGCCATCGTGCGCGAACCGCAGGTCTTCCTGTTCGATGAACCGCTGTCGAACCTGGATGCCGAACTGCGGGTGCAGATGCGTGTCGAGATATCACGACTGCACAAGCAGCTCGGTACGACGATGATCTACGTTACCCACGACCAGACCGAAGCGATGACGCTCGCCGACAAGATCGTCGTCCTGCGGGCCGGCAAGATCGAGCAGGTGGGCGCGCCGCTCGACCTTTATGATGATCCCGCCAACCAGTTCGTTGCCGGCTTCGTCGGTTCGCCGAAAATGAACTTCCTCAAGGCCGAAATCCTGGAACGGAATGCTGCAGGCGTCACCGTTGCGGTCACCGGTGACAAGAATGTTCGTCTGACCATGCCGGTAACAGGCCCGCTCGAGGCTGGTCAGTCGGTAACGCTTGGGTTGCGCCCGGAGCACTTCGTCGACGCGGGGCAGGGCGATGCGGATCTTACCGTTACGATCGATGTCGCTGAACACCTCGGCAACACCAGTTACATCTATGCGACCACGGCGGCAGGCGAACAGCTGATCATCGAGCGTCCCGAATCGCGGGCGGCCGGCAATCGCAACACGCTGACTGTCGGTCTGAGCGCCAACCGCAGCTTCCTGTTCGACAGCGCCGGCAACCGCCTCCGGTGACTGCCACCTCATCCCAAGACCCATTCAATGAAAGAGGAATTCCCATGAGCACAGACCAACCGATCCGTTGGGGCATCATCGGCCCGGGTACGATCGCCCGCACCTTTGCGGACGGTATCGCCCATTCACGCACCGGAAAGCTCGTTGCCATCGCCACCCGCAATCCGGAAAAGCCGGGGCTTGCCGAAAACTTCCCAGGCGCCCGGATTGTCAAAGGCTATGACGCGCTTCTGACGGATGCAGAGATCGACGCGATCTATATCGCGACCCCTCATACCGGCCATGCTGAATGGGCGATCAAGGCGATCCGGGCAGGCAAGCACGTTCTCGTCGAGAAGCCAATTGCGCTTTCCGCATTCGATGCCGATGCGATCTATCATGAAGCCAAAAAGGCTGGCGTCTTCGCCGGGGAAGCCTTCATGTATCGGGTTCACCCGCAGACCGCCAAGATCGTCGAACTGGTCAAGAGCGGCGTCATTGGCACTGTACGGATCATCCGTTCGAGCTTTGGTTTCAACATGGGCTCGTTCAAACCCGAACATCGTCTCTTTTCCAATGATACCGCAGGTGGCGGCATCCTCGACGTTGGCGGCTATCCGGTCTCCATGGCGCGGTTGATTGCGGGTGCTGCCGAGGGCAAACCGTTCCTCGAACCGGACAAGGTCTCCGGTGTCGGTCATCTCGGTCAGTCGGGTGTCGATGAATGGGCCTCCGCGGTCCTGAAATTTCCGAACGGCGTTATCGCCGAAGTGTCCTGCTCCATCATGGCGCAACAGGACAACACGCTTCGCATCATCGGTTCGGAGGGTCGCATCGAGGTCAAGGACTTCTGGTTTGCCTCCGGTCACAAGGGCGGCGTCGGCCGGATCGAGATCTTCAAGGGCAGCGAGCAGCAGACCGTCGAGGTCAAGGAAGACCGCTGGCTCTATTCCTTTGAAGTAGACGCAGCCGGCGATGCAATCCGCGCCGGCGAAAAGGAATTCCGAGCACCCGGCATGGGCTGGAGCGATTCCATCGGAAACCTGCGCGTTCTCGATCAATGGCGCGCCTCGATTGGCCTGGAATATGGGGTCGAGAAGTCAGACAGGCGGACCACGAACCTTGCAGGCGGTGTCGTTCGGCGCGGCAGCAGTATTCCGCAGCGGCAGATCCCCGGCATTTCCAAGCCTGCTTCGGTCGTCACTCTCGGCTTCGAGTTCTTCCCGAATTTCGCTGCCGCGTCGCTGACCCTCGACGCCTTCTACGAGGCAGGCGGCAACGTCTTCGACACGGCCTTCGTCTATGGCGGCGGCAAGACGGAGGCCATCTTTGGTGACTGGCATACGAGCCGGAAAGTTCCGCGCGACGAGATCGTGCTGATCGGGAAGGGCGTTCATTCCCCACTCTGCTATCCCGATGTGATCGGCAAGCAGCTCGATCAGTCATTGAACCGACTGAAGACCGATTACGTCGACATCTACTTCATGCATCGCGACAACACCGATATTCCGGTCGGCGAGTTTGTCGATGCCATGGACGCGGAAGTCAGGCGCGGTCGGATCCGCGGCATCTTCGGCGGGTCGAACTGGACCCGGGAACGCATGGACGAAGCTGCAGCATATGCGGCCAAGAACGGCAAGATGGCGCCGGCTGCCCTATCCAACAACTTCTCGCTTGCCGAAATGCTTGATCCGATCTGGGCTGGATGCGTGGCGGCCTCCGACGACGACTGGAAGAAATGGCTGAACGCCAAGCAGATCCCGAACTTCGCCTGGTCGAGCCAGGGCCGCGGCTTCTTTACCGACCGTGCGGGCCGTGGCAAGCACGACGATGAAGAAATCGTCCGTTGCTGGTATTCGGATCGCAATTTCGACCGCCGGGACAAGGCCATCGAGCTGGCAGCCAAGCTCGGCCGCAGCCCGATCCATATCGCGCTCGCCTATGTGATCGCCCAGCCTTTCCCGGTCATTCCCCTGATCGGGCCGCGCACTATCGCCGAACTGGAAGACAGCCTCTCGGCGCTCGACATCAAGCTCACACCAGAACAGGTGAGGTGGCTGGAAGGCTGAGCCGACAGCAACAATCGCCCGGGTCTGCCTAACACCAGTCCCGGGCGCATGACCTGCCGAGACAGCATGGGGAGCACGCAGCGCTGGAGCGGGGCGCCATCGGGGCGTATAGTGGAACGCTTTAGGCCTCCCACGGCCTCACCCTGATTTCCAAAGAAGGGGAGCAAACCATGCTAAGGCTGGCACTGATCACCGCGCCAATGGCGCTCGTGGCCTTCACCGCTCTGGCTCAAGAGCCTGTTGTGGGTAACTGGAAGACACAAGTCGGCACCACCGCGACCATCGACGAATGCGCCCAAGGCTACTGCATTACCATGAAAACCGGCAATAATGCGGGAAGGCGCATAGGATCATTCAAAGGCAGCAACGGCAATTTCACCGGCAGCATCGTTGAGCCCGAGAGCAAGAAGACATTCACTGGCGTACTGACCCTGAGCGGCGACACCGTGCGTATGCGCGGCTGCACGATGAAGGTGATCTGCGTCTCGCTTATCTGGACGCGATTGTGATAGGCAATCCGAACTGATGCCGGCTCTCGTGAGCCGTCAGTTGTTTCGCCTCACCTCATCGATAACCTGCCGGTATTCCTCCGCGATCGAGATTGCCGCTTTTGCGACCAACGGATTGACCGATTTGCGATCAACAGCATCAGAGCAGGCCTCGAATACGCCGCGCAGCTCGCTCTCGATCCAGAAGAGTTCCGGGTAGTGCTCCACCAAAACCTGCGGGAGAAATTTTGCTTTCTCTCTCAAGGACTTGGAGCAGACCAGAATGTCCGGATCTGCAGTGGTCGCATCGAGAATCGCTGCTTCAAGCTGACCAGTGGCGCTGACGATATCGCTAACCAAAGCCGTCATTTTTCCCTCCTGACAAAGGAACCCCGGCAAGGGTCATGCATACGCCGTGCCAAACTGGTGAAGGGGGGCCTTGCGGCTGCAGAAAGACGCCTTGGCAGCGTTCGATGCCGAAGTGTTGATCTGACGTGCCGTTTACCCGATCCCGCCGCGAACTAGTTTCTGTCACAACTGGTGGCAGGCTACGTAGGGGTGGATGCAATGAAAACGCTTCGAAAAATGATGTGCCTGGGAATAGTGCTTGCCGTCGCGGGCGTCGCGACGGCGTGTTCGACGAGCTCCGAGGCTCCCAGAACGACGGGGTCGGTCGGGTATGGCGCTCACAATGCCGACTTTGCGCTGCGGCCAGCGTGCAGGGGCGGATTCGGCAACGATCGGCCCTGCAGTTACTGAAGCAAGCGAAGCTGGGGCAAAGCGTATCGCGCCGGCAATCCGGCACGATGGCTATTGGCTGGCGGCTGCCTGTGTGATCCCGCCCAGAATGCGGCTTGGCAGAAAAACGATCAGCGATGCAGCGCCTTCGATCACCGATGCGCCGTCGGCAAGCATTGTCTGCCCGGCCGGGGGCTCGTCATCTCTGATAAGACCACGCATCAAAGTATCGTTGTTGACCATGTCCATCAGCGTCGGTGAACTCGCAAAGACGCTGTGTGTGCCGCCATCAACAGCAGAGGCATCGATGACCGCGATCTCTCTCGCCTGAAGGACGGCGAGCTCGGAGCCACTGCCGACGCGAGGACGGCCGCCTGCCAATCGCCGGGAAAACCCGAGCGCGCGATCACGGCGCGAGACAATGATTGTAAACGGTCTCGGTATGTCACCAATGTCGTCAAGCTGGCTGAGGAACACGTCGACATCGATATCGGGCGCAGCAAGAACCACGCCACCCAGCCGCTTCAATGCACTGGTGCGCCCCCTGAGGGCGAGATCGCGCAGGGCCTCGGTGACGACATAGGCGCCCATGGAATGACCAACCAGGATTATTCTCTTCGCATTGGTTTCGGCTGCGATCTCGATTGTTTCGGCAAGGCCACGCCGGCCAACAAGGGCGCTGTCACGATCGAAGACGTAGAGCGGAATCGACGCGCCTGACGGCCAGGCGTAATGCAAAGAGACCGATTTGACATCGAAGTCGTAGCTGATCTGGGCGTTTCGAAAGACGCTGTCGGCGAAGTTGTTGTTGTAACCGTGGACGAAGATGAAGATCTCACGGTTTTCGGGCGCCTTCTGCGCCAGCGCCGCATTCAGCCGTCGGATGAAGTCCTCTCGCCCGGCAATTGGCTGATAGGTCCTTGCCGAAAAGTGTCTTCTCGGATCGGGGGTCCTGCCACTTTTCTCGACGCGGCCGGCGACATGGTTTTGCGGAATCCCAACGTCGATTTCTGCAAAATTCAATGTTTTCGACCGCTCAGCCGAGTATGGCAGGGAGAGATTATTGGATCGGGCGCGGTTGGTCGCGACATAGATCGGAACGATGGCTCGCGGTTCTGCGCCTGATGATGATGCGACGGGGAGGCCAAGGACCGCACGCGGTCCGCCACAACCGACGAGAGCCAACAGGATGACAACAATGACCGACAAACGGATTGAGGACACGGGCTCGACCTAATCTTCTGCCAAGCTTATCAAAAGGGTCAACAACAAAGACAAGCGGTCCGGTCGCTCCTGTGGCAACATGCATGAGCCGAAGCACGTCATTGTTCTAAGCTATCCGCAGCAGTTGCGGTAGATAAATTCCAGTTCTGCGCGAAGTATTCAATTTGCCGTCGAGCTCCGCTATCATCGGCCGGCATCCGGAAACTCTATCACTATTCAAGGGGCGAGCATGCAGGAAGCGGGCGGTGGTCGCATGATCGGTTCGATAGCAACCGGTATTTTGGTGCTTGCTTTGCTTTATGTCGCCCAATCGATCTTTGCGCCCCTGATCTTTTCGCTCTTTGTCATAGCCCTGGTCTGGCCATGCCAGGCCGCCCTGCAGCGCTGGCTTCCCAAGCTCGTCGCCCTCCTGATAACGCTGATCGTCACAATGACCGTTATCATCGCGATCGGGTCTGCGGTAGCGTGGGGGTTTGGCAAGCTCGCGCAATGGCTGTTCGTCAATGCTGACCGTTTCCAGGCGGTCTATGTCGACTGGACAAATTGGCTGGAAGAGCGGGGCCTTGCGGTCGCTGGTCCATTGGCCGACCGTTTCGACGTTGCCTGGCTGGTCGGTTTCGTGCAGGGGATGGCCGGCCGCTTGAACAGCTTCGCCGGCTTTGCGCTGCTGGTCTTCATCTTCGTCATGCTCGGCCTCCTCGAGGTCGAAGACTTTAAAAAACGCCTTGTCTCTCCCGATGCGCAACCTCACGGAATGCGTATCCTGACTGCCAATCGCGTGATTGGTGCCAAGCTGCGTCGCTTCATGACCGTGCGGACGTTTGCCAGTATCCTGACCGGACTGGTGGTCTGGCTGTTTGCGCTGGGTGCGGGGCTTGAACTTGCGACCGCTTGGGGCGCGATCGCATTCGCGCTCAACTACATCCCCTTCCTCGGACCGTTTGTCGCAACCGCGCTCCCAACGCTGTTTGCCATTGCCCAATTCGAGAAATGGCAATCCGTGGTCTTGATTTTCGCAAGTCTGAACGTGATCCAGTTCATCATCGGGAGCTATCTGGAGCCGCGTCTTACCGGTGCGTCGCTGGCAATATCTCCCTTCGCCGTCATTTTCGCAGTCTTCTTCTGGAGCTTCATGTGGGGCATCTCCGGTGCCTTCATCGGCGTGCCTATTCTGATCGCCTTCATCGTCTATTGCGCAGGCACGCCATCTGGAAAGTGGATCGCGACGCTGCTGTCGGGCGGTGCAAACGCCCACCCGGATCACGGCGTGATGAAGCAGGATCTGTAGCACGTCGAGTGCCTTCAGAGGCTCGCTGAGGTGCAACCGATATCGCGTTCGTCAAGCCTCAGATATGGGTTGCGTGAACCTCACCCAGCGATTGACCAGCTCCGATGATGTGCTTTCGGTTTTGAGCCAGCGGCAAGACGGAGTTTTCTGGCGCGTCGCAGCGACGCAGAGCGCGCCGGTGACGGAACCGGTGGCTCCCCGGCCAGTGGTTCTCTTGAGCATTGTTCGCCCTACGCGGGTTGGGCCCGAGTTTTCTGCCACCATGACAATAATCTTGTGAAAGATCCGAGACTAGGGCACAATTTATAAATGCACCTGAGGTGCGCAACTATCTCAAATCCGGCCATCTCGCGCTGGGTGACAGTTTGCGTGGGAGGGTCGCGTGGATGGGTCAGGGGTTTTTTCTTCTGTTCGCGACGGTGTGCGTGATTGCGGCTCTCATTGTGGTCGTGGCGCGCAATCCCGTTCATAGCGCATTGGCGTTGATGGCCTGCTTCCTGCAGATCTCGGCAATCTTCATCCTGCTTGACGCACCGTTGCCCGCCGTCATCCAGATATTCGTCTATGTCGGCGCGATCATGGTCCTCTTCCTGTTCGTGATCATGATGATCGATGTACGCGAAGCCGTGTTGCAGCGGTTCTTGCCGGGCCCCAACCTGCCCGCTCTTGTGCTCCTGGTCCTGCTTGGGATCGAGATGCTTGCGTTGGTGCTCTGGAGCAGCCGCTTTTCGGTTGCGTTGCCCCCCGCAATATCAAGCGACGACACGGTCAGGCAACTTAGCACAGCACTTTTCGCCGACTACCTGCTGCCGTTTGAAACAGCCTCCGTCATCCTGCTGGCCGCCCTGGTCGGCGCCATCGTGCTGGCGAGAAAGGACGAGCGATAATGGTTCCGCTCTCCTGGTTCATCCTGCTCGGAGTGGTCGTCTTCGTGATTGGGGCGGCCGGCGTCTTGCTGAGACGCAACATCCTGGTCGTGCTGATGTCGCTGGAACTGCTGCTCAACTCGGTCAACATCAACTTCATCGCATTTGGGCGCCAGCATGGCGATTTCCGCGGCCAGGTCTTCGCGATTTTCGTCATCGCGATCACCGCGGCGGAAGTTGCAGTCGCCCTTGGCATCCTGGTCGCCTTTGTGAGGAACAAATCCACTCTCAAGGTCGACGATGTGACGATGATGAAAGGATAGCGGTTTGGACCCGGTGACATCGATCCGGCCGCTGCTTGCCATCGCCATACCAGGTCTGGCGGCCCTTGCGATTATCCTTTTGAACAACCGCGAGAAATTCCGCGACGCCGTCTCGCCGATCGCGGCGGTCGCCATGTTTACGATTGTCGCCTCGATGGCGCCAACAGTGCTTTCCGGCGGGACAATCGACTTGCGCCTGTTCGAGATCCTGCCGGGGATTGACTTTGCCTTCCGGGTCGACGCGCTCGGCATGGTGTTTGCCACCGTCTCATCGCTGTTATGGATCGCGGCGGCGATCTATTCCATCGGCTACATGCGACATTTGAAGGAGCACGCGCAGACCCGGTTCTTCGCCTGCTTCGCCAGCAGCCTTGCGGCCGCCGCCGGCGGCGCTTTCGCGGCCAATCTGTTCACACTGGTGATCTTTTACGAGGTGCTCAGCCTCGTTACCTACCCGCTCGTCTATCACCACGAGGACGAAGCGGCATGGACTGGCAGCCGCAAATACCTCGTCTATCTGATGGGCGCCTCGAAGAGCGCACTTCTGGCCGCTCTGGCGCTGACCTACTCGATTGCGGGATCGCTCGACTTTGTGGCGGGTGGTCTGCTGGCGGGGGTTAATGCTACTGCAGCGCTGCTGACGGTGGTCTACTTCTGCTATCTCTTCGGCTTCGCCAAGGCTGCGGTTATGCCGATGCACGCCTGGCTGCCAGCCGCGATGGTGGCGCCGACACCTGTCAGCGCGCTCCTGCATGCCGTGGCCGTCGTCAAGATGGGCGTCTTTTGCGTATTGCGGGTGGTTTTTCACGTCTTCGGCACCGGGCTGATGGGCAGTCTGCATCTCGGCATCGCCACGGCGTATCTGGTCTCGTTCACGATCCTGATGGCGTCTGTCTACGCGCTCACGCGGGACGACCTGAAGGCGAGGCTCGCCTATTCGACGGTCAGCCAGCTCTCCTATATCGTGCTCGGCGCGGTTCTGCTGTCGCCGGTCGCCATGGTCGGCGGCATCATCCACATTGCGGCGCACGCCTTCTCCAAGATCACCCTGTTTTTCTGCGCCGGGTCGATCTATTGCGCGTCGGGGAAGCGCAACATCAGCGACATGGCCGGGATCGGCCGCCGGCTGCCCTGGACGATGGGAGCGTTCTTCGTCGGGTCGCTGAGCATGATCGGGGTGCCCCCGACCGCGGGTTTCGTCAGCAAATGGTATCTGACGCTGGGCTCTATGCAGGCGGGAGATGTTGCCTTCCTGATCGTGCTTTTGGTGAGTTCGGTTCTGAACGCCGCCTATTTCCTGCCAGTGACCTATCTCGCCTTCTTCAGGACGGAGGCGGAGGGGAGCCCGGAAACGGTCCGGGAAATTCCGATGATGACGATCCCGTTGGTCGCAACCGCGATCCTGTCTGTCTCGATGGGCGTCTTTCCCAACTATTTCCTCGCTCTGGCGGAAGGAGTTGTCAGATGATCAAGCGCGTGATCGATTTCTTTGGCGAGGAGAGATATGCCAGCCAGCGACGCCGGCTGTTCTACATTGCGCTTGTTCTGATCGTCATCGCGGACTTTCTGGTCCCGCGCGAACACGCAGAATACCTCTGGGACCGCCTGCCGGGCTGGTCGGCCGTCTACGGATTCGTATCCTGTGTACTGCTGATCTTCGTTTCCAAGTTCCTCGGCCATCAGGGGGGGCTCATGCGGCGCGAGGACTATTATGATTGACTTCGCCCATCCCGCCCTGCTGTTCGTTCTTGGTGCCGCGCCGATCCCTTTCCTTAAGGATCCGATCCGCAGGATCTATCTGGTGCTGGTCCCGCTGCTGGGCCTGCTTGCAGTGGTCACAATGCAGCCGGGCAGCTATGGGGCGACGCAGTTCCTGGGGCAGGACATCCTGATTGCCAGGGTCGACAAGCTCAGCATCGTCTTCGCCACCGTTTTTGCGATCATGGCTCTGATCGGAACGGTCTACGCCCTGCACCTGTCTCACCCCGGCCAGCACGTCGCGGCGTTCGTCTACGTCGGAAGCTCGCTTGGCGTGGTGTTTGCCGGCGACTACCTGACCCTCTACCTGTTCTGGGAAATCATGGCGTTTGCTTCGGCCTATCTGGTCTTCGCACAGGGCGGTCAGCGAGCCATCGGCGCCGGTTTCCGGTACCTCATGGTCCATGTCACGGGGGGCGTCGTCCTGCTTGGCGGTATCATTCTCCATGGACATTCAACAGGATCGCTCCTCTTCGGACCGATCGGGGAAATGAGCACCGGGACTTACCTGATCCTTGCAGGGTTTCTGCTCAACGCTGCCGTACCGCCGCTCAACGCCTGGCTGACAGACGCCTATCCCGAGGCGACCGTGACGGGAGCGGTGTTCATGAGCGCCTTCACCACGAAGACCGCGGTCTATGTGCTCGCCCGTGCCTTTCCAGGAACCGAGCTTCTTGTCTGGCTTGGCACCGCGATGGCGCTTTACGGCGTCGTCTATGCGGTCCTGGAAAACGACTGCCGGCGCCTGCTGGCCTATCACATCGTCAGTCAAGTGGGCTACATGGTAGCCGGCATCGGGATCGGAACCGAGATGGCGGTTAACGGGGCCACAAGTCATGCCTTCGCGCACATCCTCTACAAGTCCCTACTGTTCATGGGCGCCGGGGCGGTGATCTATGTTACGGGCAGGCGCAAGCTGACCGAACTCGGCGGGCTCTACAAGAGCATGCCGGTAACCGTTGCACTCTACATGATCGGTGCTTTCGCGATCTCGGCATTTCCATTCTTCTCGGGCTTCGTGACCAAGTCGATGGTGATTGCCGCTGCGGGCGAGGATCATCGGGCGCTCGTGGTGCTGGCCCTGACCATGGCGTCCTCCGGCACTTTCCTGCACACCGGGCTCAAGCTTCCCTATTACATGTTTTTCGGTACGGACCGGAAGCTTCAGGCGCGGGAACCGCCAGCAAACATGCTGGTCGCAATGGCCATGGCGGCGGTGCTCTGCATCGCGATCGGGGTTTTTCCGCAGCCGCTCTATGCGCTCCTGCCATATCCGGTCGACTTCGAACCCTATACGGGCTCCCATGTCACCGAGAGCCTCGGCATACTGATGTTTACCGCCCTGGGTTTTATACTGTTCCTCAGGGCGCTCGACCCCGAGAATACGATCAGCCTCGACACCGACTGGTTCTATCGCAAGGGCGCGCGGGCATTCATGTGGTTCGCCGAAAAGCCGCTCGCGCGCTACGAGCAGGCGGTGAGCAACGCGTCGGAGACAGCAGCGCTGCCTCTTCTCAATCGCGCGGCACGGGCAGGACTGCGGATCGATCTTGTCGGCGTGGACGGCGTCGTGAACGGCGTCGCCCACTCGATCCTGCGCGGTGGCGGGGCGCTGCGGCGGCTCCAGACGGGCGTCGTGACCCATTACGCACTGGCGATGATTGTCGGTGTGATCGCAGCCACCGTCATTCTCGCCGTGGCGTGGCGGTAGGGGGCGTCCATGGGGTTGCCGCTGCTCAGCCTCATCGTATTCACGCCCGCCATCGGGGCAGGGGTGCTGACGCTTCTGCGCAGCGAAGATGCCATCAGATGGACAGCACTGGGCATCGCCATCCTCGACCTCGCACTCTGCATCATCATGCTTGCGAGTTTTGACACCACGACGCACGCGATGCAGTTCACCGAAAGACACCTCTGGGTGCCCGCGCTTGGGATCAGCTATGCGCTGGGCGTGGACGGGATCAGCGCGCTTTTCGTATTCCTGAGCGCGCTCCTTGGCGCGATCTGCGTGCTCGCCTCATGGGTCGCGATTGACCGGAGGGTGAAAGCCTTCATGGTCAGCCTGCTAGCCATGCAGGCGCTGATGCTCGGAGTGTTCTGCGCGCTTGACCTGTTCCTGTTCTATGTCTTTTGGGAAGCGATGCTGATCCCGATGTACCTCATCATCGGCGTCTGGGGTGGCGAGGGCCGGGTCTATGCGGCATTCAAGTTCTTCCTCTACACCTTGGCCGGCAGCGTCCTCTTTCTGATCGGCGTCATCGTGCTCTATTTCAATGGCGGCGAGACCTTCGACATCCTCGCGCTGACAGCGCAGGATTTGCCGTTCCGGATCCAGTCGTGGCTGTTCTTCGCCTTCCTGGTCGCCTTTGCAGTCAAGGTACCCATGGTTCCGCTCCACACCTGGTTGCCGGACGCCCATGTCCAGGCCCCGACGGCAGGCAGCATCATCCTTGCCGGCGTGCTCCTGAAGATGGGTGCCTACGGTTTCCTCAGGTTCTCTCTGCCGATGCTACCGGAAGCGTCGGCGTATTATTCCACGCTGATGCTGGCGCTTTCGGCCCTTGCGATCGTCTACGGCGGGCTGCTTGCGCTGGCGCAGGATGATCTCAAGAAACTGGTCGCCTATTCAAGCATCAGTCACATGGGCTTCGTGACACTGGGGATCTTTACGCTGAACCTGCGCGGGCTAGAGGGCGCCATCCTCCAGATGTTCAACCACGGCGTAACGACGGGCGCGCTGTTCCTGTTCGTCGGCCTGATCTACGAGCGGACGCATACGCGCAGCATCGCGGATTATGGCGGGTTGATGAAGGCAGCGCCTGTCTATACCGCGTTTTTCCTGCTGTTCACGCTGTCGTCGATGGCGCTCCCGGGAACGAATTCATTCGTGGGCGAACTGCTCGTGCTGTCAGGTGGTTTTGCGGCCAACCTTGTCGTCGGTGCGGCCGCCGTCTTTGGCGCCTTGCTGGGCGCGGCCTACCTGCTCGGCATGTATGGGAAAGTTGCGCTTGGTCCGGCAAACGTCGGTGCGAAGTTCAAGATACGCGATGTCAACGCCCGCGAGATGGCGGCGATCCTGCCGCTGGCGCTCTTCGTGCTCTGGGTCGGCTTTTATCCAAAGCCCTTTCTCGGCATCATCGACGCCTCGGTGAAGCAGCTCATGCTACATGTGCACGGTGAGGGGAGTGTCCAATGACTGCTGCCGCGCTCTTGCAGTCGATTGTAGCAAGCCTGCCCGAAATCGTGGTCGTCACCGGGGCCTGCATCCTCCTCATCCTCGGACAGCTTGTCCGGAAAGGGCAGGAGCAATTCCTTCTTTCGGCGTCCGTCGCGGTGGTACTGACAGCCGCTCTCCTGACGATCATGCTCGCCGGCGAGGTGCGCCCCGCTTACACGGGCATGTTCATCGCCGACCGTTTTTCGGTCTTTTTCAAGATGGTCTTTTATCTGGCCACCGTTCTGACACTCCTCCTTTCCAGAAAATATGCGGAGATCGAAGGCATCGCGAACAGCGAATATCATGTCCTGTTGCTCCTTGCGCTTTCAGGAATGATGATCATGGCCTCGGCGATCGATCTCCTGTCGATCTATGTTGGCCTCGAACTGATGGCGCTTTGCACCTATGTTCTGACCGGCTTCCTGCGCAAAGAACGGCGGTCGAACGAAGCAGCGCTGAAATATGTGATCCTTGGCTCGGCCTCGACCGGGATTTTCCTTTATGGCGTCTCGCTGGTCTACGGGCTGACCGGCACGACGCAACTGGATGGGGTCGCTGCGGCTGTGACCGGTGCCCGGCCCGATCCCGGATTGTTGCTTGCTGTCGTCTTCATTGTCGCGGGGCTGGTCTTCAAGGTCGGCGCGGTTCCATTCCACATGTGGTTGCCGGACGCCTATGAAGGGGCGCCGACAACCATCACCGCCTTCATGTCTGTAGGACCAAAAGCGGCGGGTTTTGCAGTGATCCTGCGCGTGTTTCTCAACCCGCTGGTCGCAGCCTCAAATGCCTGGATCATCGTCGCTGTCATCGCGGTCGCGACGATGGCGCTCGGTAGTTTCTCAGCGCTGGTGCAGGACAATTTCAAGCGCCTGCTCGCCTATTCCAGCATTGCCCATGCCGGCTTCGCCCTATTCGGCGTGGTGGCCGGCGGCGCAGATGGGATCGCCAGCGTGATGCTCTACCTGCTGATCTACTCGTTCATGAATCTCGGCATTTTCGGGACCATCATCATGATGCGCAACGGCGATTTCTCGGGTGAGACTATCGATGACTATGCCGGTCTTTCGAAGACGCATCCCGGGCTGGCGCTTTTGATGCTACTCTATCTGTTCTCACTGGCGGGCATTCCACCGACGGCCGGATTCTTCGCCAAGTTCTACGTGCTTGTCGCGCTGGTCGAGCAAGGCTTCGTCATGCTGGCGGTGAGCGCAGTACTGCTCAGTGTTGTGGCGGCCTATTTCTATATCCGCATCGCCATGCTGATCTACATGCGCGAACCCAAAAGGGCGTTTTCCCCCGCACTGTCTCCCTTGTTGCGCGCCACGCTTGCCTTTACCGCCGCCGGCACCATAGGAATTGGCCTGTTTCCGGCATGGTTTCTGAAGCTTGCCCAGCACTCGGTATTCGGTGGCTGATCTATTGAATTTGCAATGATCCACCCGACGGAATACACTGACAATTCTAGAAAGGATTGCCAAAGTCGCTTCCTTTGCGACCGCACCTCCGGTTCCGAACTGGCGCCGGCGGCGGCCTGAAAAGAACCCTCGGTGGGCGACCGCAGCAATGCGATATGACTATGACTGCAATGGAATTCCTGCCAGTCCTCGTCATGCTCGCCGGAGTTGCTCTGGTGACGGGAGCAACGCTTTTTGTCTCGTCACTGCTGCGGCCATCCAATCCCTATCCTGCAAAGAACGTGGCCTATGAATGCGGCATGGACCCGGCCGGCGAGGCCGCCGGGGGCCGTTTCAGGGTGCAGTTCTTCATGCTGGCGATCCTGCTGGTGGTCTTCGACGTCGAGACGATGTTTCTCTTTCCCTGGGCCGTCGTCCTGAAGGACATCGGTCTGGTCGGCTATGTCGAGATGTTCGTGTTCATGTTGCTGCTGATCGTGGGTTTCGCCTACGCCTGGCTGAAGGGAGCGCTGGAATGGGAGGCGTAGGCGATGCGATCCGCGACAGTGTGCTGTTCACGACTGCCGACAGCATCATCGGCTGGAGCCGACGCTCGGCGCTGTGGCCAGAAACCTTCGGCATTGCCTGCTGCGCCATCGAGATGATCTCGGCAGGATGCGCGCGTTACGACCTCGACCGGTTCGGCGTGGTGTTCCGGCCTTCGCCGCGCCAATCCGACGTGATGATCATCGCCGGTACCGTGACCCGGAAATTCGCTCCCGTCGTGCGCCGGCTTTATGACCAGATGCCGGAGCCGCGCTGGGTGATCGCTATGGGCACCTGCGCGATCTCGGGCGGGGTCTACAATACCTATGCGGTGGTGCAGGGATCGGAAACCTTCGTGCCGGTGGACGTGCATGTCCCCGGCTGCCCGCCTCGGCCCGAGGCGCTGATGCACGGTTTCCTGCTGCTTCAGGAGAAGATCAAGAAATCCCGCGCGCTGGCCGGGACGCCTCTCGATCGGATTGCAGCCTCATGAGCGTCAAGTCGGCTTTCAATCCCGCTCTGGTCATGGAACATTTCAACGCCGCAATCGAGGATCTCGGCGCCAGGCACGGCATTCATGCCTTTGCCGTTCCACCGGAAATGATTGTTGAGTTCTGCCGATTTCTGAAACAGCACCCGGCGCTGCAGTTCAATTTCCTGTCCGATATCTGCGGCGTCGATCATTACCCCGAGCTGCCACGCTATGAGGCCGTGTACCACCTCTATTCGCTGGAGAACAAATGGCGCGTGCGCATCAAATGCCGCCTTGGTGATCCGCCCAGCGTCCCGTCGGTGACGGGCATCTGGCGGACGGCCAATTGGCATGAGCGCGAAGCCTGGGACATGTACGGCATCAAGTTCGAGGGCCATCCCGATCTGCGCCGGATCTACATGTGGGAAGGCTTCGAGGGCTTTCCCCAGCGCAAGGATTTCCCCTTGAGGGGCTACAAGGACAAACTGAATCCCTTCGGTGCCGAAGGTCCGCCGCCGACGCAGCCGGACATCGCCACCAGGGACATCCCATAAGGAGGCCGTTCTACACCGGAGGGTTGAGATGACCGAAGTCACCGAGCTCAGCAGGCCGCAAGGCGAAGCGCTCCACACCAAGGAAGTGCTTCTCAATCTCGGCCCGCAGCACCCCAGCACTCACGGGGTGCTCCGGCTCGTTCTCGAACTGGACGGCGAGTATGTCGAGCGCGTGGACCCGCATATCGGCTACCTCCATCGCGGCACGGAAAAGCTCGCCGAGAGCTTCACCTACACCCAGATTTTCCCGCTCACGGACCGGCTCGACTATCTCTGTCCGCCGTCGAACAACCTGGCCTTCGCGCTGGCGGTGGAGAAGCTTCTCGGCATCGAAGCGCCGATCCGCGCTCAGTATATCCGCGTGATGATGGCAGAACTGGCAAGGATTTCCGGTCATCTCCTGATCACGGGTGCGCTGCCAATGGATCTCGGTGCAATGACTGCGCTGCTCTACGTCATGCGTGAGCGCGAAATGATCATGGACCTGCTGGAGATGATTACCGGTGCGCGCATGCACACGTCCTTTTGCAGGGTTGGCGGAGTGCGCGAGGATCTGCCCGACGGCTTCCTGCCCAAGATCAGGGAGTTCTGCGACATCTTCCCGAACCGGATCCGCGACTATGAGCGATTGCTCGAAGATAACAGGGTCTTTCTCAAGCGCACGAAGGGGATCGGCGTGATCTCCGGCGAGGATGCGATCGATCTTGGTCTGAGTGGCCCGAACCTGCGGGCCTCAGGTGTCGACTGGGATATCCGCCGCGACGAGCCCTACGAGATTTATGAAAGGCTCGCCTTCAACGTTATCACCCGCAACGAGGGCGATTGCTATGCGCGCTGGCGGTGCCGCGTTGACGAGATGCGCGAAAGCATCGCGATCATCGAACAATGCCTCGACCAGATGCCGGACGGCCCGTTCCAGATCGACATGCCGACGATCGCGTTCCCCGTGGACAAGGAACGCGTGCATTGTTCGATGGAGGCCCTGATCCAGCATTTCGACCTGTCGGCCTACGGCTTTGACGTACCCAAGGGCGAGGTCTATTCGGCGATCGAGGCGCCAAAGGGTGAATTGGGCTTCTACATTATCAGCGATGGGTCGCCGAAACCGTTCCGCATGAAAGTCCGCGCCCCGTCCTTCGTCAATCTGCAGGGGCTCTTCGGGGTGACCAACGCACACTACCTGGCCGACATGATAGCCGTGCTGGGTAGCCTCGACCCGGTGATGGCGGAGGTGGACAAGTAACTGGAGATCTGGATGCAATGAGCATGCGCGAAAAAATTGAAGCAGCGGCAGCGCGGTATCCGAACCAGCGCTCAGCGATCATGCCCGCGCTTCTGATCGCGCAGAAAGAACATGGTTATCTGCCGGGCCCCGTGCTCGAGGAGGTCGCCGACATCCTTGGCGTCGAGCGGATCTGGGTTTACGAGCTGGCGACTTTTTACACGCTCTTCCATACCGAACCGATTGGCCTGTTCCACCTGCAGCTCTGTGACAATGTTTCCTGCATGCTGTGCGGTTCGGAGAACCTGCTGAAACATCTCGAAACGGTGCTGCAGATCAAAAAGGGAGAGACGACCCCGGACGGGCTGTTCACGCTTTCGACCGTTGAATGCCTCGGGGCCTGCGAGATGGCTCCAGTGATGCAGGTTGGCGATGACTACCATGGCAAGCTGGATGACGCGCGGGTGAATCAACTGCTCGACAGTCTTCGGGCAGGAGTGTCGCAAGCGGCAGGCATTGAGCCCGCTTCGGCGCGGCCGCCGGGAGAGTAAAGCCATGTTCGAGCCGGTTCTCCTCAAGAACGTCAACGTGCAGGATGGTCATTTGTTGTCGACCTATGAAGCCGGCGGCGGCTACCAGGCGCTGAAGAAGGCGCTGCGCGAGCACGCCCCCGACGAGGTCATCGACCTCGTCAAGGAGGCAAACCTGCGAGGTCGCGGCGGTGCCGGTTTCCCGACGGGGATGAAATGGAGCTTCGTCCCGAAGCAAACAGGCAAGCCGAAATATCTCTGCTGCAACGCCGACGAGGGCGAGCCCGGTACCTTCAAGGACCGCATCATCATGGAGCGCGACCCACACCAGCTCGTGGAGGGGTTGGCGGTGAGCGCGTACGCAATTGGCGCCAAGACCGCTTATGTCTATGTTCGCGGAGAGTATGTGACAGCGATCCGTCGCCTGGAGCAGGCGATCGCCGAGGCCCACGATAAAGGCTACCTCGGGCGGAAAATCCTGGGCACCGATTTCGATTTCACCGTGCATATCCATTGCGGTGCTGGCGCCTATATTTGCGGCGAGGAGACCGCGATGCTCGACTCGCTCGAGGGTAAACGCGCCCAGCCTCGCCTGAAACCGCCGTTTCCGGCAGTCGAGGGGCTATATGCCAGCCCCACGGTGATCAACAATGTCGAGACGCTTGCCTGCGTGCCGCATATCGTGATGCGTGGCTCGAGGTGGTTTCGGGAGATCGGACCGGACAAGAGCCCCGGCCCGAAGCTCTATTGCGTCAGCGGACAGGTGTTGAAACCCGGTCTCTATGAGTTGCCAATGGGCATACCGCTGCGGGAACTCGTCGAGAGCCACGCCGGCGGCCCGTTGCCGGGACGCAGGATCAAGGCGGTGATCCCGGGCGGGGTCTCGGCGCCGGTCATACCGGAGAGTGGGCTTGATGTGGGGATGGATTTTGACTCGCTTGCTGCCGCCGGCTCGATGCTCGGCTCGGCCGGCGTGATCGTGATCGATGATGCGACCTGCATGGTCAAGGTCGCCACACGGATCGTCGAGTTCTTCCATCACGAATCCTGCGGCAAATGCACCCCATGCCGTGAAGGGCTGGACTGGGCGGTGAAAGTACTGCGCCGGGTCGAGGCGGGGCAGGGTGAGCCCGGTGATCTGGAGCAGTTGGACGCCCTGTGCAAAGGAATTTTCGGAAATACGTTCTGCGCGCTGGGTGACGGCGCGGCGATGGGACTGCGGGCTGCGCTCAAGCATTTCCGCGACGAGTTCGACGTCCATATCAAGGAGCACAGGTGCCCGTACCACTAGGGTGCATCGGGAGAAGACCGCGAGGAAGCCATGGTTCGCGTCACGATCAATGACCAGACACTGGACGTGGAGGCCGGGTCTACGGTGCTGCAGGCGGCTCAGCGTCTGGGTATCGACATCCCGACTTTCTGCTATATGAAGCGGCTGCCGCCGCTGGCCTCGTGCCGGATGTGCCTGATCGAAATCGAAGGACAGCGCAAGCTGCAGCCGTCCTGCGCCACCGCGGTCACAGACGGCATGGTCGTGCGAACGAACACGCCACTGATTGACGAAACACGTTCGTCCATGCTCGACATGCTGCTCGCCAATCACCCCCTCGACTGCCCCATCTGCGACAAGGGCGGCGAGTGTGAACTGCAGAACCAGGTGATGGCCTATGGGCCACGCGAAAGCCGTTTTCGCGATGCCAAACGCGTGTTCCATTCCGAAGATATCCGTCTGAGCCCCGTCGTCATCATGAATGTCAATCGCTGTATCCAGTGCCAGCGGTGCGTGCGGATGTGCGAGGAGGTGGTCGGCGCGGTCGCCTTGGGCACGGTCGAGAAAGGCATGGATACTGCCGTAACCGGGTTTGAGGGCAGTCTCGCGAGCTGCGACCAATGCGGCAATTGCATCGAAGTCTGCCCGGTCGGTGCGCTGATGAGCTTCCCCTATCGTTACAAGGCGCGGCCCTGGGATCTGGCCGAAACCGACACCATCTGCCCGCATTGCGGTACCGGCTGCCAGCTGACAGTTGGCACGCGCAAGGGCGAGTTCATGCGCGTGCGCTCAAAATGGGACCAGGGGGTCAACCGCGAAACGCTCTGCGTGCGCGGGCGCTTTGGCCTCGATTTTGTCACAAGCCCGGAGAGGATCAGGCGACCGATGGTCCGCCGTGATGGCGCCCTTGTCGCAGTTTCCTGGGAAGAGGCCGGGGACCACCTGAAACGGCGCCTTGCGGCGGTCGAAGGAAAGGCCGCAGGCGGGCTTGCCTCGCCACGCCTTCCAAACGAGACGCTTTATCAATTCCAGAAAATGATGCGCACGGTCTTCCGGACCAACAACATGGACTGTTCCTCGCGCTGGTCGACACCCTACGATCCGCTCGGTGCGTTGGTCACCGGCCACTACAGCCGCGCGCCGCTGGCGGACGTGATCGGCAACGATTGCGTGCTTGTCATAGGTGGTAACCCGACCGAGGAAAACCCGGTCACCGAATACCTCCTGCGGGACGCTGCGCGGCGGCGACAGACCGGATTGTTCATGCTTTCGGCCCGGCCATCCCGACTGGACGCCGATGCCAGGGCGGTCGTGCGTGTGTCACCGGGCGGTGAGGGGCCAGGTCTCGCTGGCGTGGTGGCTGGGCTCATGGCAGCGGCTGATCCGAACCTGCTGGGCGCCGTTCCCGCGAACCTCGGCGGATCGCCGGCGGCCATTGGCGATGAGGTATCTCGTCTGGTGCGGGCATTGCTCAACGCGCAGAGCGTCACACTGCTTGTCAGCGCCGAGCTCCTGAGGTCGTCGACAGCACGTGACACACTGCAGCAACTCTCAAACCTTATGCAGCTTGTCCGCCTGCTTGGCAAAAGACTGGCGATGCAGTTTCTCTTCGACCGCGCCAACCAGCTTGGAGCCTGGGATATGGGAGTGCTGCCGGCAACTCTGCCGGGGCTGCGCCCGGTCGCTGACGATCAGACACACACAACACTCGAACGGAGCTGGGGCACTGAGATACCGTCCGAGCCCGGCTCGGATTTCGACGGGATGCTCGGCCTCTGCGACAAGGGGCAGATGGGCGCGCTCTATATTGCCGGAAGCGACCCGCTTGGGTCCTATCCCGACCGTGCGTACGTACAGCAGGCCTTTCGTGCCGCCGAGCTCCTGATCGTGCAGGATGCGTTTCTCACCGAGACTGTCGGCATGGCCGAGGTGGTGCTGCCGGCCGCGAGTTACGGCGAGGAGCCCGGGACCTTCACCAACAATGAGGGCCGGCTCCAGAAGGTCTGCAAGTTCCATGAACCCGTCGGCGAGGCACGCGGCAATCTGGCGATCTTCGACTTCGTCGCGGCACTTCGTGGCCACTCACTGCGACCATCGATCCAACGCGAGATTTTCGACGAGATTGCCAGGCTGGTTCCTGCTTACGAGGGCTTGAACTGGGACGGCCTTGGCGCAGACGGAGCGTTCACCAAAGGGGGACTTGCGCCACCGGCTGGCGGGTTCTTCGCCCCGGCGCCTGCTTCCGCTCAATCCGACCGTCTCATGCTGGTCACCGGCAACTGCCTGTTCCACAATGGATATCTTTCCGAACGATCGGAAATCCTGAATACGGTCGCAGATGATCCCTATGTCGAGATGGGCGCACAGGATGCCGAGGAGTTGGACCTTTCCGATGGCGATCAGCTTGTCGTGCGCTCAGCCCGGGGCGAGCTGACTGCAAAGCTCAAGGTCAACAGGCGCTTCCCAAAGAACCTTGTGTTCGTTCCTGAAAACTACAGCGCGTTGCGCCTCAACAGCCTGATGCAGCGGGGCGAATACCCGTGTCCGGTGGAGGTTCGAAAGGCGCGGGTGGCCAATGGAACCGCAGCCACCGTCCTCGCACCTGACCCCGAAGACAACGCCCAGGGCATGACCGGTGGCCGCCTCTAGCCCTGGCGTGCCTTGTCAATGATAGCTGACCCCGCAGATGTAATCCTGCAGATCCTGCTCCGTGCGCATCGCTTCCTCGAGCCTGAACTTGACCACGTCGCCGATGCTGACGATGCCGGCGATGTTGTCGCCTTCCATGACGAGAACGTGGCGCGTCCGCCGCTCGGTCATGATCGCCATCACGAGAGGCAGTAAATCGTCTGTGGAGCAGGTCGCCACACGCTGGCTCATGATCTCGCTGACGCGCATGGCGGGTGCTTGGGTGCCATATTTGGCGACGGCATTGCAGCAGTCCCGCTCCGACACCGTTCCCAGGCATTCCCCCGGGTAACGGGCGACGATAACAAAGCCGATGTTGTTTTCTCGAAACAACCTCAGGACCTCCACCATCGTGTGGTTGGGTGTAACCGAGACGATCTCGGGAGACTTGCTGTTCAAGATCTGGCGCACATGCATGTGGGCCTCCTCTCTGCGCGCTTTGCCTTGACGGCTGGCGCATTTTCACGTTCGTCGGATATTACGCCACCAATTGTACCCCTGCCGCCCGCCGGTCTCGACCAGGACCTTCGGTTCGACACTGAGGCGCGCAGCCACCACGCTGCCGCCAGTCGCTGCCTTGCCCGGCTTGGCAAGCAGATCGTCACGCCCGATCACAAGCTCGCGCGAAGAGAAGCTGGAGAATTCGTATTGCTGGCCAAGCGCGATCGCGTCTGCTGGACAGGCATCCTCGCACAGGCCGCAGAAGAGGCACCGTGCCGTATCGATCTCGAATTTCGCCGGATGACGCTTGCCCTTCTCATCCTCGTAGGGGACGACTTCGATGCAGTCGCATGGACAAATGCGCGCGCAGAGTTCGCAGGCCACGCACTTGATCTCACCCTCTTCGTCACGCTTCAGGAAGTGATGCCCACGGTAGCGCGAATAGGGAAGCCATTTTTCCTTGTCCGGGTACTGCATGGTTACCGGTTTGGAAAACATGTAACCGAAGGTCAGAGCCAAAGCCTTCGCCAGGTCGGCGAAGAACGCCCAGCCGATCCATGTGCCAATTCTGTCCTGCGCGTGCGACATCGCTGCCTCACTACCGAGCCGCTCTGGCCCCTAAAGGAAGACAAGACCCGTGATAATTATGTTCGCCATCGAGAGAGGAAGCAAGACTTTCCATCCGATCGCCATCAGCTGGTCGTAGCGGTAGCGTGGGAAGGTGAAACGGAACCAGATAAACATATAGACGAAGAATGCGACCTTGAGCGCGAACCACAGGAGCGGTGGCAAGGGGATGAGCGCGCCGTTCCAGCCGCCAAAGAAAAGGATCACCGCCAGGACCGACACCAAAAGGACGATGGCATATTCGCTCACCATGAACAACGCAAACCGGATACCGCTGTATTCAGTATGGAACCCGGCACCGAGATCGCCTTCCGCTTCCGCCAGGTCGAAAGGAATGCGCTGGGCCTCGGCCAGGCCGGCGACAAAAAACACGAAGAAGCCGATCGGCTGGTAAACGATGTTCCACACATCGGCCTGCGCACGCACGATTTCCAACAGGCTCATGGATTGCGCCAGCATGACCACGCCGATCACCGCGAACCCCATCGGGATCTCGTAGCTGATCATCTGCGCGCAAGTCCTGAGGCTGCCGAGGACGGCATATTTGCTGTTGGCGGCCCAGCCACCGAAGATAACGCCATAGACCTCGATCCCAAGCACCGCGAAGACGAAGAGAAGCGCCACATTCATGTCGGAGACATAGAGGGAAATCTCGTTGCCGAGCACCGAGACGGATTCGCCGAAGGGGATCGCGACGAAGACGACAAAGGGCGGAGCGAGCGCCAGGATGGGAGCCATTTTGAACAGCAAGCGATCGGCCTCGGCGGGAATGTGGTCCTCCTTGGTCAGAAGCTTGATTCCGTCCGCCATAGGCTGCAGCAGCCCATGCCACCCAACCCGCATCGGCCCCATCCGCTGCTGCATGTGTCCGGCGATCTTGCGTTCCAGCCAGGTGAGAGGCAGAGGCAACAGCAGCAGCATCGCAATCAGCAACGCGACCTTGAAGACGATCAATCCGGTGGCGAGTACGAGTTCCATGGTCCGCGGCTGCTTGTTCACGGGTTGAAACACATGGCCGGTTTCTATCTCCGGCTATTCATTGCGTACTCTGCACCTGTCAGGTCGCAGATACAACTGCGACGCAGTCCATTCGGTTGCGCCCATGATCTTGTCGCTGCCTCACAGCTGCTGTCGCAGGCATTCGATGCTTCGGCGATAGCCCGTCAGGGACCCGCGCTCGCGCTTGAAATTCGTCGATGCTTTCAAACGTCCAGGATCGCCTTGATGACGCCGGCCTCGGGACGGGCCCATTCCACCAGCAGCGCCGCGCCATCTTCCAGGCGTCCCCGATGGGTATTGAGAGCACGGGTCGGCACCTTGCCGGCCTCGATCTGGCGCACGACCTCGGCAAAGTCGTCCGGTTGGGCATTGCGGCTGGCCAGAAGCGTCGCCTCACGCTTGTGGAATTCCGGGTCGGAGAAGGTGATGTCTTGCCGTACGACGGAGAGCAGCACATAGCGCGCGCCGTGGGCGAGGAAGGCGAAACCCCGCTCGATGGGGCCGGCACTCCCGGTCGCGTCGATCACCACATCGAAACCGTCGCCGCCGGTCAGGCGGTTCGCTTCCGCCTCGGCGGAGGCATCGGCGAGCATTGCAGCGTCAGCGCCGAGCCGGTCTGTGGCAAAGGCGAGCCGGTCGGCGCGCGTGTCCATGACAGTCACATGCGCTCCGCGCGTCTTGGCGAAAATGATCGCCGACATGCCGATCGGACCGGATCCGGTAACGAGCACGCGGTCGGCGGCGTTGATCGCGCCGCGCTTGACGCCGTGCGCGCCAATCGCCAGGAATTCGATCATCGCCGCATCTTCAAGCGCGATACCGCCCGTCGGCACCACGTTGGCCTCGGGCACCGAAACATATTCGGCCATGCCGCCGTCGCAATGCACGCCCAGCACGCGGATCGACTGGCAGGCATTCGTCAGCCCCTTCCGGCAGGCATGACATGTACCGCAGGAGAGATAGGGCACGATATAGACGTGTTCGCCCGTCTTGAGACGGCTGCCCTCAGGGGCTTCCTCGACCGTACCGGAAAGTTCGTGGCCCATGACGCGCGGGTATTCGAGAAAGGGGTGCTTGCCGGCGAAGATGTGAAAATCGGTCCCGCAGATGCCGACATGGCGGATGCGCACGAGAACCTCGCCAGCGCCGCGTGCCGGCGCCGGACGGGAGACAAGCGAAAGACGGCCGGGTTCTTCGCAGAGAAGCGCTTTCATGAGTTCATCCTGATTGTCTGAAGGTTTGGACGGCACCACAGAGCCGCCGGGCATATCGACAAGGTCCTTCCGCCTCATCATCAGTCGGCAGCCCGACCGGACGAGGGAGGTGCATGGGCGACCGTGGGTCGGCCGCCCCGCTGTCCGCTTACGGTTTCGGCATTTCCGCCGGCAGGTCGACGTTGTTGTACTTCTTGTAGATCTCGTTCAGCTTTCCATTGGCGAGATCGGTCTTGACCCAGTCGTTGACCGCCGCCTTCAGCGCATCGTCGCCCTTGCGCAGGCCAACGGCATAGGGATTGACCTTGAGCACGAACTTGACCTCGAGCGGGTCGTTCGTCCGGCGCTCGTTGACGGCATTCATGATCTGCGGAGCGGAGATCATGATATTGTTCTGGTCGGAGACGAGTGCGGTGACGAGGGTCGCGTCGTCGTCATAACGCACGATGTTGGCTCCCGTTGCCTGGCTTGTGGCTACCTTGTCGTTGGTCGTACCGCGGGTTGTTGCGACATCCTTGCCCACCAGTTCTTCCAAGCCCTTGATCTCAAGGCCCTTCGGAGCAGCTGCGATGACCTGGATGACGCCGTGCGGATCGGCGAAATCGATCACCTTCTTGCGTTCCTCACTGATGGAGAGCGAAGCGACGACCACGTCGGCCTTGTTTGTGAGCAGGAAGGGAATGCGGTTCGGGCTGGTCACCTCGATGATTTCGAGCTTCACGCCGAGGTGATCGGCGAGCAGCTTTGCGCTTTCCACCTCGGAGCCCGTCGGCTGCATGTTGGCGTCCTGCATGCCGAAGGGCGGTGAGCCGAGGTCGATGGCCGCGCGCAGCGTGCCGCGTGCCTTGATGTCGGCAAGCGTATCGGCGATGGCGATTGCCGGGACGGCACCAAAGAGAGCGAGCGCCAAAGCGCTGGTCATCAGGGTTCTGCGTTTCATCATTTAATCTCCTCCTTGAGACATTTCGATCGAATTAGAGGCCGTTGCTCAGGAACTCGTTTAGTTCCTTGGTCTGCGGATTATCCAGCATCGCGCCGGGGCCTGTTTCCCAGACCTTGCCCTGGTGCATGAAGATCACCTTGCTCGCCACCTTGCGGGCGAAGGCCATTTCGTGGGTGACGAGGATCATGCTCATGCCCGCGCGGGCGAGATCCTCCATGACGCGAAGCACCTCGCCGGTGAGCTGCGGGTCGAGTGCCGAGGTCACCTCATCGAAGAGCATCAGCTTCGGTTGCATGGCGAGCGAACGGGCGATGGCGACGCGCTGCTGCTGGCCGCCGGAAAGTTGCTCGGGGTAATTGTCGGCCTTCTCCAGGAGGCCGACCTTCGCCAGCACCTGCTCGGCAAGCGCGCGCGCTTCAGCCTTGCCCATGTTCTTCACGCAGGAAGGCGCGAGCATGATGTTTTGTGCCACCGTCAGATGCGGGAAGAGGTTATAGCTCTGAAAAACGATGCCGACGTCGCGACGCAGCGCCCGCCGGTCGAGTGCAGCGTCGTGGACCTTGTGGCCGCAAACGAGGATCTCGCCGCTGTCGATGGTCTCGAGTGCGTTGATACAGCGTAGCGCAGTCGATTTGCCTGAGCCCGAAGCACCGATCACCGCGATCACTTCGCTGGCGCCGATATCGAAACTGACCCCCTTCAGGACCTTCACGGCCCCGAAGCTTTTGTGCACGTTGCTGAGGCTAACGACGGCCGACATTGAGTTTCCTTTCAAGGCTGCGGCTCCAGGCCGAGAGCGGATAGCAGATGGCGAAGTAGAAGGCGGCGACGACGATGAACACCGTGAAAGGCTCAAAGATCGTGTTGTTGACAAGCTTGCCGGCCTGGGCGAGCTCGACGAAGCCGACAACCGAGGCCAGCGAGGTGTTCTTGACGATCTGCACGAGGAAGCCGACGGTCGGCGCCGTGGCGATGCGCATGGCCTGGGGAAGGATCACCCGGGTCATGCGTTGCCAGCGGCTGAGCGCCAGGCATTCTGCCGCCTCCCACTGGGTCTTCGGCACAGATTCCAGGCAGCCGCGCCAGATTTCCGCAAGGAAGGCAGAAGAGTAGATGACAAGGCCAAGGCCGGCGGCGACAATGGCCGGCAGGCTATCGAGGCCGATGACGGCAAGGCCGAAATAGAAGAGGAAGAGCGTGACGAGCAGCGGTGTGCCCTGCACGATCTGGATATAGCCGCTGGCAAGTCGCCGCAGCAGCGGGCTTGGCGAAATCCGGGCGAGCGCCATGGAAAAGCCCAGGACGGAACCCCCGATGAAGCCGATTGCTGAAAGACCGATGGTCCAGAGCGCCCCGACGGCGATGAATTCGATGTGGACGGGCGTGAGCGACATGTCCTGTTCCTTCCTCAGATGGCCGTGCCCAGCTTGCGCCGACGGGGGAAAATAACGAGGCCGAACAGGATGAAGGCTACCCGCACCACGAAGGACAAGGCGATGTATAGAGCCCCCGTGACGATATAGGTCTCGAAGGAGCGGAACGTGTCAGACTGGATGCGGTTTGCCACAGCCGTCAGTTCCTCGGCGGAAATTTGCGATGTGATCGACGAGGCGAGCATCAGCAGTACGTACTGGCTGGTCAGTGCCGGATAGACACGCTCGATCGCAGGACGCACGATGACGTGCCAATAGGTCTGGGTGCGCGTCAGCCCAAGACATTCGGCGGCTTCCAACTGGGACTTGTGAATGGATTCGAGGCCCGCCCGCACGATCTCGCAGGTATAGGCACCAACATTGACCACAAGGGCTGCGACGGCTGCCGTGTTCGCCGATACCTTCAAGCCCATCGAGGCGAAGCCAAAATAGACCAGGAAGATCTGCACCAGCAGCGGTGTGTTGCGTATCGTCTCGACGTAGACCGCTACCAGAAATTTCAGCCAGGAAGGACCGTCCGCCCGCGCGATGGCGCAGAGCGTGCCGACAACGAAGCCCAGGACTGTTGCGAGCGCAGAAAGCTTCAGCGTAAGCCAGACCCCCTGCAGGAACACCGGCCAGTACGGCAGGAGGGCGGAAAAGTCGAATGTATAGCTCATGCCGTCGCCTTCTGCCGGGAAACGATCGAGGAAAGAACCGGCGCTGGCGTACCGGCCCAGTCGAGGAAGGCCGCGATACGCCGTTCGACCTTCAGCGCGTGATTCCCAGCGATGTCGGCGATGCGGTGGTCGAGATAGGGATTGCGGAAGCGGTCCATGGTGGTGGCGACATAGGCGCGCGCCGCATCCTCCATCCCGCGTGCGGAGAATCCGGGCAAGACCTCGTCGCGATAGATCGCGTCGAGGCGGGTGTTGACGGCAGGCACTGCCAGGATGGCACGAACGGTCTCATGCTCCGGCCGGCCGTCGCGCTGCCAGATATCGGCAAGGACGCTGTGGCCGAGATTGAGAATATGCAGCTTGAGCCGCTCGTAGGGTTCGAGGTCGTCCGTCAGCACGATGGACGGATGCGTGCAGGGCAGGCGCAGGCCCGGCGTCCGCTCGATCGCCCAGAGCGCATAAGGCTCCGCCACCGCGCCCGCCGGCTGCAGCGGCTCGGAGACGATGCGATCGACGAGGGTGTTGGCGAAAACCACCTCCTGGTCGAGGAACCTCAGGAAATCCGCAGGGGCGCTGGCCGTCGCCGCAAGGTCGCGGACAATGGCCCTTAGCGCCGGTCCGTTGCGGTTGACGAGTTCGCAGGGCAGCACCGTCAGCGGACGCCCGCCGCGCTGCCAGCGGGCATGGAGAAGCTGAAGGAGCTTGCCGGGAAACGAGACAAGCGGCGTGTCAGCAGAAAGGCCGGTGGACGCCTCGCCGGGAGTGACCGCATAGCCTGAGTCACCGGTGTTGGAGACCACAAAATCGGCTTCGTGAGCGAAGAGATCGACGATCTCGGCCCAGTCGCCGGCGGTCGAAAGGCCGCGCGATACGCTTTTCACCGCCACGCGACGCTCGGTGGCCATGCCGTTTTCAAGGCCGCGAAGAACGACAGGAAAGCCCGCCGGATCGGAAAAGGCCGCAAGCCGACCGGCCCGCTCGGCAGAGCCCGAGGTCTGCACGATGACGACCGATGGCACCTCCTGACCCGCGTCCCGTGCCTCGTGCAGGAAAAGATCCACATGCGCCTGAAGGAAGCGGCTCGTGCCGAATTGAAGGATGAGCCCCGTCATAGGCCGAACACCGGGAGGCGGCCGGTGCCCAGAAGAAGACAGCAACAGAAAAGGGTGTGAGGATGCGCTTCGCATCCATTGTCCGCGTGCATGAACTCCTCCTTCCACACAGCTGGTCTGTTTTTTTTGTATAAAAGACATTATTTGGACGGGCAATCTGTTTTTTTTATAAAAAAATCATTGTAAAAGACAAAGCGTCGGGGGGCGGCATGAAGACGAACACGCTTTACAAACGGACGCTCAATCAATGTCTTGACGTACTCGCACGCAAGTCGCCGGGATCAAAGCTTGCGTCTGAGCCGGTCCTGGCGGCCGAACTCGGCGTCAGCCGGACGACGCTGCGCGCCGTGCTGGCGGAGCTTTCGAGCAGCGGTATCGTCGCGCTCGACGGGCGCTCCAAAGTGCTCCTGCGCCTGCCGTGCGCCAAGGACTATCAGGCAGGGACTGATCTCGGGCCGCTCGCGGAGATCGTGGAACGCAAGTTCATGACCTGGATGGTGGGGCCAGATTGCAGTCCTGGCCAGAGCATCAATGCGCTCGATCTCGCCCGCCAGTTTGGGGTCTCCACGTCTGCCATCCGCGAATGCCTCAACACGTTCAGCCATTTCGGCCTGCTGGAGCGGCAGAGCAGCGGACGCTGGAAGGCCCTCGGTTTGACGGTGGACTTCGTGGCCGAGCTTTTCGACATGCGCGAATTCATGGAAATCCGGGCAGTGGAGCGCTTCATGGCGCTACCGCCCGACCATGCCGCATGGCGCACGCTTGCGTTCCTCGAACAGGAGCATCGGGAGATGCTGGCCGAAATCAGCTGGCGCTACCGCGATTTCTCCGATCTCGACCACCGGTTCCATAAGCTGGTCCACGGCATCGCCCCCAACCGGTTCTTCATCAATATCCAGGGCGTGATGTCGGTCATTTTCCACTATCACTATCAATGGAGCAAGAAAGACGAGCGACAGCGCAATCACGTCGCGGTCGAGGAACATCTGGCCTATATCGCTGCCCTTCAGAGTGGCGACCTCAAACAGGCGCGGCATGCCTGTGCCGAGCATCTGAAGACCGCCCGCTCAACGCTTCTCTCCTCGATCGAGATCGCCTCGGACTGACCACGTCGCGTCCTTTCTCGGACAGACATCGCCCGCATGTCGCCCCGGGTTCGAAATCCGCCTCGAAACCCTGCCGTCGGCAAGGCCCTTCAGTTTCCTTCGTCGGGGATATTCAGCACCTCCCCACAGGCCTTGCAATGCACGGCATCGGTATCGTGCCGCTGCAGGCCGCATCTGGGGCACGGGAACGTGACTTTGTGCGGACGCACGACCGCCTGCGCCAGCCGTACAAAAAGCGAGATGCCGACGATCATGGTGACCACCGACGTGAGCTTTCCGAGGGTTCCGGGCAGCGTGATGTCGCCGAAGCCGGTCGTTGTGACAGTTGCGACCGTGAAATAGAGGGCGTCGACGAAGCCTTCCTCACCGTTTCTGTCGTAGAAGAACGACGTGTAGACGAATCCCGTGATCAGGAAGAGGAAGACCAGGAAGTTCAGGATCGCGCGCAGAACCTCAACGAATTCGCTGCAACCAATCCGACGCAATCCTGCCAGAAGAAGGGGGCTACGGCCGAGCGCCCAGAGGCGCATGACCCGGAGGAAGGCGAAATTGAAGAGAAGGGACGGGAAGAGCAGGGTCGCCAGAATGATCAGGTCGACCCATGTCATCGGTCGAACGAGCCATGCGCCGACTGAGGGGGCTGCGACTGCGCGCGCCACCATCTCGAGAATGATCCACGCCGCAATCGCGTAATCGATGATCAGGTAGGACGGTCCCGTTCGCAGATAGGGCCCGAGGACGAAAAACGCGAGGATGGCTATGTCAACCGCCATGAAAGCAGCCTGCACCGCCATCGCCTTGGCGTCATCGCTCGTTTCGAGGCGACGAAGCCAAACGCGGATAGACTGCCGATACGAACGATCACCAAGGTCGAGGATGCCCATGTATCCGAAATGTACTCGCTTTGCGCGCCTCGTTATAGATCAAAATAGCGAGGGCAAACGACATGCGTACACGTCATGGGTACACTTTGGACATGCGCTCGAACTGCCGTCAGGCAAACACCTAGGCTGGCCAGATCTAATCGGAGCGACGGGCCTCGGCGGGCTTCTTTGACGAAGCTCGCTTGCGTTTCCCGCCCTTGCCGGGGTTCGACCGCACCCGGCTTCGCAGGCTTATCCGCGATGGAATCGGTTGCGCATCGACCAGAAGCGGTTTTGCATTGATCGCTGCGATGCTTGCCTCAAGCGCAGTCAGCCCGGAAATCACATTATCGAAGATGCCCATGTCCTGCTCCGTTGTTTCTGGCAAAAACCTAACATGGGTTCCTGGGGCAGGCCACCTCATATTAGAGGATTCTTATTTTTCGAATCAATCGAACCTACCAACGCGACGACGGTGCTCCGGAATTTCGTGCTCGGACCTCAAAACGCGGACGTAGTCTGCCGCAGGTCCGCCATACGCCATTTGCGGCCTGTAGCTGCGATGAGCCTGCTCCTTTTCCACCTCATCTGATGCTGACGCCCGAAAACGGCTCTTGATACCATGACTCGAATAATTTCAGTATCATCGGGGGAAGGGCAGCCAAACCAGGAGAGCACCGTCGCGTCAAGATTTGCAAGCGCTTGCAAGAGCTTGACGGCGAGGTAGGCCTTGGTCATGACGGCACCGCGGACGGCATCGGCAATCGCTCCGTCTTATTTTTGTCGTTGCCGCGGAAATCGAGCGCAGCGCTTTACAGAACCGATGGCGAAACCGCGCTCTTTCATTGCCACGTACAGCGCTCGACGCTGCCCTGACTGCTACATCGAGCCTTGAACGTGATTGGCAGCGTGTGGCAAGGTTGCGCCCACCACCCTAGACAGACGAAGCAAAGGGAACCCGGCATGTCGGATTTGCCAAATGAAGAGACAAGTTGCCCGGACCCAGCGACTGCAGAAGCGCCAAAACCAATGGGCATCCTCCAGCGGCGCAAGATCGAAGCGGCCATTATCGCGCCGATCTATGATGAGTTGAGGCAGCGGCTGGGCGAAGCGGAGGCACAGGCGATCATCGATGCCGCTGTAAGCAAGGCGGCGATGCGGGCCGCCCGTGAATTCGCAGACGCGACGGAGGAAGGCACCAGTCTGTTGACGTTTCAGGCGCTGCAAAGCCTTTGGACGCAAGATGACGCCCTTGAAATCGAGGTCGTGCGGGCGGATGACAAGGTGTTTGACTACAACGTCCTGCGCTGTCGTTATGCCGAAACCTACCGCGAGATGGGGCTCGGCCACATAGGCCATCTCCTGTCCTGTAACCGGGATGCCGTCTTCTGCAAAGGCTACGATACTCGCATCAAAATGTCTCGAACGCAGACCATCATGCAAGGCGCGACACATTGTGACTTCCGGTATGTCCTGGAGGAGAAAACCGCGCCGTAGCCGGTCACCGCCAGGGCAATTCAACCAGGCTTCATTTCCACGAAGATCGCTGACCTCGTCAGCGGACAGCGGGAGCCTCCGGCGTGGTCCAAGGAGCGCCCTTCGAGCACTCCCACAGGATCACTTCCACCGATTTTGCGAACCGAGATTGGCATGGGGAGCCGAGGACAGTCGATCAGGGCGCGCAGCCTCTTTAATGGGCAGCAGGTATATTTGCCAGCTGGCTCGGCGGCCTGAAAAAGCGACCATCGTCCCTGGCGTCTTCCAGCGAAACGGGCTCGCCCGTGGGGTTAAAAAACAAGCATATTCTGAAAGCGAAAGATCATCCTATGCACCACACGCATAGGTGAGGTGAGGTATTGTCACTGTTTTAAACCGATTGAACCACCTATATCTCAACCATCGAAACGACGCCGGAGCCAAGCAAGGTTGCTGACGTCATTAGCCCTCAGGAAAGGGGATTATCATGAACGTAGCACGCTCTTTCAACAACTGGCGCAAGTTCCGTCAGACTGTCAACGAACTCGGCCGTATGTCCAGCCGCGAATTGCAGGACCTTGGCATCGACCGCGCCGACATCCGCAGCGTTGCCCGCGCAGCGGTCGCCCGCTGACCGCGCACACCTTCCGTCTCCAAGACTGCCCGACGCCCGCTGGTAACGCGGGCGTTTTTGCGTCGATCGCGATAGCTGAGGTCGGTTCAGGCCCTATAGTCATCGCCAGTCTTACCAAGTTGCATCATTTGCATAGCTGCAGTGCAACATAAGGCATGGAAACTGCCGCCGAACGATGTAGTGTTGGAGCTGTCGAAGCAATGCACCTCCTCCCGCAATGCTTCGAGTTTCAGACGGCCAATCTCCTCCCAGGGCGTCTGAAGGAACAGCGACACTCCTCCTCCCAGTTGCTGTTCGGTTCTTTTCGAAAAGCCTGCCGCACCTCCTCCCGCGGCAGGCTTTTTGCTTTTTGGCCATGTCTCGCTCAAAGGCCGGGATCGAGTTGCGGCAGGTTTCCTTCGTCGCACACACAGATGCAGGAATAGCGGTGCAGCGCTTGCCCGGGGCCAATCTGGAGCCTTCGAATTCCTGTTAAGCCCCCGCGCGATTGCTTCTCGCCGATTCCATCGCACTTAGAAGTTTCCTGAACCTCCAGTCCGGCTTGGCTTACCAGCGCAGTAGCGACCGCGATGTCGACGCGCCGAGGATGCCGCACAGGACGATACCGAGCGTGTACCAGAGCGCTACGAAAGGCAGTCCGTTTTCGATGCAGCCCCAGGAATAGGTCCAGGCACCGACAGCCCCAGCCGTGATGCCGGCGACAAATCCCGCCAGACGAAGATGGGTCGGGGCCGCGCGGCGCAGGAACCAGATATTGGCGGCGAAGACCGGAAGGGCCGCACCAAGGATGATTATCGGGCAAAACCAGGAGGAAATGCCGAATATCAATGCCGGATAGTCGCTTGCCGGAGATGCATGCAACTGCCACAGGCCAAGTGCGACCAAGATCAGGTAGATGATAAGAGCGGCAATACCGCAGCTGCGTGGAACGCCACCCGGTCGAGCGACGATCATCAGCGCGCCGATGCCGGTTAGCGCCAGCAACAGCGGATAGAAGGACTTGACCCAGAAGGCCGGCAGATGAAGCGCTGTCGACAGGTCGGGCCTCAAGCCATGCGCAAAGAATATCAGGGCCGCCGACAGCACAAGACCAGGCGCCAGAGCCAATGCCAGCAGCCGCCCGAGCGCACCCGGCGAAACCGGCCGCAGGTCTCTTGCCAGAGCGTTGATGAGGTCATCGGTCGTCACTTACCTTCGCCTTTCAATTTCGCCGCCATTGCCTGTATACCGCGGAACACACTGATCTTGACCATGGCTTCGCTGCGCCCGCTGCTTGCCGCAGTTTCGGCGACGGAATGTCCTTTGAGCCTGACATCCCGGATCATCTCACCCTGCCATGCCGGCAGGCTTTTCAGTAGCCGGTCGATATCCATGCCCGCCGCGATCGCATCCTCGCTATAGGCGTCCACCATGTCTTCGACCATCTCCAGTCCGAGATAGGAACGTCCACCCGTCCTGCGGTGGTGATCCACCAGCTTGTGGCGCGCGATGGTGAAGAACCATGCCGTGAACGGCCTGCCCCGATCGTAGGTGATCCTGCGTTGATGCAGGGCGAGCAGTGTTTCCTGGACAAGGTCCTCAACGTCGGCCGAGGCTGAGCGGTAGAGCCGTCGCGTGTAGTAGCTTGCAAGCAGATGCCGCAGCATCTCGAGCAGACAGCGATATGCCGCCTCGTCGCCATCGAGGGACAAGAGCATCAGGGCTTTCAGCTCGGGCTCGGTCAATTGCTTCATGTCTATGAGCACTCATACGGCCAGATGAGGAAACCGTTACACGCGGGCGAAAGGAAAAGCGAGAAAACTGAAGCGACAGAATTTTCACGATCACATGACCGTGATGCCTGTAACCGGTCAGCGCTACAGCCGAAGGAGCCGATGTGACCGTCGTCGCATCCTGCGGCGACCACGCAACCTGGGAGAACCAGCATGAGCATTCGTCCTTTCGCCGTCACTGCAGGCACGGTCTTTCTCGGTCTTTTCCTTGCCGCTGGCGGGACCAGCGCACAGACGGGCACGGACACGATGAAGAAGTCCGACACGATGAAAATGGACAGCATGAAGACCGGCTCCATGAAAACAGACAGCATGAAGATGGGCATGAGCAAGGCCGACTGCATGCACAAGGCCGGCATGGAGAAGGACAGCATGAAGAAGACCGAAATGATGAAAAGCTGCGATGCGATGAAGTGATCAGGTGGCGCCTTTGCCGGTGAAACTCCGGCAGGGGTGGCGCCGTATAGCAAGATGACGACTGCTGTGAGGACGCGATCAATGGAAACTGCTGATCTTGGCATGACGAGCGGACGAAGGCTGATCCGTCGCCACAGCCTGACCGTGCGCCTGTCGCACTGGCTTAACGTGTTGTGCATGACGATCCTGCTGTTCAGCGGGCTGCAGATCTTCAATGCCCATCCGGCCCTTTACTGGGGCCAATATGGTGCTGACAGCGATCCATCCTTCCTCTCCCTGGAGGCGGTGGAAGAGGGGGATTCCGTCCGGGGTGTCACTCGCGTCGGCGGGCTGTCATTCGACACGACCGGAACGCTCGGGGTATCGAATGTTGATGGCGAACCCACTGCGCGCGGGTTCCCCGCCTGGATCACGCTCCCGAGCTACCAGGATCTCGCAACCGGGCGCCGGTGGCACTTTTTCTTTGCATGGCTGTGTGTCGTCAACGGCCTGATCTACCTGGGCTACGGTCTTCTTACCCGCCATTTCCGCCGCGACCTGTTGCCGACGACTGACGAACTGGCCCCCGCGCATCTGGCGCAGGAGATTGTCGACCATGCCCGACTGCGTTTCCCCAGGGGCGAAAAAGCGCGCAGCTACAATGCCTTGCAGAAGCTGACCTATCTGCTGGTAATCTTCGTGGCTCTGCCGCTGATGATTGCCACCGGCCTCACCATGTCACCGGGGTTCGATGCTTTCGCACCATGGCTCATCGATCTTTTTGGCGGTCGTCAGTCGGCCCGGACGCTGCATTTCATTACCGCCAGCTCACTCGTTGCCTTCGTTGTCGTCCACGTTGCGATGGTTCTGGTGTCCGGCGTCTTTAACAACATGCGTTCGATGATCACCGGTCGCTACGCGATCCAGACGGAGCCAAAGCCATGAGCAGCCTCATAACCCGCCGCCGATTTCTGATTGGCTCGACGCTTGGCGCATCGGCGCTTGGTCTCAGCGGCTGCGACATGTTGGTCGAAAACCCGAAAGTGCAGTCGGTCCTGAAGATCGCCGAGGGCCTGACGATGCGCACGCAGCGCCTGCTGATCGGAGATGACGCACTCGCGCGCGAATTCACCATGGCGGACATCTCGCCGACCTTTCGAGCCAATGGCACGAGCATGCCGGACGGGGCGCAATATCAGGAGCTGCTCGGCCGGAAGTTCCAGACGTGGCAGCTGCAGGTCGGCGGTCTGGTCGAGCGTCCGGCGGCTTTCTCGCTCGCCGCATTGAAAGCGATGCCGTCGCGAACCCAGATCACCCGACACGACTGCGTCGAGGGATGGAGCGCCATCGGCCAGTGGACCGGCGTTCCGCTCGGCGCCCTGTTGCATCAGGTCGGCCTGAAGCCAGAGGCGCGCTATATCGTTTTCCATTGCGCCGACGAATACGAGAAAACACTCGACAACAGCGGCTGGTATTACGAGAGCATCGATCTCGTCGATGCCTTCCATCCGCAAACTATCCTCGCCTATGCGATGAATGGCCGGGACCTCGAAGTGCCGCATGGCGCGCCGCTCAGGCTCCGGGTCGAGCGGCAGCTCGGCTACAAGCAGGCAAAATACCTGATGCGCATCGAGGCGCTCGCCGATCTGTCTGGTCTTTATGGCGGCAATGGTGGGTTCTGGGAAGACCGCGGCTACGAATGGTACGCCGGAATTTGATGTTCGCGGGGCCGGCCTGTTGGCAGCGCCTCGAGAAAGCCGACGGTTTCAACCCGCATCCGCCGGCCGTTTCGATGTCAGGGTTTCAAGAAGGAAAAGCAGATGTCCCCTATTTTCAAAACCGGCTTTACGTTGCTTGCAGGCGCGCTGATGGCCGTCACCGTGGGCTTTTCGGCAAACGCTGCGGACCCGATCCGAGTCCGTGGCACGGTCGAAGGCCTCGAGGGCAGCACGCTGTCGGTGAAGACACGCGAAGGCACCGATGCCAAGATCATGCTCAAGGATGGCTGGAAGGTTTCGAGCGTCGCCAAGGCATCGATTGACGACATCAAGCCAGGCGATTTCGTTGGCATCGCGTCCCTGCCCACCGCCGACGGTGGTGATGGCGCACTCGAAGTGCTGATTTTCCCTGCCGCCATGAAAGGCACCGGCGAGGGCAGTTATGCCTGGGACCTGAAGCCAAACAGTTCGATGACCAACGCGACCGTGGCCGATGCGGTCAAATCGGTCGACGGCCGAACCGTGACGGTAAAGTACAAGGGCGGTGAGAAGAAAATCTCCATCCCGGACGGCACGCCCGTCGTCACCTTCGCTCCGGCGACCGAGAGCGACATCAAGAGCGGTGCGACAGTGTTCATTCCGTCAGAACGGGCTGCCGATGGCTCGATGTCCGCCCTTCGCGTCGTTGTCGGCACCCACGGCATCGTGCCGCCGATGTGAAAGTTTGGAAGGCGACCTTGGGAGGGCATGCCGGGACAGGCCTGGGCCCGGGCTTCGGCTGCAGGAGCCTGCCCTCCCATCTGCATACAAGGAACCTCGAACGACAGGAACGGAGGCCTCTTCTAGAGGCCTCCGGATGTTCGAGGAGGATATAGTCAAGCCGTTCGCCAGGGTCTGATATTCTTGCCCAGGCCGTCATGGCGTAGGGCCCGTGGTAAGGCAGCATTCGGCGCGACACTGCATAGAGCCCTTTTGGCCCTCTCGGGTGTCTCGACGAAGATGGCGGCGTTCTCCGAGGCTCCTGTCGTCGAGGAGAAGGAGACTGTACCGGTCGCAGTGGACAAGACCGTCAGGAAGAAATCCAACATCCTCGGCTGGGCTAGCACGGCATTCGGTGGCGGTGGGTTCGGTCTTGCTGCCTTCTCTGGCTTCGACTGGCGGGCCTTGGTTGTCATCCTCGGTTTTGCCGTTGTTCTCACCATTGGCATGCATGGTGGGTATCGGCGTGGTATGGGCCAATCTTAACAACACCGTGGACGATCTGAAGCAAACTCAGCGCGAGCTTGCAGACCGGTTCGACCGCGAAGCTCTCGATCGCAAGGAGCGTCAGAAGATCTACCAAGTGACCATGGACGGGATGAATACCCAGATTGGCCAGATTGCTCCGCTTCAGTACCAGCAGTCTCAAATGCTTGAGAAGGTCAGCGAGAACAAGACCAGCATCGCTCAAACAAGCGGATTGATCGCGTCGTTGAGTCCTTCGGCGGTAAGCTGGATACGGTCCTCGACACCGTCAACAAGGTCGCTACCCGAGGAGAGGTGTTGTCCGGCAAGATCGACGAGCCAACGGGAAGAGCGAAAAGTCGCTATAGGCCTTAAAACAAATACCCCGCCAGGAGGCGGGGTATGACTCGTTCCTAATTGGTTGTGTATTGCCCAGCTTACTCAGCAGGCAGCGCGTCTCATAGGGACGTCGTGCGATGCGATATTGATCTCCCTGAGAGCCTGAACCATCTTGTGCGGCTCAGAATTGATCAGAAGGAGATATGCCCTCATCGCCTGCACAGGCCGCGAACGGCCCTGTTCCCACTGCTTGAGTTGGTCTAAGCCAAACCCGAACGTCGACGCGAAATCTTTCTGCGTCAGACCCGTGCGCACACGTATGGCCTTGACATCGATCTCGGCCGGCACATGGAGCTTGTAAGGTTCGGCTTCGTCGCGAGCAACGGCCAAAGCCTCATTCAAGCCCTCTGCGATTTGATCGAATACCTTCTTGCTCATTGTCATTCTCCTACTGCGATCGGTAAAACCCGTCTTGAATATTCTTGGACCACACGGTCAGATATTTTCTTCAGATCGTTCCGCTCGCCCTTGGTGAGATTGGATTTCTGACCTTTCCCAAAGGCGGTGATCAGGAACACAGGAAGATTCTCCCCGGAAAACAGCGTGATGGTTCGAACACCGCCGCTCTTACCTTTGTTATTTCCTCTAATGGCCCAGCGTAGCTTTCTACACCCACCGGTGCCTTCCATCTCGTCTCCCGCATCAGGGTTCTCTGACAGATGATCGACCAGAGCTTCTATGTCCTGTTCGGACATCCCGGCTGCCAGAGCAGCCTTGCGGAAAGACCAGAGTTCTGTGACCGTGTGCATGGACCTCTTATGTGAGTAAAATACGCACCTAGTCAATACGTATTTCACATTAAAGTTCCGTAAATAGACCTTAGAGGTAGGCTTCGCGCGAGGTAGAGGTACTCGAGACCTAGTACCTCTTCATCGACTTAACCCTCTTCGGAGGAATGCAAGCGGCCCGCAATCGCCACGTGCACGATTCCCGGATGGATTCCGTTACATTAGAGCTTCAAAGGGACATCTACGTGGCGGGGCACGCGCTGCGTAAAGGCAGCTATTCCGGTCTCCGTTTTGAAGCAGCGCATCGGGCGACAAAAAGCCGCCCGACGCAGGTTTTTCGCTTGGAACCGCCACCCGATGATTGTGGTGGCCTTCAAACGACTCTTGACGTCACGGCTCTGTAGCCAACGGCACAATAATAGTCGTTTCAAGCGGCTGAACTCCGGCCAAAAAAAGCCCCGCGGAAGTGCAAGACCAAGCGGGGCTCTCAGTTGGGGAGACGACGGTGGGGGAACTCGCAAAGGCATAGACCGTCTCTCGGTTTACGTGGCCATTGGTCTGCTTCTTCCTGCGCTTCAGCGTCACGCCGTGCCACGGATTCGGCGTGTCGGTGCGGAATAGCTCCGGAAGGTGCGGCTTCATCCGTTTCCACATGGCCTTACAGTAGGTGACGACCTTCTCGGCCATGCGAGTGCCGCCGAACTGCGTTCCAACTGCGGCGTCCTTCGACTTGCTCCGCTCACCTCCACGAATGCATTGACGCTACTCGTGTCGTGTCCCGCCATTGACACCACCATCACTCCATGTATTCTTTTATAAAAGTGCATATACCATAATTGTGGAACAAAACGGGAGATAGATATGAGAATGAAGCTCGCATTCCTCGTCGCCACGGCGTTGATCGCAACACCGTCTTTTCTGCTGGCGCAGGAAAAAGGCGGCGTGATCAACGTCGCCACGATTGGCGAACCGCCCACACTCGATCCGATGACGTCGACAGCCGACCTTGTCGGTATCGTCACGCAGCATATCTTCGAGACGCTTTATACGTTCGACAAGAAGTGGGCCGTAACGCCGCTATTGGCCGAAAGCCTCCCTGAGGTTAGCGCCGACGGGAAGACCTACACGATCAAGCTGCGCACGGGCATCAAGTTTCATGACGGCAGCGACATGGCATCCGACGACGTAGTTGCCTCGCTCAACCGTTGGGCCAAGCTTGCCTCACGCGGGAAACAGGCTGCTGGCTTTATCGAGTCGATCACTGCAACCGACGCATCGACCGTCACGATCAAGCTGAAACAGCCCTACGCTCCACTGGTCTCGCTGCTTGCCTTCAACAACTCTGCTGCGATCATCATTCCCGCGGAAAAGCAGGCCGACACGATGACGGATTTCATCGGCACCGGCCCATACATGCTGAAGGAGCGCAAGGCTGACCAATATATCCAGCTCGTTCGCTTCAATGACTACAAGCCGCGCTCCGGCGACAGTGATGGCTATGGCGGCGCCCGCCATCAGTATCTCGACGAAATCCGCTTCGTACCGGTGCCGGATGCCAACACCCGCGTCGAGGCCGCCGTCTCTGGCCAATACGACTATATCGACTCCCTGCCGGTCGAATCCTACGACAAACTAAAGTCCTCAACGGCAACCCAGCCGCTGCTCCTGAAGCCGTTTGGCTACCCGGTATTCGTCTTTAACACCGCTGCCGGCGTTACAAAGAACGTTGCGATCCGCAAGGCAATCCGCCAGGCGCTCAGTATGGAAGACATGATGGGAGCCGCCTTCGGCGGTACGGACTTCTACGCGGCGGATGGCAACATCTATCCTGGCAACTTCGCCTGGAGCACGGACGCAGGTGTCAAAGGCAACTACAATGTCGCGGATCCGGAAGGCGCAGCCACGGCTGCCAAGGAGGCAGGCTACAACGCTGAGCCCATCCGCATCCTGACCAGCCGCCAGTACGAGTTCCACTACAAGATGGCCCAGGTCGCGGCCGAATATCTGAAGCTGGCGGGCTTTACGGTGGACCTCCAGGTTGTCGACTGGGCGACGCTGACACAGCGCCGCACCGACAAGGCGCTGTGGGACATCTATATCAGCCACAGCCCGTTCCTTCCGGAACCGGCCCTGATCGGCTCCCTGTCTCCGAGCTCGCCTGGATGGTGGGACACGCCGGCGCGCAAGAGTGCCGTCGATGCGTTCACCACCGAGATCGACCCAATGAAGCGCGTTGAACTCTGGGCCAACGTCCAGAAGACGATGTACGACGAGGTGCCGTTCATGAAGATTGGCGATTTCAACGCCGTCTCGGCCATGTCAACGAAGCTTCAGGGTGTCGATCCCGCCCCTTGGCCGTACTTCTGGAACGCATCGATCAAGAAGTAACCCCGTGTGCCGGGTGCTGGTCCTGAGGCCGGCATCCGTCCACGATCGTGCTGTGTTTGGACACAGGAGCCGCTTTCCATGATACGCTACATCCTACAGCGCCTTCTTGGCATGATCGTTGTGATGTTTCTCGTCGTCACGATTGTCTTCGTGATCGTGCGTGTGACGCCCGGCGACCCCGCCGCAGTCATGCTCGGCCCTGATGCAACCACACAGGACGTTGCCGAATTGCGCGCGCGCCTCGGTCTCGACCAGTCGATCGTTGTTCAATACTTCTTCTATATAGGACAGCTTCTGAAGGGGGATCTTGGCCAGTCGATCTTCCTCAACATGCCGGTGACCTCGGCGCTTCTCGAACGGGCAGAACCTACCTTCTTCCTGACGATCTTCTCGCTCCTGATTGCAAGTGTCGTCGCACTGCCGATCGGCATCTATGCCGCCTACCGACGCGGCTCGTTCATAGATCAGTTGTCGACCACCATCGCCATGCTGGCCGCAAGCATCCCGAGCTTCTGGCTCGGCCTCATTCTCATGCAGTTCTTCGCCGTGCGCCTGAACCTGTTTCCTGTCTCCGGATACGGCGGCCCCGGCGCGTCCTTTCTTGAGCGCATGTACCACCTGACGCTGCCTTCCTTCGCCCTCGGTCTTGTCTCCTCGGCGCTGATCCTGCGCTTCACGCGCGCCTCGATGCTTGATGTGCTCGGCGACGATTACATTCGCACCGCGCGCGCCAAGGGGCTGGTCGAACGCAAGGTTGTCCTCAAGCATGCGCTGAAGAATGCCTTGATCCCGATCCTGACAGTGCTTGGCCTCACTGCCGCCGTGCTGATTTCAGGTGCTGTTGTAACGGAGACCGTGTTTGGCCTTCCGGGGGTCGGCAATCTCGTCGTCTCTGCCGTTCTCAGACGCGACTACCCCGTCATCCAGGGCGCACTGCTGGTCATTGCCGGCCTCTACGTCCTCATCAATTTCGCAATCGACATGCTCTATCTGCTGGTCGATCCAAGGGTGCGCTACTGATGGCTGATATCGTAACCACCACCGAGAGACCCGCCGCAACTGAGCGCAGCAAATTTCTTCGCCGCCTGTTGAGACGCAAGACGGTCGCCGCCGGCATCATCGTGCTCACAATCTTCGTGCTGTTGGCGGCATTGGCGCCCTGGATTGCGCCGTACTCTCCCTCGAAGCTGTCGATCGTCAACCGGCTCAAGCCACCGAGTGAAATGTTCTGGTTTGGCACCGACGAGTTCGGCCGCGATGTGTTTTCACGCACCATCTATGCCGGGCGGCTGTCGCTGTTGGTCGGCGCCGCCGTTGTCGTGCTCTCTGCATTGATCGGTGTCACGCTCGGTCTGCTCGCCGGCTTCTTCCAGAAACTCGATACGCCCATCGCCCGCCTGATCGACGCGATGATGTCTTTTCCCGACATTCTCCTGGCTATCGCGCTTGTCGCAGCTCTCGGGCCATCGCTGACGACGGTCATCGTTGCCCTGTCGATCGTCTACTCGCCGCGCCTGGCGCGTATCGTTCGCGCCTCGACCCTGGTCATCCGCGAGCTACCCTATGTGGAGGCCGCGCAGGCGCTCGGCATTTCCACCTTCCATATCATGACGCGGCATGTGCTTCGCAATCTTCTGTCGCCGATCCTGGTGCAGGGCACCTTCCTGTTTGCCAGCGCCATGCTGGCCGAAGCCGGACTTTCCTTCCTCGGCCTCGGCGTCAGCCCCGAAATCCCGACCTGGGGAACCATGATCGCAGCCGGCCGTCAATATATCGGCCAGGCCGACTGGATGACCTATTTCCCGGGCTTCGCCATCATCCTCTCCGTACTGTCGCTGCAAATGGTTGGCGACGGTCTACGGGACATGCTCGATCCAAGACTTCGAAAGGACCTTTAGAATGACCGGTGAAAAAGCGGGCAAGCCGCTCCTCATCACCAATGTAAAGCCCATGGCTTTCGACGCGGCTTCCCCCTCCAGCAGCACGACGGACATCCTTGTCGGCGCAGACGGCAGGATCTCCGCAATCGGCCCGTCGCTTGCCGCGCCAGCAGATGCCGCGCGCGTCGACGCCAAGGGAGCCTGGATCTCGCCCGGCTGGGTCGATCTTCACGTCCATATCTGGCATGGCGGCACCGACATTTCGATCCGTCCGTCGGAATGCGGCGCCGAGCGAGGCGTCACGACGCTGGTTGATGCCGGATCAGCGGGGGAAGCCAACTTCCACGGCTTCCGCGAATATATCATCGAGCCGTCGAGAGAGCGCATCAAGGCTTTCCTGAACCTTGGCTCGATCGGCCTTGTCGCCTGCAACCGCGTTGCCGAGCTGCGCGATATCAGAGACATCGACCTCGACCGCATTCTTGAATGCTATGCTGAGAATAGCGAACACATCGTCGGCCTGAAGGTACGGGCGAGCCATGTCATCACCGGGTCGTGGGGTGTCACGCCTGTCAAGCTCGGCAAGAAGATCGCCAAGATCCTCAAGATCCCGATGATGGTCCATGTCGGCGAGCCGCCAGCGCTCTATGATGAAGTGCTTGAGATCCTCGGTCCCGGAGACGTCGTTACCCATTGCTTCAACGGCAAGGCCGGGTCGAGCATCATGGAAGACGAGGACCTCTTCAATCTCGCCGAACGTTGCGCTGGCGAAGGTATTCGCCTCGACATTGGCCATGGCGGCGCATCCTTCTCCTTCAAGGTGGCGGAAGCAGCCATCGCACGCGGCCTTCTGCCGTTCTCCATCTCGACCGACCTGCATGGTCATTCGATGAATTTCCCGGTCTGGGACCTCGCGACCACCATGTCGAAGCTCCTGTCCGTCGGCATGCCCTTCGACAAGGTCGTGGAGGCTGTGACGCACGCACCGGCCTCGGTCATCAAGCTGTCGATGGAAAACCGTCTTTGTGTTGGCGAGAGGGCGGATTTCACGATCTTCGACCTCATCGATGCCGATCTCGAAGCGACCGACTCCAACGGCGACGTTTCCCGCCTGCAGAAGCTGTTTGAACCGCGATATGCGGTGATCGGATCGGAGGCGATCGCGGCCAGCCGCTATATCCCGCGTGCCCGCAAGCTCGTCCGTCACAGCCACGGCTATTCGTGGCGCTGAACGGAAGGTCCAAACCGCATGATAGGAGCAGACGTGGACACGTCCCCAGCAGAGGCCGCAGCAGCGGTACAGACACCCTACGAGCGCCTCGCGGCGCTCGGCATTACGCTGCCATCAGCTCCCCCGCCCATCGCCAACTTCATTACCCATGTTCGCGAAGGCAACATCCTCTATCTGTCGGGTCAGGGCCCGCGGGAAGCGGACGGTCATCTGCACGCCGGCAAGGTTGGCAGCGAAGTGAGCACCGAAGAAGCCTATCAGCATGCACGGCTCACCGGCATCAACCTGCTGGCCGTCATGCACGACGCGCTCGGCGACCTCTCCCGGGTGAAGCGGGTGGTCAAGCTGCTCGGCATGGTCAATGCCGTGCCGCACTTCGAAAACCATCCAAGCGTCATCAATGGATGCTCGGACCTCCTTATCGAGGTTTTCGGCGAGGCCGGTCAGCATGCTCGCTCCGCCGTTGGCTTCGGCTCCCTGCCAGGCAACATCACTGTCGAGATCGAGGCGATCGTCTCGCTCAACGACTGAGGAGGTCAGGTCAGTGGTTGCGCCATCCCATCAACTTCTCGATCCGCTCCGCCGAAGCTCGCACCTGTTCGGTGTAATGGCTTTCGTCGGACAGAACCTTCTGTTCGGGCAGGACGATCGAAATGGTGGCAACGCATTGGCCTTCCCGGTCGCAGACCGGCGAAGCGATGCAGGCAACCGCGTAGTCCGACTCGGCGACCTGGATAGACAGTCGCTCCCCGAAAGCCTTGCCTGCGGCATCAGAAAGCGTGCGCGCATCGATCTCAGCGCGCCCGGTCGGCGAGGTGCGGGCGCAGCGCTTGAACAATTCTACCCGCTCGTTCTCGGGCAGGTGGCCGACAAGAAGCCTGCCGGACGCCGTCCAGTTCAATGGCACGCGCGTGCCGACACGCGAGGCAACCTGAAAATGGCTTGGGCCGTCCGCCATCGCAAGCACAAGCATGTAATCGCCGTCGCGACCGCAGACCTGCACGGTTTCGCCGGCTTGCCGGCAGAGATCGTGCATCTCGTGCGTGGCAACGCTCATGAAGTCCAGCGACCGGGCATAGGCGAGGCCATAATGATAGAGGCGCGAACCAAGCCAGATCGACCCATCCGAGTTGCGAGCCAGCATGTTCTTTTCGACCAGGTCGTCGATGATAACGTAGACGGTGGAAAGCGGAGCCCGGACTGCCTTGGCAATCGCGTAAGCACCCGCTGGAGAACCGGTTTCGTAAAGATAATCAATTACCTGCAAGGCACGGTCAATACCGCTGACGCGAGAGCGCCGCGCGCCTTTTGCGTCGGCCGCCTCGATCGATGCGGCCTCATAGAGGGGGGCTGCGGATGAGGTCTTGGTGTCCAATTCAACGCTCCTCGTCTGATAACGAGAAGCTATTACATTACTATGGCATAACTGTCGATGGCAATTCGCAACCTGCCGCCACTCTGGAGAAATAGAATGTCCGATGATATCCGCACCAAGATCGGCCTGCGCCCGGTCATCAACGTGTCCGGCACCATGACAAGCCTCGGCGCATCGATCGTCGTGCCGGAAGCGATAGAGGCGATGGCAGCGATTCTGCCGCAGTTCGTCGAGATCAACGACCTGCAACGCAAGGCAAGCAGCGTCATCGCACGGCTGACTGGTGGTGGAGCTGGCTTTGTCACCGCATCGTGCTCGGCCGGCATAAGCCTCGCCGTCGCCGGCGCCATCACCGGCGACAATCTCCTGGCCATCGAGAAATTGCCCGATGTCTCTCCCGAGAAGAACGAAGTCCTCGTGCAGATGGGCCATGTTGTCAGTTACGGCGCGCCGGTTGATCAGGCCATCCGCCTCGCCGGGGGCAAGGTCGTCCTGATTGGGCAGGCAACCTCGACGCATCGTTTTCATATGGAAAATGCCATTACCGAGAAAACGGCGGCGGCCGTCTATGTCGTGTCGCATCATGTTGTCGACTACGGCTTGCTTCATCTTACCGAATTTGTCGAGATCGCCCATGCGAAGGGCGTTCCGGTGATCGTTGATGCGGCCTCCGAATACGATCTCAAGCTCTTCCTGGCGCAAGGAGCCGATATCGCGCTTTATTCCGGCCACAAGTTCCTCGGCGGCCCGACCTCCGGCATCGTCGCTGGCAATAAGGAATTGGTGCGCAGCGCCTTCCTGCAGAACATGGGGATCGGCCGCGGCATGAAAGTCGGCAAGGAAAGCGTCTATGGCGTCATGGCTGCGCTAGAAGCTTGGGAAAAGCGCGATCATGCGGCTATCCGGGAACGTGAGACCGCCTGCCTGAACCTCTGGAAGAACGAACTGGACGATCGCCCAGGCGTGACGGCACTGATCGAGCCCGATCCTACCAACAATCCGCTTGACCGCTTGCGGGTGGTCATATCGCCGACGGAGGCACACATCACCGCCTGGGATCTCGCTGCCGCTCTGTCGCAAGGCAACCCGCCGGTCATCGTGCGCGACCATGAGGTCGAGCATCAGCATTTCTATCTCGATCCCTGCAACCTGCACCCTGGCCAGGAAGAGATCGTCGCCGTCCGCCTTGCAGAAGAGCTCAACAAGGCTCGTGCCTCGAACGAGATCATCGCCACGCCGTTCGAAAACCGCAGCAAGCATCGATTTGACGGCATGCTGCGCTGGCCGGACTGAGGACCGACAGGCGACAAACGATAGAAGGAAGGGAACGATCATGAGCGCCACAGAGACAAGCACTGCAAGGTCCGTCGATCCGGTTCTGTCTGTCCAGAACCTGACCACCTCGTTTCTGGTGGATGGCGGATTGAAACCCGTCGTGCGGGATGTTTCCTTCTCTGTGGCACCGGGAGAAACGGTCGCGATCGTCGGCGAAAGCGGCTCGGGCAAGAGTGTCACGTCGCTCTCGATCATGCGGCTCCTGCAGCCCGATTCGAGCCGCATCGAGGGCAAAATCATGCTGGGTGGCCGCGACCTGCTGTCGCTTTCCGAAAATGAGATGCGAAAGGTCCGCGGCAACGACGTCTCGATGATCTTTCAAGAACCGATGACGAGCCTCAATCCGCTCTTTACCATTGGCGACCAGATCTCGGAGGCATTGCTGTGCCACCAGGCGATGTCGAAGGCCGAGGCGAAGGCGGAGACGATCCGGTTGCTGGAAAAGGTCCGCATCCCGTCCGCCGCATCTCGTTTCGATGAATACCCGCATCGCTTCTCCGGCGGCATGCGCCAGCGCGTGATGATCGCCATGGCTCTGGCTTCCAGGCCAAAGCTCTTGATCGCCGACGAACCGACGACGGCACTCGACGTAACGATCCAGGGGCAGATCCTCGATCTCATCAAGATGCTGCAGGACGAGCAGGGGACCTCGGTCCTGTTCATCACTCACGACATGGGCGTCGTTGCCGAAATTGCTGACCGCACAGTCGTCATGTATCGCGGTGAGCAGGTGGAAACCGGTGCCACCGCCGACATCTTCCACCGTGGAAAGCATCCCTACACCCGCGCCCTGCTGTCTGCCGTCCCGGTGCTTGGATCAATGCAGGCCTATGCGCGGCCATTGCGCTTTCCTGTTGTCAACACCGCAACCGGTGAAACGGACAAGCAGGTCGAAGTGCCTGACACCGTATCCAAGGACAAGCCGATCCTTGAGGTGAAGGGGCTCACCAAGCGGTTCGACATCCACTCGGGGCTGTTTGGACGACTGAGCGGCCGCGTGCATGCCGTCGAGAACGTTTCCTTCGACCTTTTCGCCGGCGAGACGCTGTCGCTGGTCGGCGAGTCCGGTTGTGGCAAATCAACCACAGGGCGCGCCATCATGCGGCTGATCGAACCGGATTCGGGATCCGTGCTGGTCGCAGGACGCGACGTTCTCGCTCTCGACAAGCGCGGGATGCGCGATATGCGCAAGTCTGTGCAGATGATCTTCCAGGACCCGTTTGCATCGCTCAACCCACGCATGACCGTCGGCCAGGCGATTGCCGAACCCTACCTCGAGCACAAGATGGGCACAGCAAGAGAGGCAAAGGACGTCGTCGCTGACATGCTCCTGAAGGTCGGGCTGACACCCGATATGGCAAGACGTTACCCGCATGAATTCTCTGGCGGCCAGCGACAGCGCGTCTGTATCGCCCGGGCCTTGGCACTTAAACCGAGGGTCATCGTCGCTGATGAAAGTGTCTCGGCACTCGACGTGTCCATCAAGGCGCAGGTCATCAACCTGATGCTCGATCTGCAGCACAACCTCGATCTCGCCTTCCTGTTCATTTCGCATGACATGGCGGTCGTCGAACGCGTCAGCCACCGTGTGGCGGTCATGTATCTCGGCGAGATCGTCGAAATCGGCCCGCGCGCGGCAGTCTTCGGCAACCCGCAACACGACTACACCAAGAAACTCATGGCCGCGGTTCCGGTGCCGGATCCGGACCGTCGCCGCCAGAAACGAATGGCTGTTGTCGAGGAGCTGAAGAGCCCGATCCGGCCTGTCGAATACGAGGCTGGACGGCGCGAATATCGAACCGTTTCGCCAGGACATCTCGTGATAAGCTGACGGTTCTGCGCCAAGGGGCATGGACGACCCCTTGCCTCTCGCCTGGCCGGACAAGGGATGCCGGCACCATATCGTCCTTGTCGCTGTCGACCTTCGCCATCCGGTGTTCGACCGCCCGCATCAAGGGCCGACCCATTTTGTGGGGGACGATCGTGGTCAGGACGTCATGTCGCGGCGCCAGCCCCGAGCCGGTATGGGCGACGTTGCGCGTCTGCGCAGCATGCTCGCAGTGCCGGTAGCGGTGTCATGACTTCCTGGCGCGAATAGACTTTCGCCAAAGCAGTTCGGCCTTCAACCTGATGGACTGAACGTCGCCTTGGCCGTCCTCCCGCTCGAACTTGGTCAACCATTCGACGGCCCTTGAAGCGATTTCGGCGACCGGCTGTGCGAATGTCGTCAGTTCGTAGGATGACCAGGACGCCTGCTCGATATCGTCGAAGCCGGCGACGCAGAGTTCGTCCGGAATGGACAGGCCGAACTGGTGGCGTGCCGCATCCATGAAACCGCAGGCCAGAAGGTCGGTGGCGCAGAAGACGGCATCGGGCCGCTCCTTGGCCGTCAGCAGGCGATGGGCGAGAACGCGCCCGGCCTCATAGCCCGTCCAGCCGTGACGTTCGACGATGACATCCATTCCAAGCGCGCGCGCGCCGGCAACGAATCCGCGCTCGCGCCCCATGAGACTAGGCGTCCCCGCTTCGGAATTGGCAAAGGCAAGCCGGCGGCAGCCGGCCCGCACGAAGGCAGTCAGGATGCGTCCGCCGGCCTCGTCGTCGTCGAGGTTGATCCTGAGCGGGCCAGGCTGATCGTCGTCGCGGTTGATCAGCACCAGGCGCTGGCCATTGCGCAGACAAAGCTGCGTTATCGACTTGTCGGGAAGTCCGGAAAGAATGACCGATGCATCGGCGCGATAACGGATGGCCTGTTGCAGCGCCCGGTCGACGCTGCCGTCGGAGCGATCCGTGTTGATGAACATCGCCACCTTGCCGGCATTCTGCAGCTGCAGCGTCAGCTCCCTGAGCAGCGCCGACCGGTACGGCGTCGCGACCTCGGAAACGATAAGGCAGACGATGCCGCTTTCGTTGCGCATCAGGCCTCGGGCAAGATGGTTGACGTGGTAGCCGAGCTCCTCTGCCGCCCGCAGCACCCGTTCGCGCGTCTCTGCCGAGACGCTCGCTCCCGGGGTGAAGGTTCGCGAGACGGCGGAACGCGATACGCCGGCCCTTTCGGCGACTTCCTGTGCACTAACGAAAATTTTGGACCGCACCTTTCCCTCCCGCACGGTCTTTTCTTAGCCGTTTGTTGCACGTGCGTGCAAGCGGTCTTGCACGAAGACTTTTATGACAGTTTTGCGAAAAACGAGTTGACAGTTATTTTGCCCGTATGCAAGCTCTGCACACGCTTGCAAAAGCGAGCGGCGTGGAGGCGCCGTCACAACCAGGAGGAAATCATGCGACCGGTCAAGTTGGCCGCGGCATTGCTTGCCGCGGGTATATCCTTTGTTGCCTTTTCGGCTCATGCCGCCGGCGATCTCAATGTCATCTGCTCGGCAGATTCGCAGGTCTGCGACCTGATGAAGGCTCTGTTCGAGAAGCAGACCGACATAAAGGTGAACATGGTTCGCCTGTCGGCTGGCGAGACCTATGCGAAGATCCGTGCCGAGGCACGCAACCCGAAGACGGATATCTGGTGGGCCGGCACCGGCGATCCCCATCTCCAGGCAGCCGCCGAAGGCCTGACCCAGGAATACAAGTCGCCGCTTTTCGATCAGCTCCAAGACTGGGCCAAGAAGCAGGCCGAGAGCGCCAAGTTCCGCACCGTCGGCGTTTATGCCGGCGCGCTCGGCTGGGGCTACAACTCTGAAATCCTTGCCAAGAAGGGGCTGAAGGAGCCGAAATGCTGGGCTGACCTGCTCGATGCGAGCTACAAGGGTGAGATCCAGATCGCCAATCCGAATTCGTCCGGCACCTCCTATAACACGCTTGCCACGCTGGTGCAGATCATGGGCGAGGACAAGGCTTTCGATTATCTCTCGAAGCTGAACGCCAACGTTTCTCAATACACCAAGTCCGGTTCGGCGCCGGTAAAGGCGGCCGCGCGCGGTGAATCCACCATCGGTATCGTCTTCATGCACGACGCGGTCGCCCAGACCGTCGAGGGCTTCCCGGTCAAGGCCGTCGCGCCATGCGAAGGCACGGGCTACGAAATCGGCTCGATGTCGATCGTCAAGGGCGCCAAGAACCTGGAAAACGCCAAGAAATGGTACGATTGGGCGCTTTCCGCCGAAGCGCAGTCGCACATGAAGGAGGCGAAGTCCTATCAGCTTCCGTCCAACAAATCCGCCGAGGTGCCGAAGGAGGCGCCGAAGTTCGAGGACATCAAGCTCATCGATTACGATTTCGCGAAATACGGCGATCCCGATGTTCGCAAGGCGCTTCTTGCTCGCTGGGACAAGGAGATCGGCGCCAAGGCGAACTGAACCTGACTTCGCCCGTGCCCGGGCCGGACTATGTTCGGCCCGAAGGCAAAACTGAAACCGGATGAAGACGCGGACCCGACCATGACACATAGCAATCGACGGCTCGATGTCGCTCTTCTTCTCGGCCTTGCTGCCTTCGTTCTCTTTCCGTGGTACCGGATCGAAGGTGGCTTTTACAGCTTCGGCTGGCTTTCGGGCTTTCCAGCTGACCCTGCCGCCGCGCCTGGCGTTTTGCAGATATTGATGCACGGACGCTGGTGGCTTGCCGGCGCCCTTGCGTTCCTGTTGGCGGGCGGCTCGGCGCGCCTGATGTCCGATCCGATCCGCCGCGGTCGGCTGCTTGCCGTGGCAGGTGGCCTCGGCTTTGCCTTCCTGGCGCTGCAGGGATTGGCAATTACCCTCTCCGGCTGGAGCTGGACGATCAGCGAAGTGCTTTTCGGTACGCTCAACGATGGGCAGCCCTCGATGGGTGCCGGCGCCATCCTTGCCGGCATCGTTTTCGTGCTTCTCTTTTCCTTCGGGCTTGCCGAACGCGGCGTCATGAAAGGTGATGCCTTTCTTGTCGGCGCCATCGTCATGTTGATCGTGCTGGTCGCAATCTTTGTCTTCTACCCGGTAGGCAGCATGTTCGTCGGCGCCTTTCAGGCCTTCGATGGGTCCTTTGATCCGAGCGGGTTCGTGACCAATATTCAGGACTCGTCCGTCTGGAGTCTCGACTGCGTGGTTGGTGGCGATCGGTGCGGCGTCGCCTGGCGCACGCTTTGGCTCGCGATCCTGACGGCCAGCGGCGCGACGCTTCTCGGCCTCTGCTTTGCGCTGGTTGCGACGCGCACGCGGTTCCCCTTCAAGAAGGGGTTAAGGCTGCTGACGATCTTGCCGATCATCACGCCGCCCTTCGTCGTCGGTCTGGCGCTGACGCTGCTCTTCGGGCGTGCCGGCGTCGTCACCCAAACGGTGGCAACTCTTCTTGGCGCGGAACCGGGCCGCTGGCTCTATGGGTTGACGGGCATCTGGATCGCCCAGGTACTTTCCTTCACGCCGATCTCTTTCCTTGTGCTCATCGGCGTGGTGGAAGGCGTCAGCCCCTCGATGGAGGAGGCATCTCAAACCTTGCGTGCCGACCGCTGGCGCACCTTCTGGCGGGTGTCGCTGCCGCTGATGAAGCCCGGTCTCGCCAACGCGTTTCTGATCGCCTTCATCGAGAGCATGGCGGATTTCGGCAATCCGATGGTGCTTGGTGGCAGCCATGGCGTGCTGTCGACGGAGATCTTCTTCGCCGTCGTCGGCTCGCAGAACGATCCGTCACGGGCCGCCGTCCTTGCGATGATCCTGCTTCTCTTCACCATGTCGGCCTTCATCGCGCAGCGCTTCTGGCTCGCCGGCAAGAGTTTCGCGACCGTTACGGGCAAGGGGGATTCGGGCGCCCATATCGCCCTGCCGCGCGGACTTTCAATCGGCGTGCATGCGATCGTCATTCCCTGGATGATCTTCACCATCGTCGTCTACGCGATGATCCTCTTCGGCGGCTTTGTCCGCACCTGGGGCCTCGACAACACGCTTACCGTCGAGCACTACGTGAAGGCCTTCTCGATCGGCTGGCGCGACGATGGCGGCATTGCCTGGACGGGCGTCGCCTGGAACTCCTTCTGGACGACCATGGAGATCGCCCTGATCTCCGCGCCGCTGACAGCAGCCGTCGGCCTCTTGACGGCCTATCTGATCGTTCGCCAGCGGTTCGTCGGCCGCAACCTCTTCGAATTTGCGCTGATGATGAGCTTTGCCATTCCCGGCACCGTTATCGGCATCAGCTACATCATGGCCTTCAACTTGCCGCCGCTCGAAATGACCGGCACGGCGCTGATCCTCGTCGCCTGCTTCGTCTTCCGCAACATGCCGGTCGGCGTGCGCGGCGGCGTGGCGGCCATGAGCCAGCTCGACAAGAGCCTCGACGAGGCGTCGCTGACACTGCGCGCCGACAGCTTCCGCACCATCCGCAGGGTTATCCTGCCGCTGCTTCGGCCAGCAATCACCGCAGCACTCGTCTATTCCTTCGTCCGCGCAATCACTTCGATCAGCGCGGTCATCTTTCTGGTCAGCGCGAAGTACAACATGTCCACCGCCTATATTGTCGGCCTTGTCGAGAACGGCGAATACGGCGTGGCGATCGCCTATTCCTCGGCGCTTATCCTGGTGATGATCGCCATCATCGCCGGCTTCCAGCTTCTCGTCGGCGAGCGCCGGCTGCGGCGCGAAAACCGCGTCGCGCTTGCCGGTAAAGCCGCTTCCGCGCCTCTCGGTCAGGAGAAAACCGCATGAGCAACACCGCCGCCGGTTCCGTCGTCTTCGAAAATGTCCGCAAGACCTTCGGTGCCTTCACAGCCATCCCTGATCTTTCGCTGACCATCGAGCCGGGTACGCTCGTCACGCTGCTCGGACCATCGGGCTGCGGCAAGACGACGACGCTGCGCATGCTGGCCGGACTGGAGCATCCCTCGGCCGGCCGGATCCTGATCGGCGGCAAGGATGTCACGGCCCTTCCGGCTAACGAGCGCGACGTCTCGATGGTGTTCCAGTCCTACGCGCTGTTTCCGCACATGACGGCGCTCGATAATGTCGCCTATGGCCTCGAATCCTCCCGCATTCGCCGCAAGGAGGCCCGCGAGCGGGCGGAGGAGGGGTTGAAGCTGGTCGGTCTCGCCGGCATGGGCCAGCGCCTGCCGGCCGAGCTTTCCGGTGGCCAGCAACAGCGCGTCGCCGTCGCCCGCGCCCTGGTGCTGGAGCCGCAGGTCCTGCTGCTCGACGAGCCGCTTTCCAATCTCGACGCCCGCCTTCGCCGGCGGGTGCGCACTGAGATCCGCGATCTTCAGCAGCGTCTCGGCTTCACCGCGGTCTATGTCACGCATGACCAGGACGAAGCCCTTGCCGTTTCCGACCGCATCATTGTCATGAAGGATGGCCAGATCGCACAGGCTGGTGCGCCGCGCGACCTCTACGACGCGCCGGCCTCCGCCTTCATCGCCGACTTCATGGGAGAGGCCAACGTGCTGCCCTGCGACATCGTCGGCGTCGAGGGCGACAGCGCGACGATCAGCGTCGAGGGGCTGCAGCATCGGGTTGCTGGCCGCAACATCCGCACCGGACCGGCGCAGCTCGCCATTCGTCCGAACGCCATCACCCTTGCACCGCGTACCTCCGATGGATCGTTCAATGGCGAGATCACCCATGCCGCCTATCTTGGCGACCGTGTCGAATACGAGGTCAAGACGAGCAACGGTACGCTTTTCGTCGTCGACCCGGCTGTCGAACAGGCGCTCGCGCCGCGAACGGAAGTGACGATCGGCTTCAAGAGCCGTGGCATCGCCATTATCGGTTGACCCCAATCCCGTTTTGACAAGAAGGATATTAGTTCATGACGTCGCATGTCATCTCCGGTCTCGAAGCCCGTCTCGCGCTTGCTGAGGCGGTTGCCCGTGAGGCAGGCGAAGTGGCGCTCGATTATTTCAGGAAGCGCGAAACCCTCGTCATCGAGACCAAGCGCGACCCCCAGGACGTCGTTTCGATCGCCGATCGCGAAGTCGAGAACCTGATCCGCGCCCGCTTTCATCAAGCCTATCCGGGCGACGGTGTCCTCGGCGAGGAGTATGGGCTCGAACATGGCTCCTCGGGCTTCACCTGGGTCGTCGATCCGATTGACGGCACGAGCCCATTCGTCAACGGCATGCCGAACTGGTGTGTTTCGATCGGCCTTCTGCACGACGACGTTCCCGTGCTTGGCGTCATTTCCGCGCCCTGCCACGGCGAACTCTATGCCGCAGCATCAGGCATGGGTGCGACGCTTAATGGCAAGACGCTGACGCTCGACCCCTCGCGCAACATTCGCAACGCGGTGACGGGAATCGGTGCCAACAACTACGTCACGCCGGCCTTTGTCGGGAAGATGGTCGAAAGCCTGCTGGACGCCGGCGGCAATTTCGTGCGCAACGGCTCCGGCGCGCTGATGCTCGCCTATGTCGCGGCGGGCCGGCTGGTTGGCTATTACGAGCCCTACATGCATGCCTGGGACTGCATGGCCGGCTATTGCCTGGTGAAAGAGGCGGGCGGCTGGTACCACCCTTTCCCGACACAGGGCGAGATGCTCACGAAAGGCGCGCCGGTGCTTGCCGCCGCGCCAGGCGCGATCGAGGATTTGAGGAGTATCGCCGGCCTTTGAGGCGATCTTCGCTCCGATGCTCGACAGATTGCGAAAGCGTCCTAGTTCTCCTCGATTGCACAGCTTTGCATCGGGAGTTCGCCGCTTTCGGGAAAAGACAGAAGAGAATTTCCGGAACGATCGAGGAGGATCGTCCGGAAAAGGTCGCAGACGATCGCCAAAACCACAGGGAGGAATTATGTCCAAACGTCTACTTTTCGTTTCCGTCGCAGCCGCGGCCCTTTCGGCCGGTGCCCAGCACGCCTTTGCGGTGACCGAACTGCAATGGTGGCATGCCATGGCAGGCGCCAATAACGAGGTCGTCGAAAAGCTGTCCAAGGAGTTCAACGAGAGCCAGAGCGAGTACAAGATCGTCCCGGTGTTCAAGGGCACCTATCCGGAAGCCCTGAACGCCGGCATCGCCGCCTTCCGCGCCAAGCAGCCACCGGCAATCCTGCAGGTCTTTGACGCCGGTAGCGGCGTCATGATGGGGGCAGAGGGCGCCGTCATGCCGGCTGCCCAGGTGCTGGAGAAGGGCGGTTACAAGTTCGACAAGTCTGAATATCTGCCCGGCATCGTCGCCTATTACTCGAAGCCGGACGGCACGATGCTGTCCTTCCCCTACAACTCCTCTTCGCCGATCCTTTACTACAACAAGGATGTCTTCAAGAAAGCCGGCCTCGATCCGGAGACGCCGCCGAAAACCTGGCCTGATGTCTTCGAGGCAGCCAAGAAGATCAAGGCGAGCGGCGCAGCCCCTTGCGGACTCACCTCAACATGGCTGACCTGGATCCAGACGGAAAACCTTGCCGCCTGGAACAACGTCGCCTACGGCACCAACGAAAACGGGCTTGGCGGCACGGATGTGAAGCTCGAATTCAACTCGCCACTCTTCGTCCAGCATTTCCAGGCGATCGCCGATCTCGCCAAGGACGGCACCTTCCGATACGGCGGCAGGACCTCGGAGGCAAAGCAACTCTTCACCTCCGGCGAATGCGCGATCATGACGGAATCCTCGGGTGGCCTCGGCGACATCGTCAAGTCGGGGATGAACTACGGCATCGGTCAACTGCCCTATTATGATGGGGAGGGGCGGCCGCAAAATACGATCCCCGGCGGCGCGAGCCTCTGGGTCTTCGCCGGCAAGTCGGATGCGGAATACAAGGGCATCGCCGAGTTCTTCCATTTCCTCTCCCAGACCAAGATCCAGGCGCGACTGCATCAGGTTTCGGGCTACATGCCGGTCACCATGGCGGCCTACGAGGACACGAAGAAGTCCGGCTTCTATGACAAGAACCCTGCTCGCGAAACGCCGATCCTGCAGATGATGGGCAAGGCGCCGACCGAAAATTCCAAGGGCGTTCGTCTCGTCAACCTGCCTCAGGTCCGCGACATCATGAACGAGGAATTCGAGGCCATGCTCGCCGGCAAGCAGGATGCCAAAGCGGCCCTCGACAAGGCGGTCGAGCGAGGCAATGCGGCGATCCAGCAAGCCCTGGGCAACTAACAGACGTCTCCTGCCGCCCGTGGTCAAAACCGCGGGCGGTTACTACCGTTTGTCAGGAGCCTCATTTGCAGCGTGTCGTTTTTCCCAACAAGATCCTTCCCTATCTCCTGGTCGCGCCTCAGATCGTGCTTACCGTGGTCTTCTTCTTCTGGCCGGCAAGCCAGGCGCTCTACCAGTCGACGCAGCGCGAGGATCCCTTCGGACTCAAGAGCGGTTTTGTCGGCCTCGCCAATTTCCGGGCGGTTCTTTCTGACGAGAATTATCTGAACTCGCTGCAGGTAACCGTTGTCTTCAGCATCTCGACGGCGTTGCTGTCCATGGTCCTGGCGCTCGCGCTTGCGACCGCCGCCGACAAGGTGGTGCGCGGGCAGGGCTTGTATCGGACGCTGCTGATTTGGCCCTATGCCGTCGCGCCCGCCGTTGCCGGCATGCTCTGGCTCTTCATGTTCAATCCCGCCATGGGCACCTTTGCCTATCTGCTGCGCCGAAACGGCTTCGGCTGGGATCCACTCTTGAACGGCAACCAGGCCATGCTGCTGGTGATTGTTGCAGCCGCCTGGAAGCAGATCAGCTATAATTTCCTCTTTTTCGTCGCCGGGCTGCAGGCGATCCCGAAATCGCTGATCGAGGCGGCGGCGATCGACGGTGCGCGCGGCACCCGGCGTTTCTGGACGATCGTCTTCCCGCTCTTGGCGCCGACCACCTTCTTCCTGCTTGTGGTCAATACCGTTTACGCCTTCTTCGACACTTTCGGCATCATCCACGCGGTTACCGGAGGTGGTCCGGCACGGGCGACCGAAACGCTGGTCTACAAGGTCTTCAACGATGGCTTCGTCAATCTCAACCTCGGCTCCTCGGCGGCGCAATCTGTCATCCTGATGGCAATCGTGATCGCATTGACCGCCTTCCAGTTCCGCTTCGTGGAACGCCGCGTACATTATGGGTGAGGCGGGCTGATGATCGAAAAACGTCCCCTGGCCACGCTTCTCGGCCATCTGATGCTGATCCTCGGCATCGTCATCGTCGCCTTTCCGATCTACTACACCTTCGTCGCCTCGACGATGAGCTCGGCGGAGATCCTGCGACCGCCGATCTCGCTACTGCCGGGTGCGCACTTCTCCGGAAATTACGGCGAAGCGCTCTTCGGTGGTGTCGAACGCACTGTCGGTGTCAGTCTCGAGCGGATGCTCTGGAACACCTTCGTCGTTTCCTTCGTCATCGCGGTCGGCAAGATCGCGATTTCCTTCCTGTCGGCTTTCGCGATCGTCTTCTTCCGTTTTCCCTTCCGCATGGGTTTCTTCTGGATGATCTTCATCACGCTGATGCTGCCGGTCGAAGTCCGTATCCTGCCGACCTACAAGGTGATCGTCGATCTCGGCATGATCGACACCTACGCCGGTCTGACGCTGCCGCTGATGGCGTCAGCGACGGCGACTTTCCTGTTCCGGCAGTTCTTCCTGACGATCCCGGGCGAGCTGGTCGAGGCGGCACGTATCGACAGCGCCGGTCCCTTCCGCTTCATGCGCGATATCCTGCTGCCGCTATCGCGCACCAATATCGCCGCGCTTTTCGTCATCCTCTTCATCTACGGCTGGACACAATATCTTTGGCCGCTGCTCGTGACCAACGACGCGCGCATGACGACGATCATCATCGGCTTGCGCAAGATGGTGGATTTTGCTGATGCGGCGACCCCGTGGAACTTCGTGATGGTGACGGCGATCCTGGCAATCATCCCGCCAGTCCTCGTCGTCGTGCTCATGCAGCGCTGGTTTGTCAAAGGTCTGGTGGAAACGGAGAAATAATGGCCGGAATCAAGCTTAACGACGTCCGCAAGTCCTATGGCGGCGGCATCGACGTGATCAAGGGCGTGTCGCTCGACATTGCCGACGGCGAACTCGTCGTCCTCGTCGGCCCCTCGGGCTGCGGCAAGTCCACGCTGCTGCGTATGATCGCCGGGCTGGAAAGTATCACTGCTGGCGAGATCGGGATCGGCGGGCGTAGGGTCAACGAGCTGGAGCCCTCCGAGCGGGACATCGCCATGGTCTTCCAGAACTATGCGCTCTATCCGCATATGACCGTGCGCCAGAACCTCGCCTATGGTCTGAAGAACCGCAACACGCCGAAGGACGAGATCGACAGGCGCATTGCCAAGGCGGCTGCTTCGCTCGAGATCGAGCCCTACCTTGAGCGCAAGCCGCGCCAGCTTTCAGGTGGCCAGCGCCAGCGCGTGGCGATGGGCAGGGCGATCGTTCGCGAGCCCGCCGCCTTTCTCTTCGACGAGCCGCTCTCCAACCTCGACGCCAAGCTGCGCGTACAGATGCGGGTCGAGATCAAGCGCCTTCAGCGGACACTTGCAACCACCAGCGTTTACGTCACGCATGACCAGATGGAGGCGATGACCCTCGCCGACCGGCTGGTCGTCCTGAACGGCGGCCTGATCGAGCAGGTCGGCACACCGATCGAGCTCTATGAGAAACCCGCAACAACCTTCGTCGCGACCTTCATCGGCTCGCCGGCGATGAACCTGTTTTCGACCGACAATCCGAGCCTGACATTGAGCAACCCGGACCTTCTTCCAGCCGAGACCGCCACCATCGGCATCCGCCCAGAGGATTTCTATCTGGCGGAAGGCGCAGAACCCGCAGCCCTTATTACAGAGGCGCGCGTCGCCGCTGTCGAACTGATCGGCGCTGAAAGCTACGTTCACGCAACGCTGCCGACCGGCGCCAATGTTGTCTTTCGTGTCGCGGGCCGATCAAGAATAGAGATCGACGCCCCGGTGCGGATTGCCGCCAAGGCAGAGAGACTGCACTTCTTCGACCGAAGCAACGTTCGGCTGCAGTAAGAGACTGACCCCTTTTATTGCCTCCGAGGCGTTCCACCAAGCCAACCGAGACTGCACGATTCTCTCTGGCGATATACGGCAGTGCGGTAACCATACGGCCGAGGCCGCGGAGGCTGTAATTTCGTTGGCGGGCGTTCAAATTAGACGGCTGCGACGCCCTCGATACAAGTCGTGACGTCGCCACCGATCCAAATCCGATCTTCGACCAGCTCCACATAAACACGTCCTTCCCGTCCAAGGACGCTACCCTGGCTGGCAATGTATGACGAAGGAGCGATGCCGCTGCCAATCAACCATTGAGCGATGCCTGCATTTAAGCTGCCGGTTACCGGATCTTCAAAACCGGCCGCCGTAAAGGCACGCACTTCGAACGCGGTTTGGAGAGCCTGTAGCGCGCAGAACTTGACAAACTGATCGTCAATAAGGTAAACACGATTAAGGTAATCACGCTTACGGTAATTATAATTACCACAAGGAAGGCATATGCAGTTTCTCGGGCGCGAACGTGAACTCAAGCTGGTGCGGATCGAATTGGATTCGCAACGACCTTCCCTCATCATCGTATTTGGCCGACGGCGGATCGGCAAATCGCGGTTCCTTCGGGAGGCCGCCAAGAACCGCCCAGAAATCTACTTTCAGGCGACCCGCGTCTCATCACTTTTGAACCTGGAACAGTTCAAATCCGATGTCGGAAAGGCAATCGGATCAAAGCCACAGCTCGAAGCCCTGTCAAGCTGGGAGGGGGTACTGCACTATGTTGCCGAGCGTGCCGGCGAGCATCCGGGATTGATCGTCACGATCGACGAATTTCCCTATCTGCTTGATAACGAGCCAGCACTGCCATCGATCGTGCAGAAATTCTGGGATTCCGGCGCACTTGCAGATGGGGCGATGAAACTGATCCTTTGCGGCTCTGCCATTTCTCAAATGGAAGACCTGTTGGCGGAACGGAACCCGCTTTACGGGCGAAAAACCCTGTCGCTCGACATGAAGGCCTTGCCCCTTGTCGACGTCGCCAAGTTTTTCCCGGAGTACACGGCCGACGACATTATCAGAACCTATGCGATTTTCGGCGGCATTCCCTACTATCTTCAGCTTTGCGACGCTCAGGAACCGCTCCGCAACAACGTCATCAAACTCTTGCTCACAGAGACAGGCACCCTGATCGACGAACCGAACACGCTGCTGCAGACCGAACTCAGAGAGCCGTCCTTTTACTCAAGCGTGGTTGCGGCTATATCTGACGGTTGCAACAGTAAGTCGGAGATCGCAAACCGACTGGGTGTCAAAGCAGACGGTATTGGACCGTACCTGGCGAAACTGCTCGCGCTTGATCTGATCGATAATTCGAAATCGCTGGATGCCGACGAAAAGGGCCGAAACCGCCGCTATCGCGTTGCAGACAGCCTGATGTCGTTCTGGCATCGTTTCGTGCGACCAAACCTGAGCGCGATCAGCAGCGGGTTTGGCGAGGAGGTTTACGACCGCGTCGTGGAGCCTCGGTTCTCCGAATATATGGGGATTGCGTTCGAGCCGATCACCCTTCAATTTGCAAGGCTTCATCTGCAGGAGGTCCTTGCGGTTCCGACGCAGGAGGTTGGCCAGATTTGGGGTCACGCCGATTTCGACATCGATGTCGCGGGGCGATTGTTGGATGGTGCATTTTTCTATGGCGAATGCAAATGGCGATCGCGCGTGATCGACCTTGGCCACGTCCGATTGTTGCGTGAGCGATCCGAGAAAACGACTTACGGGGAAGGAGCGACGGGCAAGCACTACCTGTTTTTCAGTAGAAGTGGTTTTTCAAGCGATGTCGAGAGTTTGGCGAAAGAAGACGAGCGGCTGCATCTGATAACCCCAGAAACACTGGTAAGACCGCGTCGGTAGAGGCGATAGCGTGGGCGCATTGCCGCTCCCAACGCGCCGCCTGACGCATGTGGCACTTGCTCCATAACGTCGGCAATTTCTGTAGTAAATCAGATGCCTACGCTGCTTTTGGTGCTCTTTGCTACCTAACGCCGGAAAATTCTGTGGTTCCGTGTCTCACGATGATGTCCTGAGGTTCTGAATGTAGGGGCTCTGCCCCATTCGGTGCAATTTGCTTGACGGCCCAGTTCCACGGGAGCAATTGCTCGAGCCTAAATTAGCACCCCCAGCGCAACGCCGCCGTCGCAACGGGCGAATCCCACAGGAGAAGTTCTTCCTCACTGAGGATGGCGAGCGTGACGGAAAGGCCCTGCATATCGAGGGAGGTGGCGTAAGTGCCGACCAGCGAGCGTACGATCCTCAGGTCATGATCCGTCATGAAGCGGTGGGCAGTATTGTAGGCGAGATAAAGTTCGGCCGGTGGCGTGCCGCCAAGTCCATTCACGAAAAGCAATGCCTTGTCCGCAACCGGGGCGACTTCGTTGAAGACTGTCGCGCTCAGATGCGTGATGATGGCATCTGCGTTGGAGAAGGGCTCTCTCTCGTGGCCTGGTTCCCCGTGAATGCCAACGCCCATTTCTATCTCACTCGGGCCGAGCGCAAAGGTTGATCGCTGCGTGTGAGGAACCGTTACGCCAGTCAAAGCGACACCCATCGATCTGACGCGGGGCGAAAGATCACCGGCAAGGGCTCTCAATTCGGCGAGCGCCATTCCCTTTTCGGCTGCAGCGCCGAGAAGTCTCTCAACGATCACGGTACCGGCAACACCGCGTCGGCCGCGCCCGTCCTGCGTCCGCGCCGTTTCGATGTCGTCGCTCACGATCACCATTTCAATCTTGTGGCGGCTCGATGCCATCTCTGCCGCCATTTCGAAATTCATGACATCGCCGTCGTAGTTCTTCACCACGAGCAGGCAGCCAGCCCCGGTATCCGTTTCCTCGATCGCGCCAACGATCTGGTCCGGAGTAGGAGAAGTGAAGATATGCCCGACACATGCTGCATCGAGCATGCCGCGACCGACGAAACCGATATGCATTGGTTCGTGACCCGCGCCACCGCCGGAGATGATTGCCACCTTGCCCGGAACGAGGTGACGACGGCGGACAGATTTACGATCAGCGCCGAACACAACGAAGTCCTCATGGGCGCGCACGAACCCGTCGAGGCTTTCGGCGACCATTGTTTCCGCTGTATTCATGAATTTCTTCATCAAGCCCCTCCCAAGGCGATGATCATCTAGCGCCTCGTCGCGCGCAATGGTCCGTTCAATCCGGCGATCCCGAAATTGCAGCGATCTTCTGCACCAAGTCGGTGATTGCCTCTTCAAGCAGCCGGTTGCGTCGTTCGTCACCGAAGTCAGGCACCATGATGGAAAGGTGTCGCAATTTCTCCGAGGCGCCAAATTCCGGCAGTTTGCCGGGATGGGCGATCTGATAAGCGTCGAGAAAGCGTTCCTGTTCGGCGGCGCTGAAATGGCAAACCCGGAAGATCGTCGCAAGATGACGCGCAGGAAGAGGCGTCGCATAAATGGGGCTGGTTATCTGGGTGACGAAGCTGCGATGCTTGCCGAGTTCCGTCGCCAGCCGCTGACGGGTTCCCGAAGGCCGGTTTTCGATGATCTGCGCCAGAATATTCTTATAGGCGATAATGGCGTCTTCGGTGTCTTCGCGCGCCATCCCTATTCTCCGGCTACCCTTGTTCCATCGGCATTCAGACCGACTATGGCCGATCTTATCGTGGGAAGCCGATCCGGCGCCACGGAAAAATGCCGAAGACCGACGGCGAGAAGATCAGAGATACGGGATGGATCGCCGGCCATGTCTCCGCAAATGCTGACTGGTTTTTTGCCGGCAAGCTTGACCGCCCGTGCCACGAGGCGCAGCACTGCGGGCACTGCGCGGGCCTGATAACGAGCAAAGTCGGCCTGCTCGCGTGCGGAAGCGACCAGGTATTGCGAAAGGTCATTTGTACCAAACGAAAAGAAGTCTGCATTTTCGAATTGATCGAGCATGAGGGCCGCCGCCGGGACCTCCACCATCATGCCGATCGGGGGAATACGGTGCGGCATACCCCGGCTTGCGAGCAGGCTGGATTCTTCGCGATAGATCTGCCTGATATCGTCGACATCAGACGGAAATGTCACCATCGGCAGCATGATACGAAGATTGCCGAAGACCGCGGCGCGCAAAAGCGAGCGAGCTTGAACGCGCGCAATTTCGGGCCGGGCTAGAAGAAGACGAATGCCGCGCAACGAGGACATTTCCGTGAGGCCGGAGAGCGGCTTGTCGCCACCGATATCCAACATACGGATTGTCACGGACCGGCCATCCGCCCAATCCAGGAGGCGGCGATAGATCTCAAATTGCTTTTCTTCGTTTGCGGCATCACCGAGCGACGTCACCGCGAACTCCGAGCGCATCAGCCCTATTCCGGCGGTTGTCGCGACCGGGATCGCATCGATTTCCTCGGGAGCATTGACATTGACGGACAAGAGGACCTGCGCTCCGTCCGCGGTATGCACGATTCCGCTGTCGAGTGGCGGTGCGGTGCTTGTTGGCGGACGGCTGACTTGCGTCGATGTCGCATGGTCCTTGGCTGTCTTAAGAATGACAATACCTGAATCACCGTCGACTCCCATGTGTTGCCCTTCCTCGGTCGTGAAGCGGCCGGTACCGATTACCATCGGAACGGACCGGGATTTGGCAAGCAGGGCGACATGGCCGACGGCACTCCCTCCGAAGAGAACGATACCGCCGCCTGCCGACCAGTCATGGGCGAGGAAGCGGCTGGGCTCCATGTCCTTTCCGACATAGATGGATCCGGCTGGAAAGTCGTCGACGGGCGTTCCGGTGAGTACGGAGAGGACGCGGTTCTTGATGTCCAGAATGTCGACGGCACGCGCCCTTAGTTGATCTTCTTCCGAGCATTCCAGTTCCCGGATGTAACCATCGAGCGTTCCGATCCAGGCGAAAGCTACATTTTCACCGGCATCGATACGCGCGCCGGCCATCTCGGTCAGCGTTGGATCGCGCAGCACCTCAATCTGAAACTCGACGATGTCGCCGCCCTCGGGGTCTGCCCCGGTGCCAAGGTCCTGCAGTTCGCGGATGGCGGTGTCGACTGCGCTGGCGAGTTCGGCATGGCCGGAGATGCTTGATGGCGGTGACGGGGCAGGGGCCATTGGTTCGGCGACGAAGGCCGGTCCGTTGGCAACACCTGGCGCCGCGCTCGTGCCTTTCAATCTAAGCGGGGCGGCCATGCTTCTTTTCCTCATCGAAATTGCGCTCGACGAGGCCCTTCAATGCCCGGATCGCTTCTTCGGCGAGGATTCCGTCGGCGCGAATCTTAAGCACCGAGCCCTTGCGGATCTTGGCGCCCATGATCTTGATGATGCTCTTGCCGTTCAGCCAGACGTCGCTGCCATTGACAGCGACCTCGATGGAGCAGGGGAACGACTTTGCCAGCCGCGTGAACGTCACCGAAGGCCGGGCATGCAGTCCGACGCCATGCTTGACCTCGACCTCCGTTTCGCAACTGGCATGGACCTGCCCTGCCTCATGGGTTCCTATGCGCAATCCACTGCTCATCAGGGTGAGAGCTCCTCTGCCGTTGCGACCACCTTGGCCAGTGAGGCGCCACCGGAGGCCTCGGCAGCGGCGATAACGGCTCCTTCAACGATAGGGGCGTTGCAGATCGATACCCGCTTGGACCGGGGCGAGCCGAGCATTTCGATTGCCATTTCGCTGTTGGTTTCAGCTCCACCCAGATCGACGAAGACGGCTACGCCGGCGTCCGACCAGGCCTCTTCGATGGCTTTGAGAATTCCGCCGGCATCCGTTCCCAACTCGCCGTGACTGTTGCCACCGGACCAGGCGAGCGGCACGCTGTCGCCCACCATTTGCCGCACCATATCGGCGGTGCCACGCGCAATGAGCGGCGAGTGGGAGACAATTACAATTCCGACGTTTGGCGTCTTCGCATTCATGCGCTGCGGTGCTCCTCGAGATAGCGGCAGATCGCGGTTGTCAGAAGCGCACAACTTGAAGCGCCCGGATCGACATGGCCGATTGACCGGTCGCCGAGATAGGAAGCCCGTCCGCGCATCGCCCTCATGGCAGACGTCCGCTCGGCAGCAACTTCGGCTTGACGTGCGATGTCCGTCAAAGATGAACAATGCGCGAGTGCGTCCTGAACCGGATAGAGAACATCGAGAAGGGTTTTGTCCCCGGCATGCGAGCGGCCTCGACGGGCGACCGCATCAATTGCCTGCCTCAGTACCGCTGGAAAATCTTGGTTCTGGTTCAATGCACGGAGCTCGCGACCCATCTCCATGAGCAGTGTGCCATAGAGAGGGCCGGCCGCGCCACCGATGTTCATAACGAGCGTCAGTCCGATCTTTTCAAGCGCGTCGGGCAAGGGAAGAGTTGCAACAGAGGCTTCCTCGGCGCTGACTGCGTCGCAGCCACGGCGCATATTCGTTCCGTGGTCACCGTCCCCAATCGCCCGATCAAGCGCGCAGAGATGTTCGCTGTTTGCCGCAATCGTTGCCCGGCAAGTCTCGATCAATCCCGTAAGAAGAACCGGTTCTGCCTGCATCCGATATCCTCCAATCGCCAATTCATGCCAGCGCTGCAACGACTTCGAACACGCCCGCCGTAGCGACAGCCCCCGGATCCGGCACTCCCTCCAGATCCTTCTCACCGACATAGGAGGCGCGACCGGCCTTCGCCTTCAGCATCGCCTTTGTCGATTGAGCACCGGTAGCCGCAGCCTTCGCCGCGGCCGCGACATCACCTGATGCCAAGGCCGCGAGTGCGGGCGCCAGCGCGTCGACCATGGTACGATCGCCGATGCCGGCGCCTCCATAGAACGTCATCCGATCGAGCCCGGCAAGCAGGGCAGCGGCTATATCAGCCTTTTCCGCCATGGCCTTGGAGGCGGCCGTAAAAAAGATCGAGAGCAGTACGCCACTGGACCCGCCCATGCTCGTGCTCAGGATCTCACCGATCGAGGCCATGGTGGCGCCAGCATCCTTCAGCGGCAGCGTGTCAATGCGGGAAAGAACGCTACGCGCCCCTGTTGCCACGGTGGAACCGGTATCGCCATCACCGACGCGGCCATCGAGGCGGTTCAACTCGCTCTCGAGGGAAATCAGATGCTCGCAGACCGCCGTCAAAAGGCGACGGCTCCGGCTGTCATCGCTTGCCGAGACCACTTCATCCCGGCCAGATAACTTATCCGGGGCGGGAACGATGGCGATCTCATGCCGTTCGGCGACGGGTGGCCAGGCATGGGGCCCGACTGCGGACTTCAGCGCGGCTTCGCGAGCAGCGTCCAGCCGAATGAGCGAAAGCGAAAAACCGTTCATGTTGAGCGCGGTCATCATCGGCGCCGGTCCGACGATCAGGCGCACGCGACGCGTGACCGGCGAGGACAACACGGCATTGGCAATGACGCCCATCTCAAGCGGCGGCACGGCGCCAAGGTTGTTGATCAACAGTGCGTGGTCATGTGCACCATCCAGTCTTGCGGCCAGTCGCTCGGTCATCGTCGCGACAAGGTCGACAACCGGTTGCAAGGCGATCCGCTCGACACCGGGCTCGCCATGGATGCCGAGGCCAAGCTCCCCTTCATTGGCGCCGAGCCGATCCTCATGCGCCTGACCGGGAACGCTGCAGGTCGAAAGCGACATGCCGAGTGAAACGATATCTCGGGCTGCGGCAGCCGCTTGTGCGGCGACCGTCTTCAGGCCGGCTCCTGCTTCGGCGTGGTAGCCGGCGATCTTATGCACAAACAAGGTACCGGCAACGCCGCGGGGCTGGTTGATTTCGGGGATGGCAATATCGTCGGCAACGATCACCATCTCGACATCGAAGCCTTCGGCACGGGCCTTTTCGGCAGCGAGGCCAAAGTTGAGCCGGTCGCCCGTATAGTTCTTGACGATCAGCAGGGCGCCCTTGGGGCCCGTTACCGCACGGATGGCCGTCAGCACGGCATCGACGCTCGGCGAAGCAAAGATCTCGCCCGATACAGCTGCTGTCAGCATGCCCTTGCCGACGAAGCCGGCATGCGAGGGCTCGTGACCCGCGCCGCCGCCGGAGATGATCGCGACCTTCGATTTATCCCAATCCGCGCGCAGGATCACCTTGATGTCGGGGAAGCTATCGAGACGGGCAAGACGACCGGCACTGCTTGTCAGGAGCAGACCATCGAGGGCTTCGGTAACAATGGTTTCCCGGCGATTGAAGAAATGTTTCATGGAGAGAGACCCGTCTTTTATGCAGTGTGTTTTGTATCGTTCAATTCTAGCCCAGACGCTGGCCGCTGGCGTCGAAATAGAGCGGATCGCGTAACGTGAGGCTGATTCGATCACCCGGCCGGATTGCGAGATATGGATCGGCAAGTGTGACGAGCTTGTGGTCGCGCACCCGGATGTGAAGGTGGTTCTGGTCGCCAAGGTGCTCGATCCAGTCGATTTCGGCATTGGCATTCTTTTCGACCATGATATCGAGATGCTCGGTTCGCGCACCGATCGTCCTGGTACCTGGCGGCGGATTGGCGCCTGGCAGGAGATCGGCGGGCAGCAGGTTGATATGCGGTTGGCCAAGCCGGGCAGCGACATCGAGGCTGGTGGGATTGCCGTAGATTTCACGCGGCGTTCCGACCTGCAACAGCCTGCCTCCAGCAACAATGCCGATCCGATCCGCCATCGTCATGGCTTCGACCTGGTCGTGGGTCACGTAAAGCAATGTAGAACCGAGTTCCTTCTGGATCCGTTTGAGTTCCAGGCGCAGTTCGGCACGCAGCTTCGCATCGAGCGACGAGAGGGGTTCGTCCATCAGGTAGATGGCGGGCCGACGTACCAACGCCCGGCCGATTGCGACACGCTGCATTTCGCCGCCCGAAAGACGCGTCGAACGGTTCTCAAGCTTGTGGTCGATCCGGACCATACGCGCAATTTCGCGCACGCGACGGTCGATCTCTTCAGCCCCCAGCTTGCGCACAGGCGCTCGCAGCGGGAAGGCGAGGTTGTCGTAAACCGTCATGTGCGGATAGAGCGAATATTGCTGGAAGACGAAGGCGACGTCGCGCTCGGCGGGCGCTTCGCCCGAGACGTTGCGACCATTGATCTCGATGCGACCGCTATCCGGTCGTTCCAGGCCGGCGATGAGGCGCAGCGTCGTCGTCTTGCCGGCACCGGTCGGCCCAAGCAGGACGACGAACTCGCCATCGCGGATGGAAAGGTTGAGATCAGACAGAGCCTGCGTGTCGCCAAAACGCTTGTCGAGGCCCTTGAGGACGATGTCAGCCATGCTCGGCCTCCGAGTAGAGTGCCGAAGCAATGGCGCGGCCCGACTGGCAGTCAAACAGCGCGAGCTTGGCCGAATTGAAGTCAAGACCGACCGTCTCGCCGATACGGAAGTTGCGGTTTGCCGGAACTCGCGCCTTGATGACGCCGCTCGACGTCTCGATCGTCACGACCTGATTGGTCCCGAGGTATTCGCTGCCATAAACCGCTCCCCTCAAGGGCGACGTATCGCTCAGGCGAATATGCTCAGGCCGAACCCCGAGTGCCAATTCCGCCTCGGCCAGGTCCTGGTGCACCTCGGGAACGGCGACATCGACCCCATGCAGCGAGACGGATCGCGCGCCTGTCTGCAGCCCCGAGGTGAAGCGCATGAAATTCATCGACGGCGAGCCGATGAAATCGGCGACATACATGGTGGCGGGCTTGCTGTAGATTTCCTGGGGCGTACCGAATTGCTCGATGACCCCATGGTTCATGACGGCAATCTTGTCGGCCATCGCCATCGCCTCATGCTGGTCATGGGTGACGTACACCGTCGTCGCTTGAATGCGGTTGTGCAGTTCACGAAGTTCGTGAACCATGACCTCGCGAAATTCGGCGTCGAGCGTCCCCAGCGGTTCGTCCATCAGGAAGCATTTGGGACGGCGCACGATGGCGCGACCAAGCGCCACACGCTGCCGGTCGCCGCCGGCAAGTCCGGAGACCGACCGGTCAAGGATATGATCGATCTGCAGCAGCCGCGCGGTTTCCTCGACGCGCTGGCGGATCTCGGCCTTCGGCATGCCTTGCGACAGCAGCGGAAAGGCGATGTTCTTGCGCACGTTCATATGCGGATAGAGGGCGAAGAGCTGGAAGACGAAAGCGATATCGCGCGCGCTGGCGCGGTTGAAGGTGACGTCTTCGCCGTCAAGATAGATCTTGCCGCTGGTCGGCAGTTCCAGACCGGCGATCATGCGCAGCGTCGTCGTCTTGCCGCAGCCGGACGGACCAAGCAGTGCCAGGAATTCGCCGTCATGGATGGTGAAGCTTGAATCCTGCACAGCAACGAAGCTGCCAAACTGCTTGCGGAGATTTTCTATTCTGATGTCCGCCATGGCTCACTCCGGAAACTTCGAGACGATGATGAACATGGCCGTGCCCGCAAGCAGCGTCACCAGCGAGTAGGTGTAGAGCACCAACAGGAATGGCTGGAAGAGCATGAGGAAGCCGATGGCAATCAACGCGGTTGCGATATTTTCCATTGGAACGCGACGCAGAAAGAGCGGGCGCTTCGGGCGGGATGGGGGGCGCGGTGTTTCTATGAGGTGGGTCATTTGCGGACCGCTCCGAAGGTGATGCCACGCAAGAGCTGCTTGCGCAGGAGAATGGTGAAGACGAGGATCGGGATCAGGAAGATCGTTGTTCCCGCCGCGACCGCCGGCCAGTCCTGACCGCCCTCGCCGATAATGGTCGGAATGAAGGGCGGTGCCGTCTGGGCTTCGCCCGATGTCAGCAGTGCCGCAAAGGCATACTCGTTCCAGGCAAAGATCAGACAGAAGATCGCGGTGGCGGCAATGCCGGTCGTTGCTTGCGGCAGGACGACTTTCCAGAAAGCCTGCAGCCGCGTGTAGCCGTCGATCATCGCTGCCTCCTCGTACTCCCGTGGGATCTCGTCGATGAAGCCCTTCAGGAGCCAGACTGCAAGGGAGACGTTGACCGCGGTGTAAAGCAGGATCATGCCCAGCGCCGTGTCGGAAAGACCAAGCTCCCGATACATGAGATAGATTGGGATGGCGACGGCGATCGGCGGCATCATGCGTGTCGACAGGATGAAGAACAACAGGTCGTCGGCAAGGGGGACCCTGAAACGCGAGAAGCCATAGGCGGCCAGCGTTCCCAATGAGACGGCCAGGAATGTCGAGCCGAAGGCAATCACCAGCGAGTTGGCAAAGCGCGGCAGGAAATTCGAAGGACCGGCGATCACCATGTTGCGCTTGCGGGTGACCTCGTCGCAGGTGCCGGTCGGCGCGGGCAGGGAGGCTATATATTCCGGCGTCTGCCGCGTCCTTGTTGTCAGGAGATTGCAGTAGCCTTCCAGCGTCGGTGTGAAGATGATCTTCGGAGGATAGCTGATGGAGTCCGGCGGAGACTTGATGCTGGTCAGGAAGATCCAGACGAGCGGGATCATGGTGATCAGGGCGTAGAGGATCACGATGGTGCCGGCGATCCGCTTGTTGGCCCGGCTCGGTTCGACGACGGAATGGGCTGAGGTGACGGAGCTCATCGTTGCTTCACCCTGTTAAGTGCCTTGACGTAGATGTTGGCGAGGCCGAACACGGCAACGAAGAGGATGATGGCGAAGGCAGACGCCCGCCCTGTCGCCCAGCTCTCGAAGGCCGTACGCTTCAAGGTGATCGAGGCCACTTCGGTGGTCGAACCCGGGCCGCCACCTGTCAGCAGTGTAACCATGTCGAACATCTTGAAGTTCTCGATGCCGCGGAACAGTACGGCGAGCATGATGAAAGGCAGGGCCATCGGCACGGTGATCGACCAGAATTGCCGCCATGGGGAGGCACGGTCGACCTCGGCTGCCTCATAGATGTAGTCCGGGATGGATCGCAGGCCCGCGAGGCAGATCAGCATGACATAAGGCGTCCACATCCAGGTATCGACAATGATGATGGCCCAAGGCGCCAGCGTGACACTGCCGAGCATCTGGATGTCGGCGGTCGGAATGCCGGTGATGAGCGAAACCGCGTAGGCGAAAAGACCAATCTGCGGCTCGTAGAGAAAGCGCCAGAAATTTCCGACAACAGCCGGAGACAGCATCATCGGTATCAGGATGAGCGTCGTCCAGAACGCGTGGCCACGAAACTTGCGGTCGATCAGATAGGCGAGCGTAAAGCCGATAACCGTCTGCAGCAGGATCGTCCAAAACACGAAATGCGCCGTCGTCTGCATGGCCTGCCAGATATCGGGGTCGTTCAGGACACGCTGGTAGTTGCTAAATCCGACGTTCAGAACAGGCGCATTCGGGCGGTTGGCACGATAGTTCGTGAACGACAGATAGATCGCCCAGATGAGCGGGAAGATGTTGATGGCGAGAAGCAGGATGATGGCCGGTGCAATGAACAACCAGGCAATCGCTCGGTCGGATAGTCCTCGGACACGGCGTGCGACCGATGTCGGCGTCGCCCTCGCAGTCGCGTCAGCTGCCTTTTCGACCATGGAGGAAGATGAAATGTTCAAGGTGTCACCTGGTCTTTGCGTATGTGAGACACGTGGCGGCCCGGCAGTCTTGGCAATCCGGGCCGCCATTCTGGCAAGAATGTTTTGCGTCCAGCCGGACACTAGATCTTGCCGTCGTCCTTGAAGACTTCGGTCCAGTCCTTCACGAGGCCATCGAGCGCCTCCTGAGCCGTGCCGTTGCCGGCCACGACATAGTTATGAACGCGCTTCTGCATGTCCTGCAGGAGGGTTGCGTAGCTCGGCTCGGCCCAGAAATCCTTGACGATCGCCATCGAGTCCAGGAATGCCTGGGCATATGGCTGGCTGGACGCAAAGTCCGGGGCGTTCACAACTGACTTCAGGCACGAGTAGCCGCCGAGCTGCCACCACTTGGCCTGCACTTCAGGCTGGGCGAACCACTTGATGTACTGCAGTGCCGCGTCCTTCTTGTCGGAGTAGGAGACGACCGAGATACCCTGTCCGCCAAGCTGGGCGAAATGTTTCTTTTCCGCCGGGTTGGGGAAGAAGCCGATCTTGTCGCCACCGACTTTCTCATCCTTGTAGAGACCCGGCCATGTGAAGGCGAAGTTCATCTGCATGGCCACCTGGCCGGACTTGAAGGCGTCGGCGGATTCAACCATGTAAACGTTGGAACTGCCGGGCGGTGTGCAGCAGTCATAGAGCGCCTTGTAGAACTCCAGTCCCTTGACCGCATCGGGCGAATTGACGAAGCCTTCCATCTCGTAGGGCTTGTCTGGGTTGTCGTACTGGAAGCCCCAATCGTAGAGCACGTTGGTCACGCCCATCGTGATGCCTTCAGAGCCGCGCTCCGTATAGATCGAGGCGCCGTAGACGGTCTTGCCATCGATCTCGCGCTTCTGGAAGAACTCGGCGATCTGCTTCAGCTCGTCGTAGGTCTTTGGCGCCGCGAGATCGTGACCATACTTTGCCTTGAATTCCTTCTGCAGTTCCGGCCGCTCGAACCAGTCCTTGCGGTAGGTCCAGCCGACCACATCGCCCATGGCGGGCAGCGCCCAATAGTTCGGCGTATTCTTCGGCCATTCCGAATAGCCGACAACCGTCGCCGGCACGAAGTCATCCATCTTGATGCCTTCCTTGTCGAAGAAGTCGTTGAGCTTGACGTAATGGCCGTTTTCAGCCGAGCCACCGATCCACTGGCTGTCGCCGATGATCAGGTCGCAGAGCTTGCCATGGGAGTTCAGTTCATTGAGGAAGCGGTCTGCATAGCTCGTCCACGGTACGAACTCGAACTTCATTTCAGTGCCGGTTTTGGCGGTGAAATCCTTGGAGAGTTCGACCAGTGCGTTTGCCGGATCCCATGCGGCCCAGCAGAGCGTCAATTGGTCGGCTTTGGCGAGATTGGGCAGCGCCGACGAGATGATGAACGCCGAGGCCAGCCCGAGAAGGGCTTTCGATTTCTTTTGCATAAGTTCCTCCCAGAACCAAAGGCCGGCTCCCCGCCGACCGCGCAAGTTCACCCATTTGCGAGAATGCCTACATGAACTCCTCAACTCTCATGTTTAGCAATATGTTTAGTGATAGATATTTTTATAAACATTGCAAGTGGCAATCGTTGTTGCTCCGCAGCAATTGCTGACCTCCATGCTTACCTGCGCCCGTGGCCACGAGATCATTGCTGCCGGTTGAACCGACCGCGGTTACCTCCGAAACGGAGGCAGAGAGCGGCCGCATTGGCGTCGTGGCAACGCGGCCTGTTATCTTGGCAGCTGGCGCTGCCGTAACAGATGGTGAGAACTGCCCGGCTCTGCGATCCACAATTGCCGGGATTGATCAGCCTGCGCTTCGCGCTCTCCGGTCGGTGTCCGCCGCCACATAGTTGCGCCAGCCGCCATAGCTGGTGATGTCGGTGGCCCCTGTTATCCCTGCGGGCTCAACAAGGAAGCCTTTAGCCACAGTTCCGTCTGACAGACTGATTGAGCCGATTCCGAGAGGCGAGGGTATTGCCGCCACGAATTGCCCGAAGGCAGCGGGCGTCAAGCGCCAGACTTCCACGTCGATGCGGCCGCCTCTGCCGGCCTCGACACGGATCATTCCCGGCTTGGCGGGCACCTGGCCGGCAAGGGCATAGAGCCTGTAGGCATCCGATGTCTGCGCCTGCCGAGAGAACACGGCGTCGAGGTCGCGCAGTTGGACGTTTAGTTGCATGCCGGAGAGATGCGCACCGACGACAACGAGATCGATCATCCCATCCTCATCAATTCTCGCCGGTTTCGGAAAAGCCGGTGGCAGAGACCAGCTTGTCGCTCCCAGACTGACACCGGCTGCTTGGTGGATCTCTCGGGCAAGGGAGGCCGCCAGGCCATCCCGGCCGGACGGCGCCAGCAGGGTCACGCTCGCGGGGAGGCCGTCGGCACGCTTGCCAGTCGGCACGGCGATCCCGCACATATCGAGCAGATTGACGAAATTGGTATAGGTCCCAAGCCGCGAGTTCTCGCGGATCGGTTCGGCAGCAAGGTCGGCCAGCGTATAGTGGCTCGGGGCCGTCGGCACACAAAAGAGATCGACAGAATCGATGATCGGCAGCACTGTCTGCTTCAGAGCCTGAAGGGCGTAGAGACCATTGAAGGCATCGGCTGCGCTCAGCGCCTTCGCGCCACCATAGATCTTGCGTGTGACCGGATGGAAGCTCGTTTCGTTGGCATCGAAGAAGGCCTTCACCGCGGCATAGCGTTCCGCCACCCAGGCGCCCTCGTAGAGCAGATTGGCAACCTTGTAGAAATCGCCGAATGGCACTTCGACCACGCGATGGCCGAGCATCGTCAGCATCGCGAGCGCGTTCTCATATGATGCCTCCATGCGGGCGTCGCCAAAGAACTGGCGGTCTGCCTTTGCAGGAACACCGATGCAAAGGACCGGCGGAAGCGAGCCATAGCCGGATGCGGGTATGTCCTTCGAGTAAGCATCCGCCGCGTCGTAGCGCGCGGTGGTGTCGAAGACACGCCATGCATCATCGACGGTAAGGGCAAATATGGAAACACAGTCGAGCGTGCGGCAGGCCGGTATGACCCCCGCCGTCGAAAGGGCGCCGACGCTCGGCTTGAGGCCGACGATGTTGTTAAGTCCTGCGGGGATACGGCCGGAGCCGGCCGTATCCGTTCCGAGCGCGAAACTGACGATCCCTTGGGCGGTGGCGACGGCCGAGCCGGAGCTGGAGCCGCCGGGAACGAGGTTGGCGTCGATGGCGTTGCGAGGGATCGGGTAGGGCGAGCGGACGCCCACGAGGCCTGTTGCGAACTGGTCGAGGTTTGTCTTGCCGATGACGAGGGCCCCGGCCTGCTTCAGCAAGCGAACGACGGTCGCATCAACAGCCGCTACATAGGAATAGTCAGGGCAGGCAGCCGTTGTCGGCATGCCGGCGACATCGATGTTGTCCTTCACGGCAAAGGGGATGCCCCAGAGCGGCTTGGCCTCGGCATCAAACGGACCCAGCGCTTCCACTTCGGCAAGGAGCGCCTCGCGATCTGAGAGATGAAGAAAGATACCAGGATCGTTGACTTCGGCCAGGCGCGCAAACACCCGGCCAATGATCGTGTCGGGGCTTCCACCCAAAGCGTAGAATGCGTGCAGCGATGCGATGTCGAAAGCCGGTGCGCCGGTCATGCTATTTCCTCTTCCAGTATCCTAACGGGCCGATCCCATTGGATCAGCACCACGCAGCCGGTGTCACTCCACACGGAATGCTCGGTTCCAGCCGCATTCACGACATAGCTGCCGCGCCCATAGTCGCCGGCCTCATCGGATTGTGTGCCTTCCAGGACCAGGATGGTTTCGAGCCCCTCGTGTCGATGCCGCGGTACGGAGGCTCCGGCCTCGTATTTCAAAAGGGCGACCCCCGGCTGATCGTTTTCGAAAGGGCGGATCCAGTGGATCGTAACGTCCTCACGAAATGGAGAGAAAGTTAGCTCTTTCCAGCCACCTAGCGTCAGAAGCTCGCGTGTCGTCTCAGGCATGACCAATCGCCTCCAATATGTCGTCCACATGTGAAGTCCATCCAACGATCCCGCCCTGGGCGCGGATCATGGCGATGGCGGCATCCTTGAACTCGGGAAAATAGCTCTCGGTTGCTTCTTCGGCGAGAAGGCATTCGTATCCGCGATCATTGGCTTCGCGCATGGTCGTCTGAACGCAGACCTCGGTTGTGACGCCGGCAAAGACAAGCTGGCTGATGCCCCTCGCTTTCAAGATCTCGCCGAGTTCGGTCGCGTAGAATGCGCCTTTGCCCGGCTTCTCGATCACGATTTCGCCGTCGACGGGGGCAAGCTCCGCCAGGATCGCAGTACCGGCCTCTCCGGCAATCAAGATCCGTCCCATCGGCCCGTCATCGCCGATCCGAAGGGTTGGAGCGCCGCGGTTGCGCTTGGCGGGGGGCAGATCGGAAAGATCCGGCTTGTGGCACTCCATGGTGTGAATGACAGGCAGGCCGGCCTCGCGAAATCCCTCAATCAGCCGTTTGACGTCGGGAATGATCCTGGTGATGCGGCTGACATCGTTGCCGAGGCTTGCGCCGAAGCCGCCTGGCTCGGCAAAGTCACGCTGCATGTCGATGACGATGAGCGCCAGTTGGTCGGGCCTGGCCCGAAAGGCAAAAGGTTGTGCCTTGATGTCTGGCATCAGTGATGTCCTGCCATATGCGCGCCGATGACCGAGATATCGGCAGCGCGCGCCGGGGTTTCGTAGACCAGCTTGCCGTCCGAGATGACCATGATCCGGTCGGACATCTCCAACAGCTCGTCGAGATCCTCCGACAGCAGCAGCACGGCCGCACCGGAGTTGCGCGCCCTCATGATGCGGGCGCGGATTTCCGCGACAGCTGAGAAATCGAGGCCGAAGCAAGGATTGGCGACGATCAGGAGATCGACTTCGCCGGTCAGTTCACGCGCCAGCACCGCGCGTTGCACATTGCCGCCGGAAAGGGCTGCGATCGGCGAGGCGGAGGAAGCGGTCCTGACCTTGTAATCGGTGATCAGATCCGTCGCGCGTTTCTTCATCCTGCCCTTGTTGAGCCAGATCGCATCTTTTCCGTCGTTTTTCAGATCGAATGTACGGAAGGCAAGATTCTCGCTGACCGTCATGCGGGGCGCGCAGGCATTGTGCAGGGGCTCCTCGGGAATGAAGCGCACATTGTTCCGGCGCGTCTCCGGCCGGGTCGCGCCGTAGGCGTCGCCGTTGACAAGCACGCTGCCCGCCTCGGTCGGCCGCTGGCCGGCCAGGATCTCCGTCAGCTCCTTCTGGCCGTTGCCCGATATGCCGGCAATGCCGACGATTTCGCCGGAGCGAACCGTCAGGGTGTCGATTTCAATGGTTTTCAACCCCGAGCGATCCGGCGCCTTGACCTTTTCCACCTTGAGAACAGGCTTTGCCATCTCAGACACTGGCACGCGTGTATCGAGCTGGGCGAGCTTGACGTCGCCAATCATCATCGATGCCATCTCTGCGGTCGACAGCTGGTCGACCCCTCCGCCGCCGACCAGCTTGCCGCGCCGCAGGATCGAAACTGCGTCGGCGAACTTCGTAACCTCATGGAACTTGTGTGAGATCATCAGCACGGTCAGCTCGCCGCGATCCGTCATGCCGCGGACCAGTCCGAGCATTTCGTCCGCCTCGGCTGGCGTCAGCACGGATGTCGGTTCGTCGAGCACCAGAAAACTGCGGCCGAGATAGAGCTGCTTGACGATTTCGAGCTTCTGCTTTTCGCCAGCGGCCAGCTCGCTGACGGGGCGATCGAGCGGAATCTTGAACGGCATGTGCTCCATGAAGGCTGCAAGATCCCTACGCTCCTTGGCCCAGTTGATCACCGCGGGCACGGCAGCCCGGCTGATGACGAGGTTTTCCGCGCCCGTCAGCGACGGCACCAGCGTGAAATGCTGGTAGACCATGCCGAGCCCATAGGTTGCCGCATCCCTGGGGGAGGCGATCACCACTTCGCGCCCATCGACGGAGAGCGAACCCGAGGTTTGATGGCAGAAGCCCATGATGCACTTGACGAGCGTTGACTTGCCGGCGCCGTTCTCGCCGAGGAGCGCATGGAAGGTTCCGGCTGGGATATCGATCGATACGTGGTCGAGCGCCGTGAAACTGGCAAACCGCATCGTCATGTCGAGCGTCTGGATGCCGACGGCCTTGCCAGCCTGGGGAAGAGGCGTGTCGCGTACGATGCTCACTTCAGGTCTCCTTTTTCGACGATAATTGCGACCGGCCCGCCACCTGGCGGTCCCTGATGTTCGGCACCGCCCGATACGTATAAGTCGGTCATGCCGAAGACGCCGGCGAGCGCGCCGCCCACAAACGCGCGGGCATGGCGTGTGCCGGCGATATCGGAATCGTTCAGCATGGTATGGCGCTTGCCACCAACGTGACCGGACGGGTCCGGCTCGGCCTTGGCCAGCACGGCCGCGAGCCTTCCTTCCGCCGGCAGACGATCCCAGGCAGCGCGGACGGATCCAGTGTCTATCGCGTCCCGCATGACGGCATGGTCGATGGTGAGAGGCCCGGACCATTTTGCGCTCATGCCGAGTACAATGACCTCATGATCCAAGAGCTCGACGCCTGAAGAAGCCGAGGCGCATCGGGAATAGAGATCGAAGCGGCTACAGATGTCACTGTCGTCGATGGCGTCGATATCCACCTCGCCAAGTGCAACGGCAACGCCAAGTGCCGACGCGCCGCGTGACAGCGCCATTGATTTCAGCGTATCGCGCGTCGCCGTCGTCTTGCCGGCTGATTCCGCATCGGCAATCCGCTGAGAGGTCAGCAGCGGGCATTTGATCTGTACGAAGTGGACATCGGCGGTGTCCTCGATCCCGGCATCCCGGATGGCGGCTTTAACCGCCGCCGCCACCATGCGGACCTGTTCGCAGCGACCGAGTTGTTCAGGCGGCAGGGCAGGGGTGCGCGCCACGCCGATTGCCAGAGCCCCTTCTCCAGGCTCCTCGACCTGTTTGCGCGTGAAGATGGTCCAGTGAGGCGAGAGCGCGCCTTCCGTGCCGCCGGACATGACGATTGAGACGCCTTCTACATTCTGTTCATCGAACAGCCGCTCGAAGCTGCGTGTGGCGTAGCCGCGGGTGAAGTCGTTGACGCAGCCGTTGCCCTCGGTCTTGCCAAGCACGGCGACCACGTCGGAAGCGTCAATTCGGCCGGCAAACAGGGCTTCGACACCGGAGACATCGTCCGGACTGCCTGCCGGGACGCGAAAGACATGAGCACGCAAGGAGGGCATCAGGGAAGGGCCTCGATCAGGGTAGCCGCGTTGGACACAGATCCGAATACGCCGCCCTGCATCTTCACCATCTTGATGGCCGCGAGGTGGTTGCCATAGTCGGTGGCGCCGCAGCAATCCTCGAGCAGCAGGCACTCGAAGCCGCGATCGTTGGCCTCGCGCATCGTCGTGTGAACGCAGACATCGGTGGTGATGCCTGTCAGGATGATGTTCTCGATCCGCTTCTGGTTGAGGATCAACTCCAGATCCGTGGCACAGAAAGAGCCTTTGCCGGGCTTATCGATGATCGTCTCGCCCTCGATCGGTTTCAGCTCGTCTATAATATCCCAGCCCGGCTCCCCGCGAACAAGGATGCGGCCGCAAGGGCCGGCGTCGCCGATGCCAGCGCTAATACGCTGCGAGCGCCAGCGCTTGTTCGCCGGCAGGTCGGCGAGATCGGGCCGATGACCCTCCCGGGTGTGAATGATGTGATAGCCCTTGGCGCGCATCGCCGAAAGGACCCTCTTGATCGGCTCGATCGGTGCGCGCACGAGCGAAAGATCATAACCCATATGATCCACGTAGCCGCCTGGACCGCAGAAATCCGTCTGCATGTCGATGATGACGAGCGCCGTGTTGTCCGGCCTCAGCGCGCCGTTGTAGGGCCAGGCATAGGGATCGGCATTGATGTAGCGTCCCTTGTTTTCGACCATCGCATCCATCGTCTTCTCCTATTCGCCCGCAAGTTTGAAAGTCTCGCCATAGCGCCGCGCCGGCTTGTCGAAGCCGCAGGACGTGCCGTCGACGACCTTGACCTCATCTTCCCAGGGCAACCGGTACCGGCCCGCGATGAGATCGTGCATGTAGCTGTAAGGCGCGTCCCCCGCGCCACCGGCGACGGCGACATAACCGCGATGGCCGAACTGGTAGATATTGTTCTCGACGCCCCAGCTGCGCCGCGCCTCACGCACCAGGTCAGGGCGGACCTCGGCGGTGATGATCTCGTTCGGGCGACCGGACGTGCCGTGGGCGATGATCGTGCCGTCGAAATTGCAGATCATGCCTTCGCCCATGGAGTCGAACGTGCCGTCCGAACCGCACATGCAGACGCTGGCGGTCACCATCAGATTGCAGAAGGCGTTTGACTGGTTGGTGAACTTCCAGCTGTCGCGGATCGGAGCGGTATAGCCCGCTGTCCGGATCATGATCTCCGCGCCCTTGTAGGCGCACTCCCGGGCCATCTCCGGAAACATCCCGTCATGGCAGATGATCAGTGCGAGCTTCGCGCCTTTCGGTCCCTCGATCACCGGAATGCCGAAGTTGCCGGGCTCCCAGGGCTCGACCGGCACCCATGGATGCATCTTGCGATAATGGAGTTTCAGTTCGCCACTGTCGTCGATGACGATGCCCGAATTGTACGGCATCCCATCCGGATTGAATTCCATGATCGAGAAACAGCCCCAGATGCGGTTTTCGCGGCAGGCTCTCTTGAAGGCAGCAACCTCCGGCCCGTCGAGCGAACACATGATCTCGGGATTGATGTCCATCGACAGGCCATGCAGCGCATACTCGGGGAAGACGACCAGATCCATGCCTGCCTGGTTGCGACGGGCCTTGCCGACGAGGTCGACGATAACCTCTGTCTGCCTTGCAAGGTCCTCCCTGGTGACCGTAACGGGTAGCTGAAGCTGAACGAGGCCGATACCGACGCCATGTTCGGATTTGTTAAGGCCGCCGAGACCATTCATGGCAGATCCCCTATTTCGTGAGCGACAATGCGCCGGGGGCACCGGCGAGCGAACGTGTTGGTGAGGACGTGGCAATGAGGATGACGAGCGTCAGGACGTAGGGAGCCGCGTAGAACAGGTAGTAGCCCTGCGTGACGCCGACCGACTGCAAGGCAGGACCCAGTGCGCCGGCGCCGCCGAAGAGAAGGGCGGCCAGGAAGCAGCCGATCGGGTTCCAGCGCGCGAAGATCACCAGCGCCACCGCCATCAGGCCCTGTCCGGAAGAAATGCCTTCGTTCCAGGACCCGGGATAGTAGAGCGAGAGATAGGCCCCGCCCAAGGCGGCGAGCGACCCGCCGACGCCGGTGGCGAGCAGCCGGACACGATCCGGATTGATCCCCATCGCCCGCGCCGCATCGGTGCTGTCGCCGACAACGCGCAATACGAGACCGACACGGGTGTTCTTGAACCCCCACCACAGGAAGAGTGCCAGCGCGCCGCCCACGATGAAGAGCACATTGATGTTCAGTGCCGCCTGAACCTGCGGAAGGTTGGACCACGCACCGAGCGGGATCGACGGCAGATGCGGTGCTGCCGGCTGAATGAAGGGCTTGCCGAGAAAGAAGGCCAGTCCCAGCCCGAATTGCATCATGGCGATGCCGATCGCGATGTCGTTCACCTTCGGCCACTTGCAGATCCATCCGTGCACGAGGCCGAAGACGGTGCCGGAGCCCATGGCCGCCAGCACGCCGAGCCAGGGCGGGCCGGTAAGCACGGCGACCGCGTAGGCCGTCATGGCCCCGAAGACCAGCGTACCTTCGAGGCCAAGGTTGATGCGGCCAGAGCGTTCGGTGATGGTCTCGCCGAGGCTGACGAAGATGAAGGGTGTCGAGACGCGGATCGCGCCCGCAAAGATGGCGAGGGGTACACCCCAGATGCCGATGCCGCTCGCTTCCATCATGGGCTCCTTTTCCAGAGGTCGGGATTGAAGATCTTGAAGCGACCGTAGAAGGTCTCGCAAAAGAGGATGACGACGAAGAGCGTGCCTTGCAGCACCAGGACCGTTGCGTCAGGCAAGGCCATCCGGCGCTGGATGAGGCCGCCCGACGCATCGATGCCGCCAAGCAGGAAGGCGACCGGAATGATCGCCAGTGGATTGTGCCGCGCCAGGAAGGCGACGAGGATGCCGGTATAGCCGTAGCCCGCCGCCAGCGAGGCATTGGCGCTGCCTTGGACGGCGGCGACCTCGATCATGCCGGCAAGACCGGCGAAGCTGCCGGCGATCGCCGTGAAGCCGACGATCAGGCGGCCGACCGGCAACCCCTGTATCTGCGCGGCGCGAACATTGCCGCCGGCGATGCGCGCCGCGAAGCCATAGCTCGTGACCTCGATCAGCACCCACGAGATGATGCAGGCGACGACGCCGATTGCGAGCCCCCAGTGCACATCCATTCCGGGTATCTTGCCGAGCATGTATTCGGCGGGCAGGGGGGTGGTGGAGGGTTTGTTAAGGCTCGCCGGATCGCGCAGCGGTCCTTCGACGAACTGGTTCATGAGGGCGATGGCGATATAGGCGAGCAGCAGCGAAGAAATGGTCTCGTTGACCCCGCGATAGTGCCGCAGGAAGCCTGCAAGACCGATCCAGATGCCGCCGACGAGCATCGCCGCCGCCGCCATCAGCAGCAGAACGAGGAAGGCGGGCAGCGTTCCGACGAACGGCAATGCGGCCGCCGCCGCAGCAACGCCACCCAATACGACCGCGCCCTCGCCGCCGATGATGACGAGCCCGAGTCGCGCCGGCAAGGCGACGCAAAGCGCCGTCAGGAGAAGGGGGGCGGCCCGGCTGAGGCTGTTCTGGATCGAGAACCAGCTGCCGAAGCCGCCTGTGTACATCAATTGGAATAAGGTGACCGGCGATTTGCCGATCACGAGAATGAAGATGGAGAAGAGCGCCAGCCCGATCAGGATCGCGCCGCAACTGATGGCGACAGGTTCTGCGCGCCGTGCGACCCACTCAAGGATAGGTCTAACAACGGACGATCGTTGGGAAGCGATGGCTATTGCGGAGGTATTCGCCTCGACTGTCATGACGCTTCTCCCTCCGGATCAGGCCGTGGATCCGACGACGCCTTCCACGAGATACGCCATGCTCTCGAGCTCGATGGCATCTTCGGCATAGCTCTTGTCGGGCGTGACGGCGACGTTGCCCTTGTTGTCCTTGATCGGCCCCTTGAAGACGGAGAACTTGCCGGTCATCATTTCGGCAAGCGTTGCGTCGAACTTCGTCCGTCCTTCGGCTGGCACGGCAGGTCCGAGCGGGCTCATCTTGACGAAGCCATCCTTGAGGCCACCGCGCACGAAATTGCCGAGCTTTTCGCCGGCCTGCGCCTTCTTGACAAAATCGGTGTAGACGTTGCCCCACGCCCATTCGGCGCCGGTCAGATATTTTTCAGGAGCAAGCGGGCTCTGGTTTGCGTGGTAGCCGCAGACGAAGGCGCCGCGACCGGCTGCCGTCTCGACAACAACCTTCGGGCTGTCGACATGGCAGGTGATAACATCCGCGCCCTGGTCGATCAGCGCGTTGGTCGCTTCGGCTTCCTTGACGGCAAGCGACCATTCGCCCGTGAAGATGACCTGGCAGGTGATCGAGGGATCGACCGAGCGTGCCCCGAGCAGGAAGGCGTTGATGTTCTGCAGCACCTGCGGAATGGGCTTGGCCGCGACAAAGCCGAGCTTCTTGCTTTTCGACGTGTAGCCAGCCGCGACCCCGTTCAGGTATTGGCCCTGGAAGATATAGCCAAAATACGAACCCGTGTTTGCAGGGTTCTTGCCCTCCTGCCAGAGGCCGCCGCAATGGCGGAACTGCACATCCGGGTACTTTGCCGCCATCGCCAGCATATGCGGGTCGAAGTAGCCGAACGACGTCGGGAAAATCAGTGTCGCGCCATCGAGGTTGATCATCGACTCCATCGTCTTCTGGACATCGACGGTTTCGGGGACATTCTCTTCTTCTACGATCGTGACGCCCGGCAGGGCCTTCAGCGCCGCCGCCCCTTCGGCATGGGCCTGGTTGTAGCCGTAGTCGTCCTTGGGGCCGACATAGATGAAGCCGACGGTGAGTGCGGTCTGGGCGAGAGCGCGGCCCGACAGCAGGCCTGGCGTCAAGGCGAGTGCTCCGGCGGCGGAAACCTGCAGGAAGTGGCGGCGGTTCATGGAAAGGAGTTTGGTCATCGGAATGCTCCTTGCGGCCAGGGCCGGTTCGAAAAAAAACGTTGCAGAAAAGTGTATGCAATGACCGTGCCATATTCTAAGTAATTGAATTATCACACCAATATTAGCCGCACTGTTTTGCTTGTCCAAACTGTATGCAGTTTTACCGCCAGAATGACCAAAATTTAGTCTTTGATTACTATTCAATCATCAGCCTTGTCGTCGAGCCCTTCACAAAAGCTCGCTGGGGCAACGCAATGCCTCTAGAAACAAGAAGATAATTGACTTGTCGGCCAACTGGCGGCATCTGTATGCAGTTGACGCAGCAAGAATCAGGATTGTGACAGAGATCAAGCGCAGGCAGGTAATCAGGGCGGGCACGACCGTCGAGCAGATGGTTCGCGCCATCGCGGATATGATTGTGACCGGCCTTTTCGTTCCCGGCGAGAGGATGGATGAGATCTCGCTGGCCGCCCGCTTCGATGTCTCCCGCACGCCGGTCCGGGAGGCGCTGCGCGAACTTGGCGCCATGGGGCTGGTCGATCGTGAGCCCAACCGCAGTGCCGTCGTCGCGAACGTGACGGAGACTTATCTGCATTCGATGTTCGAGGCGATGTCGGAATTGGAGGCCATCTGCGCACGGCTCTCGGCCGAACGCATGACGGTCGATGAGCGACGCTCCCTCGAACTCGAGCATCGAGCCTCGGCAAAACTGGTGCACGCTGGAGCCGAAGAAGGCTATGCTGCGCACAACACGGAGTTTCACACTCGCCTTTATCGTGGGGCCCATAACGAGCACATCTTCGAATTGGCGACGCAAACCCGCGCACGACTGGCACCGTTCCGCCGGGCGCAGTTCCGCCTGCCCGGCCGCCTGGCCAAATCCTATGACGAGCACGATGTCATCGTGACGGCGATCATGCGTGGAGATGTGGCGGCAGCCGGTCAGGCAGCCTATTCGCACGTTGCTAATGTGAGTGACGCGAGCATAACATTCGCCACAGCGAAGAACGCCTGAGAAGCTGTGGCCGATCCATCTTGCTCAGGCCCGAAATCGGTGAAAGATAAGGCCGTGAAACGGATACAGCGACCTCAGAAATGGCCAAGGGCAAAGACACGACAGGATTTAGAAAGGTTGGCCTGAGGTGGAGGAAGTGAAAGTGTCTTCCTCGCGAAGCGATGCCGAGATGCCCTGGTCCCAGCCGCTACGCCTGCACCTCAGCATCGTGATCGTACTCCTGCTCGTAAGCGTCTGCACGCCGCTGATGTGGCTTACATACCAACATGGGCGATCATCCGCGATCGATGCCGCGCAGGAGAAGATGCGGCTGTTGAGCTTGCATGCGCTCGATCACTATCGCAGCGTCTTCGACAGCGGCTATTCCGCCATTGAGACAAGCTCCGCCCTGGCACCAATGGTATCGGCGCCGCCGGCGGAGCTCGACGCAAAGCGCGACTTCCTGCTGAAGGCGCTGCAGGGGTCACCGAAACTGGACAGCTTGTATGCCGGCTATCCGGACGGTTCCTTTATTCAGGCAGCCAGTGTCCTCACCAATCCGAAATGGAGCCAAGTCCTTTCAGCACCGTCCGGCACAGCATTTGCGCTGATCACCATTGGGCAATCCGCTGAAGGGATGACGTCCGCCTGGCGGTTCCTGGATGTCAACGGCAACCTGCTCGCCGAGCGCGACAGCAAAAACGTGACTTACGATCCTCGGCAACGGGTCTGGTATCGCGCTGCCGTTGCAAAAGATGGGCCCGCCTCGGTTGGCCCGTATGTCACCGCCGCGACGCAGTCACTGAGCCTGACGCTCGCCACGCCGATGGAAAAGGACAGGCGCGTCGTGGCGGGCGCAGACGTGCTTCTGGAAACCATCAGCAGCCTGCTGAACGAGGAAGCAATATCGGCACATGCACGTGGCTATGTTTTCGACGATCACCGGCGCCTGATCGTCCACTCCGACCCGACGATCATGGCTCTAATCCTCGAAACGCTCTCCAATACGTCGCGCGATGAAGTTGCTGCACCGTATTCAGGGGATCCGGCTTTCGACGCAGTCAGGCAACTGCTGCTGACGGAAGCCGGCACCAGGGGAGGCGTGGCGCATTTTTCGGTTGCGGGGGTGCCATACATGGCCCAGATCTCGCCGGTCGAGTTTTCCGGCCTGCTCAAGGGCAACACGCTCGTCATTGCGGCACCTGTCGACGATTTTGTCGGCCCAAGCAACCGCTTGCTGATCAAGACGCTGATGATTGCCGGTGCCGTTCTTGTTGCGGCTATTGTGGCAGCGCTCGTGGTCGCGCGGCTCATCAGCAATGCGCTCTTTTCTCTGGCTGCCGAAGCCAGGCAGATTGGGGATCTGGATTTCAAGGGACAAGGAGCCTACCGCTCCATGATCGCCGAGATCAACATTCTCGCAAACGCACTTGCCGCAGCACGTGACGCGATCCGTAATTTTTCTCTCTATGTGCCGCGGGAACTTGTACGCAAGATCGTCAGCGCCGGGAAAGTCGAAACCGCGGTTGCCTCGCGTCAGGACGTCACCCTGCTTTTTACCGACATCCGGGATTTTACGACAATTTCTGAGCAGTATTCCCCGGAAAGCGTTACTGCGCTGCTCTCGTCCTATTTCCAGTTGATGAACGATATCGTGGAGCAGCACAACGGAGTTATCGTCCAATATCTGGGTGACTCGATTTTCGGCATGTGGAACGCACCGGTGCCGGATCCTCAACACGTGCAGAACGGCTGTCGTTGCGCCCTGGCACTAAAGGCGGCGATCGATGAATTCAATATGGCTAACCGAGCCTCGGGGCGCCCGGAATTCATCACACGGTTCGGTCTTCATACCGGGCCGGCGGTTGTCGGCAGTGTTGGTGCGCGGACCCGTCGCCAGTACACGGCTATGGGCGATACGGTCAACGTGGCGTCCCGTCTGGAAGGCATGAACAAGCAGTTCGGCACCTCTATCCTCGCAAGCGGGGCGATCAGCGCAAAGGCAGGAGACGCATTCCGTTTTCGGTCTCTGGGACTGGCTCAAGCCAAGGGCCGCTTCGAACAGATCGAGGTGTTCGAGCTTGTTTGCTAGTTGAAAGCTCGTCGATCCTGCGCAGCAAAGTGCGACGTTGCCGTTGGCCGGTGTTCGATCCCGTGTTTGCCGGTATCGCCAGGTCTTATACGGTATCGTCTTTCCCGGCGGGTGAAGCCCGATGTTTCGGTCCGAGTGCGCGAAACGGCCTTGTGTGTGCTCACAGTAGTCAGGCCGAAATCAGTTCACGCGGGCGATCGGCGTTTTGGAGCTTCGCCTCAGCGCGGTCAGGTTCGCTATCAGAAAATCGGCCGTCTCCTTGACCGCCGGTTCCAGCTTCCTTGTGGCCGCGATCAGCGCAAGTTCGGACGCAGGTTCCTCCGCAAAACCGTCAGCACCGTTCAACGGCTGATGCTCGGGCAGTATCGCATCGACCGGAAGCAAGCTGATGCCGAGGCCGGATGCAACCGCCGCCTGAACTCCCATCAGGCCTTGGCTCGAATAGGCGATACGCCAACGTCGTCCGCTTTCCTCAATTGCCCGGATGGCCCTTTCGCGATAGATGCACCCGGGTGGGAACACCGCAAGCGGAATCGGATCGGTCCCGCCGGAAAGGGTTCGGCTACCCACCCAACTTAGCGGTTCCTCCCACTTGGCGATACAGCTACCATCGCCCGGCTCGCGCTTGATAAGGGCTAGATCGAGCTCTCCCGCTTGAAGAAGCCTTCGCAACTCGAAGCTCCAGCCGCTGATCGTATCGAGCCTCGTATGTGAAGTGGTCCGCGCAAAGCCGGAGAGCAGGTCAATCATCCGCCGCCCGGCAAAGTCTTCCGGAACGCCGAGCCGCACGGTCTTCGGAACCGGGACCGAGCGGCCCAGAGCTTCGTCTGCCTCCGCCAAGATCGACAGTATCCGCCGGGCGTAGCTCATCAGCAGTTCACCCTCCTCCGTCGTTCGCACACGGCCCGAAGCGCGGTCGCGGATGAGAAGCGTGCGTCCAAGATTGGTCTCGAGCTTCTTGACCTGCTGGCTGATCGTTGATTGCGTGAGGTGAACGCGCTCAGCCGCCCGTGTAAACCCGCCTGTCTCGACGACGGCGGCAAAAGTGCGCAGAAGGTCGAGGTCGAAACCGAAGCTCATTTGATTTTCCAATAATAAATATGGTGACATTTAATTTCCAAATGATCGCGCCCGATGTCAATCCTGCGTGGAAACAATCAGGAGACCGAGATGACACTTTCAGGACCGCACCCGAAATGGCTGACCTTCGATTGCTATGGCACCCTTATCCAGTGGGACGAAGGGTTGCTTGCGGCAATGGACAGGATTCTCGCGGGAAATAAGCATTCGATCGACCGGGATGCCTTCATTGCCGTGTACGACCGGCACGAGCATCGGCTCGAGGCGGAGCGTCCACACCGTTCGTTCCAGGATGTAAGCGCGGCCGCACTTGCGCTCGCGATGAAGGAATTCTCCCTCGAGGTATCGCCCGGCGACGCGGATCTTCTCACCTCATCCATCAGCCGCATGCCGCCCTTTCCAGAGGTGGTTGAGACATTGGCCAGACTGAAGGCGGCGGGGTTCAAACTTGCCATTATCTCCAATACGGACGATGCGATCATAGCCGGAAATGTCGCGCAACTCGGCGGTTGGGTCGATCGGGTGATCACGGCGGAGCAGGCCGGAGCCTACAAGCCGACAAAACAGATATTCCAATATGCCTGGCAAGAGCTTGGCGTCGAAAAGCAACAACTGGTTCATGTTTGTGCGAGCCCTCATCTCGATCTCGCTGCGGCGAGGGAGCTTGGCTTCAGAACGGTCTGGGTCGACCGCGGAACCGGCCGCAAGCCGCTTGCCGACTACGCGCCGGACGCAATTATTGCTCGACTTGACGAGCTTCCCGACTTGCTTTCCGCCGCAGGCTGGATGGAATAGGGCCAATTGTTTTTAGGGAGATTTTGTAATGGCCCATGAACTCAAGCGCGGACAGTCGGCGCCGGCAATACTGCGAAACACCGACCTCGACACGCAGGAGGTATGGCAGGCACGCGTGGATTTGGCCGCCTGTCTGAGGGCAGCCGCACGGCATGGCCTCGAAGAGGGGATATGCAATCATTTCTCCGCTCTTGTGCCGGGACATGCCGACCTCTTTCTTGTCAACCGGCTCGGCTGGGCCTTCGAGGAGGCAACGGCCTCCAGTCTCCTGATTTGCGATTTCGACGGCAATGTGCTGTCCGGCGATGGTGAACCGGAGGCGACTGCCTTCTTTATTCATGCCCGCCTGCACAAGATGGCGCCGCGCATTGGCGCGGCATTTCACACCCATATGCCGAATGCGACGGCGCTCAGCATGATCGAGGGGGAACCGCTTATCTGGGCCGGACAGACCGCGTTGAAGTTCTATGGACGCACCGCGGTTGACACGGACTATCACGGCCTTGCGCTCGATGAGCGGGAAGGCGATCGTCTGGCAACCGTTCTTGCCGACAAGGATATTCTCTTTATGAAAAACCATGGCGTCATGGTCTGCGCGCCTAACATCGCGGAGGCCTGGGACGATCTCTATTATCTCGAGCGGGCGGCGGAGGCTCAGTTGAAGGCCATGAGCACAGGACGACCCTTGCTGCCGGTGAAGCCGGAAATTGCCGCTGCCACTGCAAAGCAGATGCGGGAAGGCGACCCAGAAAGCGCCCGCTTGCACCTGGAAAGCCTCAAGCGCAGACTTGATGTGACGGCGCCAGACTATAGGTCGTAGAGAAGGACGGCGATCGCGCCGATGTTCGATAGGGCACCGGCGCGTCCTTCCGATCAGCGAAAAGACGCGGGGGCAAGATCGTCATGGGCCGATATACAACAGGCCCACCGTGCGACTTCCTCGAACTGCTGGCCGACCCGCGGCAGCCAAAGACCCGGCTACCATTGCGAAACGGACTTCGGACGGAGAGGGAGGATCAACACGTCGCGAGCCGACACCTCGATATTGCCGTCGCCATGGATATGGTCGACCGGCCAGACAGGTCCGGCGAAGTCGGGCTGGCCCAGGCCTTCGGCGAGCTTCACTTTCGTTGACTGAGATGTCCGTGTTGGATTGACCAGCCAGAGGAAGCTGCCTTTCTCACCCTTGTGTACTCTGGCAAAAAGATTGCTGTTATCGAGTGTCACGTGCTTCGCGCGGCCGCTCCAGGCCAGCAGGGCGGCGAAGAATGCGCCGTTCTTCTTTCCGTCGGTGCGGTAATAGGCGACCGAGGGATTGGTACCGATCAACAGCGTGCGGCCCTTGCCATATCTGTTCTCGACGATGGCAAGGCGGCCGTCCGTGAAATGGCCGCGGCCGGTCCCGCCGGTCAGGCGGTAGGATTGCAGAAGGCCGCCGCCGTCAACCGGAAGGCCGTCCATGTCGAAATGGATGCGGTCCCCGATATCGGGCATGAACTCGACTGTTTCCTCATGCACACCAAAGACCGCGTCGAGGCCAAGGTTCGGTTGCACGGTGCCCACACGACCGCGATCGCCAAAATAACCGGGACACGCCTCGGCGATCAGCGTACCGCCTTTTTCCACCCAGGCTCTCAGTTGCTCCGCCTGTTTCGCGGTGAACATGATGGGGTAGGGGAAATAGAGGAAATCATAGGCGTCGATATCGTCGATGTGTACCCAGTCCGGCTGGAGTCCGCTGTCGAGGAAGGCGCGATAGGCGCCCCACATGGCCTCCGGATAGGGCTTTTCCTTGCGGTCGTAGTTCAGCAGATAGTCCCATTCCTGGGTCTCGCGCACGACGAGGATGCCGATCTCGCCGCGTATAGGTTTGGTTTCCCAGAGGGCGGCCCGCGCCGGGTCGTTCGCCCATTTTGCTATGGCGCTTTGCATGTCCGAGCGGGACGTTCGCGAACCATCCATGCCATAGGCGCCGAAGGCGCCGAACAGCGGACCGTCGAGCAGTGGGCGCCAACGCAGGTTGAGCACGCCGCGCGCGCCTCCGGCAAGCGAAGTCATGCTCCAGATGCGGATATCCTCGGGCTCGGCAACGCGGCCGTCCTCCTTGTCGCGACCGATCACCTGGGGCTGCAGCCAGAGCGGCCCGCCCTGACGCTCGGCGTGCCAGAAGGGCTTGCCGCGGGCCGCAGCCCGATTGATGTCAACACCGTACCAGGTCTTCCAGGGCTCAGTGCCCTTGCGGGCCTGGATCCAGGTGAAGCCGTAGACCTCGACCTTGGAGGCGGCAAGCCAGTCGTCGCAGCCGTTCGACGCCATGTTGGGGATCGAGCCGGAGATGCCGTGTGCGGCGATGACGTTCTTTTGGTCGACGGCGCGGATGGTGTCGATGCGCCACTGCATCTGGTCGTAGAAATTGTCGCGCTTGAACTGCAGCCAGTCGATACATTCGGGGTAGGGCGCCATATGAGCCGGCGGCTCGATATCCGACCAATCGGCATAGCTGTAGCGATTCCAGGCCTTCGCCAGCACTTTCAGGCTGCCATATTTCTTCTCCAGCCAGATGCGGAAGGCAGCCTTGGCGTAGGAACTGTAATCGACATCGGCGGAATAGTTGCACTCGTTCCAGACATCGTAGCCGTAGATCGCTGGATGATCCTTGTAGCGGGAGGCAAGCGCCGTCAGGAATTTGCCGGCCGCTTCCTTCACCTCCGGGCAATTGAGCGTCAAGGCGCCCGCGCCGCCGCCATTGTTGGAAAAGCCGCCGGTTGCCGCCGAGACGCCCATGTAGGATCCGAGTTTCGTGCCGTCGGCATTGACCTGAAGAGCATCGGCGTATTTCCGCACCGCCCAGTCGGGCACGGCATGGATCAGTTCGGCAATGACCGTCTTGATGCCGTTCTTTGCGGCAAGGTCCATCTGGCGATCGTATTCCTCCCAGTCGTAGATGCCGGGTGCGGTTTCGATCGCGCTCCACATGAACCAGTGGCGGAAGATATTGAGGCCGTCTTCACGGGCCGTCGTGTAGTCGCGCTCCCAATCTTCGGGGGGCGGGTTGGACTTGCGGAAATAGACGGCGCCATAAGGGAACTGGATATCGTTTCTGAGCATTGTCCTGTCCTTTTCAATCACGTCCGGACATGCCTTCGGCGTCCGGAGACCCGCTCCGGTCAGGGCAAACGACGATGATGTCCGGGGTTGGTTTTGAGCGGTTCCTTTAGCGCGGACCTCCGGCAAGAAGATCGAGCGTTCGGATGAGGGCGGAATGGTCACGCTCGCCGTCGCCATTGGCAATCGCGGCGTTCATCAGCTGCTGCGTTGCAGCGGTGTTGGGTAGCGAGAGGTCAAGGGCGCGGGCAGCGTCGACGGCCAGTGTCATGTCCTTGCGGTGCAGACGGATGCGGAACCCCGGCTCAAAGGCTTCCGTGACCATGCGTTCGCCATGTACCTCGAGGATACGTGAGGAAGCAAAGCCGCCCATCAGAGCAGAGCGAACCTTGGCCGGATCGGCACCGGCGGACCGGGCAAAGAGAAGGGCTTCAGCAACCGCCTCGATTGTCAGTCCAACGATGATCTGGTTGGCGACCTTGGCCGTCTGGCCATCGCCGACACCACCGATCAGTGTGATATTCCTGCCCATCTTCTCGAACAGCGGTCGAGCGCGCTCGAAGACATGCTGCTGACCGCCGACCATGATCGTCAGGGAGGCGGCCTTGGCGCCGACTTCGCCGCCGGAAACAGGCGCGTCGAGATAGTCGCAGCCGAGTGCCTCGATGCGACGAGCAAAAGCCTTGGTGGCCACCGGCGAGATCGAGCTCATGTCGATGACGAGTTTGCCCTCGGTCAGGCCTGATGCCACGCCGTCTGGACCGAAAAGTACCGCCTCAACATCGGGCGTATCCGGCAGCATGAGGATGACGATGTCGGAGGCTTCCGCCACCGCCTTTGCGCTGGCTGCGGACTTGCCACCCCTGGCGACGAGCTGCTGGGAGTTTTCCTTCACTCGGCTCAGATGCAGCGTATGGCCGGCATCGATCAGGTGCTCCGCCATCGGGCGGCCCATGACACCCAGTCCGATAAATCCGATATTCATATCATGTCCACTTCGGCTGACTCGAGATAGGGTTTCATCCAGCCGAGGCCTTCGCTGGTGCCGGCCTTCGGCTTGTATTCGCAGCCGACCCAGCCATCGTAGCCAAGGCGGTCGAGTTCAGAGAAGATGAAACGGTAGTTGATCTCCCCGCTGCCCGGTTCGTTGCGGCCGGGATTGTCGGCGATCTGGACATGCGCGATCCTGTCGCGCAGGCGCGTGAAGGTCGGGATCAGGTCACCCTGCATGATCTGCATGTGGTAGAAATCGTACTGGATGTAGAGATTACCGGAGCCGACCTGGTCGAGGATCCGTTCGGCATGTTCCGTCGTCGACAGGAAGAAGTCGGGAATGTCGCGCAAGTTGATCGGCTCGATCAGCAGCTTCACGCCGACATCAGCGGCGCGTGCGGCAGCATATTTCAGATTGTCGACCAGAACCCTCTCCAGCACTTGGGGATCGGCGCCCTTCGGCACGAGACCGGAGATGACGTTGACCTGCGGGCAGTCGAGGGCCTTGGCATAGTCGAGTGCGAGCGTGACGCCGTTGCGGAATTCGTCGATGCGATCAGGCAGGCAGGCAATGCCGCGCTCGCCGCCAGCCCAGTCGCCGGAGGGCACGTTGAAGAGCGCCTGCTTCAGACCGCTTGCCTTCAGGGCGTCTGCGACCTTCTCCTTCGGCTCGGCGTAGGGACCGAGATATTCGAGCGCGCAGAAGCCGTCTTTTTCGGCGGCGGCAAAGCGGTCGAGGAAGGGAAGGTCCTGGTAGAGAAAGGAGAGATTGGCGGAGAATTTCGGCACTGGAAGGTCCTTATGCATTGGCAGGCGCAATGAAGCGATGCCGGTGCAGCATGCGCTTGTCGCGCGGATCGGGATTGGGAACGGCGGAGATGAGGCTCTTGGTGTAGGCTTCCTGCGGTGCGGTGCAAATCTGCTCGGCTTCGCCGAGTTCGACGATCCTGCCACGATGCATGACGGCGACGCGGTCGCAGAAGTAGCGAACCACGGAAATGTCGTGCGAGATGAAGATGAAGCTGAGGTTCAGGCGCTGGCGGATATCGAGCAGCAGATCGAGGATCTGGCTGCGGATGGAGACATCGAGCGCCGATGTCGCCTCGTCGGCGATGATGATGCGTGGATCGAGCGCCAGTGCGCGGGCAATGCCGATACGCTGCCGCTGACCGCCGGAGAACGCATGCGGATAACGCTCCATGCCCAATGGATCGAGACCGACAAGCCGCATGAGCTCGGCGACCCGTTGTTCCAACGCCTTGCCCTTGGCGAGCCCGTTGACGATGAGGGGATCGCCGATCACCTCCTTTACCGTCATTCGCGGGTTGAGCGAGGCGAAGGGGTCCTGGAAGACCAGCCGTACCTCGCGATGGAACCCGCGCAGTTCCTTCTTGCCGAGCTTCGTGACCTCGACCTCCTCTCCGCCCTTGCCGCGGTAGATGACGCTGCCAGTGGTCGGTTCGACAGTGCGCAGGATGAGCCGGCCGAGCGTTGTCTTGCCGGAGCCGCTTTCGCCGACGATGCCGAGATTTTCGCCCGGATAGAGATCGAAATTGACGTCGTCGACGGCACGGAGCGTGTTGGCGTTGCCGTGCCAGCCAAAAGTCTTGCCGAGATTGCGCACCGAAAGGACCGCCTTCGGCGCCTCAGCCGACAGCGCGATTGCCGGCGACCTGCCTTCGACGTGATGGGTGAGCTTGACTGTCGAGGCGAGGAGCTGGCGCGTATAGGGATGTTCGGCCGCGTGGTAGATCGGGTCGACCGGGCCGCGCTCGACGATCTTTCCGAAACGCATGACAGCGACCTCGTCGGCGACTTCGGCGACCACGCCCATGTCATGGGTGATAAGCAGCATCGCCATGCCGCGCTCCACCTGCAGGCGCTTGATGAGATCGAGGATTTCAGCCTGGGTCGTGACGTCGAGCGCCGTCGTTGGCTCGTCGGCGATCAGGATATCGGGATTGCCGGCAAGTGCCATGGCGATCATGGCGCGCTGGCGCATGCCGCCCGAGAATTCAAACGTATAGCGATCGGCCATCTTTTCGGGATTCGGGATTTCGACCTGGCGCAGCAGTTCGACTGTACGGGCGCGCGCCGCCGCCTTGTCGAGGTTGCTGTGCAGGCGTACGGCTTCGACGATCTGCGAGCCGATAGTGTGGACCGGTGACAGGGAACTCATCGGCTCCTGGAAGATCAGGCCGAAGCGTCGGCCGCGAATTGCCCGCATGGCGCTGCTGGCAGGTGAAAGCGTCGCGATATCGGTGATGGCGCTGCCATTGCGAAGCAGGATCCGGCCGCCGACGACGCGTCCGGGGCTGTCGACGATCTGCAGCAGCGAGCGGGCGGTGACACTCTTGCCGGAGCCGCTTTCACCAACGAGGCAAAGTGTCTGGCCCCGCTTGAGCTGGAAGCTCACATTTTCGACGGCGTGCAGGATATGGGTGCGCAGCCGAAAATCGATCGAGAGATTCTCGACGGACAGGACAACGTCATCGGGAAGGTCGGTCATTGCTTCCTCCTCAATTGTCATAGGGGTCGGCGGCGTCGCGCAGGCCGTCGCCAAAGAAGTTGAACGAGAGCACCGCGACGACCACTGCCAGCGACGGCCAGATCAACAGCCAGGGTGCGGTGGCGACCGTGCGGATGTTTTGAGCGTCCTGCAGCAGCACGCCCCAGCTGACCACAGGCGGCTTCAGACCGATGCCAAGGAAGGAGAGAGATGTTTCCGCGACGATCATCGTCGGCACGGCGAGCGTCACGACGGCGAGGATATGGCTCGTCAGCGACGGCAGGATATGGCGGAAGATCAGCCGCGCTTCACTTGATCCGTCGAGCCTTGCCGCAGTCACGAAATCCTCGCTGCGCAGGGCCAGGAAACGACCGCGCACTTCGCGGGCAAGGCTTGTCCAGCCGAGCAGCGAGACGATGATCGTGATGACGAAATAGACACTGACCGGCGACCATGTCAGCGGGATCGCCGCCGCGAGCCCAAGCCAGAGCGGAATGGTCGGCATGGCACTTACCACCTCGATGATGCGCTGGATCAGTGTATCGACCCAGCCACCGAAAAAGCCGGAGATCGAGCCAAGTACGACGCCCAGGATCAGCGACATGGCAACGCCGACAAGCCCGATGGACATGGAGACGCGGGTGCCGTAGATCAGCCGCGAGAGCACGTCGCGGCCGAGGCGGTCGGCGCCGAGGAGATACATTGGATCGTTCGGGTTGATCGGGCCGATCAGGCGTCTGCTCATCGGGATGAGGCCCCAGAGCTTGTAGGCCGGGCCTTTGACGAAGAAGCCGATCGGCACGACCTTCGTATCGTCGACGACGAAGGTGCGCCTGAGCGCCACCTTGTCGATCTCGACCTTGTAGCCCTTCACATGAAAGTTGAACTCGGAGCTGCCGTCGGGCCTGGTCACGAAGAAACTCAGGCCCTGCGGCGGCGCATAGGTAAATTGCGGCTTGGAGGTCGAAGGCAGCCCGGGGGCCAGGAATTCGGCGAAGAGGCCGACGAGATAAAGCAGGAGAATGATAACGCCGGCGACCATCGCCACCTTCTGGCGGATCAGCTTGCCGGCGATCAACCGCCAGGGACCGACTGCGGCGGTCGAGACCGTCTTGCCCTGCTTCAGTGGGCTGATCGACGGACCATCGGCAACGATATGAAGAGGGCCGGTATGGGTTCCGAACGTTTCGTGCGTGCTCATCGGCCTCTCCTCAATCGAACCGGATGCGCGGATCGAGCAGCGCAAGCAGCAGATCCGACAAAAGCATGCCGACGAGGGTCAGCGCGGAGAGCAGCAGAATGAAGCTGCCGGCGAGGTACATGTCCTGCGCGACCAGCGCCCGGAAAAGCAGGGGGCCGGAGGTCGGCAGGTTGAGAACGATAGCCGTGATCGTCACGCCCGAGACAAGATGCGGCAGCACCCAACCGATCGCCGACACGAAGGGGTTCAGCGCGATGCGAACGGGATATTTGAGGATGACCTTGTATTCCGGCAGGCCCTTGGCGCGGGCGGTAATGACGTAAGGCTTGTGCAGTTCGTCTGTCAGGTTGGCGCGCAGGATGCGAATCATCGCCGCCGTTCCGGATGCGCCGATGATGATGATCGGGATCCAGAGATGGGTGAGAAAATCGCCGATCTTGGCGAGGCTCCAGGGTGCTTCTGCATATTCGGGCGAGACCAGCCCGCCAACACTCAGGCCAAGATACTTGTAGGCAATATACATCAGCGTCAGCGCCAGGATGAAGTTTGGCACGGCAAGGCCGATGAAGCCGAAAAAAGTGAAGACGTGATCACCGATGGAATGGCGGCGCACGGCAGAATAGATTCCGATCGGCAGTGATACGATCCAAACGAAGAGGAGGCTCAGCAGCGAGATGACCAGCGTTGAGCCCATGCGCGCCCAGATCAGGCCCGAGACGGGCTGGTTCCATTCAAAGGACCAGCCGAAGTCGCCGCGGCTGACAATTCCCCACATCCATTTCAGGTACTGGACGTAGAAGGGGTCGTCGAAGCCGTAGATCTGTTTCAACCGTTCGATCTGCGCCGGATCGACGGCCTGGCCGCTGTCACTCATCGTCGCGATCATCGAGGTGAGATAGTCACCCGGCGGTAGCTGGATGATCAGAAACGAGATCAGCGACATGCCGAACAGGGTCGGTATCATGTAGAGCACGCGCCTGAAGATATAGCCAAGCATCGGAATGTATCTCCTCCCGTTGAGAGCGCCCCTGCGCCTTCGTCGGATATTCATCCGCTCTCGGCCGGCAGCGGCCGAAAGCGCTCCTCTGCGCACTGCACCTCATTTCCAGGAGAGGTGCAGCACCTCCAGCCGCTCGATTCCCGGCACCTCCACCTGTGCACGGCCATCTTTGACGCTGACGTTTGCGGCACGGTCGGCAACGACGAGCCAGGCGCGCGCCACTGACTTGCCGGCAGGAATTTTCACCGAAACGGTCTGCGCCGCCAGAGGGTAATTTTCGCGGATCGGTCCCTTCATCATCATCGGATTGGTGAGGTTGAAGAGGCTAAGCGCGATGCCGTCGGAATTTTCACGAAGGGCCAGATCAACGACACCAGGACCCATGACAGTGACGCGCGGCGTCTTGCCGAGTGCCCAGTGGACGGCATTGGCGATCAGCCGGGCATGGTCAACGGCAAAGACCTCCCAGAAGATTTCGCCGATGTTCCAGGGAATATAGACTGCGCGGCCACCCGTGCCTGTCTCGCGCGCAATGACCGCGGCACCCTCCGGCGCCTTGCGCGGATAGACTTCTTCCATCGGCAGATCCGGGAAGTCGGGCACGTAGAGGAACGGGGTCTTGGAGCCGTTCGTGGCCTCGACGTGGAGAAGCCGTGTACCGCCCATGATGCGTTCGGCGCCTTCGTAGCCTTCGTTGATCGGATGATCACCGGAGAGAGCCACATAAGTGTTCTTGACGATGCCACGCGGTCCGGAGACGAATTTGGCGCCGAACAACTCGGAGAGACCGAATTCCTGGCGCTGCCTGCCGGTTTCGTCGCGCAGCGAGGTCTCGTAGGAAGCGATCACGCTGCCGCCGCGTTCGGCATAGGCGCGGATCGCAGCGTTCTGCTCGTCCGACAGGCAGGAGGCGTTGGCGAGGATAATGAGCTTGAAACGGTCGAGATTTTCCTTCGTCAGAACCTGGTCCGAGAGAAGCTCGAAGGGCAGGCGGGCCTCGACCAGGGCGTGGTAGAAGCCGAGATCGTGCTTTTCGGCGTTGGGCCGCTCCTCCGGTGCCCAGTGGCGCAACGTCGTGGAGGGGTCGATGACGGCGATTTCGGCGGCGGGCTTCATGCTTTCGAGCACCGGCTCGACTGCCGCCTGCAGGGCGAAGGCGTCGGCGACAGGCTCGACCCAGCGCTCGTCCGGGACCACCCCGTTGAACTTGGTGAACCAGGCATAGAGGCCATGCGCTGTGCCGTCATTGATCCAGAGCTGCATCTCCTCGCCGGACGTGACGGCATCCTTCCAGCGATATTCCTCCTCCGGACCGATCGAGGTGATGAGGACGACAGGACGATCCGGAAAGGTGGCGCGGATGCGCTTGCCGTTGCGTCCGGCCGACCAGCCGAGTTCCAGGCCCTTGCGGCCCTGGTGGTCAACAACGAGGAAGGGGCAATGGCGGGCAATGACCGACAGGTCGAATTCCATCAGCGAAGCACCGCCCATGTTCGGAATGAAGCTCGCATGCGGGCGGATCGCCTTTACCGCATCGTCCCATTGGGCGATCATGTCGGTGAGGACCCGGCGGCGCCACTGTACCCAGGCCTGCCAAGCCGGATCTTCCGCATCCGATTTTTTTGGCAGGTCATGGCCGAACATGTCCTTGAAGCGGCGGGCACTGTCTTCGCTATAGTCGACGCCATGCCCCTGCCAGCGATTGGCAAAGACCGCATCAATATCGTATTTGCGGACGATCTCCTTGACGACCTCGGGCATGAAGACGGTATTGTAGTCGCCATAGGCATTGGTCACCCAGACATCGGGATAGGCCCAATGGCGGCGCGGTGTCCCGTCGGCATTTATCATCACCCATTCCGGATGGGCCCTGGCGGCATCGTCATGGATTGCGTGTGGGTCGACACGAGCCATGACATGCATGTCGAGCTTGCGGGCCGCATCGACGAGCGCGCCGAAGATATCCTTGTCGCCGAGATATTTGCTGACATAGTGATAGGGCACTTCGCTCGGATAGTAGGCGATGTAGCCGCCGGCGCTAAGGCAGACTGCATTGGATCTCGTGCGCTTGAAGACGTCGACCCAGAAGGCGGGGTCGTACTTCTCCGGGTCGTCCTCGACGAAGGTCAGCTGGGTCCAGCGGGTCGCGTCCTTGAACCAGTCCGGTGTCCGGAGCGTTCCGGTGTTTTGTCTTCTGGCGTCGAGCATCGGTTCATCCAATCGTTTGGCAAAAAGTCAACGAGGGATCTGCCGCCGGCCCAGGCCGGCCGGCGTCGGATACATGTCTGATCCTGAAAGACCGTCAGGCCTTGTAGAATTGCTCCGGCATGGTGGGAGCGGGTGTGGGCCAACCGAAGGAATTCGGCATCGTCCGCGTGATATTCTTCATGTTGTTTTTGACGATGCCGTAGCCGTCCGGGGGCTGCGAAATACCGAAGACGTAGAAGTTGTCGGCAGCACCCTGCAGGATCTTCTTCATGACTTCCTGCTGACCTGCGGGGTCGGCGGTCGCCTTCAGCTTGTCGTAAAGCTCGAGCAGCTTCCTGGTCTCTTCCGGCGGTTCTTCCGCATTTTCATTGTTTCGGTCGAGATACCAGAGCTGCCAGGCCGGGGCATACATCGCGTTTGAATCCGTCGGCACGTAGTAGCGCGGGTCGAGCATTGCGGCGACACCGCCATTGGCGCCGAATTGGTGGGCCGTGGCATCGAAATCGCGGCCCTGGCGGACGCGTGTTTCCCAAAGCGACCGGTCCATCGTGCGCATCTGCGCATCAATACCGACTGCCTGGAACATCGGGATGACCAACTGGAAGAGATCGAGGAAGATCGCACGAGCCTGGTCGATCTCGAAGATGATCGTCAGGCGCCGACCCTGGTCGTCCAACCTGAAGTTCTGGTCATCGCGCTTCGGTATGATCTGGTCGAGCATGGCATTCGCCTTGTCGACATCATACGAGGTGAACTGCGTGGCGAGCTGCTCGTTATAGAGCGGATCTCCCTGCTTGATCGAGGGCTGGGCCGGCGCACCCTGGCCGACGAGGACGGCATCGATCAGCGTCTGGCGATCAAGCGCCGTCGAAAGAGCCGCGCGGAAATCCTTGTTCCGGAAAAGCTTCCGTTTGGTCGCGTCGTTATGGTTCAGGTTGAAGATGAAGTTCATCACGTTGGCCTCTGTCGAGGAAAGCGTGTAGAAGTCGTAACCGCCCTGCTCACGGGCATCGTAAAGCACCGATTTATTATTCGGCGTCGCGATATACTGGTCCATCAGGTCAATCTCGCCCTGCATGGCCTTGAGAAGCAATACCTGCGGATCCGCCACCATCTGGTAGACGATCCGATCCATATAGGGCAGTTGATTGCCCGCGGTATCGACCTTCCAATAGAAGGGGTTGCGTTCGGCAATGACGCGTTCGGTATTTTCGCCGGGCGCGGTTGTGAACATCCAGGCGTTGAGGCAGGGCTTCTTCGAGGAATTGAGGAAGAATGCGTTGTCATCCTGAAACCCGGACGCCGCCTGGAAGGCTGCGATCCAGCTTTCGAAACCGCGTTGCTTGGCGAGTTCGTCGGCCTTCGGATTGTAGTCAATATGGAACTGTTCGAGATAGTGTTTCGGACAGCGGGTCGTGTGGTCGTTGTTGGCCCAGGCCACCTGGAGCGGAAACATACCGTTAGGTTTTTCAAAGATCACCTTGAAGGTCTGTTCGTCGACCACTTCAAGCTTGGCCGGCTTGCCGGCTGTCTTCCAGTGGCCCTGGCTGGTAACGGCGACGCGCTTGTCCGTCAGGACTGTATCATACCAGAACTTGACGTCGGCCGTCGTATAGGGCTGGCCATCCGACCACTTCATGCCCTTGCGAAGGCGAATCGTATAGACCTTGGATTCGGCATCGCCATCGAAGGCTTCCGCGACGTTGAGGGTGACGCCTGACCAATCCGGCGTATAACGAAGCAGCGGCTCATAGGCCTGATAGCGGAAGAGCATGGAGAGCGATCCGCCGCCGACCAGTGCCATATTCCAGTCGCCGCCGTATTTTCCGACACTTTCTACCGGTTTGACGACGAGCGGGTTTGCCGGCAGCCGATCCGTGACCGGTGGCAGCGCGCCGCTCGAAACCTTTTCCTTGAGGACGTCCGCTTCCGTGTAGCCGGTCGCAAGCGCCGGCAGTGCAGGCAAAATCAGAACGGCCGAGGTCCCGGCCAGAAACGCACGACGTTTCAGCTTGATCATGGATATCTCCTCCAAAGATCCGCGCCCCTTTATTGTTGTTTTGCTCCCAGGCTTGGATGACGGGAAGATTACACTTGGATACTGTTAGGTAAAGCGTTATGTTTCGTTATCAATGAAGTTTGCTTTTTCAGCTGAGGCAGTGTAGGCGAAGCGAAGATGGAACGACAACGCAGAGGTGCGGAGTGGGGAGCAGGGGACGAGTGACGTTGCAGACGATCGCGCGGGAGGTAGGCCTCTCGAAATATGCGGTCTCGCGTTCACTGGCGGGCAAGAGCGGCGTTAGCGAGGAAACGCGCGAGCGCATTCGCGAGATGGCCGTACGTCTTGGCTATGCCAAACCGGCGGCCCAGGCGGGTTCCAACGATATCGCCGTTGTTTTTCACGATCTCGATCCAGTTAACAGCGAGCTCTACATGCAGGTCCAGAATGGAATGCAGGGTGAGGCCCAAAGGCTCGGCATGGGTTTGCGCGTGCACTGGACGCATAGCGCTCGTCAGTTGGAGGATCTGGCCCGTGCCTGCGCCGGGCTGCTTCTCGTCGGCCCCCATGATCGCGATGCGATTGCGGCTGCCACGGCAACCGGCATTCCGATCGTCCGGTTCGGCTGGATCGACCCGCTGGAGCAGGCCGATCAGATCACTGGCACGGACCATGAGGCAGGCCAGGCGGTCATCCAGTACCTGATCAATCTCGGCCATCGCTCGATTGCCTACGTGTCCGGTGCGCCCGGATACAGGGGACGCCGTGAGCGCTTCTACGGCGCTCGCGAGATCGCCGAAAGTCATCCCGATGTCGCGCTTCATGTGATGCAGTTCGACGAACAGGGAGCCTTCGCCGATGCTTTTCGCGCGCTGAAGGAGAGCGGCGTGCGGCCGACGGCGTTTTTCTGTGCCCATGACGGTCTTGCCCTGACCGTTGTCTCCGAATTGCTCGGTCAGGGTTATCGCATTCCCGACGACGTCTCTGTCATCGGTTTCGGTGACTTTTCCCCGGCAACACAAATCTCGCCGCCGCTAACCACCGTGCGAATGGAGGGTCAGGAGTGTGGGGCGGTCGGCCTGCGCCTCCTGCTTGAGCGCATCGAGACGCCGCGGCGACCAGGCGACCCCGCTCGCCGCATCAATATCGCCTCGCGCATTATCGAGCGCCGCTCGGCCGGTCCCTGCAAGGACATGCGCATTTCGGAAGATACTGCGAAGTCGTCACGCTAAACGACCGGCTTCCAAGCCATCGCAGTTGCACGTCAGATGCAAAAATGGATGCTGGTCCGGATCTGTCCAGGGGCAGGGACGCCACCTCCTACACATGGCTGATGGTTCATGGACGAACCTGCCGAGCACGGAAATAGCCCCGCTCCCTGTCGCAAAAAAAGCGCGCGCGTCACCGTATCGGCGACGGGATAGCGCAGTTGAAGGCTGTCAACGAAGCGGCGTCCGGCCTCGCTGCCGTGCGTCAACTCGAAGCCCACGAGAGCGCCGCAATGGCCCAGGCGCAGGTACTTCTGCGCCCGCTCGCCGCAGGCTGGCTTTTCGGTCCAGAAATATCTGATTGATTTTACGTAGAGAAATTCTTTTCGAAGGCGACAATTGCGCCAGCGGCGCTATCGACGCAATATCTTTCCGACCGGTGCCACGGCAGAACATCGTCATTCAATAGGCGCCATTGCACGCGGCAAAAATCTCGCATCGACACAGGAAATAGAATACTATTTCTATAGATATTAATTGTTGCTGCTAGCCTATCGTCTCCCTCACCAAGGAGACACACATGAGTGCCGCGCGACCACAGCTCAAACTTGGCGCCTTCCTCTATCCGACGGGCCATCACGTGGCCGCGTGGCGGCACCCGGAGGCGCAGGCGGACGCCGGTTCCAATATTGCTCACTATATCGAGCTTGCGCAGCTGGCTGAAGCGGCGAAATTCGATCTCATTTTCATGGCTGACGGCGTTGGAACGCGCGGGACGGACATAGAGGCATTGAGCAGGACAGCTGTCCGCTATGTGGCGCAGTTCGAGCCGATTACCTTGCTGTCGGCTCTGGCGGCGGTGACCAAGCACATCGGATTCGTCGCTACAGCTTCCACCTCATACAACGAGCCCTACCATATCGCGCGGAAATTCGCCTCGCTCGATCACATCAGCGGCGGCCGAGCGGGCTGGAACCTGGTCACTTCGTCCAGTGAGCACGAAGCGCATAATTTTGGTCGCGATGAGCATTATGCACATGCGGAACGATACGAGCGGGCCGAAGAGTTTGCCGATGTAGTGCGCGGACTGTGGGACACCTGGGAGGAAGACGCATTCCTGCGCGACAAGGAAAGCGGCGTCTACTTCGATCCGGACAAGCAGCATATCCTCAATCACAAGGGCAAATTCTTCAAGGTACGCGGGCCACTGAACGTCGCCCGTGCGCCTCAGGGTCAGCCAGTGCTCGTACAGGCAGGCTCGTCGGAACCGGGAAAGGAGCTTGCCGCGCGTACCGCTGAGGTTGTCTTCACCGCGCATCAGACAATCGAGGATGCTCGCGGCTTCTATAAGGATCTCAAAAACCGACTTGCCAAATACGGACGCGGGCCGGAAGAGTTGAAGGTCATGCCGGGGATCTTCCCGGTCGTCGGCCGGACACAGGCAGAGGCTGAGGCGAAATTCCAGGAAATTCAGGATCTCATACATCCGGTGGTCGGCCTGTCGATGTTGAACGGCATGACCGGTGGCGTTGATCTCTCGAAATATCCCCTGGACGGCCCCATCCCGGACCTCCCGGACACGAACGCAAGCAAGAGCCGGCAAAAGTTGCTTCTTGATCTTGCCAGGCGCGAAAACCTGACGATCCGCGAGCTCTATCTGAGGATCGCAGGCGCGCGTGGCCATTGGCAGGTCGTCGGCACGCCGAGCAGGATCGCGGATGAGATGGAGCACTGGTTCACGACCGGGGCGGCAGACGGCTTCAATGTTATGCCGCCGCATCTGCCCGTCGGACTAAGGGACTTCGTGGAGCTCGTGTTGCCGGAACTGCGGCGCCGCGGATTGTTCCGCACCGAATACCAGGGCAGGACGTTGCGCGAAAATCTTGGCCTTAGCACACCCCGGCACCCGGCGCGCGTTCAGGCCGCGGCAGAGTAGGGGTGATCGACATGAACCGCCCCCATCTCACAGCCGAGCACATAACCCGGCAGTTCCAGATCGACGGGGAGCCGCTGATCGCGCTCGACGACATCAATCTGGATATTGCCCAGGGCGAGTTTGTCACTGTTGTCGGTGCCAGCGGCTGCGGAAAGTCGACGCTGTTGCGTCTCTTCGCAGGCCTGGATATCGCGACATCCGGCACCATCCGCCATGCGGACGAGCAAGTGGTCGAACCCAGCCTTCATCGGGGCATCGTCTTCCAGGAACCGCGCCTCTTCCCCTGGCTGACGGTCGAGAAAAACGTCTCTCTTGGCCTTCTGAACAGCAAGCTGACCAAGGCGCGAAAGGCAGAGCTTGTGCGCGAACATCTGGAGCTTGTCGGACTTTCCCGTTTTGCCAATGTCTACCCGCATCAATTGTCCGGGGGAATGGCGCAGCGTGCCGGCATTGCCCGTGGCCTGGTCAGCCGGCCGAACGTCCTTCTGCTCGACGAGCCTTTCGGGGCACTCGACGCCATCACCAAGGCACGCCTGCAGGACGAGCTGCAGGAGATCTGGGCGAAGGAAAACATCACGATGGTTTTGGTGACGCATGACGTGGAAGAGGCGGTCTATCTCGGGGATCGCGTCGTCGTCATGTCGCCGCGTCCTGGCCGCATCCGCGAAGTGGTTCCGGTCAAGCTGGCGCGCCCACGCCGGCGTACATCCAGCGATATTGCCAACGTGCGCGATCGTGTCCTGAAGAGCCTTCATGCGACGGGCGAAAGCACGCAGCCCAAGGGGTTGAAATCAGCCGATGACGGCAGCCACGTCGAACGTGCAGTCGCACTCGCCAGATAAGCTTCAAAAAACGGAGAGAAACTATGAAACGCGCATTTCTGCCACGCGTGGTCGCCGGCCTCGCACTGATGCTCGCGACCGCCCCGGCCACGGTCCACGCCGTGGAACCGCTGGTCATTCATGTCGGCTATGCCGCGATTGGCGTCGACAATCGTCCTTACGCGGAAGGCACGTCTGCCGCGACCGCCCGGGCGGGCGAATTTCTGGAGAAGGAATTTGCCAAGGATCCGGACATCAAGATTGAATGGACCTTCTTCAAGGGCGCGGGCCCTGCCGTCAACGAAGGCTTTGCGAATGATCAGCTCGACTTCGCCTACCAGGGTGATCTTCCCTCGTTGATCGGCCGTGCCAACGGGCTGAAGACCAGGTATCTCCTGGCAAGCGGAGCGAGAAAGCCGCTCTATCTCGCCGTCGCCAAAGATAGCGGTATTAAATCTATCGCGGATCTGAAGGGCCGCAAGATAGCCCTCCAGCGCGGCACGAATGGTCATCTGGCTGCCATCAAGGTGCTGGAGGCTAATGGGTTGACGGAGCGCGACGTTCAGGTCGTCAATCTCGACAGCGCAGGCACGGTTGCTGCTTTGACCAGCAAGGACATCGACGCCGCATTCGGCGATACGCAGCTGATCAACCTCGCCACCAAGGGTGCAGCCGATATCATCTATACCACCAAGGGGGACGATCCGCGCTTCGGCCGCAATGCCGGCGTCATCGGCCGCCAGGCGTTCATCGATGCCCATCCCGACATAACCCAGCGGGTCGTCGATGCTTTCGTCAAGGCGGCGCAATGGTCGTCGGACGAGCCGAACCGCACCGCACTTCTCGAGCTGTGGCACAAGTCGGGAACGCCAGTTCCAATTCTGGAGGAGTACTTCAAGGGTGACACGCTCGCCTACCGCAACTCGCCGCTGATCGATGACCTGCTTGTGTCGCAATACGAGGAGCAGGCGGCGAAGAGCAAGGAATTCGGCCTCATCCGCCGTGATGTCGATCTTGAGGGCTGGTTCGAGCCTCGCTACCTCAAAAGCGCCATTGAACGGCTCAACCTGCAGCACTTCTGGCAAGCCTATGGCGCTGACGGCAAGCCGGTCTCCTCGTAAGCAGAGCATTGGAGCAGCAGGCTGATGGCAATCCCTCTTGAAATCGCCGGTGATGACGGCATCCCGAACGGGCGCAGGTTTTTCAAGGGACGGTTCTCTTCGCTCTCGGCCTTGCTTCTTCCCATGTTGTTGATTGCCCTCTGGTGGCTCGCCTCCGCGAGAGGCTGGCTGCCAGAGCAGATCCTTCCGGCGCCGTCCTATGTACTGCAGACCGCCGGTGACATGATCATGAGCGGGGAGCTGCTTTACCATGCCGCAGTCAGCTTGCGCCGCGTTGTCTTCGGCTTCGCCATCGGCGCGGGGTTGGGATTGGGTCTCGGCATCGCCATGGGCCTGTCTGCGCGCTTGGAAGACTATATTAAGCCGACGTTCCTAGCCTTCGCACAGATCCCGACGCTTGGATGGATCCCGCTTCTGATGCTGCTGGTCGGCATCGAGGAGACACTGAAAATCATCATCATCGCCAAGGGCGCTCTCGTGCCGATCACGCTCAATACCTTCTCCGGCATCCGCAGTGTTCCCGGCAAATACGTGGAAGTCGGCAAGGCACTGCGTTTCAGCCGGTGGCAGACGCTTCGCCTGATCGTCCTGCCGGGCGCAATTCCTTCCATTTTTACCGGCATCCGCTATGGCCTTACGCACGCATGGACTTCGCTTGTCGGGGTCGAGCTCCTGGCGTCATCCGAAGGGCTCGGCTACCTGCTCGTGTGGGGAAGACAGATGTTCTGGCTTGATACCGTGATCATCGCGATGATCGTGATCGGCCTCATAGGCTTTGCCATGGACAAGGGCCTGAATGGCGCCGAGGTCTTCATCCAGCGCTGGAAGAAAGAAGGACTTTGACGATGGCCGAAGCGTCAACGAGGCTTGTCCGTATAAGACGTGGCCTCACCCTTCCTCTTCTTCTTCTCGCCGCGTGGGAGGCCTCCAGCCGCCTCGGGCTCGTTGATCCCCGCTTTCTGCCGGGGATCGAAGATGTCGTCCTGACCGCCAAGCGCGAGATCATCGACAATGGTCTGACGGGCCAGCTCACAGCCAGTCTGTTGCGCAATATCGCAGGTTTTCTGATTGGCTGCATCCTCGGTGTCGGTTTCGGCACGGTCGTTGCCGTGACGAGGATCGGAGACAGGCTGGTCATGCCGACCTTCAACGGCCTGAAGCAAATTTCTCTGCTTGCCTGGATACCGCTCATTTCCGTGTGGTTCGGTTTCGGCGAGCAGGCGAAGGTGGTCTTTGTCGCTCTTGCAGCTTTCATTCCCATCGCCCTCAACACCTATGACGGTATCAAGGACGCGCCTTCAGAGCTGGTGGAGGTCGGTCGGGCGCTGCGGTTTCGACCCTGGCAGCGCGTTGCCAGGATCTACCTGCCTTCAGCTCTCCCGGCGATCGCGACCGGCATCCATCTCGGCCTCATCTATTCGTGGCTGGCGACCGTCGGGGCGGAGTATTTTCTTGCGGTCGGTCCAGGCATCGGCGGCCTAGTCATTGCTGGACGCGAGCGCTTCGACATGGCACTTGTCATGGTCGGGGTCATCATTCTCGGCCTTGTCGGGTTTTCACTCAACAGGCTCGCCGGTGCGGCAGAAGCCAGGCTGCTGCGCTGGCGGGCCTGAGCCGGAAACCTCACGATGTTGGTGTACGGCTTAAGTGGTGGTGTCGGCAACGAGATTGGGAACCTGTTTCAACCGGTCGAGATCGGCAACGGCGAAGCCGGATCCGGACCGGGACCGGCAGACGGTCCATAACCGGACAGGCATCACGACACGAAAGTGATGAATCTGTCCGACATTTGAGAACATACGGTGATCACGCTGCGAGGATGGATGTTTCGCGCCGCAGTGGCCTGAGATCGATGCTGTCCGACGGTCGCGATAGGCCGGCGATTGGCAGCAACGATCACATCGCCCATGCGCAGACCGGCTCGGGCCGCAGCACTTCCATCTTCAACGCTGGAAACAACCACGTTGCCGGCCGCATCCTGGAACTCAGCGCCCTCAAGGCGAGCGGGCATGGCTCCAGGCTTGGCAATTGCCTCGTCCGGCTCGATGTGCATTGACACCGTTTTGCGAACCCGATCGCGCAGAAATTCGATTTCGACTTCCGATCCGACCTGAGCCAGGCCGACACGATTGCGGAGATCTGCCGAGCCCGTGATTTTGCGATTGTTGACGGCGATGATGACATCGCCAGCTCGAAGGCCCGCCTGTGCCGCGGGCGAATCTTGCTCAACGCTGCCGACGACGGCGCCGTAGCTTTCCGCAATGCTCAGCGCCTCGGCCAGGTCGGGCGTCAGGTCCTGGACGAAGATGCCGATCCGGCCGCGCCGCACTTCGCCATGCTCGATCAGTTGCTCCATCACGGCCGACGCCATCGCGATCGGAACCGCAAAGCCGATGCCGACATTGCCGCCGGTGGGCGCGATGATTGCGGTGTTGACGCCGACCAGCATGCCGTCTGTTGTCACCAGTGCGCCTCCCGAGTTGCCGGGATTGATCGAAGCATCCGTCTGGATGAAATCCTCATAGCCCTCGAGATTGATGCCGCCACGGCCAAGGGCGCTGACGATGCCGGAGGTGACGGTCTGGCCAAGCCCGAACGGATTGCCGATCGCGACAACGGAGTCGCCGACCCGCAGCGCACCGGAATCGCCAAACGGAAGCGCCGTCAGCTTGTCAGCGTCGATCCTCAGCAACGCTATATCCGTTGCCTTGTCGGTGCCGACCAATTCGGCCGTGAAGCGGCGGCGGTCCTTCAGGGTTACCGCAATCTCGCCGGCGTCCGCGACGACATGGTGATTGGTGAGGATATAGCCTTTGTCGGCGTCAACGATGACGCCGGAGCCCGCGCTCAGCCGCTGCTCCTGCTCAGGCAGGTTGAAATAGCGGCGGAAGAAGGGATCGTTGTAAAGAGGATTGGTTTCGGCGGAAACGCGAGACCTTACTGCAATGTTGACGACCGCCGGCGTGACCTTCTCCAAGACATCAGCGAGCGGGGGTTGCGTGCTTGCCGACATCGCCGACTGCGGCCGCGCCGCCGGTAACGGCGCAGGAACCAGGATGAGGACGAGTGCGGCGAATACGCCAACATATTTCGACGAACGCGTGGTCATTTTTGGCCCCGAATTCTTCAGATCCTCCTTCGGTGCAGGGGGCGGGCCCTCGGGGCCAGCCTCATCGGAGCCACGATTTTGGCTCCTGCCAAACCAGCACCAGTCCGATATCGAAACGCCGCGCCGATTCAGGCGCAATGCATCTCTTACTTCACAAGTCTACCCAAAGCCCGCGCCCCGTCGGGGCGCGGACTTATCGTTGCAGTCAGAAGTCCATGCCACCTCCCGGCATCGGCGGAAGCGGTACATCCTTCTTCGGCTTCTCGGCGACCATTGCCTCGGTGGTAATCAGCAGGCCGGCGACCGAGGCCGCGTCCTGCAGCGCGGTGCGAACGACCTTGACCGGGTCGATCACGCCCTGAGCGTAAAGATCCCCGAATTCGTTGGTCTGGGCGTTCCAGCCATAGCCAAAATCGGTCTTCTCGCGCAGCTTGCCGACGATGATCGAGCCTTCGGCACCCGCGTTCTCGGCGATCTGGCGCACCGGCGCTTCGATCGCGCGGCGAACGAGGTCGATGCCGTGCCTCTGGTCGGTATTCTCGGTCTGCGTGTTGTCCAGTGCTTTGACGGCCCTCAGCAAAGCGACACCACCGCCCGGCAGCACGCCCTCCTCGACGGCCGCCCGCGTGGCATGCATCGCGTCGTCGACGCGGTCCTTGCGTTCCTTCACCTCGACCTCGGTTGAGCCGCCGACGCGGATGACGGCAACGCCACCAGCAAGCTTGGCCAGGCGCTCCTGCAACTTCTCGCGATCGTAGTCCGACGTGGTTTCCTCGATCTGCGCCTTGATCTGCGCGACGCGGCCCTCAATCTCCGTTTTCGAGCCAGAGCCGTCGACGATCGTCGTGTTATCTTTTTCGACGACGACCTTCTTGGCGCGGCCAAGCATATTGAGGGTCACGTTCTCGAGCTTGATACCGAGATCTTCAGAGATCGCGGTTCCGCCAGTGAGGATCGCTATGTCCTCCAGCATCGCTTTGCGGCGGTCGCCGAAGCCCGGCGCTTTGACGGCAGCCACCTTCAGGCCGCCGCGCAGCTTGTTGACGACGAGCGTCGCCAGCGCCTCGCCTTCGACATCCTCGGCGATAATCAGCAGCGGCTTTCCAGATTGAACGACCGCTTCGAGAACCGGCAGCAATGTCTGCAGGTTCGAGAGCTTCTTTTCGTGGATCAGGATGTAGGGTTCCTCGAACTCAACCCGCATCTTCTCGGGGTTGGTGACGAAATACGGCGAGAGATAACCGCGATCGAACTGCATGCCTTCGACGACTTCCAGCTCCGTCACCGCGGTCTTGGCTTCCTCGACGGTGATCACCCCTTCGTTGCCGACCTTTTCCATCGCTTCTGCGAGGAAGCGGCCAATCTCGGTGTCGCCATTGGCCGAGATGGTGCCAACCTGGGCGATCTCGTCGTTCCTGGTGACTTTACGGGCGTTCCGCCGCAGTTCCTCGACCACAGCTTCGACTGCTTTGTCGATACCGCGCTTGAGGTCCATCGGGTTCATGCCCGACGCCACAGCCTTCGCACCTTCCTTGACGATCGCCTGAGCGAGAACAGTCGCGGTGGTGGTGCCGTCACCAGCGATGTCGCTGGTCTTCGAGGCAACCTCCCGCACCATCTGTGCGCCCATATTCTCGAACTTGTCCTCAAGCTCGATCTCCTTGGCGACGGTCACGCCGTCCTTGGTGATGCGGGGCGCGCCATATGACTTGTCGATCACCACGTTACGGCCCTTGGGACCGAGCGTAACCTTGACGGCATTGGCGAGGATGTCGACGCCGCGCAGCATCCTTTCGCGGGCGTCGGAATGGAATTTCACTTCCTTGGCAGCCATTTTTCTACTCCTTCCTCAGGCAGCATTCCTTGTCTGGCAAGTCCGGATCGGCACTAGGCTGCGTTTCTCGCTACGGCGTCGATCTCGACCACGCCCATCACGTCCGATTCCTTCATAATCAGGAGATCCTCGCCATTGAGCTTGATCTCGGTGCCCGACCATTTGCCGAACAGAATGCGGTCACCCACTTTCACATCGAGCGGTCGCAACTGCCCGCTGTCGTCGCGCGCACCCGGGCCGGCGGCAACGACCTCACCTTCCTGTGGTTTTTCCTTCGCCGTATCTGGGATGATGATGCCGCCGGCCGTCTTTTCCTCGGCCTCGATGCGGCGAACCAGGATACGGTCATGCAACGGACGGAACGTCATTTCGCTCTCCTCATCGACAAACAGATTTTTCAACGGGTCCTCGGCGCCGCATTCGGAGCGAACCGACGCGGGGCGCGCCGACCCTTTCGGCATCGCGCGCAAATCGATCTGGTTTTTGTCTTTTCGAGTTTCAAGAGGGAATCAGAAATTTTTTAGCACTCCACCAGGTCGAGTGCTACCGGCATGAATTCATGAGACTATTTCACGTCGCTGGTGGTTGGATGGTGTGGCTGCCTCTTGACGCAAGGCATCATGATCCCCACCTCATTCTCATCGACGCCCAAGTGGGTCGACACCAGTCCGGGAGCCCCAAGCTTCTTGGCGCTCCCTCGTACCTATGTTGAGACGAAGTCTTCCGCGGCTTCGGCCCGCCATCGTTGCTCGGTGGCACGTCGCCCTTCAATGGTTCGTGGCCGCACGAGGAAATCGAGGAGAATGACAACGAAATCCGCCTGATCGCGGAGGTACCAGACGTCGAACCAGACAACATCGAGGTGCTGCTGGAAGATGGCGTGCTTACGCTTCGCGGCGAGAACAAATCGGAGACTGAGGACAAGGATCGCCGGTTCAGCGAGCGCTACTACGGGCGCCTCGAACGGCGGCTGGCCCTTGGTCGCCAAGTCGATGAGGACAAGGTCGCCGCAACGTTCAAGAACGGTCTGCTCACCTTGACGCTGCCGAAGACCGAAAAGGCGCGAGCCAACGTCAAGCGGATCACGATCGACAGCACCAAATAATACCGACCGCCGCAAGCCAGCCGGGTGCCAACGTGCCCGGCTGGTTATTCGCGTGGCAAAAACCGATGACGTGGTTGACGGAACCCCTTGCACGCATTTTTCGCCCGTCACGCTCTGTGATGACTTCGGCGCGCGTCTCGGGGCGACCTTGGCTGCTGGTATTCGAACGGCAAGCCCCACCCGTCATCGACTATCTGATGGGCTACACTGGCGGGAGTGACACGCTGACTCAGGTTGAACTGCATTTCCCAACCCGCGATGCCGCCATTGCCTACGCAAAGCGACAGAAACTGAATTGCACCGTCGTAGACGACAGGAGCCGCCGTCCCTAGTTTTCGTTGATATCGCCGGCAAGCTCTACCATTCAATCCCCGTTGCTGCGCGATCGGCGCATCGATCGGCATCGCCAATTTTCGGAAGAGCCCGCCGCTGAAGCGGCGGGCCGTGCTCTCCTTTTCTCGATCATACATGTGCATGCGAGTTCCGCCGATAGTCCCAGAGTGCCCAGGCTGACACGGCGGTGACGAGCACGCCGAGGACCACATGGGTCCACATCGCGTTCATGTTCGCCGCGAATTGAAGCAGCCAGGGCGAGACCATCAGCCAGGAGAAGGTGCGGCTCAACCGCACCACAGCCTACCGCTCCTCCAGGCCTAAAAGCGGCCGCCGGAACAATAATGAAAAGCGAAAGCTGGCACCGTGCCGTCTGAAGAAGGCATTCTCTCAATGTGAACTGAATTCCCAGTCCGTATATCTTTGACGGGCCGCCTCATATGAGAACCGCCCGTCGGAAAGCTGGCAAGGCTTTGAAGCAGGCGCCCAGATAACTCCGTCAGATATCGTACCGCGAATCGAGCTCTCGCAGGGCAGACCGAACCTCATCGATTGAAACCGGCTCAGGCGTTCCTGGCATATGACGGAGAGCTGGCTTCGAATCTATCGCGTAAAAGTCCGAAGCCCACGCGGCGAGAATGGCCCGTTTATCATCGACAGAAAGTGCAGGAGCCTTCACCACATCCATTGGACGTCGAAACGGCGACCAGTGAGATGCTAGAACTTCCGGTCCGATGTTCACGGCAGTTGCGGCAATCTGCTTAAACATATCGTCCATCATCGGTTCACCTCAGCTTACGTGTGGATCCCGACTCCACCTCGGATAAGTCGCCGTTACCGGGTCAGTTTCCGGCGCCAGCAGATCGTGTTTTTCCGCGAAGGCGGCAAACAACCCACGTGCGGTCTCAGCTTCGATCTCGCCGCGCAAGGCGGCGCGGCACGCCTTGAGCGCAACCGAATGCGGACCATCCCTGAGTGATATCGGCCACTCGACCAGATGGCGGTAAGCGTCCATCACGCTTCTCACTTCCGTCGGAAATCCAAGGCCGACGAGAATACGCACAGGGTTCTCGAACATATCGGGTTTCATAACTCTCTCCTTTCCAACCCGCGATGTTGCAGCACGCCACTACAGCGTCGCCCTCCGGTGGAAACTTGCTCAAGCGGCGCTCTGGGCTTCGATCTGCGGCGCGGCGTCCGGCCGTCCGAGAGCGGAACCGCTTTGAATGCTGACCTTGCGCGGTTTCAATGCCTCCGGAATCTCCCGGACGAGATCGATGGTCAGCAGACCATTGTTCAATCCCGCTCCACTCACCCTGACATGGTCGGCAAGCTCGAAACGATGTTCGAACGGGCGGCCGGCGATGCCTCGGTGCAGGTAGGCTTCGGACGGAGAACCCTGCTTCTTGCCAATAACGGTGAGAAGATTGGTCTGGAACGTTATGTCGAGGTCGCCTTCGGCGAAGCCGGCAACCGCAATCGAGATGCGGTAGCTGTCGTCACCCGTCTTGACAATGTCATAGGGCGGCCAATCGCTGATCGAACGGTCGCGCTGGGCGTTTTCCAGAAGATTGAAGAGCCGGTCGAAGCCAACGCTCGATCGGAAGAGAGGTGTGTAGTCGTAAGATGTTGCCATAGCCATATCCTCCTGAAAGCAACATGGGTATGGAGCGCCGAAAGACGGCGCTTCCAGCATTGCCGGCCCTGTTGTCAGCGGCTGGCGGCAGATGATCTGGTATTTGTGAAATCCGGCTTCAAGTGCCGCCTTGGAGAATTTTCGCAAATCTCAGTGCAGCTTGAACTCACCTTCAATACGGCGCCATTCGTTCGGCCGGATCAGGCACTGATGCGTATAGCGAACGGAATGCAGCGGGCCGTCGAGATTGACTTGCCAGATTTCTGGTAGGCAGTCAGTGTTAGCGGCAGAAGGCTCAGATCGGCAAAATCTTGCGCAAGCGACGGAAGCCATCAAATCGGACGGAGCCTATGTCGATAGATATCGCGACCATTAGACGTATTGCCCGCCTTGCCCGTCTCGCACTCAGCGAAGACGAGGCTGAAAAAATGTGTGGCGAGCTGAACGAAATTCTGACCTTCATCGAGCAACTTTTGGAGGTTGATGTCGAAGGCATCCCTCCGATGACCTCGGTTGTGCCAACAACTATGAAAATGCGCCAGGACGTGGTGACCGAAGGCAATCATGCCGAAGAGATCGTGGCGAATGCACCTCTCAGTGAGCGCAACTTCTTCCTGGTCCCCAAGATTCTCGAGTAAGCACAGACAGCCTCGGGCCTTGGAGCATTTCACGGCCGGCGATCGCCAAACGATGCGCCCCTTTGCGTGGCGCGTGTTAGCGGCTTGAGATTTCCGGCCCACATCCGATGCTTCGAAAGCTTGCCGATCTCGTTTGTGATCGAATGATGTGTCATGGCGAAGGTCCTGTCGTTTTGCACTTAATCAGGTTCTTCCTCTGACCAGGGCCCCGAACCCAAGCCCCGCCTGAGCAAACGTCATGCGCCCCGCGACGACACATACAAGCCGCCGCAATCCACTCGACAGCGCAAACCCCAAAACAAAAACCCGCCGAAAATATCGACGGGTTTGTCAGCAGTCTGAGCCCGCCGCTGAGACGGCGGGCCGTACTCCAATTCTCGATCATGCGTGGGCATGCGGGTTCTGCCGATTGTCCCAAAGCGCCCAGGCCGACACGGCGGCGACGAACGCTCCAAGGACCACGTGGGTCCACATCGCGTTCATGTTCGCCGCGAATTGAAGCAGCCAGGGCGAGACGATCAGCCAAACCCCGAGCACCAGGCTCAACCACTCTTCCCACTCAGCAAACGCCGACAGAGCGGCGACCGCCAGAGCGGCGAGCAAGATTCCGACAATCCATGCGTTCCACGCCGGTATGGTTTCGCTGGCGAAGCCGAGCACCCAAGGTGAAACGAACAGGGCGACTGCGAGAACCAGATTGAGCCAATCCTGTGCTTTCTTGCTTTCCATCAGTCCATTTTCCATGACAACCTCCACGAATGAAGCTTGATCGACGGTGTTCTCGCGTGCTGTGCACGCTGCGCGAAACGATGTAATTTTGCGAAATACGATCTTCAAGAGCCCGATTATCTCCGTGGGCTGCAGCTACCACGACTAAGGCGATTGTGATCGACTGTCTCGGCAGATCGACGATCTTTGCGTAGGCGAATAGTGGCGGAACACCCTTGGAGGAAAGCCCGCGACGAAAGAGCGCGGCCATGCTCTCGAACCCGCGGTCCGCCCCGGACCTTTGAGTTTGCATATAAGCGTGGATGCATAATGCACGCTCCACCCCTTGAACTCGCCAAGCCGCGAGAATAAATCTTTGACGGGCGCCATCCAAAAGCGCTTTCCTTGTTGAAAACCAACGAATTCAGTGAGGTGGAAATGCACACGAAGATGTTTGACCGACCAGTTTACCTGCGTGAAAGGAAGGATCTGATCCTCGAAATCACAAACCTGGACGACGCGATCGATTTCCTCGAGGAGTGGTCCAAAGGAGATCGCGATATCATTCATGACGCGACGCTGAAGACCTGCTACCTGGCACATGACGGCCACAAACCAGTTCAGGTGGCGCGCGACGCGCTCCGCTCCTTTGCGCACAAGAAGGGCATCCTTGTGAAAGCTCCTGCGGTGTTGCCGTGGATGATCAAGGCCAAGCCGGGCGGCGGTCGAGTACACCCGTAAACCGGCTTTCTGGAGTGGGGGGCCGCGCTCGCGGCCTCTCTAGCTAAGCTAGCGCGGTAAGCAGCGCTTGTTGCGTGGTTTTCAAGGTAGGCTGGCGCGGGCGGCAGTGAGCCCGCCTCCGAAACCGCCTTCCTCCCGTGGAAGCCATCGATAGCGCAGAGCTTCAACCAGTAGCAGCAGCGCGAAGGCAGGCGATGCCAAGCGGCGGCTCGGATAGTAGAGGTGATCTCCAGGACGAGGGACACCAGTCCGCTAGTGCCTGGATCAACCGTCCTTTCTTCACGAGCGGACCCAGGTGGTCGCACGGCAGGCAGGTAGGCCGCACCCGTCGAGGGCGGCGTCGAAACGACGTATTTTTGCGGAAACTGATCTTCAAGAGCCCGATTGTCACTGTGATGGGGCAGCCAACCATGAGTGACGAGATCTACGCCCCGCACCCTCCGTCCGCACGGTGGCCCAGGGGCCGTAAAGGCGAACGTGGGCCTGACACGATCAACCGAAATGCCCGGACATCGCGTCTGGCGGCTCTATCAGAACGCTTTAAGGGTGATGGCGAATTGCTCCGGTGCGCCGGAGCGAATGCTCGAAAGGCTGGGGCACTAAGAAGTGCCCCAGCCCAGCCATTCTAGGTAAGCGAGCGTTGACCGCCGGTACCTGTTTTCGCCCCGGGCGGTCCATCCGCGCCTATCGACATGCCCGCGTCTCGGCAGGCGTCCATAAACGCTTCGCGCGCGATGGCGACTGGCGTCATTCGGTTTAGAGCACGGCGGCACGTTTGAACCGCCCGATTGTATTTTCTGCCGCGATAGATGGCCCAATCCCCTTCGAGGAAATCGAGCACGTCGTTGACAGAAGCGAAGACCTGGGACGCCCCGTCCTTCATGTGAACGGTGACGGGAGTCATCCAAACCAATTCCGGGTTGAGCATGATGTCCTCCTTTCGCATTCAAACCGGATGAAAAGAAGTGAAGAAAATATCGGCGCAGACAGAGCAGATTTCAAGTCTTCCAACCCACCACTTGTCGACGTCGATTAACGATCCGAGCGAACAGATCGCCGTCTGCCCCCCTCAACACACCCGGTTCACGGTGTAGGCACGGGGTATCCTTGCCTGCGCCTTGACAGTCGACGATCTTCGCACAGAGGAACCGATCGGGACGAACCCTGACGAAGGAAGCCCACCATGGCCACCACGGACGATCAGCGCGAAATCCAACGTTGCTATGATCTTGGCGCAAACGTCTACATCACCAAGCCCGTCGACTACGACGGTTTCGCCCATGCGATCCGCTAGCTCGGCTTGTTCTTTTCGGTGATGCAGATTCCAAGGCCGTCTCGCTTGGTGTTGTTGTGACCGAACTTGTGACCAACGCATTCAAGTATGCCTACGAATCGCGAGCCGTTGGCGAAATCGGGTTCGCCTCGTTCGAAGGGAGGACATCGCCGTGCTGGTCGTCGAGGACGACGGGATAGGCTGGAATGGCGAAGGAGATGCGAAGGGGACCGGCCTGGGCAGCAAGATCGTTCGCGCGATGGCGACGAATCTTGGAAGCATCGTGCGCTACGAGCCCTTATCCGCTGGCACGCGCGCAAGCCTTGACTTTTCCCCGTGATTGATCTCGTTCCGGGGTAGGCTCGACCCCGGCACGCGTCTCGCTGACACGTCTTCACACGGCATGACGGCCATATTTGTTGGAGGCTGGCATCACGACAGGGAACCGGTCTTCAAGTGGACCGTCTGCTCTTCCAAGCCCCTCGCGGCTCCTGTGACTTTCGATGCCGTCATGGATGCGCTTCGCCGGCTCGATGAATTCTGCGCCCCAAGGCCTCGACCGGCCTCTTTCAAACGAGAAGGGTCGATAACGGAGCTGCTGACACAAAACGAGGAGACGAACCTTAGCCGGTTGAATTGCTGGCTGGCTGCGAACGCCAACCTTCCGATGAGGTTTCCCGCCAATCGGGCATCGCTGAGCGGGCGAATTTCGGCACGAATTTTCCGGCTTGGCGCTCCGTCATGACTTCGGCACGCGTCGGCAACCGAGGGTTGGTGTTTGAACGCACCCTTCATTGGTGGGCTACACAGGAGGGGATCATCATACGTCCAGGTCGAGCTTAAATTTCCCTGACGGGAGGCGCCCATAGCCTTCGCCGAGAGGCAAGAGCCCGAACTGCGCATCCACCAGAACTGCCTTGCCCGAGCGCTCGAACACGTCTCCGCGAGCCACGGAGAAGCTGGTCCAGGCACCGGCCAGGAAGCGATCAAAGCGCAAAAAGCCAGGCCGCTCGTTTCAGTGAGATCAGAGGCCGACCGAGCAAAGATTGATCCACTCTCAAGCAACGTCGGCCCTTGAAACGCGCGTTTTGCTCACCTACCTCATTCTTGCCGGATGCCCCTCTCGGATCCTGGCACGGGAACGATGGTCCACTCATGCGTTGGACCGGGTTCGGTTCATATCGCTTCGCAAGGAGGATATGGTCCGGCGTCTGCCCGACCCCCCACCTACTTGCGTAGCGCGCTGTGCGCTCGACCGTCTCGGTCTTCTCATCGTCTCGTCCCGACAGCCTCCGATCCATTCGGCCCCCGGCCTGCACGTGCTTGGCACGTCGCAAGCAACATCGCTGATTAGGAAACGAAGGAGGAAGCACATGCTGGTATCGGATTTTGGCCGCATCGGGTTCGACCCGTTTCTGGAAATGCGGCGCATGCAGCAGGAAATGAATCAGCGCTTGTCCGACATGACAGCCAAAGCCGCCCAGGAGTTTCCACCCGTCAACCTCTGGATGGGTGAGGACAGCGTGGCGGTGACTGCTGAATTGCCTGGGATCGCGCCTGACGATGTCGATCTCACGGTTCGCGAGAACACCTTGACATTGACGGGCGAACGCGGATCGCCGGCAGAGGACGAGAAATCCGTTTGGCACCGGCGCGAGCGAGTATACGGAAACTTCTCTCGAACGGTGCAATTGCCTTTCCGCGTCGATCCGGAACAGGTCGAGGCGCGTTTCGCCAACGGGCTACTCGAAGTTGAACTGCACCGGCCTGAGACGGATCGGCCGAAGAAGATCCAGATCAAAGGATAAGGAGGCAAACATGGCTCAGGAACTGAAAACGACCGAGCGCCGGGTCCCAAGCAAGCTTGACGGTGGCGAACCGACCCGTTCGCGCCCGGTGTTTGTCCCGCGCACCGATATCTATGAGACAGAGGACAATGTCGTTGTTCTCGTCGACATGCCCGGCGTCGCCTCGGAGGGTGTCGACATCACCCTCGAGAAGCGGACGCTGGCGATTCGCGGCTACGCGACGGACCAGCAGCATGACAACTATCGCCAAATTTACGCCGAATATGGCGCGGGCAATTATGAGCGCGTCTTCACGCTGTCCGAGGATATCGATCGGGACAGTATCGAGGCATCGCAGAAGAACGGCGTCCTGCGGCTGGTCCTCCCGAAGGCCGCGCCGGCCAAGGCGAGAAAGATCCAGTTGAAGATGGCGTAGTTCGTCCGGAGAAAGGAGGTTGACCATGCAGATTAGAGATCTGATCCCCTGGGGCAACAACAAGGGAAGCGAAATTGCGAAGTCAGACGATGGAAACCCCGTCTTTTCTTTGCAGCGCGATGTGAACCGTATCTTCGAGGACTTCTGGAAGCGGTTCGATCAACCGTTCGGCGCTTTCGGGCGCTGGGATACCGGTGGGCCGCGAACGGACATCGCCGAAACCGAGAGTGCGCTCGAGGTTTCGGTGGAACTTCCTGGAATCGATCAGAAGGACGTCGATGTCTCCCTGACGGACAGCGCGCTCACGATCAAGGGAGAAAAAAAGAGTGAGCAGGAAGAGAGCAAGAAGGGGTATCACTTGTTGGAACGCTCATACGGGTCGTTCTACCGCTCGATCCCGCTCCCGTCGGGCGTCGATACGGACAAGGCCGCCGCGCAATTCAAGAATGGTGTCCTGACTGTGACGCTCCCAAAAACGGAGGAAGCGCTGTCGCGCGTGAGGAAGATCGAGGTGAAGGCGACCTGACATCGACTTCACGGTCGTGAGATGCGGCGGACGAAATCCGTCGCATCTCTTACGATTACTGGATGCGTCTCGTCCGGGGATACGCCATGAGCGAAGCGCGGGCGCGGGCGAGATCTTCGCGGGCGACGGTCAGCATCGCGTCTGCCGTATCCAGAGCCGCGAAAGCAGCCGCAGTCGGATTGGGCCGTTCCGCAGTGATGCGAACCCAGGCGCGATCGATTTCAGCAAGAGCCGCGCGAACATTCGCGATCGCTCGTTCAATGGCATCGTAGAGAGCAATCTCCTCTTCGGAGACTATTCGCGAATTGTCCCCGGTCATCGATCTTTTTCCGGCCACACCGGTCCATTGTGCATGCTCGAATGGCAAAACTACCACCAAGAGCGCTCATTTTAAACAGTCAGCGTGGCAACGATAGGATCGAAAATGGGTGAGAAACGCCGAACCGGTGGGCGCCGATGGACGTGTGCTAGAGGCATCAAGGGTGATAGTCGCGGCCATGGAAACGGCTCATGAACGGTGGTTCACTGCCAATTCTCCCCTCTGCCTTCAACATCAGTTTTCCTGAACGGACACGCCATTCTGGTCAAGCGGGACTTCAACGCCGGCCGGCTTCGTTTCCTCGCGATAGAGGTAGACGCCGAGGACTATGACGGCGACAACCAGGCCGCCGATGATCAGGTCGAGGGTGTTGTTTTGCTGCATGAGAGCAATTTTGCCTCTAATAGGTGAAGGGAGGAGCGGTTAGCCGCCTGTGAGAACGGCCGAGTTTCGCAGTTCATAATTGCAGCTAACGGAATAATACCCGAAAAAACCAGCATGCGCGGGCATGAGACGCCTTAGCGGTAAGCCTACGCTGCGGCGTCAGTTCGGAGGTGCCGTCTCAGGGGATCCGCAAAAATAGCGCGATCGTTCTTCCGGCCCGGATCAGGCGACAGTCCGCTCCGGGTCATGCCCGGCAAATGGAGGCGGCAACATCGTCAGTTTTCCACCCTTCTGCGACGCTGCGCTCGCCGTGCTTGCCGAGGCTCACTCCACTTCTATTCTGCTCGCTCCATTTGTCTTCTGAATTTCACATAGTTTCTCGGCTTTGAGCGCTTCGTAGAGCGCTGTCTTGCCGATCTTTACGCGAGCGGCAGCTTCGCGAACATTGAGACCGGCCGCCAGATGCTGTTGGGCCTTTGCGAGTTTTTCCGGCGTTACCACCGCTTGTCGGCCGCCGCGCCGGCCCCGCTCCTCTGCGGCTTGAAGGCCGGCGCGGGTTCGTTCCCGGATCAGATCACGCTCGAACTGAGCCAGCGCCCCGAACAGATGGAAGACAAGGCGACCGCCGGATGTCGTGGTGTCGATATTCTCGGTGATGGATCGGAAACCGACGTCCTTGGCTTCCAGTTCGGTGATGATCTCGATGAGGTGCTTCATCGATCGGCCGAGGCGGTCGAGCTTCCAGACCGTGAGCGTATCGCCGTCCCGAACATAGCGAATCGCTTCGGCCAGCCCCGGACGGTCGGTCTTCACGCCCGACGCCCTGTCTTCGAACAGCTTCTCGCAACCAGCCTTGCGCAAAGCGTCGAGTTGCAGTGCCGTATCCTGATCCCCGGTTGAGACCCTCGCGTAGCCGATAGCGGTCATGTAGGTGATTTGTCCGTTTTGTCGTTGGATCCGGACAATGTCCGATTTGCCGTCGCAGAGCAAGGTTTGCGGACAAAATCTGTGGAAGCCGCGAAACGGTCGTTTGTCGGACATGCATTTTCCAGTTCGGTGCAGCTACCGCAACGAAATTGGAGGATCAAGGAATGGCACGAAGGGCACTGCTGAGCGAGGCATGGTGGCAACAAGCGACAACCATCCCGGATGACGAAAGGGAGATCGCCAAACATTACACGCTTGACCGGCAGGACCTCGATCTGATCATGCGACAGAACAAGGCATCCAACCGGCTGGGACTTGCCTGTGTTCTGGCCATGCTGCGATATCCGGGGCGACCGCTTGCGGATGGCGAAGTTCTGCCGCTTGGCCTCTCGCGTTTTCTGGCGCGGCAAATCGGCGTCGATCACCGCGAGATAGATCGCTATTTCGAGCGTCCGCAGACACGACGCGAGCATCTCACCCTGCTTTTCGACAGGATGAAGATTCGCCCGTTCGCGCCTTCGGATGTGCGGGCGCTGACCGGCTGGCTGACGCCTGCCGCCCAAACCCTGCGCCAGGCCGATGCGTTAGCGGACATGGTGGTGGAGGAATTACGACGCCGATGTATCCTTATGCCGGCGCGCGCGGCACTCGAAGCCATCACGCATGTGGCGATAAGGCGCGGTGTTCGCATCGCTCACCGGGCCCTGGCTGGCGGACTGTCAGAGGTCCAGAAGGTCGAACTGGATAAACTTCTCGACCCGCGTGAGGGGACGGGTGTGACAGTTCTTGCCTGGGCGAGGTCACCAGCATTGTCGCCAGCCGCCGTCAACCTCGACAGGATCGCCGAGCGCATTCGCCTTCTTCGGTCGTTGGCCCTGCCGGTGACGTTGATGGAGCGCATTCCGGTCAAGGTCTTCAATGAATTCGCCGCAGAGGGGATGCGGATGAGCGCGCAGCATCTGCGCGACCTCAACACCGAACGCCGGCATGCCGTCCTGGCCGCGACGGTGTTGCACCTTTCCCGCCATCTGACCGACTGCGCCATCGACATGTTCAAAAAACTCATAGGCATCCTGACTCGGCGAGCCGACAACCAGGCAGCCGCTCGCGTCACCCGATCTGTCCGGGAGGTGCAGAAGCCGCTGAAGGACGTCTCGAAAGCTTGCCATGCGATCATCGAGGCCAGGGAGAAAGGCGAAGATATCGCCAAAGCGCTTGAACAGGTCATTCAATGGCCGGTCTTCGCGACCAGTGTCCGGGCGGTCGATACGCTGATCGCGCCGGATGTCATCGACGGTAAAATCGAAATGCTCCAGCGCTATCCGACGATCCGGAAAATGGCGCCGGAATTTCTCTCGACCCTCGTGTTCCGCGGTCACGCCGTGGCGGCGAATCTCTTGCGGGCGCTCTCCGTGGTCGCGGATCTCTATCGTACCGGCAAACGGACGATACCGGACAACGCTCCCATTTCCTTCGCACCGAAAGGCTGGATGACCCTTGTTCTGCAGGATGGCAAGATCGATCGCAGGGCTTACGAACTCTGCCTGTTCAGCGAGCTGAAACGCCGGCTCGATGCCGGTGATGTCTGGGTCGAGGGAGCCAAGCGCTTCCAGTCCTTTGAAAGCTTCCTCATCCCCACGCCGACATTCGAGCTGATGCGCGAGGAAGGCCCGCTTCCGGTTGCCGTCGATACCGACGTGGAAACCTACCTCCACCAGCAACGGCAGATCCTGAACGACGGACTGAGCGACCTTTCCCGTCTGGCCACAGCCGGCGAACTTGACGATGTCGAATTGACCGGGGCGGGCTTCAGCGTCACGCCGCACAAGGCCATGTTTCCTGACATCGCGAAGTCACTGAAGCCGAAGGTGGAAAGCCGTCTGCCTGCGATCCGCATCACCGATCTGTTGCTTGAGGTGGACGCCCGCACGGGATTTTCCAACACCTTCACCCATCTGCGCAGCGGTCGGACGGTTGACAACAAGCTTGCGCTCCTCACCGCCATTCTGGCGGACGGCATCAATCTCGGCCTCACCAGAATGGCGGATGTTTCCCCCGGAATAACCATGCGCCAGCTCGCCTGGGCGCACGACTGGCATATTCGCGAGGAGGGTTACGCCGCCGCGCACGCCATTCTCGTCAACGCCCAGAGGCAATTGCCTCTCGCAAAGCTGTGGGGCGACGGAACCACGTCATCCTCCGACGGTCAGTATTTTCCGGCAGGAGGGCACGCCGAGGCGATCGGCGACCTCAACGCCCGCTATGGCCCCAATCCCGGAGCGAAATTCTATCGGTTCACCTCCGACCAGTATGGCGCTTTCTACATCATCGCCATGAACGCCAATGCGAGCGAGGCCATTTATGTCCTCGATGGTCTTCTCTATCATGGTAGCGATCTCGCCATCGAAACCCACTATGTCGATACCGGCGGGGTCAGCGATATGAGCTTCGCCCTCTGCCATCTCGTCGGCTTCCAGCTCGTGCCTCGGCTACGTGGTCTCAAGGATCGCAGGCTTTATCTCTTCCCAGGCGACACACCTCCCGAAAACTTGGCGTCGCTCGTCGGCGAACCCATCAATGTCGAGCGGATCAAGGCAAACTGGAATGACATCCTGCGCCTCGTCACGACGATCCGCTCCGGCCAGGTCCGGCCTTCGACCCTGCTGGCGAAGCTGTCCGCATTCCCGCGCCAGAACGGATTGGCGCTTGCGTTACGCGACATCGGGCGCATCAATCGGTCCATCTTCCTGCCCCAATGGTGGCAGAGCCCCGAAATGCGCAGGAACGCGACCGCCGGACTCAACAAGAGCGAAGCCCAGAACACCTTGGCCCGCGCGCTGTTCTTCAACCGTCTCGGAGAACTGCGGGACAGGACCTTCGAGAGCCAGTTCTATAGGGCGTCAGGACTGAACCTTCTGATCAATGCCATCGTCTACTGGAACACGCTTTATCTCGAACCGGCTTTCGCCGAGCTCAACCGGGAAGGCATCGCCACGCCGCCCGACATTATCAAACACATCACCCCGCTCGGGTGGCAGCATATCAGTCTCACCGGCGATTACATCTGGACCCCGACGGACAGCATCGATCTCAGGCCACTGCGGCGCGAAACATCCATCCTCGCAGCGTGATCACCGTATGTTCTCAAATGTCGGACAGATTCATCACTTTCGTGTCGTGATGCCGGACAGGAACTTGCCAGTTCCGGCGAAGCGCCTGTCGAGCTCGTCGCGAAGATGGATGGCATCCTCATCGCCCGCCACTTTAAAGGGTTGCTCAAACCGGGGGATTGCGCGGCTGTCGTCGCGCAATAACCGCCTCGATGAGGAGCCTATGTGAGTGGGTGAAGGTATCTGATCACATTTGCTAGGATTGCACCGCCGACCGCACTATTGCGCATTTTGCTCGCTGTGGTGGATTTTTGGCCTTTTGACCGGAGGTGCCGCGACAGAGTGACGTTTGACGAGAGAGCATTCGAGCTTCGTAATCGGATACCGCTTCTTGCCAGGAAGGCTTTCCGGATTGAGATGTTCGATCGACCATTGGCCCATGGCGAGATGGGGAAGGACAGACGTCGTCAGCGGGGGAACGAGATGTCGCGATATGTCTTCGTCGTCGTAACCCACAACCGACATGTCCTGGGGAATGCGAAGACCCGCATCCTTGAGGGCTTCGTAGCACCCGATCGCAGTTCTGTCATTCTGGCAGAAGATCGCTGTTGGTGGCTCCTTCAAAGCCAGCAGCTTCATTGTCGCAGCATAGCCGGCGCTGGCCGACCAGTCACCTTCGATGACCAGTTCGGGATCGAAGGGAATATCGGCTGTCGCGAGCGCGCGGCGATATCCGGTAAGACGATCCTGCGCAGCCTGCATCCAGATTTCGCCGGTGATCGTGGCGATGCGATGGTGTCCATGGGCGATCAGATGTCGGGTGGAACTCTGTCCTCCCGCAATCTCGCTCGGCACAACGCAAGGGAAGGCGTAATCCGCCGTATAACAGTTGAGCAGCACCGTCGGGATGTTGAGCTTGTAAAAATAGGCGGGAAGCTCAACCTCGCGCGTATAGATCGTCATGTAGATGAGCGCCGATATGCCGCCGCTCGTCAACGCTTTTATGGCCTTCGGCTCCATGACGGGATCGCTCAGCGTTTGCGTCACCAACAGGACATTGCCGGCGTTCCATGAGGCTTGCCGCGCGCCTTCAATCGCAACGATCGCTTCCGGGCTGGTCGCGAGCTGGTCGACGGCAAACCCGATCACATTGTCCAGGCCCGAGTAAGATGTCGGCGTTGCATATGTCGCTCCCATATAGCCAAGTGCCCGCGCTGCCTCAAACACGCGCTCGCGGGTCAACTGCGAGATGCGGGTGCCGGGCGTGTTGTTGAGCACGAAGGAAACGGCCGCCTGCGAGCAACCGGCCGCCTTGGCAATATCCATCATTGTCACGCGCTCGGGGCGAGAGGCCTTTCGGTTGCGTGCAGGCTTCCTTGCCGCGGGCTCGTGTTCGTCCAAGATCCTGGTTTTTCGCATCCGCGGAGGTCCGTTACCCATATTTGGTCAAGGTGTTCATTTGCTCACCATTGGTAATTAATATTACCACTGATCAGTCTGCGTTAGCAATCGCATGAAGTGACATACTTGTGCGCCGCTGGTGGCCATATCCGAACGCGAAAATGCATTTCCGCTGCCATTCTATGAAATGTTTTGATCTGCATTGATAATACTATTTACTAATTAAAATTCTTGTATACCGTCATGGAGCGATCGGAACCCTATGCCATTCGTCGCTTCGCGACCGCCCTAGGAGGGGGCGCGCATCCGGCCGGCCGCAAGTTGCAATCGGGCCCTTGCTACTGCGGCCCTTCGGGAGGTGTATTATGAATCAGCTGAAACGCAATGCAGCCTTGTTTTTCGCCGGATTGATGCTGAGTGCCGCGCCTGTGGCGGTGTCCCATGCTGCCGACAAGCCCACGCTCGCGTTCGTCGTCAACGGGGCTTCCGACTTCTGGAAGGCTGCCGAGGCCGGCGTGAAGAAGGCTCAGGGCGAGATGCCAGACTACGACATGCAGCTGAAATATCCTGAACAGGCGTCAGTCGCCGTTCAACAGCGCCTGATGGAAGACCTTGTGAGCGCTGGTGTCAAAGGCGTCATGGTTTCCGCCGTCGATCCTAAGACCCAGACGGACGGCCTGAACAAGATCGGTTCGCAGACCGCACTCTTTACCACCGACAGCGACGCGCCCCAGACCAACCGTGTCGCCTATATCGGCTCGTCCAACGTCGATGCTGGCAAGCAGGCCGCTGAAATCGCCAAGAAGGCAATGCCTGATGGCGGCAAGTGCATCGGCTTCGTCGGACTTCTTGGCGCCGACAATGCCAAGGAACGCATCCAGGGCATGAAGGACGGGCTGAAGGGGACGAAGATCGAGCTGACGGACGTTCGCGGCGACGACATCGACCAGACCCGTGCCAAGAAGAACGTCGAGGATGCGCTGGTTGCCAGCCCCGACGTGACCTGCATGGTCGGCTTCTATTCCTACAACACGCCGCGCATCTATGAGGCGCTGCGTGACGCAGGCAAACTCGGCCAGATCACCGTCGTCGGCTTCGATGACGATCCGATCACGCTTGGTGGCGTCAAGGAAGGCACAATTGCAGCGACCGTCGTGCAGCAGCCGTTCGAATGGGCCTATCAGGGCATGAAGCTGATGGCAGCCTATCTCAAGGGCGACAAGTCTGGCGTTCCAGCCAACGGTCTGATCATCATCCCGACCGTCATCATCGGCAAGGATGATGTCGACAAGTATGCTGCCAACCTGAAGGCCATGGCCGGCAAGTAATCCTTCCTTGCGGCGGTGGCGCCAGTCGCCGCCGCAAGTGACGTGTTGTGCCGACAGCATTAGAAGCCATGGACAGGCGATGAACCACAGCTCCGATATCCCGTCACCGGACGCGCCCGCGACACCGTTCCTTTCGCTTTCCGGTGTGGGCAAGACTTATCCGGGCGTCGTCGCACTTGACGGCCTGTCAATGGACATCATGCCGGGCGAGGTGATCGGCCTCGTCGGCGAGAACGGGGCAGGAAAGTCGACGCTCATGAAGATCCTCGGCGGCGTGATCGCGCCCGACCGGGGCACGATCCTGCTCGACGGGGCGGAGCTTCGTTCGCTTACCGTGGAATCGAGCATCTCGTCCGGCATCGCCTTCGTCCACCAGGAACTCAATCTCTTCGAAAACCTCGACGTCGCCGCCAATATCTACCTGGGCCGCGAACCACTGAAGGCCGGGCCTCTCAAGCTCGTCGATCGTGATCGACTGAGGGAGATGGTAAGGCCGCTCCTGAAGCGTGTGGGGGCGCATTTTTCCGCCGACACGCCCGTGGCGTCGCTTTCGCTTGCCGAGCAGCAGATGGTGGAAATCGCCAAGGCATTGTCGATCAACGCGAGGCTCGTCATCTTCGATGAGCCCACATCCAGCCTTCCTTTGGCCGAAACCGAGCGGCTTTTGAGCATCATCAAGTCGCTGAAAGCAGATGGCATCAGCGTCATTTTCATCTCGCATCGCCTCCACGAGGTCGAGCGCGTCGCCGACCGCGTGGTCGTGCTACGCGATGGCACGCTCGTCGGTACGCTTGCAAAGGCCGAGATCGGGCACGACCAGATGGTCAAGCTGATGATTGGCCGGGTGCTTGCGGCGCGCACCGCCAAACCGCAACGCGCGCCCGGCTCGGTTGCGCTGACGGCAAGCGGCGTGCGCACCGAGGCCTATCCATCCCGCCCTGTCGATCTGGACATCAGGTATGGAGAAATCCTCGGACTTGCCGGCCTTGTCGGCTCGGGGCGCACCGAGCTTGCAAGGGTGCTCTTCGGCATTGACCGGAGCTACGGCGGAGCCATTCTGCAGGACGGACAGCAAATCGCGGTCGGCTCCGCGCGTGTTGCCGTGGCTCGCGGGATCTTCCTGGTGCCGGAGGATCGCAAGCGCAACGGCATTCTTCTTGATTTCCCGATTGCCCAGAACATTACCCTTGCCGACCTTCCAAATCTTGCCAACCGCCACATGCTGTCTGCCGACCGGGAAACGGCGGCGGCTGAAAAGCAACGCGCTCGCCTCGGCATCAAGGCGCCCTCGGTTTCGACCCGGACAGGCACACTGTCGGGCGGCAATCAGCAGAAGGTGGTGCTTGCCAAATGGCTATCGATGAACCCGAAGGTGATGATCTTCGACGAGCCAACGCGCGGCATCGATATCGGGGCGAAGAATGAAATTTACGGGCTGATGCGGGCCCTTGCCGATGCTGGCGTCGCCATCCTGATGATCTCAAGCGACATGGAAGAGGTGATCGGCGTTTCCGACCGCATTGCCGTCATGCATGAGGGCCAGATCGCCGGGATTCTGGAAGAGGATGACTTCAGCCAGGAAAGCGTCCTTTTGCTTGCCGTCGGCAAGAGAGTAAAATAGCGGCTGCGGCCATCATAGGTATCGGGGAACGGATCTCGAATGATCAAGAAAGACCTTGGACTGCTGCTTTTGATTGTCGTCGTCGGCATCGTCGTCGCCATCATCAATCCGCGCTTCCTGCTGCCGATCAATCTGGCGAACACCGCCAACCTGATCGGACTGTTTGGCATCCTTTCGATCGGCCAGGCCTTTGTCATCATTACCGGCGGCATCGAGCTTTCCGTGGGTTCGCTCGTCGCGCTTCTTGGCGTCCTTTTCATCGATTTCATTGCTGTCCAGGACATGTCCTGGATGTTGGCGCTGCCGCTCATCCTCGTGCTTGGGGCGGTCATCGGTGCCATTCATGGCTGGCTGATTACCAGGCTCAATCTGCAACCCTTTGTCGTCACCTTGTGCGGCTTGCTGATCTATCGTGGGGCCGCGCGCTTCTATACTGCCGACGGGACGGCGGGATTTGCCTTCGGCCAGAATTTCCCCGACCTCGAATTCCTGACCGCGGGCCGCTTCTACGGCGTTCCCAACACCTTCATTGCGCTCGCCATCATCACGGTGGTCATGTGGGTGGTGTTGCACCGCTCTGTCTTCGGGCGCTATCTATACGCAATCGGCAAGAACGAGGAAGCGGCCCGTTATTCAGGCATCCGCACCGGCCGAATGATCATGTCGGCCTATGTCATCTGCGGATTGCTCACGGCGCTCTCGGCGATCTATTTTGCCATGTACACGCGCTCGATCTCACCGGCGAGCCATGGACAGTTCTACGAGCTCTATGCGATCGCCGCTGCCGTTCTTGGCGGGTTTTCGCTGCGCGGCGGCGAGGGATCGATCGTCGGTGTCGTGCTTGGTACAGTCTTGCTTCAGGAATTGCAGAACCTTGTGAACTTGCTCGGCATCCCGTCGTCGTTGAACTTTGCCGTGATGGGTGGCGTGATCCTCATCGGCGTCCTTATCGACCAGCAATGGCATGCGATCCGGGCACAGCGCCGCCTCGTGTCGGCAGCTCGACAGACTGAAGGCCGCCTGCACGACGAAGGTTCGCTGCCGGTGGTTGCACGTCAGGACTAGACCAGCGGGGCCATTCCATGCTGCGCCATACGACTTAAACCAATGCGTCCGGGTCATTGAAGACCGGAAGCGGATGAAAAGGCCGACCGTGATGTCTGGCCGGGGAGAAATGATGCTGTCTAACTTTATCGTGCCTGATTCCAGTGATCCGCGGCTGGGATCCAAATATCGTTACCGCATGCTCGTTGATGGCAAGTCTGTTGATGCTGCCTCGGGCAAGACCATCGATCGGGTGAGCCCCGGCCATGCCGGTATCGTGGTCGCAACATGGCCGGATGCGTCGGCGGACGACGTTCGCTTGGCAATCGCAGCAGCGCGGCGGGCGTTTGACACCGGACCTTGGCCGCGCATGTCGGGCGCCGAGCGGTCGCGACTGATGTTCAAGGTATCGGACCTCATTCTTGCCCACCAGGAAGAACTTGCGCTGATCGAGAGCCTCGAGGTCGGCAAGCCAATCGTCCAGGCTCGGGGCGAGATCGGATTTTGCGCGGATCTGTGGTCCTATGCAGCCGGCCAGGCCCGGGCGCTTGAGGGACAGACGCACAACAATATTGGCGACGACCGGCTTGGCCTCGTCTTGCGCGAACCGGCAGGTGTCGTCGGCATCATCACGCCATGGAACTTCCCCTTCATCATTGCCTCGGAGCGCGTGCCATGGGCGATCGGCGCTGGGTGCACGGTCGTCCTGAAACCCTCGGAATTCACCTCCGGCACCTCGATCCGCATGGCGGAACTTGCGCGCGAAGCTGGCATTCCGGACGGGGTCTTCAATGTTGTCACAGGCTTTGGCGATCCGGCTGGCCAGGTGCTCGCGGAGGATCCAGGCATCGACATGGTGGCGTTTACTGGTTCCGTGCGCGTTGGCACGAAGCTCGGCGAAATCGCCGCTCGTAGCGTCAAGCGGGTGGGGCTGGAGCTTGGCGGCAAGGGGCCGCAGATTGTCTTTGCCGATGCGGACCTCGAGGCGGCGGCCGACGGCATCGCTTACGGCGTCTATCACAATGCCGGCCAATGCTGCATTTCCGGGAGCCGGCTGCTGGTTCAGGAGGATATCCGGGATGCCTTGATGGATCGGTTGCTCGGCATTTCACGGAAGGTAGCGTTCGGGGATCCGTTGAACGAGCGCACCAAGATCGGCGCGATGATTTCGGAGGCGCATGCACAAAAGGTGCATGCTTACGTCGAGGCAGGGATTGCCTCCGGCGCGGAACTTCTTCTTGGCGGCGAAAGGGTAGGCATGGGGACTGGACTGTATTACCCACCGACGGTCTTTGCAGGCGTCAAGCCGGACATGTCGATCGCTCGTGAGGAGATTTTTGGGCCCGTGCTTTCAACACTGACCTTCAAGACAGCCGAAGAGGCGATCGCACTTGCCAATAGTACCGAATTCGGCCTGTCAGCGAGCGTCTGGTCAACCAACCTCGAAAACGCGCTGCAAAGTATCCGCCGCATTCGCGCTGGTCGCTGCTGGATCAACAGTGTTATCGACGGGACGCCGGAGCTGCCGATCGGGGGCTATAAGAAGAGCGGACTGGGACGCGAACTTGGCCGCTATGGCTTCGACGAATATTCCCAGTTCAAGGGAGTTCATGTAACCTTGGGGCGGCCCACACCCTGGCTTGCATGAGCCGCTCAAGGACTTTGGGCGCGTATCTATGAAGGTTGGCCGTGCGATTGCGAGATTTCATCTGGCTCTGCCTCGGCCAACATGCCCCTGTATATTCCAGGGACGGATCCTTCGATCGGAACGGCGCCGACGCTTCGGCGGTAGAAGTCCATGGGTCCTGCCCCACCGATGACGCCGTAGGCATACCCTTGTGCATACATATCAAGTAACGTCGTCAAAAGCAGCGCATGGCCAACCCCCTGGCCACGGACTGCACTATCGACGCCAGTCGGGCCGAAGAAGCCCTTCGCCGTGGCGTCGTGGCAGGCAAAGCCGATCAGTCTTCCGTTCTGGATTGCGATGAAGCACGTCGGCGGCTGCCGCATTGCAGCCGTGGTCGCTTCGCAAGACCACCCGGCTCCAAAGCGGGGCGTAATCCAATCGGTCAAAGCCTTCAGTTCAGGCGGCAAGACGCGACGGATCGTGACACCTTGCCGTTCCATTTTCGCATCGAGGGAGGTGTCCGGCTTGAGATCGTAGAGCTTGACAAGCATATCCATGTAATTGGTCCCTTTATCGTCATCCCTTCACGGCACCGGCCGTCAGCCCCGCAACGATGCGCCGCTGGAAAATGAGCACGACCGCGATCAGCGGCAACGTGACTGTCACCGAGGCAGCCATGATCTGTCCGAAGGGATATTCGTAACGGTTGGTGCCGGCGATCAATCCGATCGCGACCGGCACGGTGCGATTTTCGTCCGTCAGCGTGAAAGTCAAGGCAAAGAGGAATTCGTTCCATGCAAGAATGAAGGCGAGGATGCCCGTGCTTGCAAGTGACGGTCCCATCAGCGGCAGCAGTATCTTCAGGAGGATACGAAGGTGCGAACAACCATCAACGATCGCGGCCTCCTCCAACTCGCGCGGGAACTCGCGAATGAAGGTTGTGAGAATCCACGTCGTAAACGGCACCGTTGACAGAAGGTATGTCAGAATGAGCGCGCTTGGACGGTTGAAGAGCCCGAGCCAGTTGATGAGCTCAAACATGCCCGAAAGCACGACCACCTGCGGAAAGATCGAGATCATCAGGATAATCATCAAAACAGCCCGACGCTGCGGAAAGTCGATGCGTCCGAGCGCATAGGCCGCACTGATACCGATCACAAGGGACAGGCAGGTCGTCGCCACGGCGACATAGGCGGAGTTCAGGAGTGATCCGATGAACACCGGGTTGTTGATCAACTCCCGGTAATAGGTGAAGTCGAGCGCTGGCAGCAGGACCGAACGGTAGAGTGCCGCGCCCTGTTTCGTCGACGAAACGAAGGCCCAGTAATAGGGAAACAGCGTGTAGATCAGCACCAGCGATAGGGCAAGGATTTGCAGTACCCGCAACACCTGGCGCCGGACCCTGTAATAGGCGCTCGACTTTCGGGCCGGGCGTACGAGAAAAAGGTCGGTCATGATCAATGCCCCGCTGCCCTGTCGAGGCGCAAGGCACCGATGATGATGATCGCGACGAGCGCAACCAACAGGAAAACCCAAGTCGAGGCCGCGGAGCCGACACCGAGTTCCTGGAAGCTGATCAGACGGTCGCGTGCGTAGATCGACACTGTCATGACCTTTTCATTGCTGGCCGCCAGAACGTAGGAAAGGTCGAACATGCGTAGGGCATCGAGTGTGCGAAACAACACGGCTACTCCGATCGCGGGTCGCAGCATCGGGAGGGTGATCGACCAGAAGCGTTTCCAGGCCGGAATGCCGTCCACTTCGGCGGCTTCGAATATTTCCTGGGAGATCATCTGCAGGCCCGCGAGAATGAGCAAAACCATGAAAGGGGTCGTCATCCATACGTCAATGAAAATGACCACCCCCATGATCAGCGAACCACTCGCAGTCCATGCCACACCATGGTCGATGAACCCAAGGGCTTCCAGTAGCTTGTTGATAACACCGAACTGGTCGTTCAACATCCATTCCCAGATCTTGGTGGACACCACGACCGGAATGGCCCACGGGACAAGGATCGCAGCGCGCGCAAGTCCCCGGCCTGGTATGGCCTCGTTGATAAGGAGAGCGATAGCCAATCCCAGCGCTGTTTCAATTGCCACCGAGATGACCGTGAAGGTCAGTGTGTTCCTGACCGCAAGCCACCAGGTGTGGTCATTGAAAACCTCGATGAGGTTGTCGATGCCGACCATGGAGTAGACGCTGGGATCGTCGAGAAAGGCGTCCGTAAAAGCGAAGAAGAATGTCCGTCCTAACGGCCATACGGCGACAAGCAGCATTGAGGCAATGACCGGCACGAGGAAGAGCCAGGCAGCAAGGTGATCGCGGCGGGCAAGGCGTGCACTCATGATAGAGCGCTCCTGACACCGAATGGTTCGGCCGACGGCAAAAGTCGTCTGCCGTCGGCGGCGAAGAAAAACAGCGAATGATCGTCGAAAGTCAGTGCAGCCGGCTTGCCGATCGCGTCGGGGTTTGGTGCCGCGGGCAGGCGAACAACCCAGAGTGTGCCGCTCCCCACCCGGCAATAGGCGAAGTGTTCGTGTCCGAGGTCTTCGACCCGCTCGAGCATACAATCGAGACGCCCGGTTCCCGTTGGTACCAGGCGCAACGCCTCCGGCCGAATGCCTATCTCGGCAACCGGAATTGCATCGCTTGGCGATCGCCCAATTGCCAGGCCGCCCGGGCCGACGATGTGCTCATCGTCATGCTCTCGCTGTGTCTCGACGGCAAGGAAGTTCATGCGCGGACTGCCGATAAAACCCGCAACAAACCGATTGCCGGGCTGACGATACAGCTCCGAAGGTGTGCCGATCTGTTCTATTCTGCCGTGATTGAGGACAACAATCCGGTCTGCAAGCGTCATGGCTTCTGATTGATCGTGCGTGACGTAGATCATCGTCGTCTTGAGATCGTCATGAAGCTTGGCGATCTCCATGCGCATTTCCATTCTCAGGTCCGCATCCAGATTGGAAAGCGGCTCGTCGAACAGGAAAATCTCGGGTTGGCGCACCAATGCCCGTCCAATCGCCACGCGCTGGCGCTGACCTCCAGACAGCTCTCTCGGTCGCCGGCTCAAGAGATGGTCAACCTTGAGCATACGCGCGACCTGTTGCACCTTTTGAGCAATCGCATCGCGTCGGATCCCCATGGTCTCGAGTGCGAAACCAATGTTGCGCGCCACCGTCATATGCGGGTAGAGCGCATAGGATTGAAAAACAAAGGCAACACCGCGCTTCGAAGCGGGGACATCGGTGACATCGTCGCCACCAATCTTGACCGTTCCAGACGAGGCTGAGATCAGGCCCGCCACGATGCGCAGCAGCGTGGATTTTCCGCATCCGGAGGGGCCGACAAAGACAACGAATTCACCATCGTCGATCTTCAAGTCTACATCATGAATGACACTGTGTGTTCCGAAACTCTTCGAAACGGACTCCATCGAAACCGATGCCATCGTTCACCTTGGCTTGCGCATGGGGGCTCGACCGGCACAGAGCGCCGGCTGCAAAGGTTGCGGGAGCTGAGGCTCCCGCAACTTTCCTTCAATCAGCGGCTTTCTTTGAGCTTTTCCAGGCGCTTGGCCAGCGATGCAAAGCTGTCTTTGGCATCGCCACTGCCCGACAGCACGTCATGGGTGGCGCGATAGAAGGCCTGAGAGACACGGTTGTAGCTGGTGCCGGTGTAGCCGGACGGACGGACGGCACTATCGGCGAAGGCTTGCTGGTTGTCTTTCAGGAACGGAATTTTTTCCAGCACCTCCGGATCGCTATAAAGCGACTGGATCGAAGGGTTGAGGGTCGCCTCCACGGCACGCATCTTCTGCATCTCCGGACCCGTGATGAAGTTCACAAAGTCGGCTGCGACCTCAGGTTTGGCGCTGTATTTCGAGACGCCATAATACATGGGCCCCAGGCAGCCGCTGGACTTCTGGCCTTCCTTGCCAACCGGAAGCGGCATGACGCCAACCTTGTCGATGATCGAGCTGCCTTCCTTGTGCGATGTACCCCAGACATAGGGCCAATTGCGATGGAATACCGCGTCGCCGGATTCAAAAACTGCCCGTGACGCTTCCTCATCGTAGTTCAGAACGCCTTCCGGGCTGATCGAACCGATCCAGCCTCTGGCCTTCTCGATGGCTTCGGCGGCTTGCGGCGTGTTGATCGTAACCTTGCCGTCGTCGGATATGATCGTGCCGCCGCCATTTGATGCAATGAGTTCGATCGCATCGCAGGTCAGGCCCTCATAGCTCTTTGCCTGCCAGGCGTAGCCCCACATCTTGGCGTTGCCGGCGGCGCGCTCCTTGTCCTGGATTTCCTTTGCGGTCGCAGCAAGCTCATCCCAGGTCTTGGGAGGCTGCTTGCCATACTTTTCCAGGAGATCCTTGCGGTAGAACATCAGGCCCACGTCCATATAGGCAGGCATCGCGACCAGGTTGCCGTCCAGCTTGGCAGCGTTGAGCGTGGAAGTGAAATGCTTGTCCTGATCGGCCGCAGGAATCATGGTTTTCAAATCAAGCAGGTTGGCCTTGAACATCCCGAGCCAGATGACGTCGAGAAACAGAACGTCGATATCCTTGGACTTTGCCGCCAGCAATTGCTGATAGAGCGGGATCGCGTCGTCGAGGAGAGCCGGCATCTTGTTAATTTTTGCTTCGTTGCCTGTCTTTGTCTTCCAGGCGTCGGCAACCTTGGTGCAAAGTTCGAATTCGGTTGGTGCGCAGAATACGGAGATGCTTTCCGCATGCGCGGCACTGGCCCATAGGCCGGCATAGACTGCAACTGCAGTAAGGCATTTCTTCAACATGGGCTGTTCCTGTCTTTATCACACTTGAGCGGTGCGGAACTCTCCGGTTCCTGACCTAGTAGGACTGGTTATGACCAGTCATGTCAACTGGACTCTTTTGTCCCTTGTGGGCAAAGATGCAAAAGCAAATACAAGCACCGACCAAGGAAGCGAACGCAACGTGAAGACCCGTGAACCCGTGGCAGCGACAAAGAGGCATGCGGCAATCGATCGGGCCGACCCTCGTCCGCTTCATCAGCAGGTCTACGAAGACTTGCTGGCTACGATCCGGGAAGGGAAGGTGCCATTGCGCGGCAAGTTGCCCTCCGAACGTGAACTCGTTTCACTTTACGATGTTAGTCGCATCACGGTGCGGCATGCGGTGCGCGAACTGATCCGCCAGGGCGTTGTTCAAAGTCAGCCGGGCAAGGGCTTGTATGTTGCGGAAAATGGAGGAGGATTTGAACTCGAGGTCCTCAGAAGCTTTACGAGCACCGCACTGGCAAGTGGTCGCGTGCCCGGACATCGCCTGCTTGCGATGGAGGTCGTAAAGGCGTCGCTTGACATCACCCGGCCGCTGCTCTTGCCTCCCGGATCGGATGTGATCGTGCTGTCGCGCCTGCGGCTACTTGACGGCGTGCCGGTCGTCCTCCAGACCGACTGGATAGCGGCCTCCCGCGCGCCAGAATTGACCGGCATGGACTGGACGGTCGCAAATCGCTCGCTCTATACCGAGCTGCGCGAAGTCTACGGTATCCAGCCGCGGCGGGGGCAAACGACACTCAGTGCGCGACTGGCGGATCCAGCCGAAGCTGCGATGCTCGAACTCCCGTCACCTTCGGCCGTGCTCACTGTCGATCAAATCGCCTTTGACGAGCGGGACCGGCCAATCAACATGACAGCGCTTGTCCATCACCCCGGCCGATATCCGCTTACACTGCTACAGTCAGCCACGGGTGACTTTCGTCAATACTGGTAGATGCGCCTGCATTTTAGCTCAGCACAAGTTGCCGGCGATCCGCAAGACTGCGGGAGCCTTTGTGAGCTCAATCCGCGTCGCGCCCTCAGGAAGCAGTTTCGCTCGGTGACGCGGTGACACGTACGGCCGCCCCGACAATATTGCCACCGCACCTGGACGCACGTACGTCATTTTCCGCTTCGCAGATGCGGCAATTATCATATAATTCAACGCGCTAAAAATTACACTATTTCAGTTGCTTATCCGACTTTTCTCGAATACGTTTTGTTCTGGGAGAGGTGCCCAATATCAAAATTTGGTACTTGTACTCAGTGTTGGTTGACGACGCTTGAGGAGGATAAGACATTGCGTCCGAGCGTTTCTTTCTTCGCAATTGTGCAGCGGGTGCGCCATCGCGTTTCAACCCGATATCGAGCCGCACCATCGGTCTGACCCGTCGTAAATCCATCACCGAAAATTGCTTATGGTCCGCACGATGGTGTGTGCCTCGGGGTTTGTCATGCAGAAACAGGCTGTCGTTTTCAATGGTCAGGAAGTTGGGATCGCTGTTCCCGTAGAAACTCGTCTGAAGTTCATCGCTGTCCGGTTCAGCGTCATTGATCTGGACAACATGGTCTTCGATACGATTAGCGAAATCCGGCGCGCGATTGTTGCGCATCTTGCGAACGACGGACGACAGACCATCACGTCGCAATGAGCGCCCCGGCGCGCCTTGGCGGTCGTCACTCGAACTGGCCGGAGCCTGGAGATGCTCGCACAGGTTCGGGCCGAGCAGCTCGTGTAATTCTGAGGGGAGGTAAGGAATGCTAGTCTCGAGTATCCTCGAAGCCGATTTGGCCGTGCTCTCGCTGTCCGTTCAATCCTGGTACCGACATTACAGGGCCAAACCAGATGACAGAACGTCGGAAGTAATCTGCAGCGCCGCAGTCGACCTCTTCAATCGCGGTCATCGCACGCAGGAGGAATTGACCCGGATATTGATTGCTCGGTTTCCCGGAGCGCCTGTCACATATGTCAATGCGCCCAGGTCCGGCGCTCTTCATTAGCTCAAGGTTGAGCATCGCCTCGCTCTTCCTGCGTGGCGATGCCCCTCACGCCTGGGGAGCTCGACGTTATCGTCCCAGCCGACCTTATTACGAGCTGGCATATTGCGATGTAGAGCACCTCGATCAGATGCCGCTCGTTCTTCGCGTGGGCACGTCTTTCAGGCCAATTCCTGAATATTTGTCCCCCGCCTCAATGGATGGATCACCTTGACATCAGGGCTTCGACCACATCGGAGCCAAGAGCCTTTTCGAGGGCTTTCACCCCATTCTTGGGCAGCCTTGATAGACCTTTGATGATGCCCTCTTTCCAAGCATCTCCTCGGTCCCAAGCCTCCCCCCAAGCATCGGCCAACTCGTCGCCGTGTCGCGTTTCCACGAGGGCTTCAAACAGCAAGGCGGCCTGCAACAGGTCCTTGTCCGCTTTCACGCGTCCTAGCGTGTCCGTGAGCCTTCGCGAGGATACGATCAGTTTGTGGACGGCATATCTCTCGGGAGCCGGGACGAGCACGTTCACGCCTTCGCGGTAGAGGAGTACTGTGCGGACAGGTTCGTAGATCAGGTAGTCGAGGAACCGCAGACTTTCCGCCGACGCACCGCCAAGGGCGGGCATGGGCGAGGGTTTGCCCGTGTATTCGTCTGATCCCCGATTTCCGGTGAGGAACTCCACCCGGTAGCCCTTGCCGTTCACGAAGGCGACAACCTTGGCCGTGTCAGCCTGGTGCGGCACCGCTCGGAATTCGGGATCGACCAACTGGAGAATATCGAGGATCGGCGGCAGGCTGTCCTGGACCTCTGCCGAGATCGCGAAGTCCTGGGCGAAATCCGCGTCGCCTGTTTGCATGGACGCAGCGGGCAGCCGAACGCCCAGCATCCCTGCGTAGGTACCGAATGCTACCGATCCGACCAGGACGGCCCGCAGCCGGAACAATCCGGCGTCGGCCAGGGCCTTCGTGACGTCGCCCGCAAATGGGTCTGGACCGGGGAGGCCAGCACGTCGCAGCGTGCTGACCATTCGCCTCCGCTCCCGAATATTGTCCTTGATCTCCTTGTGGGCTCGCACACGCTCGGTGATCGCTTCGTCGCTAGCGGGGCCGACGTAGCTTCGCTTGTCTTTGCCCTCAGGCGTGGGGAGATCGAAATACCAGTAGTCACGGTTCTTTACGGTTACAGTTACAAACCATCCCTCCAATGGGAAATCTGCCGCAAATTGCGCGTCGAGCGTTCGCTGAGTAAGCTCAGCGAACATGGTTCGATAGCTGATGTCGATCTCTTTCATCGTTGACGTTCCGTATCCCGTGCCGCGGCCTCTCGTTGGCACGTCCGCTTGGATTGCCGTTATAAGTTTCTGCCAAAACCTTATAGTTCCATGAGCTGCTGTCAATGTTATAGGGTTCTGCCAAAACCTTATAACGGGCTGACTGCTGCAAAACCGGAGACGGCGTTAAAGATGTTGTATCGACTCAATCGTCGGGCTGCTCGCCCTCGTTTGTCGGCCTGATCGCGCCGGCACTCGAATTGCTCGTCCGGTTCGCGAAGACAAGTTCGCTAGAAGTGCTTTCGCGCACGACAAGCGCGAATCCCATGTCGATTTGTTCGGGTCCGGATTTTGTTGCTGCATCGAGCGCCAGGAGAACCTTCTCGGCAGCAAGCCTGCCGGTTTCGTAACGGCGGGTGGCGATCGAGGAAAGGGACGGTGCTGCGCAGGCTGAGAATTCGAGGTCGTGAAAACCGATAATCGAAATATCGTCCGGCACGCGGATGCGCCGCTTCCTGCACTCCTGCATTGCGCCAAGAGCCAGGTTGTCGTCCGTACAAAATATCGCCTCGGGCAGATCGCCGCGGTCATCCATCTCGCCAAAGAGCTCGGATCCGAGCGCCACCGAACTGTGGCGCGGTCTATGCGCAATCATTTCCAGACTTTTCAGGCCAACTTCCTGCATCGCATTGTGATACCCGTCAAAGCGTGACTGGGCGCGATGGTCGAGATTGCCTGTCAGGAACGCAATCCGTCGGAACCCCCGATCAATGAGATGGCGGGTTGCAACGTGGCCCGCATGCTCCTGTGACATGCCGATGTTGAGATCTATTGGATCGTCGGACAATTCGAAAGTTTGCACAACCGGAAGTCGCGCCTGGACCAGAAGCTGGCGTGACAGTGCCGTATGGTGAATACCTGCAATGATGATCGCTTCCACCCGCTGACCAAGGAGCGCCTTGATCGCATTCTCCTCCTCCACCTCCGAGTATCTGCTGTTGACCACGACGACCTGGAAACCTGCAGCGATTAGAACTTCGTGCAGCGCAAACAGGTATTCCGCAAAGATGACATTATAGAGCGTCGGCACGATCACGCCGATCGTGTGGGTGCGCGATGAGGCAAGTCTGCTTGCCGCCACATTCGGCACATAGCCCAACTTTTCGACGGCCTCGATAACGCGTAGCCGCAAGGTTTCCGAGACCGTTGCCGGCTTGCGGAGCACGCGCGAAACCGTGATCGGGCTGACACCCGCCAGGCTAGCAACATCGTCGAGAGTTATTCGGCGCATTAAAGCATTGTCCAAATACAAAAGGTCACAGAGCAGCGAGAAACAAGCAGAACAAAGTGATACTCCACAATTGACAGCGCTATCAAATAGAATTTGACAGCGCTGTCACGTATGTTAACGTTTCGATCGTTCCGCAAAGGGCAGGGTGGAGCCTTTTCGGACCAAGCGTACCAATGACAATACTGGAGGTTGAGGATATTGGAGGGCGGCTGCGTCCGCCTCTGGAGGAGGACATCCATGCTTAAAAACGTGAAAGCGAATTCTGCGCGCGTTGCGGCAGTTTCCGCACCGATCCTTGCGCTGTTGTGCGGCGCTGCATATGCAGAACCGAAAGTTGTGAACGGACCAGCAGCTGATCCAGGCTGCATGACGCCTTGGGCTTCCGATACTCAGTTTCTGCAGTATCCGAAAAAGGAAGGTCCTTACCGCATCGCGCTCGCCAACGGCTACATTGCCAACACATGGCGCATCCAGATGGTCCAGACTGCAAAGGCGTATGCGGCGCAACCGGACGTCAAGGCGAAGTTGAAGGAGTTCAAGGTTGTCTCAACCGGAGAGGACGTGCCGGCGCAGATTTCAGCGATCAACAACTTCATCGACGCCGGCTATGATGCGATCGTCGTCAATGCCCAAAACCCGACAGCCTTTGGCCCCGTGATCAAGAGAGCCAAGGAAGCTGGCGTCGTGCTTGTAGCATTCGACAACACCCTGGACACGAAAGACGCGATCAACGTCAACGTCGATCAGAAGGGCCTTGGTGTCACCTGGGCCGAGTGGCTTGTCAAACACCTGCCGAACGGCGGCAAGATTTTGGAAGTCAGGGGTGTCGCTGGCACGTCCGTTGATACCGACCGCCATAATGGCATCAAGGAAACACTGGCAGCCTCCGGCAAGAAGTTCGACGTGACCGAAGTCGTCGGCAAATGGGATGACGGCGTTGCCCAGAAGGCGACAGCAGATGCTATAGCGACAAATGGACCCTTTGACGGGATTACCGCCCAGGGTGGCGACACCGGTGTCGTTCAGGCGATGATCGACGCGAAGCACCCCTTCGTTCCGTTCGGCGGCGAGACCGAAAATGGCTTCCGAAAGCTTTGCGCCGCTCATGCGGGCGAGGGGCTAGTTTGCTCGTCAGCCGGGACAGGGCCAGCTCAGGTTGCTGTCGCCATAAAGACTGCCATCGCAGCTCTTGAGGGCCAAGTGGTCCCGCAAGCCGTCAAGTTGCCGACGGCACTCGTGTCGCATCCCGACTTGAAGAAGGATCAGGACTATTACCCTGACCAGTCCGACAACTTTTTCGTCGGCAACTCCTTCCCAACTTGCGGCATCAATTTCACGGCGCAAGAAATCATGGGGCAGACCAAGGAAAACCAATAGCAGCAAGTGCTCATGGGATTGACTGCGGGCATGCGTGCTCGCAGTCACAGGCGAAATGCACCCGATGGGAGGGTGATCTTGTCAGAACCACTGTTGCGCATGGAAGGCATATCGAAACGCTACGGCGGCGTCATAGCCCTCAACGAAGCCGATATTGCAATTCGACCCGGCGCGATCCATGCCGTCCTCGGCGAGAACGGTGCAGGAAAATCGACGCTGATCAAAATCATGGCCGGGGTGACGGCACCCGACGACGGCCGAATGCTGCTGGATGGCAAGGCGGTATCTTTCTCGTCGCCTGCGATGGCGAATGCGGCAGGGATCGTTTCGGTCTTTCAAGAGCTGTCGCTCATTCCCGACCTTTCGGTCGCCGACAACATCGTCATCAGCAATCCGCCCACGCGTTTCGGGATGATCGCCCGCGGCGCCCAGCGACGGATCGCCGAGGAGGCGCTTTCGCGCGCCGGCGCCTTCGACATTCATCCGTCATCGCTGGTCAAGGACCTTCCGCTTTCCCGTCGGCAAATGGTCGAGATTGCCAAGGCTCTCGCGCGCAGCCCTCGGCTGATGATCCTGGACGAGGCGACCTCCGCCTTGAGCAAGTCAGATGTCGACAAGGTCTTCAGTGTCCTGAAGCGACTGCGATCGGAGGGATTGGCGCTCGTCTATATTTCGCATCGCATGCATGAAATTGCAGAACTCGCCGACGACTGTACCGTGTTCCGGAACGGGCGTAGCATCGAATCCTACAAAGCCGGGACAAAGACCGATCAGCAGGTTGTTGAGCTGATGATCGGTCGGGAATACAAAAGTGTGTTTCCAGCCAAGCCGGGCGTCGAGATTTCGAGGCCGCCCGTCCTTTCCTGCTCTGGCTTGTGCTGGGGGGATCGTCTGACTGACATTACATTCGATGCGCGCCCGGGCGAAATTGTGGGTGTGGGCGGCCTGGACGGGCAGGGTCAACGTGAGCTCCTGCTGGCGCTTTTCGGCGTGCTTCGCGACGTCAGGGGCGACGTGAGGATCGATGGTCGCGGTGTGCGATTGACCAGTCCCAAGGAGGCGAAGTCGCAGGCAGCCTCCATTGCTCTCATCCCGGAAGATCGAAAGACCGAGGGATTGATGCTGCCCATGACAGTGCGGGAGAATCTTTCGATAGCGGCCCTTGGCAGCGTTTCGCGGAAAGGTGTCATCGATCGCGGCGCGGAGGCCGCTTGCGTTGGCGAACTCTTGAAGCTCCTTGCCATCAAGGCGGCGAACATCGACATGCCGGTCAGCAATCTGTCCGGTGGAAACCAGCAGAAGGTTGTCATTGCCAAATGGCTGATGAACCGGCCCCGGATCATACTGCTGAACGATCCCACACGCGGCATCGACGTCGGGACCAAACAGGAGATCTACCAGCTGCTGCGAAACCTTGCGGACGGTGGCGCGGCAATTATCTTCTATTCCACCGACTACGACGAACTGATTGGTTGCTGTGATCGAGTCCTTGTGATGTACGACGGCACGATCGCCAGCATGCTTGAAGGTGACAATATCAACGAACGCGCGTTGATTGGCAGTGCGTTGAACATCGCTGCCAAACAGGTGGAGCGGGGGCCAACACTGTGAACACGGGAAAGGTCGGTGAATGGCGATTCCGGTACGAGCTTCATAAAGGAACGCTTCTTGCCGCGGCCCTCTTTGTGGTGATGTTCGTCATCTATGTTTCCAACCATCCAGCGGGCTTCACACCAAACGTTGTGCAGACAGCGTCCAACAAGGCAACGCTCCTCGCCTTCGTCGCGATGGCGCAATGTCTCGTGGTGATCACGGCGGGCATAGACCTTTCGGCCGGGATGGTTCTGGTTCTGTGCAACTGTCTCGCATCCTGGCTTGTCGTCGGCACACCACTGCAGACGGGCTTCGGCATCGTCGCCGTGCTGGCGGCGGGTCTGGCCTGCGGCACCTTGAACGGTCTGATCATCATCTTCGGCAGACTGCAGCCGATCGTAACGACAATCGCCACCAGTGCTATCTTTTTCGGGCTTGCGCTACTTTTGCGCCCAACGCCGGGCGGCTCTGTTAACGAGACACTTGCTGACGTCTTCACCTCCAAGATGTTCGGGGTGTTGCCCACTAGCCTGATCGTTCTCGCTGCCACGATACTTTTGGTCTGGATCCCGTTCAGCAGGTCGGTTTATGGGCGTGCAGCCTACGCCGCCGGGTCTTCGGAGTATGCTGCCTATATGTCCGGCATGCCGCTCAAGCGGGCTAAGCTTCTGGCCTATGCCCTTGCGGGGCTCTTGTCGGCCATTGGCGGACTTTATCTCACCTTCTTTTCTTATACAGGCGAGGCGGCCTTTGCGAGCGGCAATGCTTACACGCTCTACTCGATTGCCGCAGTTGTCCTTGGAGGCGTGTCTCTAGCGGGGGGAAAGGGCAGTGCCGTCGGCGCCGTGTTCGGGGCGCTTGCCTTCCGCACGATCGGCGATCTTCTTTTCGTCTTTGATCTCGACCCACTCTGGCAGCCTCTGTTCCAGGGCATCGTGTTGATGCTCGCGATCGGCATTGGCTCGATCGGGCTGGCCCGTGTACGCAATCGACTGGAATGGTTCCAATGAGCGAAGATGCTTTCGGCATGCGGCATTCAATAATTCCTCGTCGGCTGCGGGGAAGAGATCCCGCGGTGGCGATCGCCTTCGGTTGCATCCTGCTCCTGCTGCTTGGCGGATCGATCTATTCTTCGAATTTTCTCTCGCCCGATTACCTCCTGCAACAGTTGAAGGTGGCCTCTTTCCTCGGCGTGATCGCGACGGGGATGATGATGGTAATCCTGCTCGGGCAGATTGATCTGTCCGTTCCGTGGACAGTGACCGCTGGCGCGATGATGGCCTGTGCTGCGACGGCTTATGGCGCAGGTGGATCACTCCTGGCAATTCCATTCGGAATTACGTGCGGGGCAGCGATTGGTCTGGTCAACGGACTTGCCGTCGCCTACCTGCGCATTCCCTCTATGATCATCACGCTTGCGACCAACGCCGTCGTGCAGGGACTGATGGTCGTCTACACGGGCGGGTTCTCGCCGCAGGATTCTGCCTCTCGGGCGATGCGATTTCTCGCGACCGGATACACCATCCCCTCTGTCCCCAACGGCGTTCTTGTCTGGCTTGCCGTTGGCATACTGGCGGTTTTCCTGTTGACCAGAACGACCTTCGGTCGATCGCTCTATGCGATCGGAAACCGCGAACGGGCGGCCTATATGTCGGGCATCGATACCCGGCGTGTTACTATGATCGCCTTTGTCATCTCGGGTTCGCTCAGCGCACTTGGTGGAGTCTTGCTGGCCGGTTATGCGTCAAAAGCCTCACAGTCGATGGGCGACGCCTATCTTCTGCCGTCAATCGCGGCCGTGGTCCTTGGTGGAACCCATGTACTTGGTGGAAAAGGGACCTACCTCGGTACGGTGGCAGGCGTGATCCTTATTACCCTACTGCAGTCGATCCTCTCGGTAATGCAAATTGAAGAAGCGGGTCGCCAGCTGATCTACGGCGTAGTGATCGTGAGCATGCTTTTGCTCTATGGCCGACAGAAGACCTGAAGCCGGTTGGCGGCGGATCCGCTATTGAGCCCGATCGAACGTTGCGACGTTCAAGTCATACACCAATGCGATTGCGATCAGCTGAGCCTAGCTAAGGCGACAGACGATGTTCGTCGTCGATGAGCGTCACCCGACTGGGTAACGCGGCGCTCCATTGCCAGAGGACAAGGTTGAGATCATTGTCAGTTGCCCCGTGCGCAAAACTCCTCACTAGCAATCCGTGAAAACCCGCCTGGCTGAGTGCGCGGGCGAACGCCTGCGTCAATGCCTCCCCGTGTTTCCTCATTTGATCGCGCCATGCCGGATCAGCAAGCATGCTGGCGTCCATTCCTTCGCTTCGCAGAGCAACCTCGTCCCGGCAGTCGAAAACACGCTCAATGTCAGCGTCGTAAGATACCAGCGTGGTCGGCTGCAAGCTGCCGACCTGATTGGCCTCGCGTAGCGCGGCAATTACCGAAAGAGACGTATAGAGCGCCGGGGTTCCTTTTCGGTTGAACCGTCCGCGATAGAGTTCCGCTCCACGCCCGGACAACGCGTCTTGCGCGTAGATCGGGTTGAGCGCGCGATAAAGGGTGCCCTTAAAGTGCATCGGCAAGTCAGGCGTGAACGCCCGCATCGACTGCATCGATGTAGTCAAGGACGTCGTTCGCGCGTCCGTCACGCACCAGTTGCATTGCCGTCAAACCGGAAAATCCCGACAAGGGCTCCGAGCGATACCAGGCATAAGCCATCAGAGCCGAACCGAACCGGGGCTCGACCTTGTTGATGACTTCTGTGACCTCGCGTAGTCGCCGCTGCGTCTTGTCGGAACGAATGCGATCCTTACGCTGGATGGCATCCTTGCCAAGTCCAGCGGTCAGCGCGATTTCCTCGCTGGTCGTGCGCAATGCTTGCGCGATCTTGCGGGGCGAGAACAGGCCGCCGTCTGCATACCGAGCAAGACCCATGATATCCAAAACTCCCATACATGCCATTGATACTGACGTTATATAGCGTCAATTCCACTGTGATTCAATGGCTGGCACATTGGCGCCGGAACGGCGTCCCCTTGAACCCTCCGTCTGATTTGTTTGCAGGCCAGCAGGCTCAGAGCCACACAGGCACAAGACGGTTACACGGTCGGCATTGGTACCGCGTTCACACAAGTGAACGTCTGCGGATCCGAGCTCGACCATTGTTGAAACTCATGTGGCCATTCTTCCAGCCGGCGAGGACACGGCCGACCTCGCGCACAGCCGCCATCGGGCCGACCGCATCGACAAGCACGATGGTCGCGTCACCGTCGACCCAAAGGCCGTGCGGAACGCCGAGCTGCCTCGCCGCCGATTGTCCTACCATTTCAAAGACCGAGTGCACGTCCTCGTCCCGCGAAAGCTGTGCGATATTGGCATAGAGATTTGCCATGCGGATCAGCGAGGCGTCGCCATAGGGAGTGAAAGGGTTCATGACGTTGTTGGTAGCGATTGAGGTGACGACGCCCCGCCGCGCGATGACATGCGCCGGTGCGACGCCCCGCGGCACCAGTCGGTCGTGCCCGCGGCCAGTGAGGAAAAGATCTGTCGCCGGAAGAACGGTGAGCGCGATGCCCGCTGCAGCAAGTTTGTCGGCGATATGAATGACATCGGCCAGCGGCATGGCCGAAAGATTGGTGACGTGGCCGATTGCGACCCGTTCTTGCCAGCCATGGCGCTCTGTGGCCGCAATAACAGCCGGCAAATCGCTCTGGCCGGGATCCAGATGGAAATCGAGATGAAAATCCACTGCGACGCCGTGCCTGACAGCGAGGGAGAAGATCAGGTCCACATGCCTGACTGGATCGGGATCAGTGTAGGGGCAGCCACCGACGAGATCGGCCCCTTCTGAGAGCGCCCGGTCGAGCATGTCCAGCATCTGCGGCTCGTTCGTGAGACCGTCCTGCGCGAACGCGCAGATTTCAATATCAATCGCAAAAGCGTATTCCGCCTTGACGCGCTTGATTGCCTCGAAGGAGCGAAAGCCTGCGCGCGGATCGATCTCGACGAAGGTTCGCATCCGTACAGTGCCGTGCGAGATCGCCTTTTCGACGACCTGGGCGGCGCGATCGTAGACGTCCGCCTCGGTGAAGTCTGCCTTGGCGCTGGAAGTCTGTCGCACCGCTTCAGCAAGTGTTCCCTCGCAGATCGAGCAACGATCGAGGATGCAGGCCTTGTCCAGATGGACATGCGTGTCGACGAAACCACCAAACGCAAAAGCGCCATCGCCTTCGAAGTCCTCGACGGCCTCGCAACGAAACCCGGGCTCGATCGCCACGATCCGGTTGCCGCGAACAGCGATATCGACGAGTCCGCCATGCTCCTTCACCCGGACATTGCGGACAAGCAGGTCGAGCGGACTGTCGCTTGCAGCGCTCACAGGCCGATTGCCCCGCCGTCACTGCGAGGGTCGTGAGCTGCTTCCAACATGCCGTCACCACTGATGCGGATGATACCTGCCTGACCGCCGAGTGGACTGAGCGGAGCGATGGTCGTGACCTCATGGCCCATCAAGGCAAGCGCCGCGATCACGTCACTGCCAATATTCTCCTCGATCTTCAGGTTGTCGCGGCTATCGGAAAAGGTACGGCCGAGCAGGAAGCGTGGCCTGGAAAGGGCCGCCAGGGGATCGAGGCCATGGTCGATGAGGAGGCTCAACAGCAGTGCCAGCGTCTGCGGCTGACCGTCGGCACCTTGCGTGCCATAAACCAGATGCGGGCGGCCGCCCTTCAGCGCCAGGCCGGGATTGAGGGTGTAGAATGGACGCTTTCCAGGCCCGTAGCGGTTCGGGCTTATGGGATCAATGCTGAAGGCGGCGCCGCGGTTCTGCCAGAGAATGCCCGTATCGCCGGCAAGGACGCCGCTGCCCCAATCGAAATAGATACTTTGAAGCATCGAGGCTGCCCGCCCCCTGGAATCGACCGCGGCCAGGAAGGACGTGTCGCCCTGCCGATAGGGATGCGCCCAGGCGGCAGCACGGGTGGGGTCAATTGCGGCGGCCTTCCCGGAAAGTCGATCGGGATTAAGGAGTGCCCCGGAGGCATCGTGACCGAATGCCGGATCAGCAATCAGATGCCGGTCGCGAAATGCCTGTTTCACCGCCTCTACCAGCAGGTGATAATAGGATGCACTGTCGACCGCCTTGTCTGCCGGTAACAGATGAGCGAGCACGCCCATGATAGCGAGTGTGGTCACGCCCTGGGTCGGGGGTGGCGGCGCCAAAAGCACTGTTTCACCATAGGATAGTCGCAGGGGCGCAACGACCTGGGTGTTTGTCGCTGCAAGATCGGCAGCAGTAAGCGGCGAGCCGGCCGCGGCAAGACCGCTTGCGATGCGGCCGGCGAGCGCCCCCTCGTAGAATTCGCGGGCGCCGTTGCTGGCGATCGCTTCAAGGCTCCTCGCCAGGGCCGGCTGGCACTGGATGCCGTCCCGCCTGAAAAGGTCGCGAAAGCCCGGCCACGCGTCGGATTCGGCGGCACGAAAATCGAACCAGAATGCCTGCGACGCGCTCACGGCATAACCGTTTCCGGCCAGGGCGATCGCATCGTCCAGCAATCCCGACAGGCTCTCGGCGCCACCCCAAGCGGTTGCGGAATAGCTGAGCACCTTGTCCCAGCTGTCGACCAGGCCGGCGGTGGTCAAGGTCGAGGCAGCGCCGCGCAATGGGATCGTGTTGCCGGGGACGGCAACATCTGCCGCCTGCCCTATGCCGAGGAACGTCCGTGCATCGCCGGCCTCGTCGGAGACCATCCAGACGGCGTCTCCGCCGAGACCACAGAAATGCGGGTAGACGACCGAAAGTGCTGCTCCAGCCGCGACCAGCGCCTCGATCGCATTCCCGCCGCGTGAAAGCACCCGGGCACCGGCTTCGCTCGCCAGCCAATGCGGTGTTGTCACCATGCCATCACGCGATCGCGCGCCGCCCGTTTTGGTCTGCCTGCTTGAAAATTGCATCAGCGGACCACTGCGCCGTTGTCGGCCACCAGCCGACCCTGCTTGAAGACGCGTCGCGGCTTGGGGACGGCGACGACTGCCTCCGGAATGTGATCGGCGGCGAGTGTCACGAAATCAGCCTTGGCGCCGACGGCGATGCCATAGCCTTCAAGATTGAGCGCCTTGGCGCCTCCTGTCGTAACCACATCGAAAGCCGCGGAGAGCTCGGTATCGGTATAGAAGCCGGAGCGATAGGCGATGATCTCTGCCCGACGGAGCATGTCGCCATCGCCGAAGGGCCACCACGAATCGCGGATATTGTCGTTGCCTGAAAAAACATTGACGCCGGCGGCCCGCAGCAATGCGACCGGCGGGAAATTGTGATTTCCTGGAGCGTTGGTCATGATCGAGACGCCGCTTTCTGCAATGACGGCGGCGATCTTCTTTGCGGCATCCGGAGCGAGGTCTCCAAGCCCGTAGGCGTGGCTGACGGCGACATGCCCCTGCATGCCGAGCGTTGCGGTCCGCGCGCAGATCTCCTCGATCGTCATGGCGCCCATCGTGCCGGCATCGTGGAGATGTATGTCGACATCGACACCCCGTTTTTCGGCAATTCCAAAGACCACGTCGAGATGCCCCTTGATATCACGATCGAAGGACAGCGGATCGAGCCCGCCGACCAGATCGGCTCCCATGCCAATCGCCTCGTCCATCAGGTCGCGCGTGCCGGGGCTCGTCAGGATACCGCTCTGCGGGAAGGCGACGAGCTGAATGTCGATGATGTCCTTGTATTCTTCGCGGACGGCCAGGATGGTTTCGAGCGATTTCAGCCCGACCGAGCCATCGACCATGACATGGCTGCGCATCTGCAGCGCGCCGTTCGAAATGCAGAGGTCGAGCTGGCTGCGGGCACGCTCGTCCATCGGTGCGGCGGCTGCCATGTTCTCGGCCTGGAAGGCGACGCGCTCATGCACGTCAAACCCGTTGGTGCAAGGTTTATGCGGGATCCATTTGTCGCCGTAGAAGCTCGTGTCCAGATGGATGTGGCCCTCAACGAAGCCCGGGACGAGAAGCGCACCGGCAATATCGAACGTGCGCGCAGAGCCGGGGCTCGACCCAGCAGCAGCAATGGTAGAGATGCGGCCGTTGGAGACCAGAATGTCGTTGAGCGTGCCGTCGGCGAGCTTGGCGTTTGTAAAAAGTGTTTCGGTCACCGGGATCTCCCTTGATTTCTTTGTTGTATCATCAATCCAAATCCGTTGGGATCGGGGAGGCGCCTGTCAATCGATCGTCGTGCGACGATCAGTTCTGCGGCAAGGTTCCCTGCACGCCTTCGATGAGCCAGGTCATGCCCTTGATATCGGCATCCGCCAGTTCCTGGCCCTTGGTCACCTTTACCCGTGCCGTTCTGGTCCTTGCTCACGCTGGCAAACGGCTTCAGTTTGGCGCTGGTGATCGCAGCTTCTGCGGCCTTCATTTCGGCGGCGACCGGCTCGGGCAGGTCCGGATTGCTCGTCGTCATCTTGGCATATCCACCCGCTTCTTGGCTACATGATATCCGTAATCATGTATGCAACAATGGTGCCAGATTGTATCAGAAAAGGACTCCTGGCAGCACAGAGTGGATAGATACATGGATTCATTCGAGGAAAGCCGCCGACACCATCACGTACAAGCGTGTCGTCTCCGGTTCTCGAATGTCTACATAAGATGCATAATCATGTATACATGATTGAAAAAGCGGCAGCCTAACCGCTGCCACGGGCGGAAAAGCGCGACAGGATCGAGCCGAGATCCAGTTCCGCCGCGGTATCGTCCTCGATCAGGGCCCTGCTTTCAACCGATGACAGATGGTCGTCCATCAAATGCTCAGCCGCAGCAATATCGCCCTTCTTGAGCGCGCCGATCAGACCGGAATGTTCGCTGATGGCGCACTCGCTTGAGTGCGGCCGGCTGTACATGGCCAGGATCAGCGAACAGCGGGATACGAGTTCGGAGAGATATCGTTCGAGCAGCGCATTGCCCGAGAGTTCCGCAAGCTTGAGGTGGAATTCGCCGGCTAGCCGGGTCGAGAGGCGCACATCCCCCTTGGCATGGGCGGCCTCTTCTTCCTGCACGTGATCGGAGAGGATCTTCTCGACTACCGGGCTCCAGCGCGCGATCACCGCCTTCATCACCTCCCGTTCAAGCGCGCGCCGAACAGCAAAGGCATTGCGCGCCTCGTCGAGGCTCGGCTGGGCAACCGTGGCAGTTCGCTTGTGGTAGGTGTCGACGAGCCCCTGGGCCTGCAGTTTCGCCAGCACGGCGCGAACCAAGGTTCTGCTCATTGCGAAGTGCCTGCCAATCTCGTCTTCTGGCAGCTTGGTTCCGGCTTTCAGCGCCTGTTCGATTATGGCCTGTCGGAGAGTGCGATGGGCAACGTCTACCCGGTCGGAATTCGATGACATTGGACTTCAGGAATGTTTTCGATGACGTATACGTTATCTCGTGATCACGCGTGCATCAAGGACTTGCCCTGTATTGCCGAAGGCACCTCGCGTCATGAGCCACAGCCATGGCCAGCCTCAAGCCAACGAACGATCGGCGCGTGGACAAGGTCAGCGTCCCGATCGCAATTACTGCGAGGGCCATTTCCCATCATCGAAAGGCGCAACAACCGTGACGGCCCCGGCCCGGCGCGATGGCCGAGCTGCGGCTAAATCACGACCGCTGCTTGTTGAGCCGCATGCGCTCGATGATGTGTCGTCCTGATCCACCAACATGTTTGGCGATAGCGTTCGCCGCCCCGTCCGCATCCTGCTCCTTGATGCATCCGATGAGCTCGCGATGCTCCTCAAGAACGTTCGACTGGCGGCTTAGGGAGGTGGGAAAGCCGCGACTTATCGCCCACAAAATCTGACGATGGCGAATCCAGAGATCGACAGCGTGCCTGTTGTAGTGCCGGTCGTACATCAGCCGATGAAACTGCATGTCCAGATTTGAGTGTTTCAGCTCATCCGAAAAATTCAGGGCCTCGATCTCGGCCTGAATGCGCTCCAGTTCATCGACATCTGCTCGCGTCGCAACCCCGACAAACCAACGCGTCAGCGCCGGCTCGATCAAGACCTCTATTTCGCAGATATCTCTGACGAACTCCTCGTCAATCGGCCGCACTCGGGCGCCGCGATTGGGCATCATGACCACGAAACCCTCGCCGCGCAGCTGCTGCAATGCTTCTCGCACCGGATTGGTGGAGGTGCCCATACGCGCGGCAAGCTCGGCGACCTTCAGGCGCTCGTTAGCCTTGACGCGGCCATGGATGATGTCATCGCGCAGGCGCTCGTAGATGGACGCGCCATTTTCCTCGGTCAACTCGTCACCGTCAGGCATTGTCTGGGGCATTCGCGTTATCGTGGTCATAAGATTGCTTTTAATACACTTTCCCCCGGTTTGCCAATACCTCTTCAAATTGTTTGTACATTCTGATTGACATATAATGTACGATCTGAAAGTTTTCGCTCCACGCGATTGCCGACCTGGCTTTCGTTTTCAGTCGGCGGAGAGGGCCGGTTATCAGGAGGAAAAGAATGGGTTACCAGCAACAGCTGCGTGGCCTCGTCCTATCGACGGGGTTGTTGAGTGCGGCGCTCTTGGGAGCGATTGCTCCTGCCTTTGCGGTGGATTTCAAACAGGCGCCAATGCTCGACGAGCAAGTGAAGGCCGGCAAGCTGCCAGCCGTTGCCGATCGCCTTCCTGAGCATCCCTTCGTCGAAGCTATGGTTGATGGAATAGGCAAATACGGTGGCACGCTGCGCACCACCATTCTCGCCAATGGCGACCAGTACAATCTGACCCGCACCATCGCCAATGAACTGCTCGTTCGTTGGGATCCGGCCTGGCAGAAGGTGATACCTTCGCTGGCGGAGGAATTCACCGCATCGGATGATGCCACCACCTATACCTTCAAGCTTCGCAAGGGGCTGAAGTGGAGCGACGGCCAGCCTTTCACGGCCGATGACATCTTGTTCTGGTACGAAGACGTGTTCATGAACGACGCGCTTTCCCCGGCCAAGAACCCGACCTTTACGGTCGCGGGAAAACCGGTAAAAGTGCGCAAGATCGACGACCTGACAGTCGAATTCAAATTCGACAGCCCCTATGGCCTGTTCCTGCAGCAGCTCGCCTACGGCCAGGGTCATCTGCCGGTCATCTACCCCAAGCACTACCTCAGCCAGTTCCACGAGAAGTATAACAAGGACGGCATCCCCGCTCTGCTGAAAGCCAATCCGGCTGCAGGCGATTGGGTGGCGCTGTTCAACTCGAAGGTCTCCCTGACCTTCCAGCCGCCTTACTGGCAAAACCTCCAGCTGCCAACGATGAACCCGTGGATCCTGACGGTACCCTATGCCGACAGCGAACGCGTCGTCGCGACCCGCAATCCCTACTATTGGAAGGTGGATCCTGAGGGCAACCAGCTGCCCTATATCGACGGCGTCACCTGGGCAAAGCTCGACGATCCACAGCTGATGGCGCTGAAGATGACCTCGGGCGAGTTCGATTTCGCGTTCCGCCACATCAATAATTCGACCTTCAAGTCGGTGCTCTTCGATGGCCAGGAAAGCGGCAATTATCGCTTTGTCGACGTGAAGGACCTGCCGGCGAATGATGCCGTCATCCTGCTCAATCTCAACTCGACCGACGACACCAAGCGCAAGCTTTTCCAGAACAAGGATTTCCGCATCGCGCTCAGCCACGCGATCAACCGGCAGGAGATTATCGATCTCGTCTATGTCGGCCAGGGCGCCCCGGCGCAGGTGGCGACGCAGCCCGAGCACGAGCTTTTCAACGAGCGTGAAGCCAAGCAATACACGGAATTTGATCCGAAGCTTGCCAACGACATGCTCGACAAGATCATGCCGAAGAAAGACGCGGAAGGTTTCCGTCTCGACGACAGCGGCAAGCGCTTCACCATCAACTTCATGGTGGCGGACGTTTTCGGGCTCTCCTATCCCGACGTGATGCAGATGGTGCAGAAATACGCCAAGGACGTCGGGATCGACATCCAGCTGCGGACCACGGATCGCGCTCGCTTGAACACCATGTGGGCAGCAAACGAGCAGGATGCCTATATCTGGAACTGCGTTGGCGGCCTGTCTGAAGTCTATACCGACCCGCGTTGTTACATGCCGTTCCAGAAGGCAGATATCTTCTTCGCGATGAAGTGGAGCGAATGGTATTCGAACCACGCCACGGGCGAGGAACCTCCAGCCGAGATCAAGGCTCTCATGGCAGCCTACGACAAGGTCAACGCTGCCGTAGGCGACAACGATCGTCGCGAGAAGATGAAGGAATTCCTCAATCTTTCCGCCGACAACTTCCTCAACATCGGCATTTCGCGCCCCATGCCGAAATATATGATGGTGTCGAAGAACCTGAAGAATGTCGTCAACGGCATTCCGATCACCGGCAATCTCTGGCATCCGGCCCCGACGCTGACCCAGTGGTACTTCGACAAGCCGGCTAACTAAACTCCTCCGGGCCGGCGGGGAAACTTCCCCCCCCCGGTCCGCCCCTTCGATCCTATCGAGCGGTCAGAAATCATGCTCCGTTATATCGCCAAACGGCTGGTGTTCGCGATACCGACACTCCTTGCCGTTTCCATCATCGCCTTCATCATCATCCAACTTCCGCCCGGTGATTATCTCACGACTCTAATGGCCGACTGGGCAAGCCAGGGTGGGGCGGTCGAAGAGGGCACGGTTGCCGCCATGCGTGAGCGCTACGGTCTCGATCAACCGATGTATTTCCAATATTACAAATGGATGGCCGGGATCCTCATGCATGGCGATTTCGGGATTTCATTCGAGCTCGGCAAGCCGGTCACCGAATTGATCTGGGGCCGCCTTGGCTTCTCGCTCCTCCTGTCCTTCCTGACGCTCTGCTTCGTATGGGCGATCGCCATTCCGATCGGCATTCTGTCGGCCGTGCGCCAGTATTCGATCTCGGACTATTCGGCGACCTTTCTTGCCTTCTTCTTTCTCGCCGTGCCTGACTTCCTGATGGCGCTTTCGGCGATGTATGTCATGTCGGCTTATTTTGGCCAAAGTGTCGGCGGCCTGTTTTCGCCCGCTTTCGTCGACGCGGCCTGGAGTTTTGCCAAGCTTGGCGATTTTGCCAAACACGTCTGGCTGCCCGTGCTCGTCATCGGCCTCGGCTCGCTTGCAGCACTCGTTCGCATCATGCGCGCCAACCTGCTCGACGAATTGTCCAAGCCCTATGTGACGACGGCCCGCGCCAAGGGCATGTCCGAATTCGAGCTTCTCATTCGCTACCCGGTGCGGCTTGCACTCAATCCGCTGATCTCGACGCTCGGCTGGATCCTGCCCGCCGTAATTTCGGGTGAGATCATTGTCTCGGTTGTCATGAGCTTGCCGACGACGGGACCGCTGCTGCTGCGCGCCTTGCTTGCACAAGACATGTATCTCGCTGGCTCGCTCATCCTGTTGATTTCGGTGCTTACCATTATCGGCACGCTGATTTCCGACATCCTGCTCGCCATCACTGACCCGCGGATCCGGTTCCAATGACAGACATCACTCGGCTCCCGCCGGAGACCGGCACACCGATCGACCTTCACCGCAGTAATATTGCCGTTGCCGGCCAATGGCGGCTCTTCTGGCTGAAATTCAAGAAGCACAAGATCGCGCTGGCAAGCCTTGTCGTCATCGTGTTCATGTATCTCGTCGCTGCCTTCGCGGATTTCATCGCGCCGTTCGATCCCAACGCGACCAATGCGCGTTTCACCTACGCCCCGCCACAGGGCATATCGCTTCTCTTGGACGGCTCATTGCGCCCACACGTCAATCAGCTGAAGATGACGTTGAACACAGAATCCATGCGGCGTGAGTTCACCCCGGATCCCGCCAAGCCGATCCCGGTCGGCTTTTTCGTACCTGCGGCGCAACCATACACTCTCCTCGGCATCATCCCTATGAGGACCAAGCTCTTTGGCCTCACCAACCCGATGCCGGGAGACAGCATGTACATCTTTGGGGCAGATCGCCTCGGACGAGACATCTTCTCGCGCGTGGTCCATGGTGCCCAGATCTCCCTCTCGATCGGCCTTGTCGGGGTCTTCATGAGCCTCATCCTTGGCGTCACGATCGGCGGCATATCCGGATTTTTCGGGGGCTGGGCCGATATCGCCATCCAGCGTTTCATCGAGCTGTTGCGCTCGATCCCGACGATCCCGCTATGGATGGGGCTGGCGGCAGCAATCCCCGTTGGCTGGCCACCGCTCAGGACGTATTTCGTCATCACCCTGATCGTTTCGCTGATTGGCTGGACGAGCCTGGCGCGGGAGGTGCGTGGCAAGTTTCTCTCTCTGCGCAATGAGGACTTCGTGATTGCCGCACGTCTCGACGGCATGAGCGAGCTCGGCATCATCTTCCACCATCTGGTGCCGTCCTTCATGAGCCACATCATCGCCACGCTGACGCTGGCGATCCCCTCGATGATCCTGGCTGAAACCGCACTCTCGTTCCTCGGCGTCGGTCTACAGCCGCCGATCATTTCCTGGGGCGTGCTCCTTCAGGAGGCGCAGAACATCCGTGCGGTCGCTCAAGCGCCCTGGCTCCTGTTCACGCCGGCTGCCGCAATTGTCATCTCGGTGCTTTCCCTCAACTTCCTCGGCGACGGCCTCCGCGATGCCGCAGATCCCTACGAGTCGGTGTCATGACCATGAACAACGATACACTCCTCAAGGTCGACAACCTGAAAACCTACTTCCCGACGCGCACGGGTCTGTTCAAGGCGGTCGACGACGTGTCCTTCGAGCTGAAGCGCGGAAAGACACTCTGTGTTGTCGGCGAATCCGGATCCGGGAAATCGGTTACGGCACGCTCCATCCTGCAGATCGTCGATAAACCCGGTCGTATCGAGGATGGTTCGATCGTATTGACGCGGGGAGACGGCTCATCGGTCGATCTCGCCAAGCTCGACCCGCGCGGCAAGGAAATTCGCGGCGTTCGCGGCAAGGAGATCGCCATGATTTTCCAGGAGCCGATGAGTTCACTGTCGCCCGTCCATCGTATCGGCGCGCAGATCGGCGAAGCGCTGCGCATACATTTCGGCATTCGCGGCAAGGCGCAGCGCGACCGCGTTCTCGAGCTGCTGCGCCAGGTCGAAATACCGCGCCCTGAAACCGCAATCGACCGCTACACTTTCGAATTCTCCGGAGGCATGCGCCAGCGGGTCATGATCGCCATGGCGCTCGCCTGCAATCCCCAGGTTCTGATCGCCGATGAGCCGACGACAGCACTCGACGTGACCACCCAGGCCGAAATTCTCGATCTGATCAAACGACTGCAGCACAGCCACGGCATGGCCGTGCTCTTCATTACCCACGACATGGGTGTCGTTGCCGAAATCGCCGACGAAGTCTTGGTGATGTATCGGGGCAAGGTGATGGAGCGTGGCTCCGTGGAGCAGATTTTCCACGCACCAAAGGACGACTACACGCGCCGCCTGATCGGTTCGGTCGTCAAGTTGGAGAAGAAGGCGGAAGTTCGGCTGACACGATCCGAAATCCCCGTTGGCTCGCCACCGCTACTCGCGGTCAAGAACCTGTCGCTGACTTTCCCATCCGGCCTGAAGGCAGTGGACGACGTGTCGCTGATCGTTCGTGCCGGTGAAACCCTCGGCATCGTCGGTGAATCCGGCTCGGGCAAGACGACAATGGGACGTTGCTTGCTGCGCATTTACGATCCGCAAGCCGGCGCTATGAATTACCGCCGCGCTGACGGCAGCACGGTCGATCTTTGCTCGGCCGACAAAACGACATTGAAGGATGTTCGCCACGATATCCGGATGATCTTCCAGGACCCGGTCGGATCGCTCAGCCCACGCAAGACGGTCGGCCAGATCATTGCCGAGCCGCTGAAGCTCGCTGGCGTGAAGGGCAGATCCCTCGATGATCGGGTCTCGGAACTTATGCAGCAGGTCGGCCTCGAACCGGCCTGGCGTGAACGCTACCCGCATGCTTTTTCCGGCGGTCAGCGACAGCGTATCGGTATTGCGCGGGCGATTGCGCTCAAGCCGCGGCTGATCGTTGCCGATGAAGCAACCTCGGCACTCGATGTGTCGTTGCGCTCACAGATGCTTGACCTCATGATGAAGTTGCAGGACGAGCTCGGTCTCTCCTACGTCTTCATCTCGCACGATATGTCGGTTATCCGCTACATGTGCGACCGCGTTGCTGTGATGTATCGCGGCAAGATCGTCGAGGCGGGCGACACCGATCAGGTCGTCAACAATCCGGCGCATGACTATACCCGCGCGCTGCTCTCCGCCATTCCTCATCCCGACCCGCGCAACCGGCGCATTCACAACCGGTTCCGCTACGACCCCGCACGTACAGTATCAGCCAACGGATAAGTCATGAAAATTACCGACGTCAAAATCATTGTCTGCTCGCCCGGACGCAATTTCGTCACCGTCAAGATCTTCACCGACGAGGGGCTGACAGGGGTCGGCGACGCCACTCTGAACGGTCGTGAAAAGGCCGTCGTAGCCTATCTTCAGGATCATCTTGCACCATTGCTCATCGGCCGCGATCCAAGCCGCATCGAGGATATCTGGCAGTATTTCTACAAGGGAGCCTATTGGCGCCGCGGTCCTGTGACGATGGCGGCGATCGCCGGTATCGATACCGCACTTTGGGACATCAAGGCGAAAGCCGCCAACATGCCGCTTTACCAGCTGCTGGGCGGCGCCAGCCGCGAGAAGGTGCTGTGCTACACACACGCGCAGGGCACTGATATTGGCGAAGCGGTCGAAGCGGTCGGCAAGCGAATTAAGCAGGGCTACAAGGCGATCCGCGTTCAGGTCGGAATTCCCGGTCTGCCTGACGTCTATGGCACCGGCAAGAAGTCGGTCACCAACAACGCTGCAGACGATGCCATTCCTCACGAGGAAACATGGTCGACGTCGAAATATCTGCGCTATGTTCCCGAACTCTTCAAGGCGGTCCGCGAGGCGCATGGCTGGGATATTGAGCTCCTGCATGACAGCCACCACCGCCTCACGCCGATCGAAGCGGCGCGGTTGGGTAAAGACCTCGAATTTGCACGGCTCTTCTGGTTGGAAGACACGGTGGCGGCCGAGTATCAGGAGGGCTTCCGTCTGATCCGCAAACACACCACGACACCGCTTGCCGTGGGTGAAGTCTTCAACACGATCTGGGACGCGCGGCTGTTGATGGAAGAGCAGCTGATCGACTACATCAGGACGACCACGGTACACGCCGGCGGTGTGACCGCCCAAAGGCGCATCATGGATTTCGCCTGCGTCTATAATGTCCGCACTGCCTGCCACGGCGCAATGGACATGTCGCCGATCTGCCTCGGCGCCAACCTGCATCTCGACCTCTGGGTGCCGAATTTCGGCATCCAGGAATATTCGGGCTACCTGCCGGAAATCCTTGAGGTGTTTCCGAGTGCCTGGAGCCTGGATGACGGTTATCTCCATCCGGGCGATGCGATCGGCCACGGTGTCGATATCGATGAAAAGCTTGCCGAGAAATATCCATATCAGCGCGCCTATCTGCCTGTGAACCGTCTCGAAGACGGCACGCTCTGGCACTGGTAACCGGAGAACAGTCATGAAGATCACAGCAATCAAGAGCTACGCCGTCAAGGTTGGCATTCGCAACCAGCTTCTGGTGAAGGTCGAGACCGATGACGGGATTTTCGGCTGGGGCGAGAGTGGACTCTCCGGCCGCGAGAAGGCGGTCGCCGGTGCGCTGGAACATTATGCGGAATTCTTGCGTGGCCGCGACCCGTTCAAGATCGGGGCGCTCTGGCAGGAGATGTATCGCAGCCAGTATTTCGAGGGCGGTCGCGTATTGCAGGCTGCGATCTCGGCGATCGACATCGCGCTCCATGACATCAAGGGCAAAGCGCTTGGCGTGCCCGTCTACGAGTTGCTCGGCGGCAAGCAGCGCGACCGGATACCGACCTTTGCGACGACCTTCGCGGAGCCGGGGCCAGCGATGATCGAGCAGGCACAGATGCTGGTCGAGCATGGATGGAGGGCCATGCGACTTTCGCCCTCGGGTCACGAGCACAAGGAGATTTACGAGCCCCGCGAACATATCGCGATGACAGCGAAATGGTGCGTCAAAGCTCGGGAAACACTGGGCGAGGAAATCGTGCTGGGCATCGACTATCACCACCGCCTGACGGTCGCTGAAGCTGCAAGCTTCTGCCAGAAGATGCCGAAGGGCACACTGGACTTCCTCGAGGAGCCGATCCGCGACGAGACACCGGGCGCCTACGAGGCGCTGCGTCGAATGACCGATGTTCCGTTTGCGATCGGCGAGGAGTTCTCGTCGAAGTGGCAGTTCCTGCCCTTCATCGAGCGCGACATTCACCAGTTCAATCGCCTTGATGTCTGTAATGTCGGCGGCCTGACTGAATCGATGAAGGTCGCCGGCTGGAGCGAGGCTCACTATGTCGACATGATGCCTCACAATCCACTCGGCCCGGTATGCACGGCTGCCACGATCCACTTCTGCGCCGCTGTTGCGAATTTTGCCTGGTTGGAAACGCGGGCGAGCCCCGCGGAGACGCATCTGGGTTTTGACAATTCTGACTTCTTTCCGGTCCAGCCACGGCTTGAGGCTGCCTGCTATCCAGTTTCCGATGCGCCCGGCCTGGGGGTCGAAGTGAACGAGGCGTTGATTGCCAGGCAGAGCTTTGAATTCTGGGAGGCGCCTCATCTGAAACGCCGGGATGGCTCGGTGACGAATTGGTGAGAAAGGGAAGCGAGCCGACTTGAACGGGCGGGAAATTGCGCGCCGGGTTTATCGGTCCTCGCACATGGCGCAAGGCGCACTTTTCACCGACCCTTTCTCGGTCCAGGCAGAGAACTACCGCAGGGCACTTGGCTCGAATTTTTGGGATTGAGGTCGCCCGCGTTGGGCCCGGAAAGACCGGCGGACCAACGTCACTTCGTCGCATGTTGCCATCATCGTCTTCTGACTTAAGCCGCTAGATCCGGGATGGCAAAATTTGCCTGCAACTGCCGTCGCTTTGGTCAATTTGCTAGGCGTCGACGCGCTATTGCTGCATGAAATCGCATGCCATGGACAAGGCCGTTGTCATTGAAGTCATAATTCGGATTGTGGAGCGGAGCCGATGTCTCGCCATTGCCGAGGAAGACGAAGCACCCAGGCACCCGGCTGAGGAACTGCGCGAAATCTTCTGATCCCGTCATCGGTTTTGATGCGACCCTTGCGTTCGACGCGCCATATAATTCCACCGCCACGACCATGGCTTCGGCAGCCAAGGCGGTGTCGTTCATGAGTGGAACGAATTCACGCGTGTAACGGACATCGGCCTCGACATTATAGGCAAGCGCAGTGCCTTGCGCGATAATCCGCATCTGCTGCTCGATGTGCTCGCTGATCTCCCTGCGGAAGCTGCGGGCATCGCCGAGAATGCGTGCCATGCCGGGCAGGGCATTCCTGGTACCGTCGGTGATGAGCTCAGTGACGGATACGACGCCGATGTCGGCCGGGTCGATGCGCCGCGCTACGATCGTCTGCAGATTGGTGACGATGGCGCAAGCGGCGACCAGGACTTCGCTGCCCCAGTGCGGTCGGGCGGCGTGTCCCCCGACGCCCTTGAGCGTGATCTCGAAATTGTCTTCCGCCGACATGAATTCTTCGGGTTTTGTCTCGAAATAGCCAACGGGAAGACCCGGCATATTGTGGATGCCATAGATTTCATCAAACGGATATTTCTCGAAAAGACCATCGGACATCATCGCGAGGGCGCCTTTGCCCCATTCCTCGGCCGGCTGGAAAATGAAGCGGACCGTCCCGTCGAAACCGCCTTCTGCGGCAAGCATCTTCGCGGCTCCGAGGAGCATAGCGGTGTGACCGTCGTGACCACAGGCGTGCATCAGCCCGCAGTTGCGGGATTTATGCTGCATGTCACCCTGCTCGGTGATGCGCAGGGCGTCCATGTCGGCTCGCAAGGCGATGGCGCGGTTGCCGGTCCCTCGCTTGAGGGTTCCGACAACCCCGGTACCACCGACGCCTTCAGCGACCTCATCGAGGCCAAATGCTCTAAGTTTGTCGGCGACAAACGCAGCCGTGGCTTGCTCCGCAAAACCGAATTCTGGATTGGCATGGAGGTGTCGCCGCCACTCACTCATCTCGGCATGGAGCGTCTCAATGTCGGTCATCAGATCAGTTCTCCGGTGCGGTGAGATTGCGGACCACGTCAAGCAACACATTGGCTCCCGCGACCAGATCGGTATTGGGCGTGAATTCCTTGGGGTTATGGCTGATGCCGCCGATACTGGGTACGAAAATCATCCCGGAGGGTGCGATCCTGGCGATCATCTGAGCATCGTGCCCTGCACCTGATGTCATCCTTTTCGATTTCAATCCGCGGGCCGTCGCAGCCTCCACGACCGCCGCCACAATGCCGCTGTCGAAAGTCACCGGCTGAAATCTTGCCAGACGTTTCGTGGTGATTGTGACCTGCTCATCGTCCGCAACCGTATCGAGGTATGTTGCCAAGGCAGCTTCTTCCGCCAACAGTTTCTCCTCATCGGGATCGCGCAGGTCAACCGTGAAAGTCGCTTTCGAGGGGATCACGTTGATTGCGTTTGGCTCGAACTCCATGCACCCGACTGTGGCGACCGTAGGGGTGTTAGATGCCTTCGCCCGGTCGCGCAGAAAGGTGATGACGCGCGCCGCTGCCAAGCCGGCATCGCGGCGCAGGGAAATGGGTGTCGTGCCTGCATGGTTGGCATCTCCTTCGATGGTTACTCGCTGCCAGGAAATGCCCTGCAGGTTCTCGACGGCCCCAACCGTGGTCTCCTCGCGCTCGAGGATCGGCCCTTGTTCAATGTGGAGTTCGATATAGGCGTGCGGTTGCAGGAAGCCGGGCGCTCGTGGTCCGGCATAGCCAATCCTGGCAAGCTCCTCACCAAGGACAGAGCCATCGGTGCCTACGGTGGCAAGCGCTTCATCGACATCAAGTCCGCCGACATAGACCAGCGACCCCATCATGTCAGGCGCATAGCGCACGCCTTCTTCGTTGGTAAATGCAGCAATCGCGATAGGTCGGTTTGGATTGAAGCCCTCCGATTTCAGAGTTTCTACGACTTCCAGTCCCGAAAGGACACCGTAACAGCCGTCAAACACCCCTGCATTGATCACAGTATCGATATGAGACCCCAGCATCAGCGGTTTTGCTTTATCGTCGGCCTGTATCGGCGCCCAGATGGCGAAGATGTTGCCGATGCGATCGACTGCGACATCGAGCCCGGCTTCCTGCATCCAGGCGATCAAGCGATCCCGGCCGTGCTTGTCCGCGTCGGACGCCGCGAGCCTGACAAGGCGGCCATCCTTGTCTCTGCCGGTGGAGCCGAGTTCACGCAGACGTCCGAGCAAGCGTTCCTCATTTACCGATGATCCAGTCATGCCGCCGCCCCTGCGTTTCTCGACAAAACCGATCCGGGTGTTTCCCCGACGATCGCCTCATACTTGAGCGGATCGGTCGCTCCTTCGGTGTTGATCACAAGGACGCGCGATTGATCTCCAAGCCGCAAATGAGCTTTGATCTGCCGATCACCGATGGCCCTGATCAATCCGGCCAGGCCAACGCCACCGCTTTCGCCCGCCACGACGGCGGGGTCTCCCACGACCGGATAGGCCAGCCTCTTCATGACGGTGACTGCGTCGTGTTCGTCTACGGTCATGAACGCGTCTGCCACACGCGAGAGGATGCGCCAGGCTACCAGGGACGGCTGGTAGCATTCGAGCATGGCCATGATTGTCGGCTCACCGTGGTCGACCGTCACCGGATGCCCGGCCCTGGCGCTCTCGACGATGCATGCTGCACGTTCGGGATCAACAACTGTGAAGATCGGGCGTGTGTCCCCCATGACAAGCGCGAGATAGCCGGCTGCCGCAGCAGCGATGCCGCCAACCCCTGACTGAACGAAAACATGGGTCGGCGGGTCCTGCAACTCCCGGAGTGCCTCGCGGAATATCGCGGTGTAGCCCTGCATTACAAGGCTTGGAATGCGCTCATAGCCAGGCCAGGACGTATCCGACACGATTGTCCAGCCACGCTCGATCGCAACCCTGGACGCTTCCTTGACAGAGTCGTCGTAGGTTCCCTCGACGCGGCACACGTCGGCGCCAAATCCTGCGATGGCCGCCACCCGTTGGTCGCTGACGCCCGAGTGAACGAAAATCACGGCACGTGCGCCGACGGTCTGCGCCCCATGGGCCACGGAACGTCCGTGGTTGCCGTCGGTGGCACAGGCAACCGTCATGGTTTTTGCCACGGCCAGGACCTCCGGTGAACCAAGTTCAGTTACATCGACTTGCCTGGAAAGGCGTTTGCTTGCCTCCTCGAGCACAAGACGCATCACCGCGTAGGCACCGCCAAGCGCCTTGAAGCTGCCAAGGCCGAGCCGGAAGCCTTCGTCCTTCATATGGATGCTCGACACCCCGAGTTTGCGAGCAAGGCCGCCGAGGGACACCAAGGGCGTCTTCGCGTTGTTTTGGCGGTGCGACAGGAACCTCTCGACCTCCGCGGCAGCCACCGGGCCGAGAGCTTCCGCGTCCCGTGGGTCCAGCGGAGACTTGTAGGCGCTATTCGAATTTATGAGAAACATGGGGGCCTCGCTCGGGTTCGAGGGGAAAATATATTGCATTGCCTCCGCATCGTGCGCTGAATATTGGGGTCTGATTTGCAAGTTTGTTTCGTCCAGGGGAGCGAAGAAGTATGGGTGCGCTGCCGCAGAAGATCATTTTGGATGACTTCGACCGCAAAATCCTCGCCCTCCTCCAGAAGGACAACCTCACGCCGCAGAGAATGATCGGCGAAGCGGTCAATCTGTCGGCTCCAGCCGTTCAACGCCGGATCAAGAAGATGACGGAAGCCGGTGTGATCAAGGCGAATGTCGCGATCGTCGATCCCGCAGCGCTGGGGCATCCGATCACAATCTTCGTCGAAGTGGAGGTGATCAGCGAGACCGCAGAACAAATCGAAAGCGCCAAGCGGGAATTCGCGGCGACCCCCGAAATCCAGCAGTGTTACTATGTGACCGGCGAAGCGGATTTTTTCCTCCTCGTCGTCGTACCATCCATGAAGGAATATGAATCCCTGACCCGGCGGCTCTTTTTCGGAAATAACAACGTCAAACGTTTCCGGACGTTTGTCGCGATGGATCGCATCAAAACTGGACTGGAAGTCCCGGTTCCGTGAATTCGGCGAAACTCGTGCAGCGCGGATCAGCACAAGGAGGCAGCGGGAGGTCATGTCGCCCTTGGCCGTGCGCGGTGAACGGCGACCGCAGCGTCTTGGAGGTGCCCGCCCCCCTTGTGGCGAAACCCTTGCGACCAGGGCGGACGATGCAGCGCCAGCATCCCAAAGGCTAATACATCGCTCCAGTTGCAAAAGCTTGCCATCAAGTATTAAATTATTTTAATACATTACTTATTGGCAATGAAATTGTAATATACTTTTAATTTGAAAACATAATTGGCTGGCTTCATATCCTCGCCAAGTGTTGAGCTTCACTGAGAGGCTTTACGCGGTGAAGCAATTTAATAGGACTGAAATCGTGACAAGCATTGTCAATCGCCGCAGATCTGCGGCTCTTCTGGGCGTGGCCATTATGATCGGCGCGGCCTCCATCTCCCTCGAAACGTCATCTGCATTTGCCGCATCCGCCGTTCCGGCCGATCAAGCAAAGGTGGTTGTCGCAAATTCTCAGAACGCCGGTTCCGTCGATCACGGCTACCTCGGTGTCCAGATCCAGCCGGTGACGCAGGAAGTTGCGGACGCGATCGATCTGGCAAATCCGGCTGGTGCGCTTGTTGCAAACGTCTCGAAAGACTCGCCCGCCGCTCGCGCCGGTATCAAGCAGGGCGATGCCATTACGGCGGTTGGCGAAAAGCCGGTGTCGACACCAAAGGACCTGTCGCAGTTCGTGGCGGATCTTACCCCTGGTGACAAAGAGACCGTTACGGTTTGGCGTTTTGGCAAGAGCGTCGACCTTACGGTCGAGATCGGCAGCAGCAATGACGGAATGGCTAAGCTTGCTGCTCCCAAAGGCTCCGAACAGGCAATCCCAGCCGGTCCGCGGATTGGTGTCGCACTTGTCGACCTGACGCCGGACGTTCGTGAGCGGCTGGACCTCTCACAGGACGTCCAAGGTGCCGTCGTTGCCAATGTATCGCCTGACAAACCGGCAGCCTCGGCGGGGCTGAAAGCCGGTGACGTCATTCTGTCGGTCAACGACAAGACAATCCAGAATGCCAGTGGAGCCAAGAACGCAGTTGCGGATGTTGCGAAGGCCAAGAAGAAGTCAGTGCTGCTGCTGATACAGCGCGGCAATAACACGACCTTCGTAGCCGTGCCGTTCACGACGGCTTAACCGGCAGACTGGGGCCGACGCGACAGACGCGTCGGCCCTTTTTGCTTTGGCCGACCGCGCAGCCATTCGCAAACCGCGCGACCCGCCAGTCAATCTCGCGAAGAGACGCGCATCCCTATGAGGCAGCAGCAATAGGCGAGGAAACCTGGTTCTGGCCTTCCACGACTGTAAACCAAGGGCCCGCAAGCGCGGAGAACTTTCGAAGGGTAGCTTCTACGACCGCCCGCCTCGTCGGAAAGCCTCCTTTTTTTCTTTTGGATTTCGTTTGCCTTCTCGACCGGGCATCCAGTGCCAGCCTATGGTGGATGCGCGATGATGGAGGATTTTTCGTGGAGGGTTTGCAGGAGCTGATCGACTGGATCACAGGGGAGGGCCTATCCAGCCGGAGCGTCGAGCAGATCATGGAGGGACTTGGGCCAAGATTGGTCGCTTTAGGTTTTCCGATTGTCCGCGCCTCGATTGCAATGCCATCCATCGACCCGATGCAGAAGGGATTTTCGGTCGCGTGGTCGCCACACTCGGTCATGTCCGTTGACATCCAAGGGCATGATGACGCGGGACAGGAGATGTTCGAGCGCTCACCGATCTTCCATCTGCTGTCGAATAACCTTCTCTACGGCCGGTGGAGCCTGCCGGCGAACGGAACAAATAGCTTTCCGTTGTTCGACGAATTGGCACAGCTCGGCGCGACTGAGTACTTGATCAAGCTTGCGGAGTTTCCTGGAGAGACTGCCCTTGGTGGCGTGGGCTTCTCGATAGCAGTCGATGGACCCGGCGGATTTTCAGAACAGCAAATTGCAGACGTCGAACGCTTGATGCCCGCATTGGCACTGACTTGCTGCCGAGTTGCAACCACCCGCGTTGCGACCGACATGCTTGCCGTCTACACCGGGACGCGAACCAGTGGCCGCATTCTCAGCGGACAGACCCGTCGTGGAGATGGCGCCTCGATATACGCAGCAATCCTGCTTGCCGATCTAAAAGACTTCACGTCCTTGAACGAGCGGTGGCCACCGGAGAGGATCGTCGGCTGGCTGAACGAACACTTCGAGGCGATCGCCGGGCCGGTGGAGGAGAATGGTGGCGAGATCCTCAAATTTATGGGTGACAGCCTGCTGGCGATTTTCCCTGCTGACATCGACGATCCCTCCGAGGCTTGTGGCCGTGCTTTGTCGTCGGCTCGGATGGCCATGAAAGCCAATCAATTGCTGAATGCAAGGCGCAACGATGAAGAGGAGCCGCAGCTGTTGGTCGATATCGCTCTGCACGTTGGCGAGGTTTTCTACGGCAACATAGGTGCCTCCCGCCGCCTCGATTTCACGGCGATCGGCCGCGCGGTCAACGAAGCTGCCCGGATCGAGAAAGTTGCAGATACGGTCGGCTACAGCCTTCTGGCATCAAGGCCATTCGCAGCACAGGTACCGAAAGGGTTTAGGAATGTTGGTTCATTCGTGCTTAAGGGGGTAGCAGAGCCAGCGGACGTATACGCCTGGACGGGCTGATGGGCCTGACCGTCTATCGCCCATCTTCCGCGGTATGACGATTGGCTTCCAAGTGAGAGCCACCCTAGATTGGCGGATGGATGACGTTCACCCCAGGCCTGCCTCTGGGCCCGTTCAGTCGCCTGTCTGCCGGGGGTCTCCCCCCATTGGTCTGCTGAAGCACGAGTATCGCCTCACCAAAAACCTCCCGGCGCCGGAGTGTTCGAGCGTTTGCCGCGCGTGTCCTTTCCACCTCTGACATTGTGGTTGCGTCGGCTAGCGAAGCCTCGTTTTCCACCATGTCGATCAGCAGGTTGCGCATCACTCCGTTCTCTTCCCGCAGGCGGTGCAGCTCGGCGCTTATTGGGGATGTCGACAGCTTACGCTCAATCGTTTCCTCAATTGCCTTTTCAACCAACCGGGTCTTTGCGGCGTAGAAACGTCCGACGAAGTATGTGCTGGTTAAAATGCAAAAGGTGAGGGCGAGAGTTAGGTATAGCATCCGTCAGGCTCCAATCATCACTTTGAGATTGTGATTTTGAACGCCGTTTTCAATAAGGCGTGGCAATCGCTGGGAGGCAATCGGTCCTCTGACCTGGCGGTGACCGGGTGGTCACCGGTCATCACAAAAGTTGCCCCGGAAAACGACCATGGCTCACACGCTTCTTGAGGCTTTGGTCAACGGGCAAGGGGGTCCATCATGTCATGGTTATCGATGGTCCTTCGATCAAGTTGTGGCTAAACAATCCAGCCATATCGGAAAATGCCGCCATCGAGCCACAGCACCTCTCGGGGGCGTCATCCCGGCGCCATGCTGCCAACGGACACGGAAAATCAAGGCTGGAAATTCAACACTTGAAGGAACTCGCTGTGCATAGCGTCGACCGCCGCAGAGCGCTTAGAGTCTTTGCTGCGAACCAAGGCTACCTCCATTTTAGGCAGCTCCGGCAGACCATGGCGAGTATCAAGTAACTTGAAATGGCTGGGAACGCTGGATCGTGCGAGCGCGGCAACGGCCAAACCTGCCTCTACTACCGCCAACTGTCCCGTTAGGTTATGTGAGCTATAGACTACACGGTAGTCCCGCCCAAGTGCCGCGATGCCTGCCAGAACTTCGCCACGGAAGCGGTTTCCCAGTTCGTGCAATGCCAAGGGCAGTGGGTTTTTCCGCCACGCCTCATGTTGGTCTGACGCAACCCACACCAAGGGTTCGTAGAAAAGGAATATGCCGCGATTTGGTTCCCCTCGGGTCGCCATGTCGCGTGTCACGAGTGCCAAATCCAGATCACCACGGTCGATCCTTGGCAATAGCGAACTCGACGGCTCGCAAACGACTGATATTTCTACTTCGGCGAAACGGTTGGCGAAGGTCCGCAAAATTGGCGCGAAGTAACTCGCGACGTAGTCGTCAGGGACACCGACGGCGACCTTCCCAGAAACCGTTGATCCGCGCATCGCGATCTGGGCGCGGCCGTGCAATTCGATCAGTTGTCGGGCGTAAGCGAGTAAATCGAAGCCGGGAGGCGTCAGAGACAGGTGGCGTGGCCCCCGGTTTAGCAAGGAACTTCCTACGCATTCCTCAAGCTTCTTGAGTTGCATACTGACTGCCGACTGGGAACGGGAAACTTGACGGGATGCCGCCGTGATGGAGCCAGTGTCAACAACTGCCACGAAGGTTCTAAGCCAATCAATCTGGAGATCGTTCATCTCACCAACCATTCGATTATCGAATGCTACTTGTAACAGATATTCGCTTTTCTGGATATCGATCCAGCGCCATTATTTTCCCATGAACACACGGGGTCTCACATCACTTGCAACATCTGCCGGTTTGGCCGTCCCGGGCGACGCGCGGGAACGCCAGGGCACGATCCTTATGGTGCTCGGCGGGCTGATCCTTGGGACGGTCGGCATCTTCGTGCTCCAGGCGAACCAAGACCCGATCACTACGGTAGCCTTCCGATGCTTTTTTGGGTTTCTTGCTCTGCTTTCCTGGGGCGTGTTGAGTGGGCGGTTGGCTGAAATCAGGCTGCAGGCACGGGACCTACTCGGCGCTGTCGCGACGGGCGTACTGATGATTATTAGCTGGGCGCTCCATTTCGCCGCGATTCCACGTACGTCAATCGGCGTTTCCACTGTCGTATTCCACATCCAGCCATTCTGGACGATGGCGCTCGGTGTGTGGCTTCTTCGGGAAAAGGTGTCCCGAAAGCAGGTGGGCGCGGCGCTCTTGGCATTCGCGGGATTGGTGCTGACGACCGACGTGATGGGTACGGGCGCGCGGCATCAAGAGTATTTCTATGGATTGCTGATGAGCCTGTCGGGCTCGTTTGTCTACGCCTGGGTTCCATTACTGACGAAAGTGATGAGATCCGTAAGCTCATTCGCCCTCGCTTGGTGGCAGTGTCTAGTTGGCGCTTTCCTTACATTTTGGTGGCCAGTTCTATACGGGTGGCCCAGCCATTGGGACACAATAGCCTGGCTAGCAGGGCTAGGCGCAATCCATACGGGTCTTGCCTATGTCGTAATGTTTGCCGGGTTTGCTCGCCTAAGCACCGGTCGAACTGCCGCACTGCAGTTTGTATATCCCATGACGGCTTTTGTGATCGATTGGAAGATTTACGGCCATTCGCTTTCACTCGTTCAAATGTCCGGACTTGCTTTGATGGGTATTGCAATCTGGTCTGTCAACAGCAGCCGCTAGGTCGAGAGCTCGAATGGAGCTTTCATCGTTTCGATGTCGGGATGCGGCGGAGCGGTGGATCACGGCCCACAGCACGCAGGAGAGGGCAGTCGCGATCACACGCAGCTAATACTCCGCTCGCCTCATAGAGCCTGCTTTCGGAATCACCCCACTCGGAACGGAACTCATGCTGGAAAACCCGCCGCTCTCCACCGCGACCGAGCAAATGCTGCCTGCTGGAGCGGCGAGCAAACTGGCGCCCGCCGGCTAGGCGCGTTGGCATCCGCAATAATTGCCCAACCGTACCCAAACGACATATTCTGGCCTGTTAACGCCGCCTCCAATCCGATAGCACCAACTTAATTAGCTGGTTGGAAGTTATTTCTTGAGTCTCCGACGCGAGCCTCCAATTTCCGACGGCTGCTTTACAGTGCCGGACAGCCGACAGCGGTCGGAGCGGGCAAGACCGATAGCGAAGGGGCAAAATGCGAAAATTGGTGGCCGGGAAGCTCCATGGGATCCATGTGACTGAGGCAAATCTCAATTACCACGGATCGATCACACTCGACCCCGCTCACTGCGAAGAGGCCGGAATCCTTCCGATGGAGTTTGTGGAAATCTGGAACAAGAACTCCGGCGCCCGCATCTCCACATACGTCATTTTAGGTGTGCGCGGATCCAGATGCTGTGTCCTAAACGGTGCCGCCGCCCGCACATGCCAGCCCGGGGACCAGATTATCATCTGCAATTCGATCTATCTCGCCGAGCACGAGATCACGGAACTTAAGCCCACGGTTCTCACCTTTGACGCCCAAAACAACGTCGTCGACAGGCTGACCTACTCGGTATCGTTCGATGAAGACAATCGTTACCGGTTCGAAATTCTTGACGACAACGCGAAGCCCCTCTCCGTGCCACTGCTCGTGTCCGGCGCCTCCTAAAGATTTTCACAAACGCATTTTGGCCTCGCAGCTGACAGCTCGTGATGAGGCTTCGTAACGAATGAAGGGACAGTTCAATGAGTGTGCGGAAGCGTGTCGGACTTAAGTTCAGGGATGAAATTGCTTTCTTAAAGGGTTGGAAACGTGATCGAACTTCTGTCGGTGCAATTGCGCCGACCTCCACCGTGACAGCTCGAAAGATGGCTAGCGTTGTGCATCCCGGTTCTGGGCTACCCGTACTTGAACTCGGTCCAGGCACAGGCGTGATTACCAAAGCAATTCTGGCACGCGGTATCGCACCACAAAACCTTACCTCCATCGAGTACTCGCCAGAGTTCTGTCAGCATCTGCGAAGTCTTTTCCCACAGGTCGATATTCGATGCGGCGACGCTTTTGCACTCGACCTAACGTTGGGTGAGAAACGAGCCGCCAAGTTTGATTGCGTCATCTCCGCCATCCCGCTTTTGCACCTGCCTGTGGATCGGAGGCTGGCACTCGTCCTCGATCTGTTGGAACGCGTTCCCGTCGGGAGACCGGTTGTTCAAATAACCTACGGCCTATTGTCTCCGGTCGTGGCACTTCCCGCCGGCTACGAGGTGCGCCATTTGGCGTTCATGGTACGAAATATCCCTCCGGCCCAGCTTTGGATTTACCGGAAGATTCCGTAGGCTTATGGCGTTGTCCGGCGATTTATGACCTGCAGTGATAGCGTGCAGAGCAACGGAGCGTACCGTCGGGGCCAAGCCGATCGTGGTTCAGACTTATGCGGAATGAACCCCTTTCACTAACGAAGCGCCGCCTTCCACAATTGAAGACTGCTCGTCGCAGATTGCTGGCACGACGGCGATGACCGGAATATTTGCTTCTGCGGCAGCACGAATCAACGCGATCCGCGCCTCGTTCACCGAGCAGGTGCCAAGGTGCGCATCCAGGCAAATTTTCGCAGCCGTCAGGTATTCCTCACCGTCAAAGGAGGGCCAGGCGGCAATAAGAACTTCAGCCATTTGCCGAAGCGAACGGATCTGCCTGTATTTTTGTTGACCATGGAACACGAGGATCAGTGGAGCGAAATTATCGGATCTGTGCCAGTTCATTACACCCAGCCTCCCAACCGCAAATTATATTAGAGACCATGCAATTGCTGTTCCGGTAGACCCGGGGAGCGGCATATAGGATCCGAAGGAGCAAAGATCGAAGTCACCATGTAACTCGACTTTTGCGGTACACGCGGCTCGACGCTAGACTAGTCATCTACTTTCCTCCTTAAGAGATCGGAAGGTCCCAAAGCGCTTCCCCACCGTTGCATCGACAAATGGATAGTCGAAACAGCACCAGCAAGATGGCTGGCGGCTAGAAGCAAATCTCTGGCAGCAAGAAGCAAAAGTTGAAGACGCGCCAATCCAGCTCCTGGTTCCGACCTCTGGCGCTTTGTTCAGAGCTGCAAATTCGCGCGCCAGACCGCGGTTGGCAAGGGGGCCTCTTCCGTGGCGGGCATAGAGAAAGGCTGGTATTATCTGACCTTGTCGTTGCGGGGTCGGGAGGACAGTGCGTTGAAAGATCCGAAATCGAAGGACCTTGGCGAACCGGGCGACGATCCTGCCTATCGCCCGATCGGATTTAGGGCGATTGCCGCCGCGTTCAGCGTTCGCCGACCATCCGCTTCGTCTCGGAAGGATATCGAAGTCCCCCCGGCTGGATCCTTCCTGCCATCTGGCTTTCATTCGCCACCAGACGACTGATCCTGCGTGTGGCTTTCATCACGAACTCTGTGACGTGGAACTCGTCATCTCACCGTCACCAATTCACAACCCTGCAAAAACAGGGCACAGTAGCTTTACGCGATGGAGCGCGGCCCTTGATCCGGCCGACGTCGTCGTCGCAGGGAGGATGCCATGCCGACGATTATTGGCTATCACAACATCACAAAGGGCGCGAAACACTGGCTCACCTCACCAAAGCGGGAGGAGTTTTTTGGTCCGCTCGGGGTTACCAACATCCGAACGTTTGTTGATCCTCAGGATCCGACTCGCGTGGCGTTGATGATGGACGTTGCGGATATGGATGGCTTGCAGGCGGCGATGCAGAGCAAGGCCGCCGCCGATGCGATGGCCTTTGACGGGGTGGTGCCGGAGTCTCTGGTGATCCTCGTCGAATCGAAGGGGTAATCGCTTTCCCGGAATAGGCTCTCCTTCGGGCCTGTTCAACCTCGCTCACCGCCGGACGTCCAACCGACGGCTGGCGGACGCCGCCGTTCTGGCAACGCCTTGTCCCTACCCGCGGCGGGCTAGACAGCCCAGGGTATGCGAGTGAGTTTGGCGAGACCGGGACGGGCGGGGAGGTTGGGCGGCACCTTCCTGCCGCTTTCTGCAAGGCGGTCGGCGTCGAAGGAGAAGCAGGTTGAGCCTGCGTCGCTGCCTTGCCCCGCAAAATGGAGTTCCTTTTGCAGACGAAAATGTTGATCGTTTTCTTCCTCCACGGGGATGTTTGCGGTGCGAAAGCAACACCGGCGGAAGAAGTCAGTCCGTTGCTGAGGCACTAGAGGCGGTCACGCGTCGGGGTCGCTTTCGGCGGGGTGGATCCCGGGCCCTTGGAGGTCAGTTTTCTCAACTCGACCGGCCGATTGTTGATGATCGCTTCCATGGAAAAGAAGCCTGTCACCGTTGCAAGGTCGAAGTTCGTGATCAGTTTCTGATAAAATGCGTCGTAGCCGGACATGCCTTTGGTGATGACCTTGATCAGATAGTCCCAATCCCCGCCGATCCGATAAAAGTCGATCACCTCCGGCAGGCCCTCGACATGCGCGCGGAATCCTTCGCTCCATTCCTTCGAATGGTGGCGCGTCCGGATCATCACGAAAACGGTGAGGTCTAACCCCAGCGCCTGGAGATCGATATCGCAGTGTGCGCCTTTGATCAGGCCGATGGAATGAAGACGTTGCAGTCGCCGCCAGCAGGCATTTTGAGACAAGCCGATCTTCTCCGCGAGATCGCGCTGCGAGAGATTGGCATCGTGCTGCATCGCACTCAGTATCTTCATATCAAAATCGTCAATTTTTGTGGTTTCTTCGTTCAAATGATAGGTCTTTTGCAGAAATTAGCGAAAATTAGGTGACTTTTTTGAGCCTGAAGGAGGATACGATCGGTGTCAACGCCCCGAGGCGAAGGAGAACGATCGTGGACTTTGCACAACCTGCGGCGCGACAGACTGAATCCCCAATTTCCAGATTTCGCCGAAGTTTGAAACGCAACCGCCTCGTGGACGACCTCCGGGAAGGACTGGTCGGATCGCATGCGACGATCGACGGGCCGTACGGGGCGAAGGAACTGGTCTATGCAGACTACGTTGCATCCGGTCGCGCGCTCCACCAAATCGAGCGTTTCGTCCTGGAAGACATCCTTCCCTACTATGCCAACAGTCACACGGAGGCTTCCTACTGCGGAGGGTTCATGACCCGTATGCGCCGGGAAGCACGCGCGATGATCGGGGAATTCTGTGGGGCGAGTGAACAACATGCAGTAATTTTCACGGGCTCAGGCGCGACGTCTGGCATCAATCGCCTCGTCAAGCTCTATGGCATTGCCGAGGCGGTTTCGGCTGGTAAGCACGTTCGCGTTGTTGTCGGCCCTTACGAGCATCACTCGAACATCCTGCCCTGGCGGGAAAGTGGTGCCGAGGTTGTCGAGATCGCCGAGAGTCCATCGGGCGGACCTGACCTGTCGCTGCTGACAGATGCGCTCAAGCACGCTAACGCCGATTTGGTGGTGTGCGCGCTGTCCGCTGCATCAAACATCACCGGCATCACCAGCGACGTCGAGCCGATTACTGCGATGGTCAAGGCTGCTGGCGCAAAGATGATTTGGGACTATGCGGGGGCCGGTCCCTATGTGCCGATTTCCATGTCACCTGCCGCCGATGCGGAAATCGACGCGATCGTTGTTTCGCCGCACAAGTTCATCGGTGGCCCAGGTGCCTCCGGAATCCTGATCCTTCGGCGCGACGGGCTTTCGACGAAGAAACCGACCTGGCCGGGTGGTGGCACGGTGAAGTTCGTCTCGCCGCAGACGCATGATTATAGCGACAGTCTCGAATCGCGCGAAGAAGCCGGTACGCCGAATGTGGTCGGCGATATCCGTGCGGCCCTCGCATTCATCGTCAAGGATGCGATCGGGGCTGATGCAATGACGATGCGCAATCGCGAGCTTGCACGACGTGCACTCCAAGCCTGGAAGGACGTCCCGCAACTGGAGTTGCTCGGTCTGTCCAATGCCGATCGGCTGCCGATCTTCTCCTTCAGAGTGATGAACGGGAAGGGCGGCTACGTCCACCAGCAACTGGTGACGCGAATGCTCAGTGACCGCTTCGGGATCCAGGCGCGCGGTGGCTGCGCTTGTGCCGGGCCTTATGTCCACCGACTGCTGTCGATCGATGAACAGCAGTCCGAGGAGATCAGACAGGCCATTCTCTCAGGAGATGAACTAAAGAAGCCCGGCTTTGTCCGGCTGAACTTTAGTGTGCTGCTACCGGACGAGAAGGTGCAGTTCATTCTCGATTCAGTGGCAACAATCGCAACTGACGCGACGACCTTCGAAAAGGATTACGACGTCGATCCGAGCCGGGCGATCTTCTTTGCGCGTGGAGCAGCACCAGAGGGCAGCCCCCATGCAAAAACCTGAGGTCGCCGGATTTTACGACCCGAGCACTGGCAGTATCCAGTATGTCGTCTCGTGCCCCAAAACGCGAAACTGCGCCATCGTCGACCCGGTGCTGGATTTCGATGAGAAGTCCGGCACGACCGCTTCGATCAATGCGACCATCATCCTCGATTACATCGAGGGCAACGACCTGAAGCTTGAGTGGATCTTGGACACTCATCCTCATGCGGACCACTTTTCGGCAGCCAGTTATCTCAAGGCAAAAACCGGAGCGCCGACGGCGATCGGTGAGCATGTGACGGCAGTGCAGCAGATCTGGAAAGATATCTACAACTGGCATGATTTCGCATGCGACGGTTCGCAATGGGATCGGCTCTTTCGTGATGGCGACACATTCAACATCGGCGAGCTCGAGGTCCGCATCATGCATTCGCCCGGCCATACCCTGGCGTCGATCACCTACGTCGTGGGCGACGCAGCCTTCATCCATGATACACTGTTCATGCCCGATAGCGGCTCCGCCCGCGCTGATTTTCCAGGCGGCAGCGCAGCCAGCCTGTGGCAGTCAATCCAGGATATCCTGCGGCTGCCGGAGGAGACACGCCTGTTCACCGGCCATGACTACATTCCCCAAGGACGTCAGGCACTTTGGGAAAGCTCGGTTGCAGAGCAGCGTAGGAAGAACCCGCATGTCGCAGGCCAATCGCGAAGTGACTTCATCGCCTTGCGGGAAGCCCGCGACAGGATCCTGCCCATGCCGAAGCTTATCTTGCACGCGCTGCAGGTGAATTTACGGGGAGGGGAACTGCCTCCGATCGAGGAGAACGGCCGTCGTTATCTAAAAATTCCCCTCGATGCATTTTCCGGATCGGCGTGGGGCGCGTAACAAGGTGGATGGCAGTCTCTTGCAACTTATGCTTGCTCTCGGCTCAGGATCATTGATCGGCTGTATTCTCGGTTTGATTGGCGGAGGCGGATCAATCCTCGCCACGCCGCTGCTGGTGTATGTTGTCGGAATGCGCGATGTGCACACCGCGATTGGCACAGGGGCTCTCGCTGTTTCGGCCAATGCGTATCTCAACCTGGCCGGCCATGCGGTGAAGGGTCATGTCTGGTGGCGATGCGCCTTGATCTTTGCGATCGCCGGATGTCTCGGTGCCTACCTGGGTTCCAGTCTGGGGAAGCTCATCGACGGCCAAAACCTGCTCTTCATGTTTGGCCTCCTGATGATGCTCGTCAGTTTCATGATGCGAAGGACGAGGAGCCGGGCGGATGTTACCGCGCAGTCGCTGACGATACGGGCGCACGGGAAGACAAGCCTGATTGCGCTTTTTGCCGGCGGATGTTCCGGCCTTTTCGGAATAGGGGGCGGTTTCCTTATTGTGCCCGGTCTCCTCGTCGCAACGGGCATGCCTCTCATAAACGCGATTGGAACCTCGCTGCTCGCGGTCGGCACTTTCGGATTGGCGACGGCCGTGAACTATGCCGCGTCGGGCTTTGTCGATTGGCTTACTGCGGGTTATTTCATTCTAGGTGGCATCGGTGGCGGTATCATCGGCACGATTGCCGCCACGCGACTGGCGAACTACAGGAACATCCTCGCGCAGGTCTTCAGGTGGTTGATATTTTGCGTCAGCCTGTATGTTCTCTGGCGAAGCCACGCGGCATTCTAGCAACGAACAACCAAGATACTTCGGTCCCACAAAAGGGGCGAACCGCCGGCGTGGCGTAAAACAGCCTTTCGCTCCTGCATCAGCATGTTTGATGACGACAGTTGAATGCAAAGGCGGCATCGCCGGATGACTGCTCACGGGCCAGAAGCTCACTCTGGACGGGCGCCAGAACTTGCTACCTGCACGCGCTAAGGCGTCCCTCCCGCAGCGCCATCCCGACAACCGGCGCGTGGGCAGGTTCCGGTGGCAGCAGACAATACACCGCCTATCAACAGGATAACCACAGCCTAACCAATTCAACAGACAGGAGACTCTCTCCTTTTGAACCACTGCTACCTGGACCACGTAGGGAGAAGACCGGGAACAGGTTAGTATCTGCTGATCATTGGATGGGGCTGGGTAGCACACGAGGCGTGGGCGGTCGGCGACACTTCTCGTCGGCTGTCCGCGCCCTCGCAGAGGCACCATCCGTGACCTCGCCAGGGGTCACGGAACTCTTCCACGAATTGCACGTTTGCCCGTCGCTAGAGCCAGTGGGGAGATCGTCATGTCAATCGTCAAGTGGGAGAAGCCCGTTCAAATCTCGGTGGGCTCGCGAGGTAGCGAATTCGTATCGAGCGCCTTCGATGCCGTCCTGTTTCTGAAAGATAGCTGGGAGGACTGTGAAACGGTGTCCTTCCTCCAGGCGCGAAATGCCTGCCGAGGTGCCCTTGCCGGTCGTGTCGACGCCGAAGTCGCGCGTGCAAAGTTTCTGGAAGCAGTAACCGCGGCCAAGATGCGCGTGCACTAGCCAAGGATTGACGTGAGGGGTTCTCGCGTCAAACAGGCCCTCCGTGGCTGATTTCCTTCCGGGCCCATTGCGGTCATTGTCTCCGGGCACGGCTCGTGGCAGCCCCAGTCAATGGCGACCGAGGCACAAATTGGCCAAACGCTCAGCGGTCGAGCCAGGCTGCCAGGCCATCCAGGGTTTGCAATCCGTATTCGACTGCGCCAAAACCGATGACGATCCGACGCCGTACGGGGCTGGGGTGGAGCTGGCGCAAGGTCAGCACTGTTTTGCCGTCGGCCTGCTCATCGAAAGTCACCGTGACGCGGAAGCGGTCGGGATCGTCCGGGTCGGGTGTGCCATAGTCCATCACGATCCGCTCGTTCGGCACGATCTCCAGAAAGCGCATCAGATTCGGGAAGCGCTGCTCCTGGCCCTCGAACACGCCCACCATGTCGAACCGCCAGAGCCCACCCTCACGGATATCGGCCTCATGGCTCTCGATCCTGAGGCCGGCCGGACCGTACCATTCGGCAAGCGCCGCGGGGTCCATCCAGGCAGCAAAGACCTTGTCACGCGAGTGATTGAGCAGCTTCACCAGCACAATTTCCCGATCAAGCGACCAGGTGTCAAACAGGGTTGCCATGGTCTTCATCAATCATCCTCTCCCGCTTTGTCCAGGTAGACCTCCAGACGATCCAACCGCTCGGTCCAGCGCCTGCGCTCCGCTATCATCCAGTCCGCCGCCTCGTCGAAGCGCGCCTGTACCAACCGGCACCAGCGACTGCGCCCGCGCTTCTCGCTGGCGATCAGTCCGCAATCTTCCAGTACTTTGAGGTGCTGGGCGAAGGAGGGCAGCGCCATGTCGAATGGCTCGGCCAGAACGCTGACCGGCACCTCGCCATCAGCCAGCCGTGATACGACCGCGCGACGCGTCGGATCGCTGAGAGCGTGAAAGGCAAGGTCGAGTGGGGTCGAATGATAGGGCATGCGAATTGTTAAGACGCATTGGAATGGTGGTCAAGGACAATAAGGCACTTGCCTTAGTATAAAGATCAATTATAAAGGCATCTGCCTTAGTATCGATGCCCTGGCTTGGGGCGGCTAGGGTGCAACCACTCGCAAGGAGAGCTCCCATGGCAGTTCGTGTCGATCTCATGATCTCGCTCGATGGTTTCGCGACCACGACGGATCAAACGCCCGAAGTCCCGTTCGGGGAGGACTGGCCGCGCCTTGTCGGCGCATATGTGGCAACGCGAACTTTCCGTGAGCGCGTGCTCAAGGATACCAGCGGAACCGGGACCACCGGCGTCGATGACGACTACGCGAAGGAATATTTCGCCAACGTGGGCGCCGAGATCATGGGCGCCGGCATGTTCGGGCTCCACAACTTCCCCGACGATCCGAACTGGTGTGGCTGGTGGGGCGAGGAGCCGCCCTTCCGAGTTCCGGTCTTCGTTCTCACACACAAGCCTCGCCCCTCCATAGAGGTGGCTGGCGGTACCACTTTCCATTTCCTCAATACCACTCCGGTTGATGCGCTCCAGCAGGCTGTTGCGGCGGCGTGCGGCAAGGATGTGCGGATCGGCGGTGGCCCGACTGTTGTTCGTGACTTTCTGAGAGCAGGTTTTGTCGATCGCCTTCATGTTGCAATTGCGCCGATCCTGCTCGGTCGCGGCATACGCTTATGGGACGACCTGCGCGGTCTGGAGACTGGCTACGACGTCAAAGCTGAAACGGCGCCGAGCGGAACCATCCATCTTACCTTCCAACGCTGACCACCAGCCTGTAACTTGGGAGATCGCGGCCTCGAGCATTCTTCCCAAGCCAGGAGTGTTGTCGCTCTGGCCAACCTGCGTCACCGCGACGTGAAGCTATTCCTCCTTTCGAGGTTTCGGCAGCTTCCAGGCGCGATCGAAACAATGGCACGTCTCTCGCTTATTGCGGATCCGCCGGCGGTGGCGAAGGTACGCCGACGCGTATCGACTTTGAGAAGTGCGGCGACAATGCGTCGACCCGCGCCCGCTGGTCAATATGAGCGGCGGTCCTGAGTTCAGCGAGCGACACTGACATATCCAACGCCCCATGATCGTAGGCGTAGTCCGGGAGATAGCCATTGACGATGAGACGCCAGTCGAAGGGAACGGTGCCTCCAACCACGCGCATCATCTTGACGACCGTCGTCGTGCAATTGCTCGTAAGCGAGTTGTAGAAAGCCGGCGTCGCGGCAAGGGCATTGGCGTCGGCAACATACTCGCGCAGGAGCGCACGTGCCTGTTCCGGGGATGCTTTCAGGCGGTAGATTTGCACATCTTCGCGACGGACGTTCGAACGGACGCCCACGACATCCCGCTCGTCTGCTGCGATGATCACCAAAGGATTGCTTTTGAACAAATCCGCGACGGGCGAGAATGCACCTCCAACCCGGCGACGGACTTCGATCGACCACGCAAGCTGCTCGCCACCTTCAAAACCAAAGCTAAAAATCACGTGGGCAATCTCTGGCCCGGCCCAATAGGACATGAACAGGTCGATCGTCCGAAGCTTGCTCATATCGTAGGTGCGCGTCGTCCATCGCTCGAGGAAGTCAGTACTGCCATGCCACTCGAAATCCCGCACATTTGTCAGTGTCAGCAGGTCGCCGTTGAATTCGCCTGTGACCTGTCGAGCGACATCGGGTGCCCAGGATGCATTCTTGAGGGGTTTGATCGTATGCCACCAGACCAGGACAAGTGCGAACGTCGCTGCGAATATAACGACGGTTTTGAAACGCCACGGGCCAAACAATCTCGTGATTGTGAACAATCCAAAAAGAGCGAATAGCCCGGCGGCAAAGCCTCTGGCCAACTCCGAAACGGGAAGGCGATACCACAATGCAAGTGATGCCCATGTAACGGCTATCGCTATGAGGATTGCGAGTAGAACAGCGAGAATCGCCCACCCTGAACGACGCAATTTACTCTCCTCCCGTTTCAATTGGTGCAGAAAATCTCGCTGCAGCACACTAGCCGGCGAGATCAACAAGACGCCACAAAGAGCTTATTGCGACCGCAATTAGTACAGGTCTTACCACATGCTAGGGTATTCGTTTGTTCAAATGCTTTCTGTTATGGGCACCGTGCGAGACGTTGCATCGCCTGGTAGCGAGGTCGTTCATCTCAGTGCATTAGCCCCATGGCGGCAATTGTCGCAAGCCAGCCACGGCCCATGTCTGCTTTCCTCGAACGGCGGCTTCGCACCAAACGTGGCCTTTGAAGGCGGCACCCATCCGCAAAGCGTGGCGATTTCCCACCTCCCACGGATCGAGACGTTTCACCACGTCATCGACGCGCGAGGTCATGTACCGCTATCGGATCCTTCAAAGCGTCGAGCGGCCCTTCCAACGCAGTTCGCGGCGGAACCAACTGTGGCTCGATCATCACGAGCTGTGGGTTCGTGTCCTGCTCTTCTAAAAGCTCGAAGCCTCTTTCGAGCATATCAGCTGTGTTCGGCCTGATCATGTAGACCGGAAACGGCAAAAATGAACCAAACGGGTCATAGTCGAAACATCCGACCACGATATCTTCGAATGCTACCCCGTCGTGGCGGCTCATGAAGCGCAGCAACCCCTCGAAATTTATGGACGAGTTAATGAAGAAGCAGCGCGGCAGCCTGCCATGGCGTTCGAAGAACCGCTCGAAGGCAAGCTGTGTCATGCCCGGCGAGTATCCCGTGGTCTCGATATCGCCCTCGGTATCCACTCCAAAAATAGATCGCTTCACCGCATGAAAGCCCAGGATGCGATCGCGGCTGGCATGGTCATCGCGGCCGCCAAACATGAATACGTCCTCAGCACCGAGTGGCCCCATTCCTTCAGCGTGGCGGATAATTGCCGAGGTCAGCGCTTCTGCACCCCGTCGGTTGTCCGAGATCACCGACGGTGCGTACTTGCCGGGAAGGTCGATATTCACGTGCGGCAATCCCGCACGGGCGCACACCTGATGGACGCCGTCCGGATCAGTGGCGCCTGCGATAAATAGCGAATCAATCGAATACGCGATCAACGACTCTACGGTGCGCCGTTCTTCCTCAGGATCGCGCCGGCCGGAGACCACCACCGGCAGTAATCCGCGCTTGCGTGCCTGCGCCTCGAAGGTCTGAGCCATCGAGGAAAAGAAGCGGGTGTCGTAAACAGGCAAGAGCAGTCCGGCCAGTCCCGAGCGGGAACTTCTCAACGCCCGAGCCTGGCGATTGGCGGTGTAGCGATGCGCTTTTGCGAGCGACAGGATCTTTTCGGCTGTTTCTTCCGATATCCGCCGCTTCCGCCACGTGCCATTGAGGACGGAGGCTACAGTCGAGGCGGTTACGCCCGAGATCACCGAAAGATCGTAAATTGTTGCTTTCTTTTGCTCTTTTTCCGTCATTCGCAGACTCCTCCACCGCTCCGTTTCTCTAGATCAATGGTCCTCTTGACGAAAGTCCGTTCCGTGTTAATGTTATTGCACCATCGATGGTGCTCAATTGCAAGAGCGATTGTGCACGATGGCAAGTCACTTAGAGGAGGTGACAGGGAGGAGGTTCCGATGGTCGGAGCCGAAACGTTCAACGCGGGAGCGCTACCGTTCCTGTGAACGGATCTTGCTTGTCAGCACTATTGGAGGAGGAAAGATCCAATGAGAAAAATGCTAGCCGCGACGCTTGGTCTGTCGCTTGTACTTCTGGCATCCACCGCCTTCGCTGGTCCGAAGATCGGCGTCGTCGTTAAAATCGGCGGCATCCCGTGGTTCAATGCCATGGAAGCTGGGATCAAGGAACAAAGTGCCAAGCTCGGCGTCGAAGGCTTTATGGTTGGGCCGACCAGTGCAGACCCGGCACTCCAGGTCCGCGCCATCGAAGATCTGATCGCGCAGAAGGTTGATTATATCGGCGTGGTGCCGAATGACGCGAAGGTACTGGAGCCGGTTCTCAAGAAGGCGCAGGAGGCCGGCATCAAGGTCATCACGCATGAATCGCCCAAGCAGGTCGGTGCCGACTGGGATTTTGAACTCGCTTCGGCCAAGGGCTTCGGCGAAGCACATGGCAAGCTCCTCGCCGAGAAGATGGGCGGCAAGGGCTCCTATGCGGTGTTCGTCGGATCCTTGACCGTTCCGCTGCACAACGCTTGGGCCGACGCGGCGATCGCCTATATCAAGGCCAACTATCCCGACATGAAGCTGGTGGGCGACCGCTATGGTGTTGCCGAAGACGTCGACAAGAGTCGCTCGACCGCTCTCGACCTTATGGCGGCCAATGCCGATCTCACGGGCTTCCTGGCATTCGGCTCGCAGGGTCCGATTGGCGCAGGTCGCGCGGTGGAAGAGCGCCGCAAGGACGGAAAGGTATTCGTCATCGGTCCGTTCTCTCCGGGGCAGGGAGCAAAGCTCATTAAATCAGGTGCTTTGACTGGCGGCTTCATGTGGAACCCGAAGCAGGCCGGCGAGGTCTTCGTGACGCTTGCCGACCGAATTTCCAAAGGCGAGACGCCGAAGGCTGGCGACGACATTGAGGGCCTTGGAAAGATCAATCCCGAGGGCAACACCATCATCGTCGACCAACTGCTGGCCATCAACAAGGACAGCATCGACAAGCTCGTTGGCATGGGCCTTTAATCCTCCCGGGACCCACGCCCTGAGGTCGCGGGGACATATTCCCCGCGACCTCCTTACGGACAATGCAAAACCTGGGGCCGACCGCTGAAGCAGCGGTTGAACAGGAGGATACTCCATGAGCGTCGAACCGCTGCTTTCACTCAAGAACATCAAGGTCACCTTTGGCGGCGTACGCGCGCTGAAGGGTGTGTCCTTCGAGGTCAACCCCGGAGAAGTCCACTGTCTCGCTGGCGAGAACGGATGCGGCAAGAGCACGCTCATCAAGGTGATTACCGGCGTCTACAAACCACAGGACGGTGCTGAATTTTATTTCGACGGCAACCCGATCTCGGCCATGACACCCACTCTGGCGCAATCGCTCGGGATTCAGGTGATCTGGCAAGACTTGGCGCTGTTCGGCGAAATGAGCGTCGCCGAAAACATAGGCTTCCAGTACGCAGTCAACGGCAAATATGGGCTTGTCGACAAGCGTGCCATCGAGGACGCGGCTGAGAAGGCACTCGCTCGCCTTGGGGTGAGCATCGACATTCATCTCCCGCTCAAGGAGTTGCCGATCGCGCAGCGCCAGATCGTTGCGATAGCGCGCGCCCTTGTGGGCGAAGCCCGGCTCGTCTTCATGGATGAGCCGACGGCGTCGCTGACCCAATCGGAGACCGACTATCTCATTGACATCGTCCGCAACCTTTCCGCTTCAGGAGTGGCGGTGGTCTTCGTGTCGCACCGTCTTGCGGAAGTCCTCGAAATATCCGACCGAATGACCGTGCTCCGCGACGGGGCCCTCGTTGGTGTCTTCCCAGTCGAGGGGATGACGCAGTCACGAGTAACCGAACTGATGACCGGCAGGAACTTCGACAGTTCCGTTATCGCTACCGATCACGACAACGAGGCGGTCGTGCTCTCCGTGCGGGGACTGACGCGAGCCGGCGAGTTCGAGGATATTTCGTTCGATCTTCGCCGAGGAGAGACGCTCGGGATCACCGGCCTTCTCGGAGCAGGGCGCACCGAGCTAGCTCTCACGCTCTTCGGGATGCACCGCCCACAGGCGGGCGAGGTCACCATCGAAGGTGAGCGGGTCAGGTTCGGTTCCAATCGCGACGCCATTCGTGCTGGTGTTGCCTACCTTTCGGAAGACCGCTTGTCGCTTGGCCTCAATCAGCCACAGTCGATCGCCGACAACCTTGTTATGGCATCGCTTGATAAGCTGCTGTCCGGCGGGATGATCTCGCCGGCCAAGAAAGCGAGCGTTGTCAGCCATTGGATCTCGGCGCTCGGCGTCAAGATTGGAACGCCAGACGACCCCATCCGGACTTTGTCAGGCGGCAACCAACAACGCGTGGCGATCGCCAAGTGGCTCGCGATCGGCCCGAAAATTCTCATCCTGGACGCCCCAACCGTAGGCGTCGACGTCGGCGCGCGAGCGGGCATCTTCGACATTGTGCGCAAGCTTGCGGCTCAGGGGCTGGCGATCATTCTGATCTCCGACGAGCCGCCCGAGGTCTACTTCAATGCGGACCGCATCATTCACATGGTCGAGGGCAAGATCCACGCGACCTATGATCCGCGACAGTTGTCGCTCAGCGAACTGGAGTCTGCCGTCTATGCGTAGGCTGATCCTTGGACACACAACCGAATTCACACTTCTGGCGGTCATGGTCGTGCTTTGCATCGGGCTGTCTTTTGGCACGGAGCGTTTTCTTACGATCTCGAACGCCTTTGATGTGCTGAACGTCTCGGCCGTCAACATCATCTTTGCCGTCGGACTTCTAGTCGTCTTGATTTCCGGCGGGATCGACATCTCCTTCGCCGTTGCCGCATCGGTGGTCCAATACGTCACGGCGCTTGCGCTTGGCGCGCTGGGTGGCGGCAACTGGGCGGAAGGCTTCATCATCGCGGGGGCGGTTGGGATCGGCCTCGGGCTGATCAATGCCGCATTGGTCTACCGGCTTCACATCATCTCGATCGTAGCGACGATCTCGACCTTCAACATCTTCTTCGGACTCCTGATGTTCTTCACCAAGGGCGTGTCGATCTACGATCTGCCGGAATGGCTGACGACGCGCGTCGTGTTCTTTGAACACGAGATGGCCGATGGATCCTGGGTCGAACTCACACTTCCGGTGGTGGTGATGATCCTCTGCTGCTTTGCGACCTGGTTGATGATCTCGAGGACGACGATCGGCCGCCAGCTTTACGCTTTCGGAGACAATCCTGAAGGAGCACGTCGCTTCGGGATCAACATCGGCGCCATGCACTACATCTCGTTTGGATGGCTTGGCCTGATGGCTGGCATCGCCGGCCTGATGCAGGCTCACTACGCCGAGGAAGTTGTTCCGAATGCGCTTTATGGTCGCGAACTCGACGTCCTCGCCGCCACGGTTCTCGGTGGTGCGCGGCTGGGTGGTGGTAAGGGATCCGTTATTGGCTGCGTCCTCGGCGTCCTGATGGTTTCGATCACGCAAAACGGGCTCAACCTGATGGGCGTGTCGCCCTTCGCGTTCAAGATGATCGTCGGCGCAATCATCCTCATCGCCATCACGCTTTCTTCCGCGCGCATTGACAAGCTTCTGCCATTCCTCGCGAAAAGCAACGCCAAAAGGGGGAGCTCGCACTCATGAAAGCCATCGCTCAAAAGTTCAACGCCACCTTCGGCGCGGATATGACCGGCCCGGCGATCGCATTCTTAGCAGTGATGGTGATCTTCGGACTGGCCGCCAACAACTTCATTTCGTCGGCAACCTTCGGATCGGTGGCATTCCAGCTTCCCGAACTCGGGCTTCTGACGCTCGCAATGCTGCTGCCACTTTTGACCGGCGGGATCAACCTCTCGGTGACGTTTACCGCAAACCTATCTGGACTGGCCGCCGCCTGGGTCATGCAATCGTACGGCGGCGTAGATGCCTCGCCGGCTGCATTCCTGCTGGGCGTCCTTGCTGCGCTGGCGACGGGCGGCGCCGCAGGCCTCATGACCGGCGCTGCCATTGCCTACACGCGGGCCCACCCGATCCTTGTCACGCTGTCGATGATGATCTTCTTGCGCGGGCTTGGCGAGTTCCTCACCCGAGGCGGCGACGTGTCCGGATTTCCGAGCTTCATCGCTCCTATCGGACACGGGTCGATCTTCGGATTTCCAATTCCGCTCTTGATTTTCATAGCCTGCGTCGGGATCTGGCAGCTTCTGCTGACGCGCTTCAAGCTCGGCTTCGGCCTGCTGATGATCGGCTCAAACATCGAGGCGGCTCGATACTCCGGCCTGAATACGCGTCGCATACTGGTGCTGGTCTACACGCTGTCGGGTCTGATGTGCGCCGTCGCAGGTGTGATAATGCTCGCCCGCTTCAATTCGGTCCGCGTCGGCCACGGCGAGTCCTATCTGCTGATCACCGTGCTCGCCGCGTTTCTCGGCGGCATCGACCCGTTCGGCGGTTTCGGTCGCGTATTGCCGGTCTTTGTCGCTCTCATCGTGCTCCAGCTCCTTTCGTCGGGCCTGAACCTGATGGGTGCCAACCAGCATCTGGCAACGGCGCTTTGGGGCGTGCTGATGATCGTCGTCATGGCCGCAAGAACTATCGTTTCAACGTACATCGCATCACGCAGAAAGAAGGGATGACCGTGCAAGGTTTTGGAATTCACGCGAGCATGTGGACTATGAACTGGGACCGCGCAGGCGCGGAGCGGGCCATTGCCGGTGCTAAAAAGTACAAGATGGAATTTGTCGAGATTCCACTTGCTGACGCGCCGTCGGTCGATGCCAAGCACACTCGCGACCTTTTGGAAAAACATGGCCTGCGTGCAGCATGCTCGCTCGTACTGCCGGAAGCGGCATGGGCCTCGGCAAGGCCGGACGCCGCCATCCGTCACCTGAAGGTGGCGATAGACAAGGCGGCCGAGATGGGCGCCGAGGCACTTACGGGCGTCACCTACGGCGGTACCAACGAACGCACTGGAGCTCCTCCGACACAGGCGGAGTACGACAACGTCACGCGTGCGCTCGAGGCGGCCGCGAAGCATGCCAAATCCCAGGGCATCCAGTTCGGCGTTGAAGCCGTGAACAGGTACGAAAACCATCTGGTCAACTCGGCCGAACAAGCTGTGGCTTTGGTCGAACGCATCGGTGTGGACAATGTGTTCGTCCATCTCGATACGTTCCACATGAACATCGAGGAGAAGGGGGCCGCAAACGGCATCCTGGCCGCGCGCGATCACCTCAAATACATGCATCTTTCGGAAAGCGATCGCGGGACCCCCGGTGCAGGCAACGTGCCTTGGGATCCGATCTTCGCCGCTTTGTCGGCGATCGGCTTCAAGGGCGCGCTTACCCTGGAGAGTTTCGTCAGCATGCCGCCGGAGATGGCCGGCGACATATCGACCTGGCGACCGGTTGCGCGTGACGAGGAGGAAGTCATGGGCAATGGCCTCTCTTTCCTGCGCAACAAAGCCGCACAATACCAACTGGCATGACTTCGCAATGTTCAGCGCCCCCAACGGCGTTGGTAGCGGAAAGTGCGAAGTGGCAACGGGAGGAAATCCTTGAGCAAGATTGAAGGAAACGCGCGGAATATCGCGAAGATCGCGGCGCAACGCTTCAACGAAAGCAACGGTCGGCGAGTTCTGATAGCCGTAGCGGGAGCACCCGGTTCAGGTAAATCCACGCTCGCGGAGCGCGCCGTGGAGATTATCAACAAGGATCATCACCTCAACGCAGCCCTGTTTCCGATGGACGGATACCACTATGACGATGTCGTCCTGGAGCAGATGGGGCGCCGGCCTTACAAGGGGGCAATCGACACCTTCGATGCTCATGGTCTGCGTCACATGCTCAAGCGCTTGAAGGCCAACGAGGACGACGTCGTTGCCGTTCCGGTATTCGACCGCTCGATCGAGATCGCGCGGGCTGGCGGCAATCTAATTCCCCGGTCGACGAACATCATTGTCTGCGAAGGCAACTACCTGCTGGCGCGCCAGCCGCCCTGGGACAAGTTGAAGGAGATTTTCGACTTCACCGTATTCGTCGACGTGGACGAGGATCACCTGCGGCAGAGACTTCAGAACCGCTGGCGGAGCTACGGCCTCGATCCGAAGGAGATCAATCGGAAGGTCGAAGAGAACGATCTGCCGAACGGACTTGCGATCGTAGCGGGAAGCGCCGAGCCGGACCTCCGCATCGAGAACAACTGATCCGCGAAGGCCGACCGGAGGTAGCTGCGGTCCGCCACTGCCAACCCCGCCAGGGACATTCGGCGGGATCTACTACATTGGAGACTCCTATGAAACACGGAATTTACTACTCTTACTGGGAACACGAGTGGAGCGCAAAATTCGGCCCCTACGTCGAGAAGGTAGCCAAACTCGGCTTCGACGTCATCGAGGTAGCTGCACACCATATCAATGAATACAGCGACGCCGAACTGGCAGAAATCAGACGGACCGCCACGGACAATGACATCGTCCTCACGGCCGGGATCGGTCCTTCGAAATCCAAGAACCTTTCATCACCGGACATTGCGGTGCGCCAGGCGGGAAAAGCATTCTTCGAGCAAACGCTTACAAACGTCGCAAAGCTTGACATCAAGACGATCGGCGGCGCGCTGCATTCCTATTGGCCGGTGGACTACTCGAAGCCAGTCGACAAGGAGGGCGACCGGGCTCGCGGAGTCGAGGGTATTCACGGCATTGCGGATTTCGCCGCCAACTTGGGAATTAACCTTTGCATCGAAGTCCTGAACCGCTTCGAGAACCACGTTCTCAACACCGCCACAGAGGGTGTCGCATTCGTGAAGGATGTCGGGAAGCCGAATGTTAAAGTGATGCTCGATACCTTCCACATGAACATCGAGGAGGACAGCTTCGGCGAGGCGATCCGCACCGCCGGCCCGCTGCTCGGACATTTCCATACGGGTGAAAGCAACCGTCGAGTGCCCGGTAAAGGAAGAATTCCTTGGCACGAGGTCGGCCTGGCACTTCGCGAGATCAACTATACCGGCGCTGTGGTCATGGAGCCGTTCGTAAAGACCGGTGGAACGATCGGATCTGATATCAGGGTCTGGCGCGACCTCACCGACGGCGCAGACGAAACGAAAATGGACGAGGATGCTCGAAACTCTCTGGCATTTTCTCGATTTGTACTCGGCGGCTGATCTTGACGATGCGTTCAGCCCCTTGGATCACATTGCCATAGATGCAAGAGGGATCCAAATTGGAGCCTCAGAAGATTGGCGAAACTCAGGCCACAAGGGCCGCCGTGCGGCGTCATCACAAACCAATACCCCTGCGCGCGAGCGCAGGGCAGCTTTGAGCATGTAATATGGTTATACCGCTCCCGATTTTCACCACACGCATTTGGCAAATAGCGCGTCCAAGTTTTTGGTCCTGCTTCGCTGTGTGGGGATCGCTACCCCTTACCCTGGCAAGGTGGACCATATTGGTCGTCACCAGTTGGCTGTTTCCAGTACTCTGATAGCAGAACTGTCCGCTCCCGCGAGTGTCTCAATGGATCGCCCGAAGATAGTTGATGCGATCAAAGGGGTTTGCGCCCGTGCGAGCGCGAGCACGAGGCCGGACCGCAATGGGGCTGTGATGATCGAACGCGTTTTCCAAAACCCCGGCACCGCCGGATAATCCGGGCAGGACCCGTCGCAAAGCCTGGACCTGAGCGGAGGTAACCATGCCTCGCAATTGGGCGATACCACCTTCAATCAGCGCTTCCTCGGTCGATGCTCCTGATTTTGCGAGTGCGACCTGCACGTTGGGTAATGCGGTTACGGGGACCTCAAGCCGAAAACGCTCTATGGGCTCGCAGATGATCGTTTGCGCGGAAGTAAGAGCTGCCGCCAAAACGAGTGGTGTAAGCCCTCGGAAATCAGCCGCAGTGCTAGACGGCGAGTGATGTCGGACCGAAGTGAGCGCGACATGACAGTCGATTACCTGCCACCCATGGATGCCAGCCTTTAGGGTCTCGGATACCGTCTCCTCGATGGCTCGGTAAAACCCAGCGGGCATTTGTCCCACATCCACTTCCATCGCGAAACTATTGCCTGTCCCTTCCGGGCGTGGCTCGACCCGTAGGCCAATCGTTGCAAGAAAGGGGTTGGGCTCCTTGAAGATGACTTCAAGTCCGCGTCCTGTCCCAATCGGCCGCTCGACAAGGATGACCGTACTTTCCTGAAACACCGCGTCAACTCCGTAGTCTACAAGTAACGTTGACTGAATGACTTCCTTCTGAACCTCGCCATAAAGAGACAGATACATTTCGCTCGCATCTTCATTTGTGTGCAGGTTGATCAGTGGATCCTGTTCCGACAGGTGTTGCAGGGCAGCCCATAAAGCGCGGCTTTCCGACGGTCGTTGCGGTGAGACCTGGGTCTCCAGTGTCGGTGGTGCGAATTGCCCTTCGAGATAAGAGCGACCGTCTGTTCCAACTTCATCCCCGATCTGCGCGTCGGTTAGTCCCCCAATCTTGGCGATTTGACCGGCGCGTGCACATTCGTGTCTATGCAGGTTTCCTTCGCCAAAAACCTGGATGCTCGTTACCTTAGCGTTGCCAGTTGGCAGTTGAAGATGTCCACGCGCGGCTACCGTGCCTGAAGTCAGGTTAAGGTAGGCGAACTTCTCTCCGCCCCAACCGCGCTCGATTTTGAAGATGCTTCCCTTTACCGGGCCGTCAGGAGAAGGGGTTCTGCTGGGCAAAAGTGTCTCGATTGCTGAGAGGAGTTCCGACACACCGGTGCCGGTCATTGCGACCCCGCAGTACACCGGATGGATCAGGCCATTGGCGACCTGATCTGCCAGGGCTTTGGTAAGCCGCGCTGGCGTCAACCGCTCCGGAGCAGCAACGAAGTCACGAAGCAGGCAGTCGTCATTGACAGTGAGCATCTCGCAAAGGGCCGACAAACCCGGATCGTGGCTGACATCGATTGATTTAGCAGCCGCAATGCGGCTTCCGATATCCATCGCTTCCATCATCGCTATCGGCCGCACCGCCAATTGCTTGGCGATGTCTGCAACGACGTCGAGGTAACGCGCTCCCATCCGGTCGATCTTGTTAACAAAGACGAGGAACGGAATGCCAAGTCGTTGCAGGGCGCGTACCAGCACTCGCGTCTGAGCTTGTACGCCTTCGACGGCCGATACGACCACAATGGCCGCATCGAGCAACCTAAATATTCGCTCGACTTCGGCGATGAAATCTGGGTGACCGGGAGTGTCGATCAAATTGACGTCCAGATCGTTGATCCGGAACGACACTACAGCCGCAGCGATGGTTATCCCGCGTTGTCGTTCTATGGCGAGGCTGTCTGTTTGGGTGTTGCCGCCATCGACACTGCCGAGTTTGGCGATTGCACCTGTATCGAAAAGGAGGCGTTCCGTAAGGCTAGTTTTGCCTGCATCCACATGAGCTAGGATGCCCAAATTTAATGTGCGCATGATCCATCAACTTCTCAAAATTTCGGGTTTGATCTTGTTGAGAAGTCACTCGGCGCACGGGGCCTCCAGGATAGAGAAATAGCTGTATCTCAAGTTGGCGATACCCTTAGAACTTGTAGTGATGCTGAGAAATTTCGTCAAGCGAGAGGCAGTCGACGGTGGCCTCTTCAGCAGAAGCTCATCGTGGAAGGTCCGCAGTGTGTGGATCATCAAGAAATGAGTAGCAAGCAGTGAGCTAACGAAGAGAGGCAGACCGATCGCAGGGATAGCGTCGGAGCGGCGAGTATATGAATGCCATGAGCCAAGCGCTAGCGTCAAAACTGGAGTGCCATTTCTGCGGCCGGGAAGTGGCAACTCAAAGACAATATGTTATTGAAAAGCCCGCTCAACGGGAGCCGTTGAAAGTAGACCTCTTGAAATGGAATTTCCCTGATCAAGGAGACCCAATGCCAAACCCTGTTCTGTTTTCCCCTTTCCGGGTTGCCGGGCTGGAGCTTGCGAACCGCATCGTCATCGCGCCCATGTGTCAATACTCAGCGGAGAATGGATGCACCACTGACTGGCACCTTATCCACTTGGGGCAGCTTGCGCTCTCCGGCGCGGGTTTGCTGACCATAGAGGCTACCGCTGTAGTGCCAGAGGGACGGATCACATTCGCGGATGTCGGTCTCTACGATGACGCAACCGAAGCTGCCCTAGCTCGGACGCTGGATGGAGTGCGCCGATATTCGGATGTGCCGATTGCTATTCAGCTTGCCCACGCCGGTCGCAAGGCGTCGACAGATATCCCATGGCTGGGAGGCAAGCAGATCCCGCCAGGCCACGATGATGGTTGGCAAACTGAAGCGCCTTCTGGTGTGGCATTCCTTCCTGAGTACGTGCCCCCTACAGCTCTCGATCAGGGGGGATTAAAGCGCGTTCGTGACGCATTCGTCGCGTCGGCAAAACGTGCCGCCAATATCGGCATCGACGCTGTCCAGATCCACGGTGCGCATGGCTATCTTCTGCATCAATTCCTTTCACCACTGTCCAATAAGCGAACTGACGACTATGGCGGCCCGCTCGAAAATCGAATGCGCTTTCCTCTGGAAGTCTTCGATGCCGTTAGGAGCGCATTCCCGGCGGACAAACCCGTGACAATGAGGGTTTCAGCGACGGACTGGGTCGAGGGAGGTCTGGAACTGGCGGAGGTGACCGTCTTTGCAAAGGAGCTTGAGGCGAGGGGATGCGACGCGATCCACGTATCGAGCGGCGGGCTGGATGCCAAGCAATCAATTCCAGTCGGGCCTAACTACCAGGTCCCACTTGCGCGGGCCATCAAGAATGAAATCAAGATCCCGGTCGTGGCGGTTGGTTTGATAACTGAGCCTGTACAAGCTGAGGCGATCGTAGCCACCGGTGACGCGGATCTGGTCGCAATTGCACGGGCCGCACTCTACGACCCTCGTTGGCCTTGGCATGCAGCCGCAGCGCTGGGAGGTCAGGTATCCGCGCCTCCGCAATATCTACGGTCGCAACCTTCACAGTACAAAAATCTATTCCGACCCTAGGGTTATACAGAAGTCTTAACCAATGTGGTCAGCCGGTAACGCGCATTAGGGCGAGTTCAACTGTTCAACTCGAGCTCGGGATCAGAGAACTGGATGCGCGGCGAATGACGCCGAGGTCGAGGATAGCCGTGAACGTTCTGGCCACGGATGTTGCCAAGCGCCTAATCAACCAGTCTCTGAGCTGTGAACTTGTCTGTGATCAAAGTGTCGATGACCCCAATTCGAAGGGCACCAGATATTGCCGCGGTCTTCTTCGATCCGCCCGCCAAGGCTATAACGCGATCTACGCGGTGTAGGTCCTCAAGTGGCAATCCCATCACCCGTTCATCCAGCGGCGTTTTCACAGCCTTTCCTTCTTTGTCAAAAAACCGAAGGGATATGTCGCCAACTGCCCCAGCTTCAGCTAGATCGGCGAGTTCCCGCGAAGAAAAGATGTTGCCAGATCGCGCGAGAAGCTCGGATGGCTCGACAGCGCCGATGCCTACAATCGCGAGCGTTATGCTACCGAAAAGGTCGATTGTCTCCCTGACGAACGGATCGGCTTGCATAAGCAGCTTTGCCTCCCGAGACGATGTCACCCCTTGTACGGGTAACAGCTTTGGTTCGGCGCCGGTCAAACGAGCAAGACGCGTCGTCAGCTGCGTCGCATGCGTTTGTACGGAGGGATCTCCCATGCCACCGAGGGTTTGGACGACGTATTTTGCCTGTGCACTCTTTTGGGGATGAATGTTCTCCACCATCTTAAAGATGGTCTGGCTCCAGCTCGAAACCCCGATGATCTCTCCTGGCGCAAGCGTTACTTCGAGAAGATGAGCTGCGGCTTCACCGATACGTGCCATGATAGCGCCGTCTCTGTCTTCTGAGCACTCAACGACAACTGCTTCAGGCAGGCTGTACTTTTCTCTCAAGGCCTGCTCGAGTTCGCTGTAGGTGCCAATGGGCGGTATGACGCTTGTTCTTACTATATCTTCCGCTTCTGCCCGTTTCAGCATACGGGACACTGTGGCCTGTGACAGGCGGAGGTGCTCTGCGATGTCCGCCTGCCGCCGTCCCTCGATGTGGTACATCTGGGCAACTCGCGAAATAAGCCGTAGTTCGTTTAGGCGAGACATTGCTGATCCGATGTGAATTTTTATTCACATGTAGCCGGTGTTTGACGGCCAGTCGAGCGGTGAAGCGCATCATTCCAGGTATTGAGAAGGTCTTTTCGATCGACCGTCATCGGCGTGATGAATTGTGTGGTTCTGGGAAGTCTCTCGATGACAGTGAGATCACGCCATAGCCCCAAGGATAAGCCCGCCAAATAGGCGGCGCCAAGTGCCGATGCTTCCGGGGCTTCGCATTGAATGACTGTATGTTCGACGAGGTTCGAGACGCATTGCATCAGGAATCGATTCTGGCTGGGACCACCGTCCACATAGAGGGCGCCAAGCTCTCCGCCACTCTGTGTCCGCATCGCCGTGATCACGTCGTTGACTTGGAAAGCGATCGAGTCTGTCACCGCACGTGCCATTTGCGCACGCGTCGTGCTGAAGTTGATCTGCGAGAATAGAGCTCGGGCATCAGAGTTCCAGTAAGGTGCACCTAATCCAACAAAAGCTGGCACGAAGCCAGGTCCGCCCGGCTCTGCGGTCTCCGCCAGATCGACGAGCGCTGCCACGTCCGGCAGGCCAAGAATGCCAGCCATCCAAGGTAGGCTGGCGGCTGAAACGAGGATATTGCCCTCGAAAGCGAACGTGGGTGTTCCGTTAATTCGCCATGCGACGGTTGTCGTGACACCGTTCTGGGGCGCAATGAAGCGCGGAAGGGTCGTCATTACCGACGAGCCCGTTCCAAACGTTATCTTGCCGTCTCCAGGCTTGAACGCTCCGTGACCGAATAGCGCTGCATGACTGTCACCGATTGCGGACCTGATGGGAGTGCCATCTGGTATCCCAGGAAGCCCCTTGGTCGTTCCAAAATCTGCCGAGCTATCCAGAACCTCGGGCAAGAGCGATGTATCGACGCCAAAGATCTCACCGAGTTCCTCGCTCCATTTCTGCTGCGTCAGATCGAACAACTGACTTCTCGCCGCATTCGAGGCGTCACAGACGTGCCGGTCCCCATTGGTCAGGCTATGTATGAGCCAGCTGTCGATAGTTCCCAACCGGACTCTGCGAGCGGTCGGCACGCGGTCGAGGAGCCACCGAAACTTCGAACCCGGAAACATTGGATCAAGCGGAAGACCGGTGAGCGCTTGCACACGATCAAGACATCCTTGGGCGACCAGACGCTCACAGTCTGGGGCAGTGCGTCGGCACTGCCAGCTAACGACCGGACCAAGCGGATCACCCGTTTCTGCATCCCACGCGGTAACTGACTCCCTTTGATTGGAAATGGCGACCGCCTCGACCGTGATGTCAGGGACCGCTTTCAGGCAGGCTTCGATTGCCTCACAGACGGATGCGTAGAGGCGACGAGGGTCCTGCTCCACCCAGCCAGGCTTAGGATAAGAGATTCCGACCGGGGCCGAGCCTCTCGCGACCACTTCTCCCTCTTCACTAACGAGAACCGCCTTGGAATTGGTTGTTCCCTGGTCGATCGCAAGAATAGCCCGCATGATTCCCTCCGAATTAGATGAACCGGGGCAGCAAGCACCCGCGCCCCGGTTTGGCAGTTTACGTCCAGGCTACTTGCGCTTGATCAAGGCTTGGGCGGCGTCGGCGATCGCGGTTGGGGCCATACCAAACTCATCGAGCAGGAACTCAGCCGACCCGGTCGGCGCGTAGATCCCAGGTACGCCAAGACGCTTCATTGGAACCGGAGCGTTGTCGACCACCACTTCGGCGACGGCCGAACCGAGTCCGCCGAAGATGGAATGTTCTTCGGCCGTTACAATGGCGCCGGTATCGTTGGCCGCTTTGATGATCGCTTCCTCGTCGATTGGACGAACCGTGGCAAGATTGAGCACCCGGGCGCTGACGCCGCGCTCAGAAAGAATTTCTGCGGCTTTCACGATGCGATGGGTCAGGGTACCATTTGCGATGAGCGTGACATCCGAACCTTCACGCAGCAGATTTGCCTTGCCCAATTCGAACTTATGACCCTCTGGCAGGAGATCCGGAACGCCAACGCGCGACAGCCGCAGGAAGCACGGTCCCGCATAGGTCGCTGCCCATTCCACCGCCGCGGCGGTCTCAATCCTGTCGCAGGGCGCGATCACCGGAAGATTGGGCAGGACGCGGGTCCAAGCGAAGTCCTCGATAGAATGATGAGTCGGGCCGAGCTCGCCGTAAGCCATGCCGGAGGAAATGCCAACGAGCTTCACGTTAGCATTCGAGTAGGAGATGTCAGCCTTGATTTGCTCGAGCGACCGTCCGGTGAGAAAGGGCGATGCGCCGCAAACGTAGGGAAGGCGGCCGCCGTTCGCCAGGCCAGCTCCAACGCCGACCATGTTCTGCTCCGCGATACCGACGTTGACCAGACGGTCCGGAAACTTCGACTTGAAGCCCCCGAGCTTCGAAGAACCCACGGAATCGTTGCAAACCGCGACAATAGTTTCATTCTCTGTTGCCAGACGCTCGAGGGTCGCTGCGAACGCGTCGCGGCAATCATAGAGCTTTGGTGTGGCTACTGGTGCGTTCATCACACTGCCTCCGATAGTTCTGCCAAAGCAATTTCGTACTGTTCCTTGTTCGGAACTTTGTGATGCCAGTCGACTTTGTCCTGCATGAACGAAATTCCATGACCTTTGTTGGTGTGGGCAACGATGCAATGCGGCCGTGTACTGCGATGTTCGAGCGCTGAGACGACCTCGCTCATAGCGTTTCCGTTGATTTCCGTGACCTCCCAGCCGAAAGCTTCGAGCTTCGGGCGAAGGGGTGCAAGGTCGTTCGTATCTGCCAGGGCCGCGCCCTGCTGGAACCTATTGTGGTCGACAACGAGCGTGAGGTTGTCCAGCTTGAACTGGGCGGCGGCCATTATCGCTTCCCAGTTGGAGCCCTCCTGCATCTCGCCATCGCCGGTGACGACATAGGTGTGATACTTCGCGCCCGAGAGCTTGGCGGCTTTCGCCATGCCGACTGAAACTGGCAAGCCGTGGCCGAGGGGACCAGTATTCGTCTCGACTCCCGGAACCTTATTGCAGTTCGGATGACCGTTCAGTCTGGAGTGCGGCTTCAGAAACGTCGAAATTTCATCTTCCGGGATAAATCCCCGCTTTGCCAGGGTCACGTACAGAGCGCACGCCGTATGACCCTTGGAAAGGACGAACCTGTCGCGGTCCGGATGCTTTGGCTGGTCGGGCCAGATCTTCAGCACGCGGAAATAAAGGGCCGTCAGAATGTCGATGACCGACATCTCGCCGCCGATGTGACCGGCGCCAGCTTCAACGACCGCCTGAAGATCACGCAATCTTATCTCGCGAGCTTTCCGCTCGAGCTCTTGGATATCCATGGGTTCCTCTCGTGCATAAATATTCACATGTCAATATTTTTGCACAATAGCCGATTTAGTCAAGCCCTTCGAGCACTAGCTTGCAAACAAGAGTGTATACAAAACAGGTTGACACCGTTTAACCAACTTGTTAATGAATTTTCCAGCAGGTGTGAATATTTATGCGCACTTGAACAATTATTGGCTACCAACCTAGATTCAGGGAGGAACGATGGTGGCGCTCGATATCCATGAACAGCGACTTCCGTCCGGGAACTGGCTAAGCAAGCTCAAGGGAGCTACCGGTCCGCTTGTAGGCCTGCTGGCGCTCTGCATCTTTTTGAGCTTGAGCACCGACGCGTTTCTTTCCGTTCGGAACGGTCTCAATATTCTCGATCAGATCACCGTCCTCGGCATCATGGCTGTCGGGATGACCTTCGTCATCCTGATTGGTGGCATCGATCTTTCCGTAGGCTCAGTACTCGCCCTTGCGATGATGGTGATGGGCTGGACGGCCAACGTCGCTGGTTTGCCGCTCCCAATAGGGATCGTATTTGGCCTGATTGCATCAGCTGTCTCAGGGCTGATTGTCGGACTACTTGTGACACAGTTCAGAGTACCTGCATTCATTGCCACTCTGGCCATGATGTCCGCTGCACGCGGCGTGGCGAACATGATTACGGATGGCCAGCAAATCGTTGGTTTTCCCGACTGGTTCATGATGCTGGCGATCGACCGGCACTTTGGAATTCTCACGGCGACCGTATTCCTGATGCTTGCCGTCGTGCTGGTGGCCTGGCTCTTTCTGCACTTCCGTTCGGAAGGCCGAATGCTCTACGCGGTCGGCGGAAACCCGGAAGTGGCACGTCTCGCTGGTATCAACGTCAAGCTCGTGACGATTGGCGTCTACGTCGTAAGCGCGGTCCTCGCTGGTCTCGCAGGTATCGTACTTGCGGCACGCCTGGACTCGGTGCAGCCCTCCAGTGGTTTCGGCTATGAGCTGGATACCATTGCAGCGGTCGTAATTGGCGGGACCTCACTCTCCGGAGGCGCTGGAGGCATCGGTGGCACGCTCATCGGCGTCCTTATCATCGGGGTTCTTCGCAACGGCCTCAATCTTCTCAACGTTTCGCCGTTTCTGCAGCAGGTGATCATCGGCATCGTCATCGTCCTTGCAGTCGGCGCAGAGACCATTCGTCGGCGTCGCGCCTGACGACAGCTGCCGCAGATCGGCGGCCTCAGGAATTCCGCCCCACACGTGGGGCGGATCAATACCCCAAGGGGGAGGTGTTACCCGAGGGTTCTATTCAACAACGGAGGAACTACTATGAAAATTGCACGTACCATGCTCGCGTCTGCTGCCTTGCTCGGTCTCGCGCTCAGCCCCGTTCATGCGGCTGAACTAAAGAAAGTAGGCTTGGCCGTCGCCAACCTGCAGGCAAATTTTTTCAACCAGATTAAGCAATCGGTAGAGGCTGAGGCCAAAAAGCGTGGCATCGAAGTCGTAACAGTCGATGCGAAGGGAGACGGCCCAACACAGGTCAACCAGATCCAGGACCTTCTGACCCAGAACATCGACGCATTGATCTACATTCCGGCAGGCGCTGCCGCTGCAACCGTTCCAGTCAAACTGGCCAAGAGTGCGGGCATTCCTGTCGTCAACGTCGACCGAAACGCCGACGGTGCGCCCGGCGACACCTTCTTGGCAACGGATTCGGTCGCATCCGCGAAGAACGTCTGCGACTACATTCTCAAGCAGGCTGGCGGCAAGGGTAAGATGGTTATCATCCACGGCCAGAAGGGCACGACGCCGGAAGTCGACCGTTCCAAGGGTTGCGCTGAATCCCTGAAGGCAAATCCGGATGTCAAGGTCGTTGCCGAGCAATACTCGAACATCTGGAGCCAGGACGAAGGCTTCCAGATCATGCAGAACATGCTTCAGGCAAATCCTGACGTATCAATCGTCTTCGCGCAAGCTGACGCACTTGCGCTCGGTGCTGCTCAGGCGATCAAGGTCGCCAACCCTTCCCAGAAGATCGTGGTCGGCGGCTTCGATGGCGATACTGCTGCCCTTGAAGCGTTGAGCAAGGGCGTCTTCGACGTAACTGCCACACAGCAGACACAGAAGATGGGCCGCGACGCTGTCGAAAACGCCGCAAAGCTTGTTGCTGGAGAAAAGGTGCCACCAGTACAGCTCCTCGATGCCACGCTGACGACCAAGGAAAACGTCGCAGGCTTCATCGCCAACCACCCGTAACAGCGTTGAGATCTTGAGGAGGTGTGCCATGACTGATCCGGTTCTTTCCCTGAGAGGCATTTCCAAGCGGTACGGACCGCTCCAGGTCCTGAAGAATGTCAGCCTGGATGTCTATCCCGGCGAAGTGGTCGCACTTCTCGGCGAGAACGGAGCGGGAAAGTCGACGCTCTCAGGCATCATTGCCGGGTCGCGCACGCCATCCGAAGGATCGATGACTTGGCTGGGGCAGCCCTATGCCCCAGCTACCCCAAGAGAGGCAATCGACAAGGGTGTTGTCCTGATCCATCAGGAACTGCAACTCCTGCCACAGCTCTCCATTGCAGAAAACGTCTTCATTGGCCGTTGGCCGATGAAGAACGGTGTTGTCGATCGTGCACAGATGGTTCGCCGCGCCCAAGAACAGCTCGCCCGCCTCAACCTGCACATTCCGGCGACACGGAAGGTCGAAGGACTTTCCACTGCAAATCAACAGCTCATCGAAATCGCCAAGGCACTTGCTCTCAATGCCAAGCTGCTGATCCTCGACGAGCCGACGGCTGCTCTTGGCGGTGCCGAGACCGAGGCACTATTCGAGCAGGTCCGAAAGCTTCGCTCGGAGGGCGTCGGCATCATCTACATCTCTCACCGCATGGAGGAGATCAAGAAGATTACCGACCGGATCGTCGTGCTGCGTGACGGCGAGCGCGTGCAGGAATTCGCTGACAGCTCAACGCCCGTCCGCACCATCGTCGAAAGCATGGTCGGTCGTTCGCTGGAACGGATGTTTCCGACGCTCCCAGTACCGACCGACCGGCCGGTCCTGCAGGTCTCGGGACTGAGTTCGCCTGAAAATTCGTTCCGCGAGGTGACCTTTGATGTCAAGGCGGGCGAGATCCTCGGAATTGCAGGATTGGTTGGAGCCGGTCGTACAGAACTGGTTCGCGCCATATCTGGGGCGGATCCAATCAGCGCTGGCTCGATCAAGCTCGAAGGCAAGGAACTTAAACTGCGCGACCCCGCTGACGCGATTGCCAAGGGTATTGTCATGGTTCCCGAGGATCGCAAAGATCAAGGGTTGGTCGTCGGGCACAAGATCGGCGAGAACATAATTTACGCCAATCTGGACAAGCTGGGTGGTGGTTGGATCACGCCAAGCGCCAAGCGTTCGTTCGCGGAAAAGGCCGTCGCCAAGTTTGGCGTAAAAGGTCGTGCGGAGCAGTATGCCTCCGACCTGTCGGGCGGCAATCAGCAGAAAGTCGTCATCGCAAAATGGTTGATGCGCGATCCGAAGGTCGTTGTCCTCGACGAACCCACCCGGGGCATCGATGTCGGCGCCCGCGCGGGTATCTACGACATCATTGCAAATCTCGCCAAACAGGGTGTCGCGGTCATCGTCGTTAGCTCCGACCTCGAGGAAGTTCTCGGTGTATCGAACCGCATCTTGGTCCTCGCGCAGGGCAAGCAGGCAGGAATTCTCAACCGTGACGAGGCAAACGATGTCTCCGTCATGGAGCTAGCGACAATCTAAATAGACGAAACAATGCACTTATAGAAAGGAAGAGCGATGTCCGACATCTCTCTGAACGCCCCAAAGCTATTCGATCTCAGCGGCCAGGTTGCCCTCGTAACCGGCGCAGGAAGCGGAATTGGCCAGCGTATTGCTATTGGTCTTGCGCAGTGCGGTGCAGACGTCGCGTTGCTTGATCGTCGCACAGATGATGGTCTAGCCAATACAGCCAAGTTCATTCAGGCTGCCGGTCGGCGCTCACTACAAATCGCGGCCGACGTCACCAGCAGATCATCTCTCGGCGACGCTGTTGCGCGGACAGAGGCTGAACTGGGCCCATTGGAACTTGCTGTCAATGCGGCTGGTATAGCCAACGCCAATCCCGCGGAAGAGATGGAGGAGGACCAGTACCAGACGTTGATGGACATCAACCTCAAGGGCGTCTTTCTTTCCTGCCAGGCCGAGGCTCGCGCGATGCTGAAGAACGGGCGAGGTGCCATTGTCAACATCGCGTCCATGTCTGGCGTGATCGTCAACCGGGGACTGAGCCAGGCACACTACAACGCCTCCAAAGCAGGCGTGATTCATATGTCGAAGTCGTTGGCGATGGAATGGGTTGAGCGCGGGATTCGCGTCAACACGATTTCGCCTGGCTACACTGCGACGCCTATGAACACGCGCCCGGAGATGGTTCATCAGACAAAGCTCTTTGAGGAGCAGACACCGATGCAGCGCATGGCAACGGTCGATGAGATGGTAGGTCCAGCCGTGTTCCTGCTGTCGAATGCCGCGAGTTTCGTCACCGGCGTCGATCTCCTCGTCGACGGTGGCTTCTGCTGCTGGTGATGCGATGAGAAAGCTTATAGCAGGCAACTGGAAAATGAACGGTCTCGCTTCCTCCCTGGCTGAGATCGAGGCGCTGAAGGGAATAACGGGCACGGCGGCGTGCGATATCGTCGTCTGCCCGCCCTTCACGCTGATCGAAAAGGCTTCTGTGCGATCCAATGGTTCGAACATTGCAATCGGCGCCCAGGACTGCCACGCGCATATTTCAGGTGCGTATACTGGGGATGTCTCAGCGGAAATGGTTGCTGATGTGGGTGCTCGCTTCGTCATTATCGGCCACTCCGAACGTCGCGTCTTACATCATGAAACCGACACTACGGTTTCCAGCAAGGTGACTACGGCTCACAAGGCCGGACTGACGGCAATCATTTGCGTGGGTGAGACCCGCAGTGAGCGCGACGAGGGAAGGGCGGTTGAGATCATCGATGGGCAGCTGCGTGGGTCAATTCCGGCGGGTGCCTCAAGCTCCAACATTGCAATCGCATACGAGCCCGTCTGGGCGATAGGAACTGGCCTTATTCCGACCTTGGAGCAGATCGAAGAGATCCATGCTTCCATCAGGCGCATGCTGGAAGAGCGTCTTGGCGAGGACGGTCGCAAGGTGAGAATCCTCTATGGGGGTTCGGTAAAGGCTTCAAATGCTGCCGATATCCTCAGGATCGCCAACGTGAACGGAGCCTTGGTCGGAGGCGCATCATTGAAGGCTGCAGATTTCGCCGAGATCATTCTGGCCGCCTCCTGAAGACGGCCTGAGGAATTTCGGCTGCCTCTTTGAGCTTCAACATCGTCAGACAATTAGAAGGAAAGACTATGAGACGCTTCGAAAACAAAACCGTCGTCATCACCGGCGGAAGCCGCGGTATTGGTGCTGCAATTGCCAAGCGGTTCGCGCGAGAAGGAGCCAACCTCGTGGTTTCCGCCAACGAAGACTCGGTCCATGCCGTCGCTGAGCAGATCAAGGCGGACGGTGGCAAAGCTATCTCGTTTGTCGGAGACGTGACAGATAAGGCCAGCGTTAAGGCACTCTATGACGCAGCGGAAAAGGAATTTGGCACGATCGACGTATCCATTCAGAACGCGGGTGTCATTACCATTGCCCGTATCGAGGATATGACCGAAGGCGAATGGGACAAGGTTCTGGCAGTTAACACCAAGGGTGTCTTCCTGTGTGCCCAGGAAGCGATTATGCGGATGCGCAAGCATGGGCGCGGTGGACGTATCATCAATACGGCGTCGGGTCAGGCACGCGACGGCTTTATCTTCACCCCACACTATGCTGCTTCAAAGATGGGCGTTGTTGGCATCACTCAAAGTCTCGCCAAGGAAGTCGCAAAGGAAAACATCACCGTGAACGCCTTCTGCCCGGGCATCATCGAGACAGATATGTGGGCCTACAACGATCAGGCTTGGGGCAAGCTGCTTGGCAATTATGGCCCTGGAGAACTGATGAAGGAATGGGTCGAAGGCATCCCTATGAAGCGTGCTGGGTCGGGCGAGGACGTCGCTGGCCTCGTCACCTTCCTTGCCAGCGACGATGCTACCTACATCACCGGCCAGACGATCAATGTTGATGGTGGCTTGATCATGTCCTAGTCCCGTTCGACAATGAGGAACGGTGCGTTTATAGCGGGAAGGGAGTTTTCGCCAGTTTATCGCGACGTTGCTCTTGCGGACTGATGCAGTGAATGTCTATGTTACGCATGTTCTCAGGGCGGGGTGTAATTCCCCACCGGCGGTATCGAGGCAACTCGGAGCCCGCGAGCGCCTTCGCGAAAGCGAAGGGTCAGCAGATCCGGTGAGATGCCGGAGCCGACGGTCATAGTCCGGATGGAAGAGAGCAACGCAGGAGTCGTCGTGTTTGACGACGACTTGTATGCTTGTTCGCCCAAGGGAAAATTGTGGCTGTTAAAGGCCATGCTCGCCGCTCACCGCGGCAACCCTTGAAAGGCAGAAGAGAATGGCAATTTCCAAGATTGATGATGCGATCGCCGCGATTGCGCGTGGCGAGATCGTCGTTGTTGTCGATGACCGCGATCGTGAAAACGAAGGGGATCTCGTGATTGCCTCCCAAGCAATCACTCCTCAATCGATCGCGTTCATGATGAACAACGCGCGTGGTCTCATCTGCGTTGCGATGGAAGGCGAAAGGCTCGACGAGCTCGATATTCCCCTGATGGTTCCGCGCAATACTGAAGTGCTCAAAACAGCGTTCACTGTGTCCGTGGACTATATCCCAGAAACAACAACCGGGATTTCTGCTGCCGATCGCGCAGCGACCGTTCGGGCCCTCGTCACCGACGGCTCTCGTCCCGAGGATTTTGCACGACCAGGACATATCTTCCCGCTGAGAGCCCATCCAAACGGCGTTCTCTCTCGTCCGGGCCACACGGAAGCGGCGGTAGATCTTGCCCGGCTTGCTGGTCTTTCACCATCGGGGGTGATCTGCGAAGTGGCAAACGACGACGGAACGATGGCTCGGCTACCCGAGCTGGAAGTGTTTGCTGAAAGACACGGTCTCCACCTAATCACGATCGAAGATCTCATCGCGTATAGAACGTCCAGCCTGTCTTCCAAGGCCGCATGATTTTCGGAATTGCAGGCGCGATTTCCATTGGGGAATCGCGCCGAAGCTAAAGATGGACGTCAGCCGACGGACGGGTAGCAAAGTACGGCTGCGTGCGACATGTCCGCCATCGGATAGCTTTTTACGGGACGCTCCCTTCCCGTTGGTCTTTAGGCGGCTAAAAAACGCCAAGTCTCGCACCGCCGTGGCTACTAAGGCTAATACATCCAAGGGTGGGTCGGTCGCCGACACGTTTTCGGCCGTAGCGTTAGACCTGGATGGCGAAATAACTGAGCTCAGATCTCAATTGGCTCAAAAACTGCTATTGCAGAATGAGCAATTAAAGCAACTGCTTGCGCGTTATAGCGGGTATGGAGTCAAGCGGACCAAGTGATTTCGGTGTGGCCGGACCAGCATCCGACACGAGCTTGTTGTTGTCGTCTGAAAGATAAAGCCCTTTAGCGCCCGCTGCAGCAGCCCTAGCCGTAGCTTTGGGTTGCCGTCGACTTCCGCAGAGAAAATCAGGGAGTCGGATTCTTTTGAACTATCCGCTCAAGACTCAAGCTTTACCGCCGCCAATGTTCACTGTATGTTCTGCTTCTCCATAGCGAGGTTGATGGACAGTGAGAATCGATACCCGATTGCATCGAGATAAAAAGCGCTTAGCGCAAACAAAGCTGACTTCGTTGGCCGACGACCATCCTTTGCGGGAGAAATATTACCTCTGGATACAAGAACTCGATGACCTGATGGCCGGAAGCGAGGCTAGGTTCTCTGAAAGTGACTCTCGGAAGCATAACGCCGTCGTGCAAGCCGAACCGAGGGGAGTGGACGATGGTGATGAAGTCCTTGGTCAAGAAATAGGTAGAACGGGAATCAATTTGCCTGTCGGCCCGGGAGTTGCTTGCAATGACAAGCGCCCAGTTCATTCTAGGCAGGCAGACCGGTTGAAATGCTCGGCGGGCGTTGACGAGCGAAGAAAAGAGCTAATGGCCGAAAACCAATGGCTTCGTGACATGCTTGGGCGATATGGCAATGCGGTCGACGACGGGCGAAGGCACCGCGCCGCGTCCCCTAGCGGGGGGGCAGCCAGCAAACGATGCCTCTGACGGGCCAGTTGTCGCGCTTCTCGATAAGCCCCTATCGAATAAACGTTGAATGCTCTACCCTACAAAGCTCCAAGAAGCTTCGGTTGACCGAGATGACTTTGGAAAAGGGCAAAACCTACCACATCAATGGCGAAGGCACGAAGCGGCAGGAGGCAACCCTACGTCAACGCCTTCGGCTCAAGTGGCTGCCTTTTGGAGACGGCGCCAAACCCGAGGCGATTGATCAATACGAGAGGTTTCTTGCCCTGGCGGATGATGAACAGCGCGTGTTTGTGGCGACCCTCGACGCCGATGAAGCCGAACTTTACATCGCATTGATGGCCGCCAGGGCGATGTATGTCGACCCCACCGGTCGTAAAGATGGAAGCATTACGGAAGCCAAGGTTAAGGCCCATCCCGAACGGTATCAATGGAAGCCGGAGTAACGCGCCGCTGGGGCAGTCTCGCTGCCTGTCAGGACCAGTGCGTCGCCACCTCATCCTGCCAAGCATTCAATTCTTACCGGAACGGCATGTGCGTGATGCTTAGCGTTCGCAAGCCGACGCGGTGAAATATTTGCCTCCTGTGGCGGGTGCTTGGTCAAACTGAGAGGCGTCGCGTTGGTTGTGAACAGCAAGCCCGCGAAGATGCGTAAGTAAATTGAGAATGCTTTTCCGAGCGGCTGTTCCCGTAGCTTCCAGCTTTCACATTCCGGGGACAGCCAGTACACCTTCTGATGTGTGACCCATAGTCGCTGACGCGTCACCATTCTGTCGCTTCTTCGTCCTCGCCCTATCTCCAAGCGAGATACTCGGTCTGAACTAGGAGATACCCATGCCCGATACGACCGCATCTGTTCCCGCGCCAAAAGACCCCCACCTCCGCAAGCTCGCCAACTGCATTCGGTTCCTTTCCATGGACGCGGTCCAGAGGGCCAAAAGCGGTCACCCCGGCATGCCAATGGGCATGGCAGACATCGCGGCCGTGCTTTTCTCTGAGTTCATGAAGTTCGATAGCAAGGACCCTTACTGGTACGACCGTGACCGGTTCCTGATCTCGAACGGTCATGGCTCGATGCTGCTCTACAGCCTTCTGTATCTGACCGGCTACGAGGACATGACCATCGATGAGATCAAGAATTTTCGCCAAATCGGTTCGCGAACAGCAGGACACCCAGAATACCATCACGCGACAGGCATCGAAACGACGACCGGTCCACTGGGGCAGGGGCTTGCCAACGGGGTCGGCATGGCCCTGGCCGAGCGGATCATGAACGCAAAGTTCGGCGACGATCTTTCGAACCACTACACCTACGTCTTCCATGGCGACGGTTGCCTGATGGAGGGCATCAGCCAGGAAGCCATCGCGCTCGCAGGACACCTGAAACTCGGGAAGCTCATCTATTTCTGGGATGAGAACTCGATTTCCATCGACGGCGCGACCAGTCTCGCCGAGTCCGATGACCATCAGGCGCGTTTCCGTTCGGCCAACTGGCATGTCCTGCAGATCGACGGACACGATACCGATGCTATCAGGGCAGCGATCATCGAGGCGCGGAAGGTCACCGACCGACCCTCGATGATCGCCTGCAAGACGATCATCGGTTTCGGCTTCCCGACAAGGGCCGGTACCCAGAAAGCGCACAGTGATGCGCCGGGGGAGGAAGAGATTGCGGGTGCAAGAAAGCTCCTGGACTGGTCGTCGCCTCCGTTCGAGATCCCAGGTGACCTGCTTGAGGCGTGGCGCTCCATTGGCTCAAAGGGGCAAAACCAGCGGATGGCGTGGGCAGTACGCGTCCAAACTGCGAACGATGAAATCCGCACGGAATTCGCGCGCCGGATGAAAGGTGAGTTGCCGCGCGACTGGCGCAAGGCGATCGAGGCGGCCAAAAGTGAGTTGCTGGCAAGCGAGAAGGATATGGCCACTCGCCAAGCCAGTGGCACCGTCCTTAATCATCTGGCTGAAGCCTTGCCGGAATTGATCGGAGGTTCAGCCGATCTGACGCCATCCAACAACACGAAAGCCAAGTCCCAGGTCGAGATCGCCCCCGGTCAGTATGCGGGCTCCTACATCCATTATGGCGTCCGCGAGCATGGTATGGCCGCCACGATTAATGGCATCGCCCTTCACGGGGGATTGATCCCGTACGGCGGCACGTTCCTGACGTTCTCTGACTACGCACGACCTGCCATTCGCCTTGCCGCCATGATGGAAATCCGCTCGATCTTTGTGATGACGCACGATTCTATCGGCTTGGGCGAAGATGGGCCGACTCATCAGCCAGTCGAGCATCTGTCCGCACTTCGGGCAATCCCAGGGCTCGCTGTTTACCGCCCGGGTGATCCGATTGAAACGGCAGAATGCTGGGAAGCAATTCTCGACGTTCCCCGCAGAGCTGCTCTCATCGCACTATCTCGGCAGCCAATGCCATTGCTGCGCAGGAACCCTGGAAGCGAAAACCTGTCAGCCAAAGGCGGGTACGTGCTGCTGGAAGCGGAAGGAGGCGAGCGTCAGCTGACTATCATGGCGACCGGCTCGGAACTCCATCTGGCGGTTCAAGCTCGGGATCGGCTGCGGGCCGGAGGTATTCGGGCCGCCGTCGTCTCGATGCCATGCCGACTATTGTTCGAGGCTCAGACGCCCGAGTACAAGAGGAAGGTACTCGGCGTGGGATCTGCGCGGGTCGCTGTAGAGGCTGCCGTCCAGGATAGCTGGGACCGATATCTCGGGTTCAATGGTCGGTTCGTGGGTATGCATAGCTTCGGTGCATCCGGAAAGATCGCCGACGTCTACAACAAGTTCGGCATCACAGTGGATGCCGTGGTGAAAGCCAGCGAGGAAGCTCTGGCCTCCGGTTCGGCTTGAAGGCTGTCTATCGTGTACCCCAAGGTGCTAAGCGCACCTTGGGCGCTGCCGCATAGCCTGTTCTATATCTTCGATGATTTCGATCTAGTTTTTCGCCATTCCGCTTTACTAGGCGGCACCCCAACTAAGACCCCAAAATCCAAACGATTGGGCGTCGGCGGTTAGCGTCGGCTTGGCCCGTGGGACAACAAGCATGACAAAGTCAAATGTAGAATTCGGCCTCGATACCTTTGGGGACGTAACACACGACGCCAACGGCCAGCCTGAAACGTATGCTCAGGTCATCCGGAATGTCATCAAGGAGGCCGTGGTCGCCGACCAGGTTGGGATCGATTTCTTCGGGATTGGTGAGCACCATCGCGAGGATTTCGCGGTATCCAGCCCGGAAACGGTTCTTGCGGCCGTTGCGACGGTGACCGAAAGGATAAAGCTGGGTTCGGCCGTCACGGTGCTGAGTTCGGACGACCCCGTGCGCGTTTATCAGCGGTTCGCAACTGTCGACGCAGCGTCCAACGGCCGCGCAGAGGTCATCCTGGGCAGGGGGTCTTTCACTGAGTCTTTCCCGCTCTTTGGGTATTCGTTGTCCGACTACGACAAGCTGTTTGAGGAGAAGGTCGAGCTTTTCGCCCAGCTCCTTGAGCAGAAGCCAGTTAGCTGGACGGGGATGACACGGCCGCCTTTGAATGGTCAGCGCGTGTTTCCCCTTGTCGAGAAAGGCCCGCTGAAGACGTGGCTAGGCGTTGGCGGAAGCCCAGATTCCGTCATTCGTGCTGCGCAATATGGACTTCCGATGATCCTAGCCATCATCGGTGGGAGCCCTTATCGTTTCAAGCCATTCGTCGATCTATATCGTAACGCCAATGAGCAGCTAAAGCATCCGGCAATTCCCGTTGGTGTTCATTCCCCGGGCTATATCGCCGAGACCGATGCCGCTGCAAAAGCGGAGTTCTGGCCGCATTTCCGCGCCATGCGCGATCGTATTGGCCGTGAACGGGGCTGGGGTCCTGTCAGCGAGAGAGACTACGAAGCCGAAATCGATCAGGGCTCGCTGTATGTCGGCTCACCGGAGAGGGTGGCCGCAAAGCTTGCGCCGGTTATCGAGAACCTTGGCATTCAGAGGTTCCAGCTGAAATACAGCATCGGAACGATGCCGCATGAGAAATTGGTCCAGAGCATCAGGCTATTCGGGGAAGAAGTGGTTCCAAGGGTGAAAACTACACTTGCCAAGGAAGTGGCAGCGTGACCCCCAACAGCCGGAGGTCGATCGCTTCCGAGAAAGCTCTCGCTGCTCTCTTTGCCAGTATGGGTGAGGTTAGGGGCAGGCTGGAACTCCAGCTTGCCTCTTCCACTGGGGGAAACAAAAAATACCGTTCCGGCGGTCAATTCGTGGGATAACTGAGGCGAGGGGCCTCCAATCAGCAGTCCTTATCGTCGGGTTCTACGCAAACTACCTCGGGCTCACCACGGATTGTGAAATCGATAAGCTCGATTGGTACGTTTCCTCCAATCTGGAGCCATAGTTCCACCAATGGTCGTGATCTCGTAAAGCGCGCTGCCCCTCGGGATACAAACTCATCAGTTAACGACGACGTTCTCCTGCAGTCTCGCCTCAAACCGGCTCATACCGTTCATTGGCGTTGCGCGTAAAGGATCTCTGTCACAACGGTATTATTCGAAACGGAAGTACGCGCACGGTCACGACTTCTGAATGCCCGGCTACGGAGATTCAAGGCCTCTGACCCGGCGCTTATCGTTTCGAGACAGGTAGCCGCTCACCGGCTCTCACCGCGCCTTTCAGTCGATTGCCCGATGGCGCTAATGGACAGACATAGCGGGAAGAATAGGCGCACGAAGGAAAATAGGAGAAATTGAAATCGAGTATCAATGCGCCGTCTGGACGGACAACTCCGAGATCCGCTCCCTTGATGGTGTCGAGGAGATATCGGCCACCGCCATATGTCTCGGTCCCTGAGGTCGCGTCGACAAACGGCAGGAACACGCCACCGCCGTACCCCTCAATCCAGTAAAGGGTCAATTCGCCGCCCAATCTGGCCTCCAGCCCCGTTGTACGAGAGAACGCATGCATCGACAGGTCACCATCCACTCCTGTTGCGACGGTTATCCGTTCCGGCGTGACTGGGACAAGCTGTACAGTCAAGCGCAACGAGGGATCATAAGAAAATGTCGTCGGCCCTTCGAACGTCTTGCGGTCCGCCAATTCAATTGGCGACTGAGGATGGTCGCGAAACAGGGTCGAACGGGTGTCGCACCAAAGCCTCCAGGCAGCAACCACGTCCGGGCTAGAACGTACCTCGTAGTAGAGATTTGCGATCTTCTCGCGCCACTCCCACAGGTGTTGAGTCTCGTTCAAATCATATCCTCCCATGCCGGATATTTCGCCGCTCTCGTCATCGAAACGCTCGCCCAATCATCGCGGCGTAACTTTAAGCAATCACGCACTGATCCGAAAGATGCGGTCTAAACACCGCCTACAAACGAAAGTCTGTGCAGAAATTTTCTTCAACGATTGGGGCGCTGGCGATCCCATCGTGTTCAGCCACGGCTGGCCGCTGAGTTCGGACGCCTGGGAAGATCAGGTTCCGCTTGCACGGGCCATCAAGAATGAGATCAAGATCCCGGTTGTAGCCGTAGGGTGGATAACGGGGCCTGCTCAGGCTGAGGAGATTGTTTCTACTGGAGACGCGGATCTCATCGCAGCAAGAGCCGCGCTCTACGACCCTCGTTGGCCTTGGCACGCAGCAGCCGTTCTTGGAGGGCAGGTGTCGGCGCCTCCGCAATATCTCAGATCTCAGCCCGCACAGTACAAAAATCTGTTTCGATCCTAAAGCATCCGCCTATGCGCACTGGTGAAGTCCTGCGCGTCAGCTACGAGACGTCCTCCGCCGCGATGTGCTTCACCTCAGTAATACGGACCAAGGGTATTTCAGCGCGCCTGTTCGCTTCCTCGACATCACGCTTTGTCGGCGCGTCGAAGAGACAGAAGGATCTTTCCTCCGATGGAACGAACGTCGAGCGTAGATAGCGCACTGGCGTTCCTTGGTCGGTCATTTCGGCCGTGACCTTTTTTGCTCGGGAAGCTGCTGCGCCAAGCTGTTCCGGAGTGATGCCAGGCAGATGTCTTTCAACCATATACTGTGGCATGATGGAAACCTCACAGGTTGTTCCGGCAAGTGAATCATGGACATCTACTTCGCCGCCGTTTTCACCGATCTGGTCAGGCATTCGGTTGTCTGGAACAGAGTCTCGCGCGACGCGGTAACGAACGTCATCACCGAGTATCGGTATCTGTCCCAGACTCTCGCCAGCCAGTATGGGAGGCGGCATGAGAACTTTACAGGGGACGGCCATCTTTTTCTATTCGAATCCGCCGACGTCGCAGTCCACTTTGGATTGAAACTAATTGCGTTCTGGAAACAGCGTCGGAGATATTTGACGAAAGACAGCGCCGACGACCTTCCGATCCGGGTTGGCTGCCATTTCGGCGAATGTTCGCGCATCGAAGACAGCGATGCGTGGATCGGCCGCGTCCTCAATATAGCCAAACGTGTTGAATCCTGTGCCTCCCCCGACTCGCTGTTCGTCACCCAGACCATTCTAGATCTGATCGACCTGCCTGCGTACGAGTTTGAGGAGGCGGAGACTTGCGAGTTGAAGGGCGACTTCCTGCCGAGGCGACAGCTCTATCGTCTTATCTCGATCGACCACACGGCGCTTGCTGCGAGGCCTGAGGATCGGATGACGGCCGAAGATTGGTTCCTCACGGGAGTCGGGCAGCAACGGATCGGCGAGGGCAATTCCACGGAAGTTGAACGCCGATGCTATGAGCGGGCGCTGGATCTTCGCGCGAACTATCCCGAAGCTCACAACAACCTCGGGGTACTGCTGAAATCATCTGGTGATCAACTCGGTGCCGCCGATCAGTACAACGCCGCACTCCGGTTGTGGCCTCGCTATCCCGAAGCACATTACAACTTCGCGATTCTGCTCGAAGAGGGGGGCGATCTCGATCAGGCAGAAATGCACTACAGAGACGCGATAAGATTTCGACCGGATTATGTCGACGCGTGGTTGCGGCTTGCTGGCCTTTTCGAGCGCAGCAACGACCGGATCGAAGCTGAACGCCATTACGAAGCGGTACTTCAGCTTCGCCCCGGTTTTGCGGAAGCCCACAACAACTACGCTATTTTCCTCGAAGCAGGAGGCGATGCGGTAAGGGCTGACCATCACTATCGAGCGGCGCTCAAAGCGTCACCCGAATCTCCGGAAGCTCATTTCAACTATGCCATGTTTCTCGAAAGCCGAGATCGTGTGCAGGCAGAAGCGCATTACCGGGCGGCGATTCGGGCACGCGCGAACTATGTCGAGGCACTCAATAACCTGGCGATCCTTCTCCAAGAAAACGGCGATGTCGCCGGTGCCGAAACCTACTATCTCGCCGCTCTGCGACATCGGCCGGGCGACAGGAACACGCTTTACAATCTCGCTACCCTTGCAAAGGCTGCCGGGGACAACCTTGCATCGGACAGCTATCGCGAGCAGGCATCAAAGACCGAGTGACCTTAATCGGGACCGGTTCAGATAAAGTGACAAGCCGCCGGTGCCTCTCAGCCTTGAAGATGCAAACAGCCCTTGGTGCACCGCGACAAGGTTCGATTAGCGTTCTTCTCTAAGCACCGTCGAGGCGAGTGGCTCCTGTTTCGGTCCCTAGTATTGAGCGCGTGAAGGCCCGCGCGGGCCTCATCGCGGGCGTGATGCCTTGTTTGGGGGACAGCGCATTCGGTGATAAAATCGTAGACAGGTTGGTAACCAGTCCGACAGACATTTCGAGGCACGGAGGGTCTGATGAACGGGCTAATGGCGGTTGACAGCGTCGAGGTTCGGGTGCTTGTCGACAATCTCACAGACAATCTTTCCACGGTGCCTTCATTTGTGGAGACGGAGGTCGCGGCCATAGAGCGGCGTCGTCGTGGGATGTGGATTATGGGCGGCAAATGCCTATGTTGCGCGGCCCACGGTCTGGCTTGTCTCGTTACCATTCATCAAGGAGGCGCCACGAGAACAATACTATTCGACACCGGTCCCGAAGACCGCGTCCTCGAGCAGAACGTCGCGCGCCTCGGCGTCGACCTCGGGCGTGTTGAGGCAATCGTTCTATCGCACGGCCACTGGGATCATTGCGGAGCGATGCTTTATGCCTTGCAACTCATCCGGGACCGCAATGGGGGCAATCCAGTCGCCTGCTACGTCCATCCGGACATGTTCGGGAAACGTGCCCTCAAGCGGCAAGATGGCTCGCTGCGCCTCATGGAAGACGTGGCCAGCTTGGAAGAACTTGCCTCCTTCGGCGCAGCCACGGTCAATACGAGGGAGCCGCAGCTGTTACTGGAAGGATCGGCTTACGTGAGCGGCGAGATAGAGCGCGTGACCGCTTTCGAACGGGGATTTCCGGGCCAATATCGGCAGTCCACGGACGGCAGCGGATGGGTGTCGGACGAGCTGATGATGGATGAGCGCTTCCTGGCCGTGAACGTTACCGGGAAAGGCCTGGTCATTTTCAGCGCCTGCTCACATGCGGGCGTGATCAATGTACTGACGCACGCAAAGTCGAGCCTTCCCGGTGTGCCGCTCCATGCCGTCGTGGGCGGGCTGCATCTTGTCGGACAGAACGAGCGGATCATCCCGGCAACCGTCGAAGCGTTGGCGTCGTTCGACCTTGCCACCATCGCTGCGGGCCATTGCACCGGGTGGCGAGCCATGAACGCGCTGGCGAACGCTTTTGGCGACAGCAAGATCGTACCATTATCTGTTGGAAAGCGGATCTCGTTTTGATGCGGTAGCCGTGGCGCCTCAGCGCATGACCGCGAGCAGTAGTCCCTCGGGGCGAGGATGCCATCGGTCTTTCGAGATAGCGAGCGAAGGTTTACCATCTGATGCAGGGCGATTTCGCGCTCTACGGCGTTGATGGTCTGACACATTCCGAACGGGTCCGCCAAGCACTGCGTGTGACGCCGCTTCCAAATTCGCGCTCCAATAGGCTGCTGGTGTTGAGCTCATCCCAATTGAGAGCAGCACCCGGAGCCGCCGTTAACTTCGTCGACCAAATGATGGCGGTGGAAGCGTATGAAAACGGGGGTTGTACTGCGTACGACAGGTTCGTCTTTCAGGCGGCTTGGAGAAATTCCAAGACCTCAAGCTGCACGCTGCGGCGTAGACCGCCTTATCTTTCGTCTCCAATCGACCCGGCTTAGGGTAGCGGAACAGGCGAGTCGCTTAGTGTTCTCAAATAGGCGATTACGTTCAGTCGATCCGCTTCGTCGGGCGCGCCACGAACGTCCATATCTACCCCCGGTGTTGTGAGCGTAGGACCGGCGATGAAGATGTTGAGGTCCTCGTAAGTCCAAGAACCTGGCCAGGCCATTAGCGTTTTGGAGTAGCCGCCGAACGGTGTCGAGGCCTTCTTGCGTCCTACGACATTCCACAGGTTCGGGCCCCTTCTTGGCGGGTCCTTCACGCCAGTGACATGGCAATTGGCGCAATTGGAGGCGAAGAAAGCTGCCCCTTTGGTCGGATCGCCGTTCGCCAGTTTCCCTGAGATCGGCTGGGGTTTCTGAACAATGACGCCGTTGTTCAGGAGGTAGTCGGCGATTTCTGCGCGATCGTCATGTTTCGCGAGGTGGTAAGGCGTTATGATAGAGGGGTTGCGCTTGGGATCACCCCGCACCCAGATGGCGTTGACGTCTGCGCCCGCTTCAACGAGCGCCTTGACGCAGTCGAGGCAGTTACTGGCGACCGCGAAATGCAACATGCGCTCGCCACGCGCGGCAGCATTGGGATCGGCACCGCGTGCAACCAACAACCGGACAAGCTCGGGAGACGCCGTCAGGACGGCAGCGGTAAGAGGTAATCCAAGTGCGGACTCCTTGTTCACGTTGGCCCCACGCTTGATCAGAAGTTCCGCTGCGTCGGGATGGCCGCTGCGAACCGCGACGACGAGAGGCGTGGCTCCTTTGTCCTGTTCCTCTATATCCGCTCCAGCATCCAACGACGCGGTAAGCGATACTAGATCGCCGCTCTTAGCGGCATCGTGAAGCGGACCGCCGTAGGACATCGCAAGAGTGCTCAAGTAGATCGCCACGCTTCCTATCAGCCCGCGCATGGGTCCCTCCCAAGGCTAATCTTTTGGCGGAAAAATTATATACCTGATCCCCGTCGCGGAACAGTAACGAGCGATTTTCAACGCCAACGTCGTGGCCTCATTCGCCTCGGCACATGCCAGCGAGCAGTAGTCCTTCCAGGATTGGCTCGATCCGACCCGGAATTTTGGCGGCTTGACCTTCGCGTATGCTGGCGAGAGAGATCGTGGGTGAAATAGCGAGCAAACTGGCGAGATGTCTTCGGGCCTCGTCAATGCGACCGAGCCGTGCATTGGCCGCGATTAGCATCCAAAAACATGGACCGTAGTGTTGATTGGCCGCCAGCGACTTGCCCGCCCAGACCAGTGCTTGCTCCAGATTGCCGCGCACCAACTCGGCGTGGGCGAGGCCGGTCACGCGCAGGTCGCAGCCGAAGTGCTGACAGGAAGCCGATGCGATGGCTGTCATCAGGGGAACGCCAGCCAAGCCTTGACCCCCAACCGGCATGCCGTACTATAGTGTGTACATGTAAACACAACGGAGAGTGTAGCATGAGTGCGACGATGACGATCCGTGTTTCGGAAGACACCTTGGCCAAGCTGACAAAGATCGCCGAAGGGACGAAGCGCAGCAAATCCTTCCTCGCGGGGGAGGCGGTCTCGGCCTATGTCGAGCGCGAGCTTTCCATTATTGAAGGCATCCAGCGCGGGCTGACCGACGTGAAGGCTGGCCGCGTCGTCCCGCACGAGCAAGCGATAGCTGAAGCCCGCCAGATAATTGCGGAAGCACGGCGCAAGAAAGCGCAAGGATGAGGAGCGTTGTCTGGTCGGCTGACGCACACCGCGACTATCTCGACATCCTCGCCTACATCGCCGACGATAATCCGGATGCAGCCGAGCGGGTCGTTGACGCCGTCGAGGACGCGGGCAACAGGCTCAGTGAGTTCGCCACCGGCAGGCCGGGGCGCGTGACTGGCACTTACGAGAAGGTAGTGACGGGCTTGCCTTACGTCATCGCTTACGCGCTCACGGACGAGGCAGTAGTGATCGTCCGCGTCATCCATGCGGCCCGCGACTGGCAGGAGGAGGAGTGGCCGTAACCTCAGAAGGGATGCCAGATGCCTGATCCCGACGACATGGACATCCGCGAACGAACGTTATGTTGCTTTTTGGAACCGCGCACATGGAGGGTATTGATAGCCTCATCCTGAAGGAAGTCCTCGATTGCAGCGCCGTCCGAACGCAACAAGGAATAATCTAGCTCACGACCTGTTAGAATTCGAAGGCGCATCCAGTCGCCGATCACGCGGTTTCAGCCTCAAAAGCAACAGCCATCAAACCGCCTAGATGTTCCAAAGAGTGCAATTTCGGCTCCTGTAGCTGAGTGAGTGAGTGGATGAATGCTCGCCAGGGCAGGGCTGAAGACGTCACGCCCTCTATCTTGGTGTTGCTGTACCGATTTTGAGGCGTTTGTTGCTCTTGATGCGGAGACGATTTGCAACAATGAATGGCACTGTAGCGCGGCCGTGCCAAGGCCATTGTTGCTTTTTTACGGCGTTACGAAGTTCGGGGCACTGTTCCGTTCCAGGCTCCTCGGAGCCATGGAGACGACCTCGTTGAGGAGGTCCGGATCCCCGACCAAAACCACGGTCTCGACGGTCCGAGTGACGGCGGTGTAAAGCATGGTCCTGTCCAAGAGCCTGGATCGGACCAGGGGCATGATGACCGGGCGGCGGCCGATCGTGGTTCGCGCCCGAGGCGGTTTCCTCGAAGGTGCGGATACACTCGACCTTGCGTAGCGCGTCGAGCGGTGCCGCGACGGTTTGTTCGCGGGTGGAAACGCGCGTAGCCGATCAGTGCCAACACCTCCTCATCACGCTGCGGCGCTCACATCGTATTCGAAATGAATGCGATCATAGGGAAACTCGATTCCATTCTCTGTCCGGTTGATGACACCAGCATTGACGAGCGTCGTCACGTCACGATGAACGGCCTGCACATCGCGGTTGACCCGACGCGCGACCTCGCGGATCGACAACGCCCCGTGTCCCGCAAGCGCCTTGACGATAGCGAGGCGGGAAGGCGCGAGCACTCGGTGCATGTCATCGTAGGAGGTGAAGTTGACCGAAGGTGCGGCCTCTGCTGTCTCCCCTGCAAGCGCCCGCCTTCCGGCCTCGACAAAGCGAGCCTTGGCATCCGCTATGGTACTCAAGCGCACAGTCAAAGTTGTCATCTGAGCATCCTTTCCATGTCGGCTTGGAAGGCATCGTAAAGTGCTTCAAGGGACGTAAATTCGATGGCTTCTTCGCGGTTACCTAAGTGCCGGTGATCGCCTTTCCCGCGCTCATTGTCGTAGCGGAGAACGCACTAACCGTTCACAACGAAGGCCAGCCGATACTTGAACGGGTGCGTGCTGCCCGGAACCGGGTTGGGTAGGTGCCATAACACGACCTCAAAATAAGTCTTGTCATTGATCACCGTTCGCGATTTCTCGATCAGTCTGGCCTTCATGTTGTTATTGATACCAACACTCTGGCGTTGTTGTCAATAACAACGCTCTCAATGGATGGGCAGCGCATTCGACGATCTCTTGAGTGAGTAGGACCTGCCGCCGCGACGGTTCGGGTTTCAAGCAAAGCGTCAAGATGAGTGCGGCGTGTCGACAGTCGCAAGGACGGTTTCATCGCCGAGGTTCCCGGACGAACCGGCGCTGATCAAACCAGCCGTCGCTGGCGGCAACGATGTCAAACTGAGATTGAGTGGCATGTTGCGGTGCAGGTGAAAGGACGCGCTACACTTCGATGTAGCGCGAGAACGCGACAGCTAAATGACCGTTCACGCCGGTTTCGGACGATTGTTGTCCTAAAAGGTTATTAGAACCGAAAAAGCAACAGCTTCAAAACCGCTCTGCTGTTCCATAAGATAGATTACGCCGCAAATGGCTGTAGCCGCAAAGTTAGAATGTCCTGTTTCTGCAAAGTAGAAATGTCACTCTCTCCCCGGTTTTGATGACGGCGGAGATTGCAGATGGGATTGATTGCGATGAGCGAGCGTGATCTGCAGCGGATCG